>CAZXRC010000010.1:0-123096 GCA_964642475.1 uncultured Gemmatimonadaceae bacterium | reverse complement strand
CCCCCGCGCCACCTCGCACCGTACCAGCTCGGGACTCAGCCCTGCCCGGAGCGCCACGAACTCCATCTCCGGGGTGACCTCGCCCCGGCGGGCATAGTAGAGCTGGGTGACGGCGCCGCGGCCACGGTAGGCGGGCCGGCGGAGCGTCTGGGGAATGAGCCCGGGGGTGAGGTCCGTCTCGCGGCCGGACAGCCGCTCCAGATCCCGTTCCAGTATCCAGGGGGTACGGAGGGCCGGGAGACCGTGCCGGACGTCCCAGCCGGCCGGTCCGCTGGTGTCGTAGACTCGGACAGGGGGCTCTCCGCCTGACAGGGCAATTTGCCGCATCGGAACCCGGATCCCCCGGGGGCCCTCCAGGTACACCTTGGCCGAACCAGGGAAGGCGGCCTGGCTGTCGATGGGGGGGAGGGGGTGGGGGAGCGCGGCCATGGGGACAACTCCTCTCGGAAACAGGGCGAAAGGAGCCGGATGCCGCGCTCCCTTCGCCGGTATCAGCCGGATCAGGTTCCAAGGGACTGTCTCAATCCTCGTGGCGGGTCGCGGCCGGGTTTGCCGCAGCCTCAGAGGATACCCCTGGCGGTCGGAGGAACACTAAACCCAGGGCCCAGCAGGTCAAATGGCACGGCTGATGCTTTAGGAAAGCGGCGAGGCGAGGAACCGCGAGAGGGCCCGCCGCGTTCGAGAACCAGGGACACTCAAGCCCGGTGGTACGCCGGACGATATGAGAAGCAGGGGGGAGCGGGTGCGTACCTCTCTTGAACCGACTGAACGACGGATCGCATGACTGGTGTACTGAATCACAACCTGAACCCCGAATCCGGCTCAACGGCCGGGGGCTCGGTTTCAACCCCGAACGACCGCGGTAAGGCTACGGCACGATTCCGTTGCTCACAGCCCCCGCGCTCAGGAATGGACGCGGGGGCTTCAGTTTGCGGCAGGATGGCAAGTCACGGCGGGACCTTGGGAGGGTGGCGCAATGGTGACCAGGCTGCTGGGCATGGTGGGAACCGGACTCACGGCGGTGATGATCGCCGGGCGTCCAGTGCCTGCCCCTGCCCCGGCGACCGCCCAGGTGCGCGAAATCGCCGACCTGTCTCTCCGCGACGTCGCGGTGGCGGTCTATGACTCGGCGCATCCGGTGATCTACTACAACCCGAGCCTGATGCGGCAGTTCGGTCCCGACCTGGCCATCTTCTTCATGGCGCACGAGCACGCCCATATCGCGCTCAAGCACACCCGCTCCGGTGCCCTTCGCTCGGATCCGAGCCAGCGGGACCGCCTGCTGCAGCAGAAGGAGCTCGAGGCCGACTGCCTGGCCGCCCGCCGGCTGGGTCCGGCGGGGCGCGACGGCGCGCTGGCGGCGGTGCGGTTCTTCTCCCGCCTGGGCGACCGGAGCTTCGACGCCGAGCACCCCACCGGGACCACCCGGGCGGCGAAGATTTTGAGCTGCATGCCGAAGTAGGCGGCCAGGCGGCAAAGCGGCCAGAAGGAGAGCCCTCCGAGCCATACCGGAGGGTTGTTTCGTATGGAACCACTGCCCGCCTGCCCGCCTGCCCGCCTGCCCGCCTTGCCGCCTGTCCCCCGGTCCCCAACATTGACTGATGCGCCTCGCCCTCCTCCTGGCACTCTCCCTCCCCACGCCGCTCCTGGCCCAGGGGCTCCACCTCATTCCCGGGGTGGCAGAGGTCGAAAGCGACAGCATCCGGGACATCGCGGTTGCCGCGGTCGATGCCACCCCGCCGGTGATCTTCTACAACCCGGTGATGGCCCATCGCTACGGCCCGCTCATCACCCGCTTCTTCCTGGCCCACGAGTACGGCCACATCCAGTTCCACCACACCCGCGCCGGTCTGGCCGACCTGGCCGACACCACCCGGGAATCGATCTTCCGGGCCCAGGAGCTCGAGGCCGACTGTTACGCCGCCGCACTCCCGGGACAGGAGGCCCGCAACGCCACCGAGGCCGCGCTCCGCTTCTTCGCCCGGATAGGACCCTTCCGGTTCGATGCCGAGCACCCCACCGGCGCCCAGCGGGCCGCCCGCATCCTCATGTGCATCTCCGGCCCGCGGCCCATGGTGGTGTATGGCCGAGGGGAGACCGGGGTCGAGGTGGGCCCGGTCAGCGGGGAGCCCGATCGGGTCGCGTTTGAAGTGACGACCGAGGACCTGGCCCGGCGACTGGGGGCCGAAGCGGTGCTCTGGCTCGACGGACAGCGGGTAGGCCAGCTCTCGAATCTGCGATTCCCCCGCTCGCTCTCGGTCGACCGGTTCGGGGCCGGCATTCACAACTATCGCATCGAGATCGAGGTCTTCGATCTGGAGCACAATCCGAGCGGGCGGTTATCGGGCCGGGGGCAGGTCCTGATTCAGAATGGGGACCGGTTCCGCATCGTCTGGTCGGGGGGGGAGCCGCCGACCCTGGTGCGGGAGGCGCGGGGAACGCCGGATCAGTGACGCACCTGGTCCAGCACCTCGCGGACCCGCCGCATCAGCAGCTCCGAGGTGAATGGCTTCTGCAGGAACGATGAGGCCGGGTCGAGCAGGATCTTCTGTTCCAGCGTGGTCGCCGCATACCCCGACATCAGGATGATCCGGACCGCGGGCCGCTCCATGAGGAGCCGTTCCGCCAGCCGGGGGCCGCTCAGACCCGGCATGACCACGTCGGTGAGCAACAGATGGAGCGGCCCGCCGTGGAGCCGCGACACCTCCAGGGCCGCCTCGGCGTTGGCCGCCGTCAGCACCTTGTATCCGTGCAACTCCAGCACCCGGCGGATCAGGTTCCGGACCGCATCCTCATCTTCGACCAGCAGGATCGTCTCTGTCCCCCCGCCCGGGAGCGGCGCCGGCCGTCGCTCATCTTCGGCGACCTCTCCCCGCACCCGGGGCAGGTCCACCAGGAAGCTGCTGCCCTGGCCGGGCGCGCTCTGCACCATGATGCTCCCGCCACTCTGCTTGACGATGCCGTAGGCGGTGGCGAGCCCGAGCCCGGTGCCCTTGCCCATCTCCTTGGTCGTGAAGAAGGGCTCGAAGATGTGGGCCTGCACCTCGTCCGTCATGCCGACCCCGTTGTCGGTCACCCGGACCCGCACGATCGAGCCGGTGGTGAGCTCCTGGTTGCTGGTCTCGATCAGGAGCTGACCGCCCAGCGGCATCGCGTCGCGGGCGTTCACCGCCAGATTGAGGATCACCTGTTCCATCTGCACCGGGTCGGCCCGGACCAGGCCCAGGTCGGACGCCAGCTCGACCTTCAGCTCGATGTCTTCCCCGATCGTCCGGCGGAGCATCCGCACGATGGTCTCGACCGTGGTGTTGAGGTCCACCACCCGCGGCTCGAGGACCTGCTTGCGGCTGAAGGCCAGCAGCTGCCGGGTGAGCGCGGCGGCCCGTGACCCCGCCGACATGATCTCCACCAGGTCGTCGTGCACCGGATCGCTCGAGGGCACCCGTTTGATGGCCAGGTCGGCGTGCCCCAGCACCGAGGTCAGCAGGTTGTTGAAGTCATGCGCCACACCGCCGGCCAGCCGTCCCACCGCCTCCATCTTCACCGCGTGGCGCAGCTGTTCCTCGCTCCGGCGGAGGGCCTCCTCGGTCTGCTTCTGAGTAGTGATGCTGCGGGCCACCCAGAGCACGGTACGGTCTTCCAGGGGCGACACGACCGCGCTGAACCACACCTCCTGGCCCTGGATCGTGAGGGGATACTCGATCGTCGAGGGGGTGCCGCTCGCCAGGGTGCTCCGCACCAGCCCCAGGAACCGCTCGGCGGTCGCGGGCGGCAGGACGTCCGCCAGACGCCGCCCGATCAGCTCCGCCTCCGGCGCCGGCAGCAGCTCGGGGCTGGTCGGGGCAATGCGGAGGTAGGTACCGTCCTGGTCCAGCACCGCGATTACGTCCCGCATGGCGGCGAAGAGCGCCCGCAGCTCGCGTTCCGACGCACGCACCGCGTCCTCCGCCCGCTTGCGCTCGATCGCCATGCCCACCTGAATCGAGACGAATTCCAGGATCGCCTGTTCCCGGTCGGTGTAGCGGGCCCCGGTCTCGTAGCTCTGGACCGCCAGCACACCGATGGTGCGTCCCCGGGCCTTGAGCGGGACCCCCAGCCAGTCGGTCGCCTCGGTGCTGATCGGGTCGATGTCGCCGGCGAGGGCCAGGGCCCGCATCGCGCCGGAGAGGTCGCGCAGGGCCCGGCCGTGGCGGATGACGTATTCGGTGTGCCCCCGCCCCGCGCGGCGGGTCTCGGGTTGGAGCCCCCGCTCGTCCGACCAGTAGGGGAAGCTGAGTCGATCGGTCTCGGCATCGTACAGCGCGATGCTGAGGTTCCGCGCCGGCATCAGCCCGGCTACGATCTGGTGGATCGCGGCGTAGAGCTGCTGCAGGTCGAGAGCCGCCAGCGCCGCCTCGGACACCCGGTAGGTGGCCTGCTGCAGCCGCTCGGCCCGCTTCCGTTCGGTGATGTCCTGATGGGCTTCCATCACGCCGGTGAGGCGCCCCTCGGTATCGTGCAGCGGCCAGGTGGTGAGCGACACCTCGATCTCGCCCCCGTCCCGTCGCCGACGGACCGTTTCGAACTCGGTGACCGACTCGGCCTGGTGAGCCACCCGCCGCTGGAACTCCGAGCGCCGGCTCTCGGGGATGGTCGGGAGCGGCCGGCCGATCACCTCCCGCGCGCTCCAGCCGAACATCCGCTCGGCGGCGCTGCTCCACACGGTAACCCGGCCCTCGCGGTCCACACCCATCACCGCGAACGGGGCGGAAGCCACCAGCGTGCGGTAGGCATCCTCCACCTGGCGCTCGTCCCGGTTGGCCCGCCGGCGTTCGACGACGCTGGCCGCCAGCAGCAGGCTGGTGGTTCCCTGGGCGAGGCTGAGGATGCCCAGGTACACCCGGTGATCCAGGCTGAAGAATCCGGCACTGAGCTGGTCCTGCACCGCCCAGGTGCAGATCCCGAAGATGGCGAACGACATCAGGGCCGCCCCCCGGGAGCCGGTGCGGAGCGCCGCCCACGCCAGCAGCGGGAAGATCGTGATGACGTAGAGCGGCTGGGCCCGGTGGGTCAGGGTCGCCGCCAGGACCAGCCCGCCGGCCATCGCGAGGTACTCGTATACCCGGGCGTTGGGGCGGATGGTGGGACTGGGTCCGAGCCAGGAGACCACCAGCGGGCCCAGCAACAGCGCACTGACGACCCCCCCGAGGTAGAGCGCTTTCGCGAGGGTCCACCAGTTGGGGTCCTCGGCCAGGAACCGGTTTCCTCCGATGAGCAGGGCCGTCACCAGCGGCGCCAGCAGCCCTGCAACCAGGAGGTAGGTGAGAACCTCGCGGAGCCGCTCGAAGCGGTAGTCGCTCCAGCCCAGTCGTGGCAGGATCAGGGCGGGCACCAGCGCCGTGAGGGTCGTCGAGAGTCCCCCGAGCATCACGGTTTCGTCCCGCAGCGCCAACAGACCGAGGACCGAGCCCAGCGCGACCCCGGGCCAGTACCGAGCCCCCAGGAGCAGGAGCCCGGCGATGGAGACACCGATGGAAGGAATGAGGGGGGTGATCACCGGGGACCCCAGGATCCGGGCCCCCACGTAGGTGCTGAGACCGCAGGCGGCGGTCAGGACCAGCAGCGGACCCCAGTACGCGGCGGGGGTGCCGGCGGAGGCGCCCAGCGGCCTCGGGCGGGCCTGGAGCCGCTCAGGTAAGAGCTGTGTCGCCATCGGGCATCACGATCCGCTGGTTTGCCCACAGGCGCATCATGCCGGTGAACGCCTCCGCCAGGCTGGCTTCGAAATCCACCCCGGCCCGCTCCTCGATGTACGCCAGCGCCATCTCCGCGGCCCACGCCTCCCGATACGGCCGGGCGGTGCAGAGCGCGTCGAACACGTCACACACATGCACCAGCTTGCTGGCGAAGTGGGTGTCGCGGGCATACCGGAAGCGGGGGTAGCCATGCCCGTTGATCATGATGTGATGTTCGTAGGCCACCGTCGCGGCCAGGTCGAGTTTCTGCTCTCGCGCGATGATGAGCCGGGCCCCGTCGATCGGGTGGCGCCGGAGGGCCGCCAGCTCCGACTCGGTCAGCGCACCCGGCTTCACCAGGATCTCCTTCGGCACCCGGACCTTGCCCAGGTCGTGCAGCAACCCCGCGATGCCGAACTCCCGGACGTCCCGGGGTCCCAGCCCGATGAACTCCGCCAGGGCCATCGACAGCACCGACACGTTGGTCGCGTGGGTGGTGGTATACTGGTCGTAGTTCTTGAGCGCCAGCAGCGGCATCATCATCCGGCTCTGGCTGTGCATGGCCAACGAGAGCGACCGCACCACGGCATTGGCCTCGGCCAACGGCAGGGCGTCGGCGGTCTCGACCTCGCCATGAATCCAGCCCACCGTTTCGATCTCGTCATCCAGGGTGTAGGGCACGCTGATCGACTCCGCCACCTCCACCGCTACGTCGGCGGTCGCGCCCCGGATGCTCACCATGCCGAACCGGATCGAGGGACGGCGCATCTGCCGCGCTTCGCTGGTGTCGATCTCGCCCGAGGTGACCCGTTTCTGGACGTCGTTGAGGAACTCCGCCAGGTCGTCGCGCGACACCTCCTGGTCGAACTCCACCCGCTGGACCCCCGCCTTCGCGAGACGCTTGGCCCAGTCCCAGGCCTTGAAGTCGCGGAGGGCCTGTTGTCGGTAGAGAACCTCCTCCTCCAGGAAAGTGAAGCTGGGACCGGGATCGAGCTTCTGGAGGGCATCCAGCTGCTGATAGGCGTGATCCAGCGCCTTTTCCCGCGCCGGGTGGCCGGCCCGGTACAGGTTGGTGGCGGAGAGGGCCTGACCCAGGGAGGTGAGGAAACGGATCGGATCGCTCATTGATCCTCGATCACGCCGGTCGCGGCCGTCCGGATATCCGGGTCGTTGCTCTCCCAGGCCAGCCGAAGGGCAAGCTGCGCGGTCGGGTCCTGGCGGAACGAGCGCGCCAGACAGCCGATCACCGCCAGCAGCTCGTGGCTCTTGGGCATGAGCTTCCGCTTCTTGAACCAGTTGGGTTGGGTCAGTGCCTGATTGACCAGCCAGTCGCGGGTCGCGGCGGTCCGGACCGTGCCGATCACCCGGATGGCCATGACCCGGAGCTCCACCGAGAGCTTCCGGTCGTTGAGCAGCATGCGTACCCGGCCCAGCGCCGCCGGAGGACACCCCTCGAGCGCGGCGCTCAACCCCAGCCGGACGTTGGCATCGTCATCGTCGCCCACCGCGGCGATAATGGCCTCGTCCCGATGCCCCTGGAGCCGCAGCAGCAGCTTGATCGCCTCCCGCCGCACCCGGGGATCCTCGGCCGCGGCGTACTCGGCCACCGGGAAATCGGCCGGGATTTCGGGCAGAGAGCCGAGCAGCGCCAGCAGGTTGCGCTGCACATACCAGGGCGCCCCGGGCAACCGCTCGATCAGCATCGGCGCGATCGACGGACCCAATTTGCCGAGCCGGGTGAGCAGCCGCCGCCGGATAGTGCGGTTGTCGGCCACTTCCAGGCTCTCCAGCATCGGCTCCGCCGCGGTCATGCCCATGCGTTCGAGCAGGAGCTCGACCACCTCGGTATCGCGCGGCTCGTTGCTGAGCAGGATCCGCATGTTGTTGGGCGTGGCGAGCTTGTTCCAGTAGTGCTCGGCGATATCGTCCGCCACCGCCGGATCCTCCACCATCCGCACCACCTCGGCGGCCCGCCCCTCGCGGACCAGCTCCTCGAGCGCGGCCCAGACCGCTTCCCCCACCGTGTCGGTCTCGAGCGAGATCTGCACCAGCCGGATGGCCTCCGCCGGCTGGGCGTCGGCCGCCGGCGTACCTCCGGTCGTGGGATGTCGGGAGAGTCGTTCCAGCACCCGCCCATAGGCGGCGGGATTAGGATCCGCCAGGCTCCAGCGGTCCACCAGCTGTCGTACCCCTTCCCGCAGCGCGAGATCCGCCTCCTCCCGGATCGACGGCGCCCCCTTCTCCGCCTGAAACGCCATCTTGGTGAGGAGCCGGATCATGGCGTGGGGGATGGCCTGTTCGCTCGCGTCGGAAACCGAGCGGAGCAGGGTGAGTACCGCCCCGGCGGGCAGCACCATGGCGGCATCCACCACCAGCTTGCGCCGCTGGGCCAGGTCGGCGCCCAGGGTGGCCAGCTCCTTGAGGGTGTCGGGCGTGATGTGGTTGAGCAGCGTCGAGAGCCGCTCCTTGAGCATCACCGCTTCGCCCCCATGGGAGAGTCGGAGTTCCCGGGAGAGGCCGAGGAGAATGCTCACCACCCGCTTGGCCTGTTCGCCGTCGCGGAGCTGTTCGTTGAGAGCCTTGGCGATGGTCCGCGGATCGGTATGGAGCTCGGGGGCCCCTTCCTTCGCGATGGCCGCCGCCGCCAGCCCCATCCACAGTCGCCCCACCACCGAATCGTGAGCCGCACGCTTGGTGGCCTGTTCGCCGAGATGCTGGTCACCATCGGCCGTGAGCTCGATCCGGTCATACGCTGGCGGGAAGAGCCGGATATGCTCCCAGCGCTCTTCCAGCTCCTCCAGCCTGGCTCCGACCGGAGCGGTCCGGGGATCTCCGCCCAGGAGCTTCAGCATATCGGTCAGCTCAGCCGGGGTGACGCCGGGGGTGAACTTGATTGCGCCGATCTGGTGGCGGTGCAGTTTCTGGGACAGTTCCCGCAGCACCGGGTTGTCCGGATCGGTCGCGAGACCCTCCACCAGGAGTTGGGTCCGGGCGATACCGATGAGCAGGAAGGGGCGGTTGACCACCACCGCGCGCAGGTGGCCGGACACCGCGTCGATGGCGTTCCCGAGCAGCGGGTGCTTCTCGGGATACGTGGTAATCTTGTGCAGCGCAATGCCGAGCAGCGGCAGGAAGACCGCCACATCACGCGGCAGTACCGCGCGTTCCTGTTCGGGCGAGGCGGTGGTGAGGTCGGCCACTCGGCTCAGGGGGGGAGTCACCTTCAAACTAACGGTACCTGAGGGGATTGGGCCAGCCAGTCGGGCGGGACCGGGGGGGGGAAGACCCCAGAACGAAACACCGGGCCGCCCCTGGAGGGACGGCCCGGCGGTGCAGGTCCGAATCGGCCTACTTGGCCCGGTCGATATAGTCGCCCGTGGTGGGGTTCACCCGGACCTTTTCCCCGGTCTGGATGAACTCGGGAACGTTGATCATCACCCCGTTGTCCAGCTTGGCGGGCTTGAACGATGAGGTCTTGGTGGCGGTCTTCATGACCGGGTTAGTCTCCACCACCTCGAAGGTCATCGCGTTAGGCAGCTGGATGCCGATCGGCCGGCCGTTGAAGAATTCGGCGATGATCTTCATGCCGGGAGCCACCCACTTGGCCGAATCGCCGAGGTCGTCTTCGCTCATCTCCAGCTGATCGAAATTCTCGGTGTTCATGAAGTGGTAGCTGTCGCCGCCGGCGTAGAGGAACTCCAGCGTATGGGTCTCCAGGTCCGCCACCTCGACCGTGTCGGTAGACCGGAACCGGTGCTCGAACTGGGTACCCGTCCGCAGCTTGCGGAGCTTGGCCTGGACCATCGCGCGCAGGTTGCCCGGCGTGTGATGGTGGAAGTCGAGAACCCGGACCGGCTCTCCCTCGAACAACAGCGTCATGCCCTTCCGCATTTCACTGGCGATGATTGCCATGGTACCGATGCCCAAATGGGGGTTTCCTGCCCTGCGCCGGGCACAAGGATAGAGGAAGGCATGGTCTGGCGGTAGGGGCGCGGCCGCCTACATTATCAAAGTCCTTTTCTGACCGAGGCTTACATGTCGAGTCGCCGGGCGTTTGTCGGGGCGTTGGCCGGAGCGGCACTCTTGCCGTCCCTGCGGCCGGACGCCCTCAGGCGGGTCATCGCGCTTCCCACCGGCCCGGGCGCACCGGACGACGAAGACTACTGGGCCGAAATCCAGCGGGCCTTCGACTGCGACCGGACCCTGGTCAACCTCAATAACGGCGGCTGCAGCCCCACCCCCAGCCACGTGCTGGAGCAGATGATCCGGGACCTCAAATTCTCCAATGAGCTGCCGGTGATTCACATGTGGCAGACGCTGGAGCCCCGGGTCGAGAGCGTCCGCCGGGAGCTGGCCCGGAGTTTCGGATGCGACCCGGAGGAGATGGCCATCACCCGCAACGCCTCCGAAGCCAACGAGACCATGATCTTCGGTCTCGACCTGCAGCGGGGCGACGAGGTGCTCGTCACCAACCAGAACTACGGCCGGATGCTCACCGCCTGGGATCAGCGGGTCCGGCGCGACGGCATTGTCCTCAAGCAGATCAGCTTCCGACTCCCGCCTCCCTCGCAGGACTACCTGCTGGAGCAGTTCAAGGCGGCGGTCACGCCCCGCACCCGGGTCATCGAGGTCACCCACATCACCAACCTCTCCGGCCACATCATGCCGGTGCGAGAACTGGTCCGGTGGGCCCGCCCCAGGGGGATCGAGGTATTCGTGGATGGGGCCCACGCCTATGCCCACTTCCCGTTCACCCGCGATGAGCTCGAGTGCGACTACTACGGCACCAGCCTCCACAAGTGGCTGCTGGCGCCGATCGGGACCGGGTTCCTCTACGTGCGGAAGAACCGGCAGAAGCGGCTCTGGCCCCTCATGGCCGCGCCCACCACCATGGACGAGAACATCCGCAAGTACGAGGAGATCGGCACCCACCCCGCGGCCAACCACAACGCCATCAGCGTGGCGCTGGCTTTCCACAACGCGATCGGGGCCGAGCGAAAGATCGCCCGGTTGCGTTACCTGCGGGACCGATGGGCCAAGCGGCTGCAGCAGGAGAGCGATCGGGTCAGGATCCTCACGCCGCTCGATTCGCCCTTCGGCGGCGGTATCGGCCTGCTGCACATCGACGGACTCATGCCCAACGACCTGGTGCCCTGGCTGTTCGACAAGCATCGCATCGTCGCCACGGCGATCACCCACGCGGAGTTCAACGGCGTGCGGGTGACCCCCAACGTGTACACCACCACGCAGGAGGTCGATCTCTTTGCCGAGAAGGTGCTGGAAGCCATCCGGCACGGGGTGACCTGACCGCGGGAATGACCCACGACCCGACGGAGGCCCACACCGAGGTCATCGAGCGGTTCTACGCCGCCTTTGCCCGTCGCGACCACCGGACCATGGCCGGCTGCTACCGCCCGGACGCGGAGTTCAGCGACCCGGTCTTTCCCCTGCTTCGGGGACCCGAGGTCACCGGGATGTGGCGGATGCTCTGCGAGCGCGGGACCGATCTCCGCCTGACCTACGCCCGCCTCCAGGCGGACGGCGCCACCGGCTCGGCCCACTGGGAGGCGTGGTACACCTTCTCCGGAACCGGCCGCCCGGTTCACAATGTCATCGAGGCCCGATTCGAATTCGCCGACGGCCTGATCCGGCGCCATCAGGATCGGTTCGACCTCTATCGCTGGGCTCGCCAGGCGCTCGGCCTCAAGGGCGTGCTGCTGGGCTGGGCCCCACCGACCCACAGCGCCATCCGGGCCCAGGCCCGTCAGGCCCTGACCCGGTTCCTCGCACCATGACCTTCGACACTGGCGAACCAGGCTCCCGTCCGGAGCTGGCCCAGGCGCTCACCCGGCTGGTGAGCGAGGGCATCGCCTTCCTGGCGCCGCTGAGCGACGCGACCTTTTTCGCGCCCCAGGGGACCGCCTGGAGCCCCGCCGAGCATGTGCGGCATCTCCGGAAGTCCAGCGCCCCACTGGTCACCGCCCTCAAGCTGCCCCAGTTTGTCATCCGGCTGCGCTTCGGCGGCCGGACCGGGCCGTCCCGGAGCTTCGGACAGATCCGGGAGCTGTATCGCGAGAAGCTGGCGGGAGGCGCCAACGCCGGACGGTTCGCGCCCACCCCGGAGCCGGCCGCGGGTCACGGCGGCGACCGCCGCCGTGCCATCATCGAGGCGTGGACCGCGGTGACGGTGGAACTCACCAACGCGATGTCCCGGTGGTCCGAGCCCGCCCTCGACCGGCACCAGCTGCCCCACCCGGTCCTGGGCCCACTGTCGGTGCGGGAGATGCTGGCATTCACGGTCTATCACACCGCTCACCATCTCCGCCGAATCGAGGAGCGGGGCGGGACCGCCCGATGACGGTGTTGCGTCCCGCGGGGCCGGGCGACGAGCCTGCCGTGCTCGCGCTCCTGCCCCAGTTGGCCGACTTCCCCCTTCCCTCCTGGCGCACCGCCGCACAGGTTGCCGGCGCCGACACCCGGATCCTTCTCGATGCGCTCACCCGGGGTGACGCGGCGACCTCGATCATCGTGGCCCAGGAGCCGGACGGGGCGATCAGCGGATTCATCTTCACCACCACCCGGCAGGACTACTTCACCGGGCAGCCCCATGCCCACATCGAGGCGCTGGTGGTTCGCCCCGACGCCCGGGGACGGGGCCTGGCCCGCCGGCTGATCGATGCCGCCGAGTCATGGGCTCGCCAGCGGGGATACGCCAGCGTCACCCTCAACGTGTTCGCCACCAACGAGCGGGCCGCCGAAGTCTACCGGCGGCTGGGGTTTCGGCCGGAGACGGTGCGCTACATCAAACCGATGGATCTCGCCGCGACCCGGGGGGAGTCTTCCCCATGAAATGGCTCATCTCGGCCGTTGCCGGCAGCCTTGGTGGGGCGGCGGGGTGGTGGCTGGGGAACCTGGCCGGCGTGATGACCGGCTACTTCTGCAGCATCCTCGGGACCGCGATCGCGGTGTATTACACCAAGCGGCTGGTGGACGAGCACCTCCCGTGACCACCGCGGCCCCCCTCGCGCTGATCCGCGACGTTACCCCGGCCATCACCCGCTGCGAGCTTACCCACCTGGCGCGCGCCCCGATCGATCATGCCCGCGCCGTGGCGCAGCACCAGGCCTACGCGGAGGCGCTCGCGGGCCTCGGGTGTCAGGTGGAGCACATCCCCGCCGACCCCAGCCAGGCGGACGCGGTGTTCATCGAGGACACGGCGGTGGTCTTCGACGAACTGGCGGTAATCGCCCGGCCCGGGGCGGCCTCCCGCCGGGGAGAAACCGCGCCGGTGGCCGAACGACTCGGCCGGGAGCGGCGACTGTGCCGGATCGAGGAGCCGGCCACCCTCGATGGCGGTGATGTCCTTCGGGCGGGTCGAACGGTGTTCGTGGGCCAGACCACCCGGACCAGCCCGGCGGGGGTGGCGGCGCTCGGGGCGGTGCTGGCCGACGCCGGATACACGGTGGTCGGGGTCCCGGTCACCGGCTGCCTTCACCTGAAGAGCGCGGCGACGGAGGCGGCACCCGGGCTCCTGCTCCTCAACCCGGCGTGGGTGGATCCGGGGTCATTCCCCGGCTTCACCGTGATCCCGGTGGATCCGGAGGAGCCGCATGCGGCGAACGTGCTGCGGGTGGGGGACACCCTGGTCCAGGACGTGGCCTACCCCCGCACCCGCCGGCGGCTCACGGGTCTCGGCCTTCGGGTGGTCCCGGTGGATCTTTCGGAGCTGGCCAAGGCGGAGGGAGCGGTCACCTGCTGCAGTCTGATCGTCCCCCGGGGGGCTCCGTTATCTTTCGCCCAACACCACCCGACCTAACTATGCGCCGAGCGCTTCTGCTCCTGGTCCTGCTTGCGGGCTGTGAACGCAAGTCGGAGGAGTCCCGCGGCGACCGACCCCTCGACTCGGCCGCGACCGTACCCGATCCGGTCGCGACCCCGGCGCTCCCCGCGCCGATCGACAGCACCATCAGCTGGGACCGCATGACGGCCCTGATCCGCTCGGCCCCCGATTCCCTCAGGGCGGTGCAGCAGCTGCACACCCGGGCGGTGACCGCGCTGTTCAAGGACGGTCGGCGGTATCACACCACCGAGCCCACGATCGACGCCATCATCCATCTGCTCAAGGAAGTGGACCCGGCCGGCCGGGTCCTCATCGCGACCGAGTAAATGCGCGTCCTCCTGGTCCATGGACTGGGCCGCACCCCGCTGAGCCTCCAGGGCCTCGCGCGGACCCTGCGCCGGGCCGGGCACGACACCCGCTTCTTCGGGTACTACGCCTTCGCGGAGCACTACGACCGGATCCGCCTGCGGCTGGCGAGCGAGCTGCGCGCGATGGCCCGCGAAGCCGACCCGGTGGCGCTCATCGGGCATTCGCTGGGCGGGCTCCTGCTCCGGCACGCCCTGATCGACGCGGCCGAGCTCAAGGTCCACCGGCTGATCATGCTGGGCACCCCCAACCAGCCACCCCGGCTGGCGGTGCGAGCCAACCGCTGGCTGCCATTCCGGGTGTTCGCCAGAAGCTGCGGCCATCTGCTGGCCACCCCATCCGCCTACGCCCGGATCCCGGCGCCGGCGGTACCGTACACCGTGATCGCGGGCACGATGGGATGGCGGCGTCTGCCGGGCCCCTTCGGTGGGGAGCCCAACGACGGGCTGGTGGCGGTGTCGGAAACCCTGGTGTCGCCGGCCGACGAGCCCCGGCTCCTGCCGATCAGTCACACGTTCATGATGAACGATCGCCGGCTCAGGCAACTGGTCCTGGACCTGCTGGCCCCTGGCGATCGACCCCCGAACCCCGAGGGCCCGTCCGATGCCTGAGCCATTATCCCCGCTCCCCGCGGTGGTGACGCTCCGCTCCTCGCTCCGCACCATCGACGAGCAACTGGGAACCGGCGCCCTCAGCCCCGAACGGGTGGAGGACCTCAAGAGCGCGGTGGACGACATCCGGTTCCGCCTCTGGGGGGTGCTCACCGCCGCGAGTCCCGGCGAGTACCAGGCCTTCCGCGAGCGTTTTCGGCTCCGCCGCGCCACCGAGATCTGCCACGGGCTGGCTCTCGATATCGCCGAGCAGCGGCTGACGCCGTCCCACCGGGAGGCCGCCGAGCTTCGGGCCGCGCTGTCGGCGCTCCTGACGCGGCTTCCCACCGGTTGACCCGGGAGGCGTCCTGAGCGATCGCACCGGGGCGGGCGGCCTCACCCTCGGCTGGCGCACCCTGGCGCTGGCGGGCACCGTGGTGGTGCTGGGCATCTACGCGCTCCGCGGGACCGGCGCCGGCTGGCGGAGCCCGCTGGCTCATCGCACCACCGTCACCCACGACGTGGTCCTGGCCCGTCTCGAGTCGGTCGGCAAACTGGTGACCAGCGAAGCCGGGCTCCGTGACATCGTGGTCTACCGGGATACCCGCCTCGGGAGCACCAAGAAGTCGCTGGTGGTGGTGACCGGGAAGGCGCTGGTGGGGATCGATCTCCAGCATGGGGCGACGATCGAGATCGACGAAACGGCGCGGCGGATCCGGCTCAGCGTCTCCCATGCCCGATTGATCGGGGTGGACATCGTCAGCCTCAAGACCTACGACGAGAGCCGGGGTCTGTGGAACTGGTTCCGCCCCGAGGACCGTGACGAGATCTTCGGGCTGGCGCGCGATCAGTTGCGGGCGGCCGCGGGCGACATGGGGGTGGTGGAGCACGCCGAGCAGGGCGCCCGGACGCTGTTGACCGCGCTGTTCGCGGCCGAGGGCTACGCCGTGGACGTGGTCTTCACTCCGGTCCTGAGCTCCCCCGCCCGGTGAAGACCCTCGACCGGTGAGGCGCAACCTGACGCTCCTCCTCCTCGCGGCCGCGGCCCTGGCCGGCCTGGTCTACTGGGGCGTCCTCTCCCCCTCGCAGGATCGGCGCTGGAGCACCGACCAGTCGGTGCTCCCGTGGGTGGAGATCGGGGGAGACGAAGCCCTGATCCACGGCGTCCGCAATTTCCGCTGGACCGGCGCGACTACGTACCAGCCCGCCTGGGAAAACCGGACCTACCGGCTCGACCAGGTCGCCACCGTGTGGTACGTCCTGGTGCCATTCTCGGCGGCCTGGCGGGGTCCGGCCCACGCCTTCGTCAGTTTCGGTTTCGATGACGGCCGCTATCTCGCCATTTCGATCGAGGCGCGCCGGGAGACCGGCGAACGCTACGGCGTCTTCAAGGGACTCCTTCGCCGCTTCGAGCTGATTTACCTGATCGGCGACGAACAGGACATGATCGGCCGGCGGGCGGTGTACGATGGCACCGACGTGTTCCTGTACCCGATCCGGGCCGGTCGAACGGCAGCCCGCGCCATGCTCACCGACATGCTGGAACGGGCCAACCAGCTCCACCGGCGGCCGGAGTTCTACAACACCGCCACCAACAACTGCACCCTCAACCTGGTGCGACACATCAATCGGATCGTGCCCGGGCGGGTGCCGTCGAGCTGGCGGGTCATTCTCCCCGGCTACAGCGACGAGGTGGCATACCGGCTCGGCCTCATCGACTCGACCCTCTCGCTCGCCCAGGCGCGTCAGCGTTTCCGTATCAATGACCGGGCCCGGGCGGCGGTCGACTCGGCCGATTTCTCGAGGCGCATCCGCCAGTGAGTCCCCACTGAGATGGCCTCGATCTACGACCTCAAGCCCCGATTCCAGCGCCTGCTCCGCCCCCTGGTGCGGGACCTCGCGGCCGGGGGGATCACCGCCAACCAGGTGACGGTGGGGGC
Source organism: uncultured Gemmatimonadaceae bacterium (assembly GCA_964642475.1). Lineage (GTDB taxonomy): Bacteria > Gemmatimonadota > Gemmatimonadetes > Gemmatimonadales > GWC2-71-9 > JADJOM01. The sequence goes on along the minus strand of CAZXRC010000010.1, from coordinate 106,646 downwards.
CGCGGTCCTTTCGATCGTCACCGGCGCCGTGATCGCGCGCTGGCCGGACTCCCCCCGGCTCCTGCTCCTCCTGCCGCCGGTGCTCCTGGCCCGCATGGCCCTGAATGCGATCGACGGGATGCTGGCCCGGGAGCACGGTCAGCGGAGCCGGTTGGGCGCGCTCCTGAACGAGCTGGGCGACGTGACCGCCGACGCGGCACTCTACCTCCCCTTCGCCCTGGTGCCGGGGCTGGAGCCCGGGGTGGTCGTGGCCGCGGTGGTGCTCGCGATCATCGGAGAAATGACCGGTGTGGTGGCAATCCAGATCGGCGCCGCCCGCCGCTATGACGGGCCCATGGGGAAAAGCGACCGGGCCGGCTGGTTCGGCCTGCTGGCGCTACTCCTCGGCCTGGGCGTCAGCCCGGGTACGTGGAGCGCCATTCTCCTCGGTCTGGTCGTGCTCCTGGGGGGTGTCACCATCGTCACTCGGGCCCGTCGGGCGTTGGCGGTGACGCCGTGACCGGTCCCGGCCTCACCCCACAGGTCCGCCTGGTGCTGGGTGGGGTCCTGGCGCTGCTGGTGGTGGCCAGCGTGGCCTCCTGGTGGCTGGAGCGGAAGGGCCCGGCGGGGACGTACCACGAGCTGCGACAGCGGGTACGCTCGTGGTGGATCATGGTCGGCGTCTTCGGGGTGGCCATCGCCATCGATCGTTCGCTTTCGATCGGCTTCTTCGCCCTGGTCTCCTTCCTGGCGCTCAAGGAATACCTCTCCCTCATTCCCACCCGGCGCGCCGACCGGCGGGTGCTTTTCTGGGCCTATCTCAGCATTCCCTTCCAGTACTACTGGATCTACCGGGGCTGGTACGGGATGTTCATCGTCTTCATCCCGGTCTGGGTAATGCTCCTGGTTTCAGCCCGGATGGTGCTGATCGGGGAGACCAAGGACTTTCTGCGGGCGGTGGGAACCATCCAGTGGGGGCTCATGCTGATGGTCTTCGCCATGAGTCATCAGGCCTACCTCCTGGTGCTGGGCGGGGCGGGGCTGGTGCTCTACCTGGTGGTGCTGACCCAGCTCAATGACGTGGCCCAGTACCTGTGGGGCAAGACCCTGGGGCGCCACAAGGCCACGCCCAGCGTGAGTCCGGGCAAGACAATGGAAGGGCTGATCGGCGGCATCCTGACCACCACGGCGCTGTCGTACGTCCTGGCGCCCCTCCTCACGCCGCTCGACCGCTGGGACAGTCTCGCGGCCGGCTGCCTGATCAGCACCGGCGGGTTCCTGGGCGACATCACGATCTCCGCGCTCAAACGCGATCTCGGGGTCAAGGACAGCGGCCAGCTCATTCCCGGCCACGGCGGGATCCTCGACCGGATCGACAGCCTGACCTACACCGCGCCGTTGTTCTTCCACTTTCTACGCTTCTACTACTACTGAGGCCGTTGGCCTCTGGGTGAGGCCCAGGTGAACCCCCTGAATGGCGTCGTGCCGCGCGATGTGACACCACGGGACAGCGGCCCACCGCCAACGGCCCGGGTGCTCCGGCTGCTCTTCTTCGTCCTCCTCGTCCGGCCCCTCACCCTCCTGGTGCTCGGGCTCAACGTGCGGCATCGCGAACGCCTGCCCCGGTCGGGCCCCGCCCTCGTGGCCGCCAATCACAACAGCCATCTCGACACCCTGGTGCTGATGACCCTGATGCCCCTCTCGCTGCTGTCGCGGGTGCGTCCGGTCGCGGCGGCGGACTACTTCCTCCGCAACCCGGTGCTGGCGTGGTTCGCGCTCAACATCATCGGTATTCTCCCGATCGCGCGGAACCGGAGCGACGCATCGAGCGACCCGCTGGCGCCCATCGTCGAGGCCCTGGACCGGGGCGAGATCCTGATCTTCTTCCCCGAAGGGTCGCGGGGGGAGCCCGAGCGGCTGGCGGAGTTCAAGGGTGGGATCGCCCGGCTCAAGGAGCGCCGCCCCCACGTGCCGGTAACCCCGGTGTTCCTGCACGGGCTGGGCAAGGCGTTGCCGCGGGGGGAAGCGCTGCCGGTGCCGTTCTTCGTGGACGTGTTCGTGGGCGAGCCGGTGGAGTGGACCGGCGACCGGCACCGATATCTCGAGGCCTTTCGAGCCGCGATGACCGCATTGACGGAAGAAGGCCATTTTCCGCCCTGGGAGTGATGCCGCATGTCCGATCTCGTGGTCCGACCCGCCTCCGCCCCCGATCTGGAGACGCTGGTCCCGCTCTTCGATGGCTACCGGCAGTTCTACGGTCAGGTGCCCGACCTCGACCTGGCCCGGTCGTTCCTCCACCAGCGGCTGGCGTCCCTCGACACGGTGATCTTCCTCGCCGAGCTCGCGGGGGAGGCGGTAGGCTTCACGCACCTCTTTCCCATCTTCTCCTCGACCCGCTGCCAGCGACTCTGGCTGCTCAACGACCTGTTCGTGGCGCCCGACGCCCGGCGCCATGGCACCGCCCGGGCCCTGCTCCGATGGGCCGAGGACTACGCCCGCTCAACCGGCGCCTGTGGGCTCGAACTGGCCACGGCCCATACGAACACGCCAGCCCAGCGACTGTACGAGTCACTGGGCTGGCGGCTGGATACCACCTTCCGGCACTACGAGCTCACCTTCGAGTCCTGATCACGGGATAACGCCTGCCGTGGGTGACCCGATCATGACCTCGGCGGCACGACCGGCTTGGCCGGCCTGGCGGTAGCGGCCGACGGCGCCGCGGCCCCGTCGGCCGCTTCCCCGGTTTCCTTCCCCAGAAAGGTCGGGAGCTCGACCCCGCCGATGTCCTTCATGACCTGCATCATCGGGGGCAGGGTCCGCGCCATGCTCTGGAGGAACCCGCTCGCGCCGCCGCCGCTCCCGTTCTCCCACACCACGACCTTGTCGAACTTGATGTTCGAGATCGCCTTGGCCGACGTCTCCGCCAGGGTGTCGAGGTGCTCCAGCATCATCAGCTGGTAGGCCTCCTTGGCGCCGCCACAGGCCGCCACGATCTCCTTCAACGCCTCACCCTTCTTCGCCAGGATCTCGTACTGGCCCCGCGCCTCGGCCTCGAGCTTCACGAAGATGGCCCGGGCCTCCGCTTCCGCCTCGATCCAGCGCCGTTCGGCCGCGGCCTCCGCCTCGACGATGGTCTTCGCCTTCTCGGCCTTGGCGGGGGCTTCGAGGGCCGCACGCCGCTCGGCCTCGACCCGTTCGGCTTGAGCCAGGGCCGCCTTGGCGAGCGCCCGGTTCTGGGACTCCTGCACCGCGGCGTCCGCTTCCCGCTTCTTGGTCTCGGCCAGCTGGAAGGCCTCGGCCCGGCGCAGCTCCAGCTGGGCCTGGGTGGCGATGATGCCGGCCTGGGCCTGCGCCTCGCCCGCGATCGCCTTCGACTCGGCCGCGGCCACGGCCACGCGCTTCTCCCGTTCGGCGTCCTTGATCTGGGCCTCACGCTCGAACGCCGCGCGTTGCTCGCCGATCGCCTGCTCCTTGGTGAGCTCGGCCACCTTCACCAGCTTGTCGCGCTCCGCCTCGCGGGTGCCGATCTCCCGGAACTTGGCGGCGCTGGCCACCTGGACCGTCCGGTCGCGTTCCGCCTCGGCCACCTTGATCTCGCCCAGCTTCTCCTGCTCGGCCACGTCACCGCGGGCCTGCTGCACCGCCATCGCCGCGGCCTTCTTGCCGATCGCCTCGATGTACCCCGAGTCGTCCTTGAGATCGGTGATGTTCACGTTGATCAGCACCAGGCCGATCTTGCGGAGCTCGGGCTCGAGCGACTTCTGCACCCGGTGCAGGAACCCGTCCCGGTCGCGATTGATCTCCTCGATCCCCATGGAGGCGATCACCTGCCGCAGCTGACCGAAGATGATGTCCTGGGCCTGCCGCTTGATCTGGTCGTGGGTGAGCCCCAGCAGCCGGGTGGCGGCATTGAGTCGCACCGCCGGCTCGGTCCCGATGGCGACCGTGAAAACGCTCGGCACCGCCACCCGGATGTTCTCCAACGACAGGGCATCCCGGAGCGGGATTTCGATCTGGATCGGCTCCAGTCCCAGGTAGGCGAATTCCTGGATCACCGGCCAGATAAACGCGCCGCCGCCGGAGATGCAGCGCGCCGATTCGCCACCGCCCACCCGACCGGAGATGACGAGCAGCCGGTTGGCCGGGCAGCGCTTGTACCGGGTCACGAACAGCGCGACCAGTCCCAGGACCAGGACCGCGGCCAGGACCGGGGCCAGGATGGCCCAGAGCGGGACCCCGTCGGGGAGCAGGCTGGCCAGAGCGAGCGGGCTACCGAACGACATCGTGCACCTCGGGTGATAGGGGGTCCTTGACGACGACCAGGGTGTCGCCGTCTATCACGTCCGTCACGATGACGGACGCACCGGTCGGCAGCTCCCCCTCCTGCGTGACCGCCGGCAATTCCGCAAACCGCCCCCGGAGTTCCAGGTGGACCTTGCCCGCCCCGCTCCGCGCGGCCGGGATCGAGAGATACACCGTACCGCGCTCGCCGATCGCTTCCTCGATCAGCACGGTGTAATCGGCCTCCAGCCGTCGGAGCAGGAGCAGGGCCCGCGCGGTCGCCACCAGCGCCACGCCGCCGGTCAGGAGCCCCACCAGGGCGGCCAGCGCGCCCCCGAGGCCGAGCCATTGACCGAACAGGCCGCCCACCCCGAAAAAGGCCACGCCCCCCGCCAGCGCGCGCACGCTCAGGAGGTTCAGGCCGTCCGATGCCGGATGCTCGTGGGAGGTCAGTTCGAGATGGTGCAGCTCCGCGATGCCGAGCAGGCCGAGCACCAGCTGGAGGGTCAGGACCGCACCCCCCAGGACGGCGCATACGACGAAGAGGCTCTGCATCGCTCACTTCATGGGCTGAAGACAGCGACAAGGATGACGGGTCCCGCCCCCCGCGCAAGAACGGGAACCCTTCGGGGAACGGGATTCCGCGGGGTGAAACCCGTCAGGCCATGGCCAGCCGGGCCGGCGACATGGAGTTACCCGGCTGGCACGGAACTCCACGGCATTCCGCGGAGGTCACCGATGTATCGGGACCGGGCCGCCTGAAGCATCGGCGCCCCCCCCCGCGTCAGTGGGGAATTGTCGCCGGAGATCGGCGCTACGCCTGACCGGCCGCCTGCCGGCGCGGGTGCAGGTCGTACACCAGTCCCAACATGGCGGTGGAGATCAGCACATGGGGCAGGTTGAGAAGCAGGTTGGCCCCCAGCCCCTTGTCGTTGAACAATCCGTAGATAAGGTAGAAGACCGCGTCCAGCGCATAGTAGAAGCCGAAGGCGGTGAGGAACAGCAGCGAGAGCCGGAGGGAGACCAGGCTCGCGACCAGGGCCGCGGCCGCGGTGACTCCATGGGTCACGTCGTCGATCAGGCTCAGGCGAAAGAGCCCGAACTGAATCCGGTCGGCACCGTCCCAGGTGATGAATCGGGGGATGTAACCGCTGGCGACGACCCAGGCGAACAGCAGCGCGAATCCGAACGTCACCTTTCTGACCACATGACCTCCCGAATGGAAACGACAGTCAGTCGGCCGCGCCGGTGGCTCCGGACGGCGACGGGGCTCGTGAAGCTGACGGGGTGGACGGTGCTGGCGCTGGCGCTCTTCGCGGCCGGGGCGTCGCTGCTCGGCGTGCTGGTCGTGACCCCGGTGCGTCCCCCGGCCCCGCTCACGGTCAATGACGTCACCGGGCTCAATCCGGTGCGGGTGGCCGAGGTCCTCACACCCACGACCACCGAGGAGATCGTCGCGGCGGTCCGCCGGCACCCCGGCCCCATCGCGATCGGGGGCGGACGCTACAGCATGGGCGGCCAGACCGCGGCGGCCGGGGGGCTGCAACTGGATCTGCGCCGGTTCAACCGGGTGCTCGCCTTCACGCCGGCCGAGAAGACCATCAGAGTACAGACCGGCATCCGGTGGCGCCAGATCCAGGAGACAGTGGACTCCACCGGCCTCGCGGTCAAGATCATGCAGTCGTACGCCAACTTCACGGTCGGCGGCTCGTTGTCTGTCAACGTCCACGGTCGCTACGTGGGCCTTGGACCGCTGGTGCTCTCGGTCCGCTCCATCCGGATCGTTCTGGCCGACGGCAGCGACCTGGAGGCGAGCCCCACGGTGAACCCCGACATCTTCTACGGCGCCCTGGGGGGCTACGGCGGGCTCGGGGTCATCACCGAAGCCACCCTCGACCTGGCCGAGAACGTCCGGGTCACGCGGAGCGACGAAACCCTGCCGGTCACCGCCTACCGGCAGTACTTCGTTGACCACGTCCGCAATGCGCCGGAGGCCGTCTTCCACAACGGCGACCTCTATCCCGACGACTACAACACGGTCCACGCGGTGACCTGGTCGGTCACCACCGACGCGCTCACCGACACCACCCGACTGATCCCGGCCGGCCGGTCCTACCGGCTCAACCGGTTCCTCTTCTGGGTCATCTCGGAGTGGCCGTTCGGCAAGGATGTCCGGCGCCTGGTGGTCGATCCGGTGCTATTCCGGGGCCGGCCGGTGGTCTGGCGGAACTACGAGGCGAGTTACGACGTGGCGGAGCTGGAGCCTTCGTCCCGCGAGGCCTCGACCTACGTGCTGCAGGAATACTTCGTCCCGGTCGAGCGGTTCGACGAGTTCATTCCCCGGCTCCGGGCGGTGCTCCAGAACCGGGACGTGAACGTGATCAACATCTCGATCCGCCATGCCCATGCCGACCCCGGCACGCTGCTGGCCTGGGCCAGGAGCGAGGTGTTCGCCTTCGTGCTGTACTACAAGCAGGGGACCGGGAAGGAGGACCGTGAGGCGGTGGGACGCTGGACCCGGGAGTTGATCGACAGCGTGCTCGCCTCCGGCGGCACCTACTATCTCCCCTATCAGCCGCACGCCACCGAGGCCCAGTTTCTCCGGGCCTATCCCCAGGCGCCGGAGTTCTTTGCCCTGAAGGCCCGGCTCGACCCCACCAACAAGTTCCAGAACGCCCTCTGGAACAGGTATTACCTCCCGAGATTCGACCCCCGGGAGCACGAACTCACCGAGGCGGCCCGCCTGCGCCTGGACCAGGCCGCGGGGTACTATCGCGACGGCGGACAGACCTTTCTCACCCATCCGGAGTGGTACATCGTCTACAGCTCCGACGAGTATGCCGAGTATCTGCGCGAGCACCTGCCGACCTCGTTTCCCTACCTCGCCTCGATCGGCCAGTACTGGGTCTGTTATCGAGAGGCGGGAACGCTGATCCGGGGGAGCTACCCCTACAATATCGGGTACCACGCGATGCTGTGGGTGATCGGTCTCAGCTACTCGGCCGAGCTGGCGCTCAAGGGGCTGTACGAGAATACCGCGGGGCGGTTCTCGGGCTGGACGGCGGGTCACCAGCTGAGCGACGAAGACCGCTACGCCCACCGGGTCGCGGCGGACTACGGGGCGTTCATCCACGTCCGGCCGTGGTACGAGTACCGCTTCGCCCCGAAGCTCAAGGCGGTGTGGGCCGAGCTGCCGCTGTGGGGAGCGCACCCGCTGCGGAAATGGGAACGGAAGGTGTTCCTGACGTTCGAGTACGGCGTCAAGGCGGTGTATGCCAGCGTCATCGAGAAGGCGACCCGGGCGGCCTACGAACCGGAGGCGGACCGGATGCAGATGGTGGTGACCGGGTGGAACGATCGGCTGACGGCGGTCGACAGCGGCATCCAGGTCCTGGAGCAGCTGGACGAGGTGCATACCCTGATCGCCACCCCCCGCTACGACCGGTTCCGCGACCTGCTGGGGACGCTGGCTCGGGCCGACACCGGTCTGACCCTCCGGGAGATCGCCGGGAACCACGAGATCTTTCTCACCGGGGTGGCGCCGGCGGGATGGCGGCCAGTGCTGGCGGAGGGCCGCATCCCCTACATCCTCCCGCTGCCCACGGATCCCGGCCGCGAGCGGTTTACCCTCCGGGTACCGGTGGCGCGACTCTTGTCGACCCTCCGTCAGCTCGACGCGGTGGCGAAGGTGGATCACATCTACGACTACTGACCGGGGGCCGCGACAGGAGCGCCGCCCCCGGCAGCGCCAAGGCCGTTGCCGACCGACGTGGCATCAGTGGACCGGCCCCGCGTGGCGCTCCCACAGCACGTTGACGATCACCCACCGGCCGTCGATTCGCGCCAGCTGGAGGTAGTCGATCCAGTCGGTCATCGTCACCTTGGCCACGGCCACGCCACGGTAGATGTCGTAGATCGCCACCTCCTTGCGCTGCTTGTCGACCGGGGTGCCCTTGCCGAATCCCCGGCGGGTACTGTTGATGAGTACCGTGCTCCCCATGCCCTGGATCATGTCCCTGCCGGAGGCGGTGTCACGCACCACGATCCGCTTGACCAGCTCGGGGCTCACGGCTCGGGCTATCCGGTCGGCGTTGCCCTCGAACCACCCTTCGGCGTAGTCGAGCGCGGCGGCGCGGATGCCGGCACTGTCGGCGGCGGTCTGGGCCCGGAGGGTGGTGGCACCCAGCAGGGCGAGGGAAAAGAACAGGGGGAGCGGCCGCATGGAAACCTCAGGCTGAGGGAGGATCGGGTCGACGGACACCGGCCAACGGTGGGAGGCCGGGTGGCGGCTCTCAAGGGGGAAGTGATGAACTGGCCGAGTGGCGGGCCGAATGGTGCGGCGGATCGACCGGGCAGCGCGGAGGCGCGGCCCTAGCGCAGGAGACCCCGGAGCCGGGCGCTATGGGTGCGACTCGAGGTAAGCCGGGTCCCATCCCGCAGGGTCAGGGTGTACTCGCCGTGGAAGTACGGCTCCACCGACACGATCCGCTCCAGGTTGACGATGGCGGACCGGTGCACCCGGAGGAATCGCTCGGGATCGAGCCGGGTTTCCAGCACCTTGAGCGGCTCGCGCAGCAGGTGGACCTCGCGCCCCACGTGGAGCCGGGCGTAGTTGCCCGCCGCGTCGATCCAGTCGATCGCCTCGGTCCGCACGAACGTCACCCGGCTGCCGTCCCGCACCACCAGCCGAGTCGGGTAGGCCCGGGTGCGCCGCAGTTCGGCCAGGACCGCCTCCAGCGCCGCGGGAGGCTCGGCCCGCCGTGCGATCACTTTCCCGAGCGCCGCCTCAAACCGCTTCGGCTCCACCGGCTTGAGGAGGTAGTCCAGGGCGTTGACCTCGAAGGCGCGGACCGCGTGCTCGTCGTAGGCGGTCACGAAGATCACCGCCGGCCGGCGATCCGCCGGCAGCGCCTCGAGTACCTCGAAGCCGTTCAACTCCGGCATCTGGACGTCGAGGAACACCAGGTCGGGACGCTCGGCCAGCAGCACCCGCACCGTCTCCTCTCCGTCCCCGCATTCGGCCACCAGCCGCATCTCGGGATGTCGGGCCAGCAGCGTCCGCACCCGCTCCCGCGCCAGCGGCTCGTCGTCGGCAATCACCACCCGGGTCATGCGACCGGCTCCGGGCCGAGGACCATCGGCTGCTCGTGATAGGGCACCCGGACCGTCACCGTCAGGCCATTCGAGACTCCGGCGGCCAGAGTGAGCCGGCCGGCCCCGCCGTAGAGCTCTTCCAGCCGGAGGCGGGTATTACCGAGGCCCACACCTTCGGCCTGGGGCTGGACCAGACCGGGCCCGTCGTCTCCCACCGTGATTCGCACCTCGGCGCCCTCCCACCGGGCCTCGAGATGGATAGTCCCCGATCCGGCCCGTCGGGCGATGCCGTGCTCGATGGCGTTCTCCACCAGCGGCTGGAGCAGCAGCTGCGGCACCAGACAGGGGAGCACGGCATCGTCGATGGCGCGGACAATCCGGACCCGGTCTCCGAAGCGCAGTTGCACGATCGCGAGGTATTCGTCGAGCAGCGCCAGCTCTTCCGAGAGGGGCACCTCGTGCCCCTGCCCCCGCGCGAGGGCGCGGCGCAGCAGGGTGCTGAGATGCCCCAGCATGGCATCCGCGGCGGCCGGGTCGCGGTAGACCAGCGTGGAGATGCCCTGGAGAGTATTGAACAGGAAGTGGGGGTGGAGTCGGGCCGACAGGGCCTCCAGCTGGGCCTCGGAAAGGCGAACCTGGAGCCGGGCGGTCAGGGCCTCACGCTCCCGGACCCGCTGCTGGAACACCAGCGCGTGCACCGCCGCGATGACGCACCAGAAGGCGATGTTCTCGGTGATGAATGCGTGGGTGAGCGCCCGGGCGAGGGGCGGGAAGGGCTGACCCAGGACCTCGGTCACGACCCAGCGTTGCAGCGCGAACTTGATCGGGGTGGCGGCAGCCGCGGCGCCGAGGTGGAGCGGAATGTGCCGGGCCCAGCGCTGGCGGTCGATCGGGAAGCGGCGCGCCAGCCAGAAGAAGAGCGGAGTGAAGACGCCGCAGCTGTACCAGTCGGCCAGCCGGCTACCGAGGAGCGTCCCCCATCGGATCGGCTTGCCGTCGGCCGCGAGCGACACGGCCCACTGGCTGGCCGAAAGAAGAGCCAGCACCGTCCAGCCCGCGAAGCCGAGCCCCCAGCGCCATACCGTCGACCGCATACCTCAATGTCACGGCCACCGGGGCGGGGCGGAAGTGGCGGGGGATGAACTGGCCGTGGAGAGTGACCGGCCGGCCCTCAGCGGCCGACCCGGAACAGGTAACTCGCCTTGAGAAAGAACCCGTCGCTCTCCCGCTTGAAGCCCTGGAGCTTGAAGGACTGCTCCTCGAACAGCGAACTGCCATAGCCCGCGAAGAAGACGGTGCCGGGCACCGGCGTGAACGACACCAGCACGTCACCCCGGAAGCGGTTCTCGCTGAAGGCTGTGGTCTTCACATAGTCGCCCACCCCGGGGTTGAAGCGGAGGATCGGGGCGAAGGTCCGTTGCTCATCGCGCAGGGCGTCCTGCTCGAAGGTGTTGTATTCGCCCACCAGACGGACAAAGAGCGGCCGGGCGATCTGATACTCGACCTTGAGCCGAGGCACTCGTTGACGGGCCACCAGGGTGCGGTCGCTGCGCCGCTTGTACTGGTTCTGGCGGTAACGTCCCTCGATACGGAGCTGGCCGGTGGGACGGAAGGTGAGGCCGAAGTCGGCGAAGATGATCTCGGCGCTGGCCCATTCCTGAAAATTCTCGTCCTGGCCGATCAGGAAGAATGCGTTGGCGGAGAAACGCTGCCACTCGGGAGTCCCGAGGGAGAAGACGTAGTCCCGGTTGGGGATCTTCTGGTTCCCGCCGGTGAAGGCCACGGTATCGAGTCCGCCCGCGCCGTCGGCCACCTCCAGGGCGTAGCCGCGGTAGATCCGGGGATCGTACCCGAATTTCTCGACCAGCAGGGAAATCCCCGCCTGCCACCCGCCCCGGAGCTGGGCGTTCAGGTTGAGGTGGAGCTTGGGATCGCGTACCTCCTTGCCGTCCATCAACCGGTCGTAAGTCCAGGTGCCGAACAACGACACATCGGGTGTGAAGGACTCGATCAGCGATCCGGGCTTCCCCTTCACCGTGAAGAGGTTCGTGAGGCTCAGCGTTGCGTCACCGGCGCGGTTGATGAACCCGCTCCGAGTCCGGAAATCGGGATCGATGCCGGTGAACTGGTACCGCACCCCGAACCAGCGCCCGCTGTGGGTGAACCGCGCCATCCAGATCGGCCCGCTCAGGGTCGTGCCGAACTGGCGGGTCTTCCCCAGGCCGCCCTGAAAGACCAAGCTGTTCCGGCCGAAGACCAGTCGGCCATCCACCGCGCCCACCCGGTTCCAGTCGTCCCCGTCGACCCGGTCGGTGTAAACCAGGCCCAGGCGGGAGCGCGCCCCGACATCCTTCTGCACCCGGAGCACATTCGCCACCGGGTGATGCGCTTCGTTCAACGACGCGATGCGGTCGTCCACCGCGGAAATCAGGCCCAGGTCGGTCCCCAGCGCCTTCCCGGTCAGTTTCACCGCCGCGACCGGCTGCACGATGCTGCGGGTATACACCAGGTTGAACGGGGTCTGGAACTGTTCCAGTCCGTCGAGGAAGAAGGGTCGCTTCTCGGGGAAGAAGAGGGCGTCGCGGGGATCGAACTGGATCTGGGTGACGTCGGACTCGACCTGGGAGAAATCGGGGTTGGCGGTGCCGTTAAGCGAGAGGTTGTTGGTGATGCCCCAGCGCACCGTGCCACCCACGTCGGGGCCCGACCGGTCGTATTCCCACCGGTCCTCGGCATTCCGGGCGCCATCGTAGCGACCGGTCACCTCGGGGGTGAAATCGAGGGTCAGGCCCCGGCGCAGTCCCTGGAGCCCCTCGAGTCGGCCCGCCTGGGAGAGGAACGAGGCGCTCACCCGCTTGGCGGGAACCCACGAATCCTCGAAGCCCGAATGCTGCACCTGCCGGAGCACGTGGATCTGCCAGCTCTGCACGTCCTTGGCCTGGTACCGCAGGCTCTTGAACGGAATGCGGATCTCGACCTCGTAGCCGCCCTCCACCAGCCGCCCCTTCGAGTCGAAGACGTAATCGGGGGAGAGATCCGACCCTTCCCGGGCCTGGGCCGAGCCGCCGTTGAATCCGCCGCCGTTGACGTTTCCCCGCTCCACCATCACGCCGTCGCCCTGCACGCCCAGCGGGTTCACCGCGAACATGAAGGCCTGGCGGCTGTCGTTGTAAGTGCCGAGTAGAAGCTGCACCACGTCGTCGGAGAAGATGCGGTCGCGATCGGCCAGCGCGGCATGGACCTCGCCATGCGGCTCGCGGGCCCGGATCCCGAAGTGGATGGCGGTGGGCGAGTACCAGACCAGCACCTCGGTGGAGTCGGCGGCGGCCACTCCTTCGATCGGCTGAAAGTGGGAGAACCCGGTGAGCCGTGCCGCTTCGCTCCACACCGCCTCGTCGAGCACACCGTCCACCACGATGGCGGCGTCGGCCCGCGGAATCTGAACCCGGAGCTGCCCCTGGCGGCCATCGTGAACGCCACCGGCCCCCGCCGAGGGCACCTCCGCCGCGGCAGGCAGAACGGCCGTCGCGGGAGCCTGCAATAACGTGAGAAGCGCGAGCAGTGTCACCGGGAGTACCTGAGTGGAGATAAGGCGCCGTTACGTGGCGCGCGGAAATCCGGTTTCGTCCTGGAGGAGCCGGGGGCACGATCTGTCACTCGATTGCCCCCGGGTGTACCTTCCCCAACCAAGGTGCCGAGCCCGTCCCAGGGAGGAACATGATACACCGTTCGCTGTCCGGAGCCATCGTGCTCCTCACCCTCCTCGCCTCCACCGGCGCGGCCCAGAAGGCCAGGGAGCCCAGCTTCGACGGTCGCTCGCTTTCGTCCTGGATCGCTGACCTCGACGCCTCCGCGCCGTCGACGCGTAACGCGGCGGCGTATGCCATCAGCGGGATGGGCCCCGCGGCCCGGGCCGCGGTGCCGGCGCTGGTGCGGGTGCTCGAAGACCAGGATGCGCCGGCCACGGTCCGGTATCCGGTCTGCGTCGCTCTGCGGGAGATCGGCCCCGATGCCAAAGCTGCGGTGCCAGCGCTGACCAAGGCGATGGACGACCGCAACGAGGATGTGGCCGCCATGGCCCGCCGCGCCATCCGGGCCATCACTGGAGAGGATCCAAGGCCGCCGGAGTGAGCCGGCGGCCCGCTGCCAGCCGTGAGGCCTACACCACGTCCCCTTGCGATGCGAACAACTGGACCGCCACAGGGATGTAGGTCTCCCGGCCGATTTTCTTCTCGAGGTAGTTCTTCTGCACCTGCGGCGGGATCGGCAGGCCTTTCCACTGCATGATCGGCTTCACGTCCATGACCTGCACGTCCTTGAGGACCAGGGCGATGCTGGCCCCCATCAGGTACCCCCCGTTGGCACCCCAGGTCAGGCCATTGGTCTGCCGGTAGGCATAGATCGTCAGCTTGCTGTAACTCCGGCCCTTGACGAAGTAGTTGTTCTGGTACATCCGGGGCATGGCCAGGAACACCGGCACCTGCGGATTGACGATGTCCATCATCATCCGGAAGCCGCCCGCATCGTTGACCCCGGCGCTGCTCCAGCCGGAATCGGTCGTCTGGCCACTGTGGACCGCGAACATGGGCAGGTCGCGGATCAGGTCCTTCCCAAAGGCCATCGCATCGAAGTAGAAGTTTGACGTCGGCGCCATCGCATCCCCCCCGTGGTGGCTGCGTCCCCGCAGCCGGTCCTGAGCTGAGTTCACGGCCATCCCATCCCTCACACCCGAAAACGGGATTGGGGGCGGGACCCCGACAGCGGGTTCCAACCTTTCCGGCTCCGGGCCTGTCTGGAGTCCTGTCGCCCCGTGCCGGCTCCCCGACCCCAGGTCCCATGCCCGAGCTCCTCGCCGATCTGCGCCCCGCGCTCCGTGCCCTCCGCCGCCGTCCCCGGTTCACACTGGGTGTCATCCTCACCCTGGCCCTCGGGATCGGCGCCAACACCGCCATCTTCAGCGTCATCAACGCGGCGCTGCTCAGACCCCTCCCGTACGCCGACCCCGCTGGGCTGGCGCTGATCTGGAGCCGGTGGAGCAACTTCGAGAAGACCTGGGTGGCCGACCGGGAGTACTTCGCCTACCGGGGGGAGACCCGGCTCTTCCGGGATATCGCGCTGTGGGACACGGGCGACGATGTGAGCCTGACGGGAGGGGAGGCGCCCGAGAACGTCGCCGCGGCGGGGATTACCCGGAACCTCTTCGAGGTCCTGGGTGTGTCCCCGGCCATCGGCCGCACCTTTTCTGCGGAGGAGGACGGGCCGGGCGGGCCCGCCGTGGCGCTGGTGGGGTATGAGCTGTGGCGACGGCGGTACGCGGCCGATCCCGGCCTGGTGGGCCGGACCATCCAGATCGATGGCACCGCGGTCACCGTGATCGGCATCCTGCCGCGCGGCTTCCGGCTCCCCCTCGACTTCCAGAACCGCAGCTCCGCTCAGCTCCTGCGACCGCTGGGGCTGGATCCGGCGAACACCTCCCTGAACCACGGGTACTTCGCGATCGCCCGGCTGGCCCCGGGAATCGTGGCCTCCACCGTGACCCGCGAACTCCAGACGCTCACCGCGCGTTGGACCGCCGAAGGCCAGTATCCGCCGGCAATGCAGTTCAGCGCCTTCGCGGTGTCGGCGGCGGAGGAGGTCGGGGGCGGGTCCCGCGCGGCGCTCCTCACGCTTCTGGCCGCGGTGGGCCTGCTGCTCCTCCTCACCTGCGCCAACGTGGCCAACCTCCTCCTCACCCGGGCCGATGGCCTCAGCCGCGAGATGGCGGTGCGGGCGGCGCTGGGCGCCGGCCGGGGCCGGCTCATCCGGATCACGCTCACCGAGAGCGTGCTGCTGGCGTTGGGCGGCGGCCTGCTGGGGCTGGGTCTCGCGCTCGCGGGCGTGCGGGTCATCGCCGCCACCGCGCCAACCAGCGTCCCTCGGGCGGCGGAGCTGAGCGTCGATGGCACCGTGCTGGGATTCACCCTGCTGGTCTCCATCGTGACCGGGGTGCTGTTCGGGGCCATCCCCGCGTTTCGGCTGTCCCGGACCAACCTGGCGGGCAGCCTCAAGGAGGGGGGCCGGGGCGGCGACGGCCCCGGTCGGAGCCGCGGCCGGGCGCTGCTGGTCGCGGGCGAGATGGCGGTCGCGGTCATGCTGGTGATCGGGGCGGCGCTCATGGTCCGGAGTTTCCGGAACCTGGTCTCGGTCGATCCCGGCTTCGACGCCGGCCAGACTCTCACGGTGCGCCTGTCCCTGCCCGAGCCCAGGTATCCCGAGAACGGCCAGGTCGTGCGGTTCTTCGAGGACCTCCGCTCGGAGGTGGCCCGGCTTCCCGGCGTGACCGCCGCGGGGCTGGTGCGGGTGCTCCCCCTGGCGGATGACATCGGCGACGCCGGCATGCGCATCGAAGGGAAAGTGCCACAGGCCGGCAACACCGGCTGGTCGGCCGATTGGCAGGTCGTGAGCCCCGGGTACTTCGAGGCCATCGGCATGCGGCTGGTGAGAGGGCGGCTCTTCGATGAGCGCGACACCGAGGACGGTCCGCCGGTAATCGCGGTCAACCAGGCCCTGGTCGATCAGTATTTCGCCCCGGGCGAGGACCCCCTCGGCCAGCGGATTCAGATCGGCCGACCCGACGGCCCGTTCCGGACCATCGTGGGGGTGCTGGCCGACACCCGGCACCACGGCCTCACCGGCCCGATCAAGCGGGTGTGGTTCGTCCCCCACAGCCAGTTCGCCCGCTCCTGGGGCGCGCCCCGGCGCAGCATGACGCTGGTGGTACGCGCCACCACCGACCCCACCGCTCTGCTGGCGCCGATCGCCCGGCTGGTCGCGGCGCGAGATCCCAACCTTCCACTGTCGCGGATCGCAACGATGGATGAGGTGCTGTCGACCGCGGTCCGGGAACAGCGCTTCAGCACCAGCCTCATGGCCGGGTTTGCCCTGCTGGCGCTGGTGCTCGCGGTAATCGGGGTGTACGCGGTGATCTCCTACTCGGTGAGTCAGCGCACCCGGGAGATCGGGATCCGGCTGGCGTTGGGCGCCGACGGTCACCTGGTACGGCGGCTGGTGGTCACCCAGGGCATGCGGCCGGCGTTGCTCGGCATCGGGGCTGGGCTCCTGGCCGCGGCTACACTCAGCCGCTACCTGACCACCCTGCTCTACGGCGTCACCCCGCTCGATCTTCCTACCTTCCTGCTGGTCCCGACCTGCCTGGCGCTCGTGGCTCTGGCTTCGAGCCTCCTGCCGGCCCGGCGGGCTACCCAGGTGGACCCGATGCTGGCGCTGAGACAGGAATAGCGCTAACCCGACTGAAGCCGCGCGGTATGGCGCGGTGGGAGTTGCCGGGCAGGCGTGAGGCGCTGAACATCGCTTCACCGGTGTCTCACTCTGCCTGACAAACGCCGACCTATATTGGGTGCCCGCCGGGATCCCGGGGCTCCTCCGGCTCCGGAGGCCCGGTCGAGCCCAGGAGGGCACCATGTCCAGAATGACCCGATGGTTCTGCACCGGTTTGGCGACGCTGGCGCTGGGATGCGCGGCCGATTCCGCC
Organism: uncultured Gemmatimonadaceae bacterium; assembly: GCA_964642475.1. GTDB lineage: Bacteria > Gemmatimonadota > Gemmatimonadetes > Gemmatimonadales > GWC2-71-9 > JADJOM01. The sequence goes on along the minus strand of CAZXRC010000010.1, from coordinate 89,761 downwards.
AGTGGACCGGCCCCAGTGGATTCCGAGCAGCCGTCGCTCCAGCTCCCCGCGATCTTCTCGCATCGTCTCGTGGTCATGAACCGCAACATCTACGTCGGCGCCGACGTGGACGCGGTCATCGGCGCGCTCGGTACCGGCGACCCCAGCGACGATGTGCCGGCCCTGCTGCAGGCGGTGGCCACGTTGCAAGAGACCGATTTCACCGTCCGGGCCGATGGTTTCGCCCGCGAGGTCGGCTGGTTCCGGCCGGACGTTGTCGGCATCGTCGAAGTCTCCCAGATCGACATCGATCTCGATCTGACGCCGCTCGGCGGGCCGCACCTCGTGGCCCACGAGGATTTCCTCCCCGAGATCCTGGCCGCGCTGGCCCGTCGCCACCTGTCGTACCGGGTGGCCGCGATCAACCGCAACTTCACGGTCGAACCGGTACCCGGGGTGCGGCTGGTGGACTACGACGTGACCCTGGTGGGCCCGGGCGTTCGGGTGGACCAGGGCGTGGTCGCTCGGAACTTCAGCACCAATGTCGGCGAAGTCGCGCCGGGGGTGGTGCTGACCTACGGCTTCACCATGATCCCCGTGACGGTGCGCGGACGGCCTTACTACGTGGCCACGACTCACCTGCAGGATGACGTCGGCACCGTGGACCTGGCGCTGCTGCGCGGCGCTCAAATGCAGGAACTCGCCGGGGCGATCCCGGGCGATCGGCCCGCCGCGATCGTCGGGGATTTCAATGACGTCGTCGGCACGCCGATGTATCAGGCCGCCCTCGGCGCCGGGTTTACCGACGTCTGGCCGGCGCTGCGCCCCGGTCATCCCGGTTACACCTGCTGCCACGCCAGCGATCTCACGACCAGCCGGGTCCCCAACCAGCGGATCGACTACGTGATGGCCCGAGGGTTCGATCGGCGGGACGACCCCGTGACCGGGTTCATCGCCCGCTTCGGGCTCCTCCCGGCGGAAATGCTGGCCGGCCCGCTCCACCCGATCTTCGCGAGCGATCACCTCGGCCTGGTCGCGTGGCTGGGCCGCGGGCGCTAGTCGAGTTCGACCCGAGCGGGGGCCGGTGGACTTACGCCGGCCCCCGACTTGTGCCCCTTGACTGGTCTTAATTGATCGATTAATTAATTGACATGGCCGAGCCCGATGCCACTACTGCCATCCTCAACGCCGCCGAGACGCTCTTCGCCCGGCAGGGCTTCGCCGCCACCACTATCAAGGCCATCGGGAAAGAAGCGGGGGTGAACCCCGCGCTCCTCTACTACTACTTCCCCGACAAGGAGCGGCTCTACCACGCCGTGCTCGAACGCCGGCTCGGCACTGCTACCCGTGAGCTCGGCCAGCAGCTCACCCCCGAGGCGGCACCGCTCGATGCCCTGACCCTGCTGCTCCGCGCCTATGCCCGGCGAATGCAGGAAGCCCCCAGCATTCCCCGACTCCTGGTGCGGGAGCTGGCCGATCACCAGGCGGCGCACGCCCTGCCGATCATCCGCGAAATCGCCGCGGGTCTTTTCCGCCGCATCTGCGACATCATCGCGGCCGGCCAAGCCGGCGGCGTGATCCGGGCCGATCTCGACCCGCGCTTTGCCGCCATCTCGCTGGTGTCCCAGATGGCCTGGTTCTTCGTGGCCCAGCCGGCCGTCTCGCGCATGCTCGGCTATGAAGGCGTGATTCCCCCCGCCACGGTCGAGCGCTACGTCGACCACGCGGTACAGTTCAGCCTCGCCGCGCTCGCGCCCGTCCCCCATCCAGTCCGTCCATGACCGCCCATCGCCTGCTCCTGCTCGCCGCCCTGATCGGACTCGCCGCCTGTGGCCGCGGCGGCGGTGACCCGGTCTACCCCGGCACCATCGAACTCGATGAAAGCGATGCCGCGCCGCTGCTCGGCGGTCGCATCGTGTCGGTGCGGGTGAACGAGGGAGACAGCGTGAGACCGGGCGACACCCTCGCCCTGCTGACCCAGTCGAGCCTTCCGGCCGCCGTCGAGGAGCGTCGCGCCCGGCTGGCGATGGCCCGGGCCCGCCTCGCCGACCTTGAGCGGGGGTCGCGGGCCCCCGAGTTGGACCGGGCCGAGGCGGACCTGGCCGCGGCGGAGGCGGAGGCCGATCGCACCGCGAAGGACCTGGTCCGGGTCGAACCGCTGGCCCGCACCGGCGTGGTCCCGGCCCAGGAACTCGATCGGGCCGCCGCCGCCGCGGAGGCCGCCGCCCGCCGCCGCGACGCCGCGAAAGCCCAGCTGCAACTGGCGCGCGAGGGCAGCCGAAGCGACCAGATCCGCGCCGCCGCCGCCGAGGTGCGGAGCGCCGAGGCCCAGCTCCGGGGCGCGAGTGCCGATCTGGGTGAGCTGGCGGTGCTGGCCGCGACCGGTGGCGTGGTCCTCTCGCGCCATGCCGACCCCGGCGAGGTGGTACCCGCCGGGACGCCCCTGGTGACCATCGGAGAAACGGCCAGGCGCTGGGTCCGGGTGTACCTCCCCGCGAGTCTGCTGGCGAGGCTTCCGGCCGGCAGTCCCGCGGAAGTGACCGTGGCCGGGGCGGAGCGGCGCAAGGGGGGCGCCCCACCGGTGGCCGGTCGGCTCGGCGCCGTGAGCGGCAAGGCGGAGTACACTCCCCGCGCGGCCCTCACCGAGGACGAGCGGGCCGATCTCCTCTTCGCGAGCCGGGTGGAGCTGCTGGATCCCCCGCCCACCCTTCGACCCGGGCTCCCCGTCACGGTCCGATTCACCACGGCGGGTGCGCCATGAGCGTCGCGGCGGCGATCGAAACGGTCGACCTTCACAAGCGCTTCGGCCAGCTGGTGGCGGTGCAGTCGCTTTCCCTCTCCATCCCCCGGGGCGAGGTCTTCGGTCTGCTCGGCTCCAACGGCTCAGGCAAGACCACCACAATCCGGATGCTCACCGGGCTCATGGCCCCGACCTCGGGCCAGGCCACGGTGGCCGGGATCGACGTAGTGCGAAACCCCGAGGTCGTCCGTCACCGACTGGGGTACATGTCTCAGAAGTACGGCCTGTACGACGATCTCACGGTCGAGGAGAACCTCCGCTTCTATGCCGGACTGTATGGGCTCGTGGGAAAGGAGGGACGGAGCCGGGTGGAGGACCAGATCGCCGAGTTGGGCTTCGCGGCCAGGCGGCGGCAGCTGGCGGGTACCCTCTCGGGAGGGTGGAAACAGCGGCTGTCGCTGGCCTGCGCCACGACTCACCGCCCGGACGTGCTCTTTCTGGATGAGCCCACCGCGGGAGTGGATCCGGCCGCCCGGCGCCATTTCTGGGAAGTGATCAAGGCCATGGCGGCCGGCGGCACCACCATTCTGGTGACGACCCATTACATGGACGAAGCCGAGCGGTGCGAGCGTCTCGCGATCCTGTGGCGTGGCAAACTCGAGGCCGTCGGCACGCCCCGTGAGATCATCGCCCAGCTGGAGGCACCCTCCCTGGAGGACGCCTTCATCGCGCTGCAGCTCCGGGACGAGGCGGCGGCATGATCAGCCGGTCCATCGCCCGCTGGCCCTTCTGGGCCATGCTCCGCAAGGAGTTCATCCAGATGCGGCGTGACCGGATGACCCTGGGCATGATGATCGGCATCCCCGCCATCCAGCTGGCGCTGTTCGGGTTCGCGATCCGCACCGAGGTGCGCCACCTCCCCACCATCGTGCTGGACGAGTCGCGCACCCGCGAGAGTCGCGAACTGGTGGCCACGCTGGTCAACTCGAGCTACTTCCGGGTAGTGGGGGAGGTGCGCGGTCGGGCGGAAGTCGAGCAGGCCATCGCCGGGGGACGCGCCGCCGCCGCGGTGATCATCCCCAACGCATTCGCGCGAGACCTGAAGCGCCGGCGGGGGGCGGAGGCGCAGGTAATCGTCGATGCCGCCGACCCGCTCTCCTCCCAGTCGGCTCTGCAGGGCGCCTCGCTCGCCGGCCTGGCCTTTCGACCCACGGCCCGGGCCCAGGCGGTGTCGCTCAAGGTGCGGCCCTGGTACAACCCCATGCTCGACAGCTCCACCTACATCGTGCCCGGCATCATCGGGGTGCTCCTGTCGATGACGATGATCATCATCAACGCCATGTCGGTGGTGCGGGAACGGGAGCGCGGCACCCTGGAACAACTGATCGTCACTCCGGTCGACCGTACCAGTCTGATGCTCGGGAAGATCGTGCCTTTCCTGCTGGTGGGCTACGTGCAGATCGGGGTGATCCTGATCCTCGCCCGGCTCCTGTTCGACGTCCCGATCCGGGGCAGCATTCTCCTCCTGCTGGTCATGGCCTTCCCCTTCATCGTGGCGAGCCTGGGCCTCGGCCTCTTCTTCTCCACCGTGGTGCGGACCCAGGCACAGGCGATGCAGGCGGGCTTCCTGTTCATCATGCCCAACATCCTGCTCTCCGGCTTCATGTTTCCCCGCGCCGCCATGCCGGCGCCGGCGCAGTGGCTCGGGCTGATGCTCCCGCTGACCTACTTCCTCGACATCCTCCGCGGCATTCTGCTCAAGGGGGTGGGCTTCGAGTCCCTCTGGCCCCAGGTCCTGATCCTCTGCGGCTTCGCCATCGTCATCGTCGCGCTCTCGGTTCGGCGGTTCCACAAGACCCTCGAGTAGCGCCCCTCACCGGCTCCGCAGACACGCTCTTGTCCGGCGCCCCCCCGATCGCCATGCTTCTGCCCGGCTCGCGACCCGTGGCGAACACCCCGACCCCAGCGCGGCCGCCAAACCACGTCACGACGTCTCCATGACCGGTTCCAGCGCGCCAGATCCCTTCTACTGGCGCTCCTTCAACGTGATGCTCCGCCTCCTCGGTCTGGGCGCGACCTTCGCCGGCGCGGTCGTGGTGGTGGTCTTCGGTCTCGGCATTCCCGCACCGCCCGGCGTCGCGCGCGTCACCAGCTGGAGCTCGCTCATTCCGGGCGGACTGCTCCTGCTCCTCGGCCTCGGTTTCCTGATGCTCCCCCCCTATCGGCCCGACCTGGGTGACCGAGGCCCGCTGGTCAGCCTGCTGCGATCGCAGCGGGGGATGAGCTGGTGGACCGGAGAGCGGCGGCCAGCCGGGTAGCCCGGTCCCCGTCGCGCGGTCACGGCGGGGGAATCAGCCTCCACGACACACCGTCGAATTCCCAGGTATCCGTCAGGAAAGCACTCCCGGTCCACCCACCGAACAGGACGATCCTGTGGCGGGCGGCGTCGTAGGCCATCCCGGGGCCGAAGCGTGGCGCCGAGGGACCCGTCGCCGACGCGAGAGACCATCCGGTCCCGTTCCATCCCCAGGTGCGGCCGCTGCCCGTTCCCTCCCCCGCAAAGGCCACCAGGTCCTCGGGACCGGTTGCCACCAACGGCCCACCGGGATCGATCGCCGGACCCGCGCCGAGGGGGGACCAGGCGGTCCCGTTCCAGGTCCACAGCTGCGTGTTCGGCGCCCCGAGGGCGTCTCCGAATAGCCCGACCAGCGACTGTCCACCCGAGATGAACTCGAGGGAGGATGCCAGCGGCACCGTGAAGCTGGCCGGGCCCGTCGTGGCGCGCCTCACCCATTGCGGGCCACCGTCCCACTCCCAGGTCTCGAGCTGGCCCGGTGCCCCCTGGATCGCCGCGGTGGTGACGACCACGAACCGCCCGCGGGCCACGTCGAAACCACCGGCCGCGTGCTCGTAGGGCCCCACGCCCGTTGCAGTGGCCTGGCTCCAGACCGAGCCGTCCCAGGTCCAGGTATCCGTCAGCCGTGTCACACCGTCCGATGCCCTGCCGCCCCATAGCAGGACCTTCTGCAGGCCGGGATCGAATGCCATCACGGCGCCGTCGCGGGCCGATGGCCCCTGGTTGTTGGAGAGGAGGGTCCACTGGGTGCCGTCCCAACCCCACAGGTCGCGGTAGGTGGTCGAGCCCGAGCCCCCGAACATCACCACCTGGTGCCGGACCTCGTCCCAGGCCATCCCGGGGATCCAGCGCCCGGCCGGTTGCGGTGGCGGCACCGTGACCATCCCGGACGCGATACCCTCGACCCCTTCGACCGTCGCGGTGAGATCGACACTCCCCGGTCCGACCGCCTGCACCAGCCCGCCGGCGCTCACCGTCGCGACGGCGAGGGCGCTGCTCCGAAAGCTCACCGGGCGCCCGGTGATCACCTGTCCCCCGGCATCACGCGCCGTCACCGTGAGCTGCTGGGCCCCAGGAAGGCGGATACTGAACGTCTCCGGCGTTACCTGCACGGTCGCCACATGGACCGGCCCGCTGCCGGCGTCTGAGCCGCAGGCCACCGCCAGGGCCACGAGCGGAAGCCAGCGCATTCCGTTCCTCGAATCCGACACTCACCACCTCCGGTAGTTGGGATGCGCGAGTCGAGCGCTAGCTACCGGGTGAGAGACGCGATGACAAGACCGATGCAGCCAGTCCGGCCCGCGAAGCAGCGGAGCGGGGCGCCGGTGCAGCGAACCGAGCCCGGCTTGCCGGCCGCGGGATGCGTAATAGACTGGACCCATGGCCACCACGACCCTGCCCCTTGCCTGGGCCGGCCGCCGACGTCACGTGGCGGCGGTCCTCATCGGCATGGCCCTGCTCGCGGCCTGGCTTGAGGCGCTGCTGTACGCGGTGACAGGCGCGGCCGCCGCGGTTCGGATGGGGCTGGTGGAGTCCTTTCTGCGGCTGTGGCAGCCCTGGCTGCTGGCGGCGCTGCTGGCACTGCTGGTACGGGAGCTGGTGGTGCGGCGGTGGCTGGTGGTGGGGAGCCGGTGGGGGACCATCCTGCTCCACACCGGGGTCGGCGTGCTGTTCCCGCTGCTGCACCTCTATCTTCTGGCCGTCGTCCAGCGGACACTCTTCCCACTGGAGCGCCCGTCGATCGGCCCCGCCTTCGTGGACCTGCTCAAGTCCTATTCCGTCCAGGGCGCCGCCCTCTACGCCGCCACCGCCGCCGCCTTCTACGCGGTGGAGTTCGCCACGACGGCCAGCCGGCAGGAACGTCAGGCGCTGCAGCTCAAGGCCAGTCTCGCCGAGGCGCGGCTCGCCGCGTTGCATCACCAGCTCCACCCCCACTTTCTGTTCAACGCCCTGAATACGATCGGCATGCTCATCCGGCAGAGTCGACCCGACGACGCTCTGACCATGCTGGCGGCGTTCGGCGGGCTCATGCGTGACCTGCTACGCGAGTCGCCCGATCACGAGGTATCCCTGACAGAGGAACTCGATTTCGTCCGGCGCTACCTCGAGGTGGAACGCATGCGGTTCCCGGACCGACTGGACATCGCGGTCACGTGCGACGCGCCGGGTGACTTACGGGTGCCGGCGCTCATCCTGCAACCCCTCGTCGAGAACGCGGTGCGTCACGGCGTCGCCCGCCAGGCGGCGCGGGGCCGGATCGCGGTGACCGCCCGGAACGCGGGGGCCGCGCTCGAGCTCGTCGTGGAAGACAACGGGCCCGGCCTCGCCGGGCCACCGGCCCCCGGGCTCCCCGGCGGCGTCGGTCTCGCCAACGTGCGCGCCCGCCTCGCCCACCATTACGGCGAGGCCGCCGAGCTCCGGGTCACCGACGGCCCGCGTGGCGGCGTGACCGCCATGGTACGTCTCCCCCCACACGTCCGTCGCAACGAAAGGGTGGCATGACCGGTCCGCTGCGGGTTCTTCTGGTCGATGATGAGCCCCATGCCCGAGCGGGCATGGCCGCCTTGCTGCGCAAGGTGCCGGGCTTCACCGTTGTGGGAGAGTGCGCCGACGGCAGGACCGCGGTCCGGGCCATCGCGGAGACCACGCCCGACCTGGTCCTCCTGGACGTGCAGATGCCGGACATGGACGGGTTCGCCGTGGTGCGGGCCGTCGGGCCGACCGCGATGCCCGCCACCGTGTTCGTCACCGCCTATGAGCAGCACGCCCTCGAAGCATTCCGGGTGGCGGCGCTCGACTACGTGCTCAAGCCCTTCGACGACCAGCGCCTGCTCGAGGCACTCGAACGGGCCCGCCTGACGCATCGGGAGCGGCGCCTCACCGACCTGGGTCGGAGACTCGTGTGTCTGGTGGAGGAACTCCCCGCCCCGGTACCGGTCCGGTTCGCTGTCCGGGATGGCACCCGAACCCTCGTGGTCGCGGCGGAATCGGTCGAGTGGTTCGAGGCAGCGAGCTACTACGTCCGGCTTCACACCGGCCGGGAGACGTGGCTCCTCCGCGAATCGATGCACGCCCTCGAGCAACGGCTCGATCCCACCCGGTTCCTCCGAACCCACCGTTCGGCGATCGTGCAGCTTCCCCTCGTCGTTGCGCTCGAACGCAGGCGCCTCGGCCATCACCTCGCGCTGCTCCGCTCCGGCGCGCGTGCCCCCGTCGGACGGAGCCGCTGGGCCGCCGTGACCCGGGCCATCGCGGATCGGGGATAGCTCATGGCGCGACCGCCGGTGTTGTGGTCCGTGGCGCTCGGGGCCGCCCTCCTCATCTCCGCCCCCGCGGCGGCCCAGGAGACCGGCATCCCCGGACGCGCGCTGCTGGACGGTCTCGTGGGCCGCTGGGATCTCGAGGGGACCATGGGCACCGTCCCCCTTCGCCACTGCGTCGAGGCCCGGTGGGCGCTCGACGGTCGTTTCCTCGAGATTCTGACCTGGGATCGCGATAGATCGACCGCCGGACGGCGGCCCTATGACTCGCGCGCGCTCATCGGCTGGAATCGGGAGCGTCGCGCCTGGGTGAACATCCTGCTCGATTCCTTCGGCGTACCCGGCTCGGGGAATTTTCTCGGTTACGGCGCCGCCGAGGCCGATTCGATCGCCTTCCGATTCGATTACCCCGATGGTCCCTTCTTCACGACCTACCACCGACAGCCCGGATCGGCCTGGCGGATCCAACTCGATGCCGGTCGAGCGGGCGGTGGACGTCTCCCGTTCGCGACCAAGTTGCTGACCCGGGCGTCGGCCTGCGCCGGTGCCACCACGGGGCCTTGACCCCCTGATTCGGCCTATCTTCGGTCTTGGCTCCCGACGGCCAGTCGCGGGGAGCGACGCGGAGCTAACCCCATTCAACACGCGCTCTTACCGCGGCTCACCCGAGACGCCGTCGGTCTGTCGGCGTTCAATCGCTCTTGAACCAACTCGGCCACCCCCCCTAACATCGCCCCTTCACCCCGACCGGGGTCCCCAAATGTCCTTCGTACGAGCTGCTGCAATGGCCACCGCTGTCACCTTCTCCCCCGCCCTCCTCACCAGCCAGCAACCGCCGGTGGCGCCCCGCATCGCTCACGTGGACACGCTGCACGGGCAGGTCCGCACCGACGACTATTTCTGGCTCCGGGAGAAGACCAACCCCGAGGTCATCGCTTACCTCGAAGCCGAGAATGCCTGGACCAGGGCCGGTATGCAGCACACCGAGGCGCTGCAGGAGCGGCTGTATCGGGAGATGCTGGGGCGCATCAAGGAGACCGATTTCTCGGTGCCGTATCGCGAGGGGGGCTGGTGGTACTACACCCGCACCGAGGAGGGGAAGGCCTACCCGATCTTCGCCCGCCGGGCGGGCACGCCCGACACGGCGGAAGAGATCTACTTCGACCAGAACCGGGCGGCGGAGGGAAAGAAGTTCCATGCCCTGGGCGGCATGGACGTGAGTCCCGACGGCCGTACGCTTCTTTACCTCGAGGACACCACCGCCTTCCGGGAGTACACCCTGTACGTCAAGGATCTGGCCACCGGTCAGATCCTGGACCAGATCCCCCAGGTCTGGAACGGTACCGCCTGGGCCGATGACAACCGGACCTTCTTCTACATGACCGCCGATTCCGCCAAGCGGGGGAACGCGGTCTGGCGCCACGTGATCGGTACACCCCGGGACGCCGACGTCCGGGTGTTCGAGGAGAACGACGTCCTCAACAACGTCTCGGTGTTCCGCTCCCGGAGCGGGAAGTACGTCTTCATCGCGTCCGACGGCTACACCTCGTCCGAATGGCGGGTGATCCCCAGTGCCGATCCCGCCACCCTGCCGCGGCTCATCGCGCCCCGGCGCGCGGGGGTCGAGTACAGCGTCGATCACGCCGAGGGGTTCTTCCTGATCTACACCAACGACCGGGCCACCAATTTCCGGATCGTCCGCGCCCCCGAGGACAACCCCGGTCCGGAGCGGTGGACCGACTGGCTGGCCCACCGGGACTCGGTCTTCGTCGAGTCGGTCGATGCCTTCAAGCGCTTCGTGGTGGTGAGCGAGCGGGCCGGCGGGATCCGGCGGCTCCGGGTCACCGAGCTCCGCACCGGGAAGAGTCACTACATCACCTTCCCCGAGCCGGCCTACGGGGTCTTCCCCGCCGCCAATCCCGAGTTCGACAGCGACCTCTTCCGCTTTACCTACTCGAGTCTGGTGACCCCCGCCTCGGTGTACGACTACGACCTGGCCACCCGCCGGCGGACCCTCCGCAAGCGGCAGGAGATCCCGAGCGGGTTCGAGGCGGCGAAGTACGAAGTCCGCCGGTTCTTCGCCCCGGCCCGCGACGGCGAGCGGGTCCCGGTCTCGCTCCTGATGAAGCGCGGGACCCTCCTCGACGGAGAGAACCCGGCGCTGCTCTATGCCTACGGGTCGTATGGGGCGACCACCGAGCCGACCTTCAACAGCAACGTGCTGAGCCTGGTGGATCGCGGGTTCGTCTACGCCGTGGCCCACATCCGGGGCGGTCAGGAAATGGGCCGGCGCTGGTACGACAACGGCAAGATGCTCCACAAGCTGAACACCTTCTACGACTTCATCGATGTCGCCGAGGAGCTGGTGCGGCGGAAGTACACCGGTCCCCGTCATCTGGTGGCCAACGGCGGCAGCGCCGGGGGCCTGCTGATGGGCGCGGTGGTCAATATGCGCCCCGACCTGTTCCGCGCGGTGGTGGCGGATGTGCCCTTCGTCGACGTGATCAACACCATGCTCGACGCGTCGCTCCCGCTCACCGCTCAGGAGTGGGAACAGTGGGGGAACCCCCGGATCCGGGACCAGTACGAGTACCTGATGCGGTACTCGCCGTACGACAACGTCCGACCGCAGGACTACCCCTGGATGTTGGTGACCACCTCGCTCAATGACTCGCAGGTGATGTACTGGGAGCCGGCCAAGTGGGTGGCGAAGCTCCGCGCCACCCGTACCGATCGGAACCCCTTCTACCTCAAGACCAACATGGCCGGCGGGCATGGCGGCTCCTCCGGACGCTACGACCGGCTCCACGAGGCCGCGTTCCGCTACGCCTTCATGTTGGCCGCGGTGGGCTCGGCCGAGGCCACCCCGTAGGCCGACAGCCGCCGGTGCCGCCCTCGACGGGCGTCAGGCTCCCAGCAGCCGGGTCTCGCCGTGTTGCAGCAGCCAGAGATCCTCGGGCGGGCGGCCCGCGTCGGCCCAGAGCTCCCGGATAAGCCTGGGCGGCTCATCCATCGGCTCGTCGGTGAGCTTGAAGGTGCCCCAGTGAATCGGCAGCATCGCCGGTGAGGTGGCGCCGCTGAGGTCCTCGAAGGCAGCCAGCGCCTCCGCCGGGTTCATGTGCACCGCCCGCATGAACCAGCGGGGATCGTAGGCGCCCACCGGGAGCAGCAGCAGGTCGAAAGGGCCCAGGCGCTCGCCGATGAGGGGGAACTCCGGGTGATAGGCCGTGTCACCCGCGAAGAACGCCGACCGGGCCGCCACCCGCACCGCAAACCCGCACCAGAGGGTGGCGTTCCGATCGTGGACCCCGCGGGCGCTGAAGTGCTGCGCCGGGGTCGCCACCACGGTGGCCTCGCCCAACCGCCGCTCCTCCCACCAGTCGAACTCCTCGACCCGCTTGACCCCGAGCCGCCGCAACAGCGCCGCCAACCGGAGCGGCACGCACCACACCGCGTCCGGTTGCCGCTCGGCGATGGTCCGCACCGTGGGAGCATCCAGGTGGTCGTAGTGGTTGTGGGACAGCAGAACCAGGTCGATGCGGGGCAGCGCCCCCGCCCCCAGGGGTGCCGCGACCCAACGCCGCAGCCGCGCGGCGGGGATCGGTGCCGCGACCTCCCCCAGCATCGGATCGGTCAGCACCGTGCATCCGGCGAATTCGAGCAGCACGGTGGAGTGGCCCAGCCAGGTGGCGGCCAGCGCGCCCCGGTGCGGCACCTGCCCCAGCCGCGGTTGCTGGACCGGAAACACCGCGGGGTCGGGATCGGGACGGGGCCGCCGGGTGGTGTGCCGTTCGGCGAACCAGCGGAGCAGGTTGGCGAGCCCCCTCGGCTCGGCCCCGGGCCAGGGATTCCGGAATCCGCGGGAGGTATGGTGCGGAGGCTGGGTCATGGCGTGAATCGTAGCAGCGACGAGCGCCCCCTCACCAGTTCTTTCCGCTGTCAAGACAATTGACAGTTACTCTGGCGGGATGTGGCGATCTCTTCTACGCAGCAACCACTGCCGTGGCTCATCCCCAGCGCCAAAAAAGCCGACAATCAGACCGGCAGCCGGAAGGAGCTCCCTGTGAATCGTCAAGGGTTTACCCTGGTCGAAGCGGTTCTCACCGTCGTCACCGCCGGTCTCCTGGCGATGCTCGGTCTTCCCACCTTCGCGCGGACCCTCAGCGCGCGGGCGGCGTGGAACGCCCGAGCCGTGGCGATCGGAATGTACGCGCAGGCTCGGGCGACCGCCTCGGAGACCGGCAGAACCACGACCCTGCAATGGACCGGCAACACCGCGGTGATCACCGCCACCCCCCGCCTCAACGGCGGTGCCGGCGTCGACACGATCGGGTCGCCGCGGAATTTCGACACCCTGTTCGGCGTGAGTGTGACCGGTACCCCGTCGACGGTCCTGACGATCGATCCGCGGGGACTCGGCACCGCCGCGTCGACCACGGTGTTCTTCCTTCGCGACGGGACCCGGGACAGTATCCTGGTCACCGGCTATGGGCGGGTGGTGAAGTGAGATCGCGTGACGGCTTCACCCTCGTGGAAGTACTCGTGGCCATCATGATCCTCACCACCGGACTCCTGGCGGTCGCCGCCGGGTCCGGTTCGGTCTATCGGATGCTCGGCAGCGGGCGCCGCTCGTCGGCCGCGGCCGCGGTCGCCCAGGACCGCCTGGAAGCGATCCGACGGGACGCCAACCGCACCACTCCCCGTTGTACCGCCCTCGCCTCGGGAAGCGCCACCCAGCCGGGGAGCATCTCCGAGCGCTGGATCATCGCCGGCGCCGGTCCGAGTCGCACGATCACGGAGATCGTGGTCGCACCGACCGCCCGGGGAACCACCACCGACACCATCTTCGCCAGCCTGGAGTGTCTATGAGCCTGGCCCGACGACGGGGCTTCACGCTGGTGGAGATGCTGATCGCGATCGTGATCCTGAGCCTGGTCGCGGCGAGCCTCAACCGGGTCTTCACGGCCCAGCAGCGCCTGGCGGTGGCCCAGGTCGAGCAGGCCTCGGTCCAGGCCACCGTCCGGAGTGCCAGCACCATCGCGGCGACCGAGCTCTGGGAGCTCTCGACCAGCCCGGCGGGGATCTCCGACATCGTCAACTTCGACGCGACCGGCCTCACCTACCGGGCGATGCGCACCCTGGGGTTGGCCTGCCAGGTGGCGACCAACGAGATCCGGATCCGGACCAGCTTTCTCTCGCAGTATCGGGCGATCGTCCCCGGGCAGGACAGCCTGCTTCTGTTCGTGGAGCGCAACCCGCAGGCCTCCAGCGACGACACCTGGCTCCCCCTGGCCATCACTTCGGTGAGCAATGGCAGCAGTTGCAGCGGCCAACCGGCGATCCGGCTGGGGGTGACCGCCATCGACAGCGCCTCGCTCGCCGGCGTGGTGACCGACGCGGCGATTCGCACCTTCGAGATCATGGAAGTCCGTCCGGTCACGGTCGGCAGCCAGACCTGGCTCGGTGCCCGCTCGGTGAGCGGCGGCGAAGCCACCCTGCAGCCGGTGGCGGGTCCGGTGAACGCCAACGGCATCCGATTCACCTACCTCGATTCGCTCGGCGGCGCCACCGCCGTGGCCGGCCGCATCCGGAGCATCCGCATCAACCTGCTGGGAGAGAGCGACCGGGTGGTCCGCCGGCTCCAGTCCAATGCGGTGCAGGTGGTGCAGGACTCGCTCAGCACCTCGATCACCCTGCGCAATACACCCCGGCCGTGAGCCGGGACACGGAGGTCGCGATGGCTCGATCCATTCACCGGGACCGGCGAGGCATCGCCCTGGCGCTGGCGCTGTTCGCCACGGTCATCGCCACCCTGCTGATTACCGCCGTGTTCTATATCGCGCGGCTGGAACAGCGGATGGGCAACAACCGCATCGCCAGCATGCAGGCGCGGGAAGCGGCGGAGACCGGGCTGGCGGCGGTGCTGGCCAATTGGAGCACCGCCGCCTACAACACCATGGCCAGCAGCGCCGTGTTCACGATTCCGCAGACCACGGTGGGCGGCGGGGCCAGCTACAACGGCTCGCTTCGGCGGCTGACGCCGACCACCTTCCTGATCTCGGTCAACGGCGAGTACCGCGTCGGCGGCCAGGTGATCACCCGGCGACAGCTGGCCCGCATCGTCCGGCTGACGCAGCCTTCGATCAACATGCACGCCGCGGTCACCACCCGCGTCGGCATCACCGTCAGCGGCTCCTCGCAGGTGAGCGGGGTCGACTCCATCCCCGGCAGCTGGGGTGGCCAGTGTCCGCCGGCGGGCCCAACCCAGCCCGGGATCCGCGACTCCAGCGGCGCGGTCAACACCTCCGGGGCCTGCAGTGGCGCTGCCTGTATCACCGGCAGCCCCCAGATCCTGACCGACCCGACGGTGTCGTCGTCAACCTTCAACCAGTTCGGCGATATCGACTTCAACGACCTCGCCGCCCTGGCCGAAAAGACCGTCGCCGGCACGGTCACCGGCATCGGGCCCACCGTCAACACCGGGCCGCCCGTCTCCTGCCGGGTCGGCGACTACAGCAACTGGGGCGATCCGCTGAATCCTTCCGGCGCCTGCGGCAACTACTTCCCGATCGTCTATGCCCCGGGCGATGTACGGCTCTCCGGCGGCTGGGGTCAGGGGATCCTGCTGGTCGCCGGCGACCTGGAGATTGCCGGCGGCGTCGAGTTCTATGGGCCGGTGATCGTCCAAGGCCGGATCCGGTCGACCGGCACCGGCGGCCATATCTATGGCGGCCTCATGGCGGCCAACGCCGACTTCTCGGTCAGCCTCCTCTCCGGTAACTCGGTGGTCAACTTCTCCAGCTGCGCCATCAACCGCGCCCTCAACGGCTCGGCCCGCGCCAAGGCGATCCGCGAGCGAAGCTGGGCCCAGGTGTACTAGGGGCCAGGCGGCCAGGCGGGCTGGCGGCCAGAAGAAGATCGAACGGGAGAGTTCCCTGGAGGACTCTCCCGAACTTTGTACCCACCCTGGTTTCCCGGATAAGCCGCTGTTTCTCCGATACCGAGACTTCGGTGCTGAGCTCGTTTTCTTTGATCCGCCGCTCATGCTCGTCGGCGCCGTTGCGGCGGGCGTAGATCGGCTCGTCCGACTCCTGCTGCACAGGCCCCGCTCGGCGTCACCGGGAAGTCCAGCAGCGCCGCCGCTCGCAGCGCAGGGTCTTGACCCGACAGGTTCCTGATATTTGATTATCCGGATACTCGGATGGATGGAGAGTCTTGGGCACCACGATCGTCAGCCGGCTGCAGACTCTGGCCGAGCCGATTCGCGCTCGGCTGCTGGTCCTGCTCGAACGCCACGAGCTGACCGTGGGCGAGCTCTGCGAGGCGCTCCAGCTCCCCCAGTCCACCGTGAGCCGGCACCTCAAGGTGCTGGCCGACGACGGCTGGGTAGCGTCCCGGGCCGACGGCGCGAGTCGGCTCTACCGGATGTGGCTCGCCGACCTCGACCCGGCCGCCCGGCGGCTCTGGCAGGTGGTGCGGGAGCAGGTGGAGCACTCGCCCGCCGCGGGACGCGACGGAGAACGGCTGCGGACCGTCCTGGCGGAGCGACGGTCCCGGTCGGAGGAGTTCTTTGCCACGGCCGCGGGCCAGTGGGACCGGATGCGGACCGAGCTGTTCGGCAGCCGCACCGAGCTCCTGCCGCTGCTCGGCCTGCTCGACCCGGCCTGGACCGTGGCCGATCTCGGCTGCGGCACCGGGCAGTTGAGCCAGCAGCTGGCGCCATTTGTGGCCCAGGTGATCGCGGTGGACGCGTCGGCGGCCATGCTCCGGACTGCCCGGACCCGGTTGGGCGGCGTCGCCAACGTCGAGATCCGCCGGGGAGAGCTGGAGGCGCTTCCGGTCGCGGACCAAGCGCTCGACGCCGCCTTCCTCGTGCTGGTGCTGCCGTATGTCGCGGAACCGGGCCAGGTAATTCGGGAAGCGGCTCGGGCCCTCAAACCGGGTGGGGCTCTGCTGGTGACCGACCTGATGCCGCACGAACGCGGCGAATATCGCCAGACCCTCGGCCACCAATGGCTGGGGTTCGAGGAGAGTCAGGTGCTCGGGTGGCTGGCCGAGGCGGGATTCGAGGGCGGGCGCTACCGGCCGCTGCCGCCTGACCCCGGCGCCAGGGGACCCCTCGTGTTCACCGCCGCCGCGCGGCGCCGGGCACTTTCAGGGGAATGAGATCCATGCCGAAACTGGTGACGGCACCCACAGTGGTACCGGCGGCGGGCGACCCGCCCAAGCGAATCGAGGAATACGTGGGCCGGGTCAACACCGGCCATACCAGCGTGAGCGTGGCCCGCATGGTCTCGCCCCAGGGATGGGTGGAACCGGGGCAGCGCCCGGACTTCGAGGAGCTGACCATCGTGCTCCGGGGGATGATCCTGGTGGAGCACGCTGCGGGGAGGCTGGAGGTACGGGCGGGACAGGCGGTGATCACCGCGCCCGGCGAGTGGATCCGCTACAGCACTCCGGAGGCGGGGGGTGCCGAGTACGTGGCGATCTGTCTCCCGGCGTTTTCGATGGAGACGGTGCATCGGGATAGGTGAGCCTGGAGTGTGGAGTCTGGAAACGAGAGTCGAGGGAAGAGTCACCAACGGCCACCGGCCACAGGCCAACGGCCCCATTGCGAGGATCAGAGGCATGGCGACCAGCGCGACGATGATGCACCCCTTCCAGGTCACCCGCGAGGCGGGCCGGGAGCCGTTCAAGGTGAAGGATCTCTCGCAGGCGGAATTCGGCCGCAACGAGATTCGACTGGCCGAGTATGAGATGCCCGGGCTCATGGCCATCCGGCGGGAGTATGCCGGCCGCCAGCCCCTCGCCGGGGCGAAGATCATGGGCTCGCTCCACATGACGGTGCAGACCGCCGTGCTGATCGAGACCCTGGTCGAGCTGGGAGCCGATGTGCGCTGGGTAAGCTGCAACATCTTCTCGACCCAGGATCACGCCGCCGCCGCGGTCGTGGTCGGCAAGGATGGCACGCCCGCCAATCCGCTGGGCACGCCGGTGTACGCCTGGAAGGGCGAGAGCCTCGACGAGTACTGGTGGTGCACCGATCAGGCGCTGATGTGGCCCGATGGCAGCGGCCCGAACCTCCTGCTGGACGATGGCGGCGACGCGACCCTGCTGGTCCACAAGGGCGTCGAGTTCGAGAAAGCGGGCAAGGTGCCGGCCTTCAACGCCGCGAGCGATCCCGAGGAATGGGGTGTGATCCTCGGCCTGCTCCGCCAGGAGCAGCAGAAGCACCCCGGCCGCTGGACCCGGGTCGCGAAGGACCTGAAGGGCGTGTCGGAGGAGACCACCACCGGGGTGCACCGACTGTACGAGATGATGAAGGCGGGCACCCTGCTCTTCCCCGCGATCAACGTCAACGACTCGGTGACCAAGAGCAAGTTCGACAACCTCTACGGCTGCCGGCACTCGCTCACCGACGGCATCCTCCGCGCCTCGGACGTGATGCTGGCGGGCAAGGTGGCGGTGGTGCTGGGATACGGCGACGTAGGCAAGGGCTGCGCCCAGGCGCTCAAAGGCCAGGGGGCCCGCGTGATCATCACCGAGATCGACCCCATCTGCGCGCTGCAGGCGGCGATGGAAGGTTACCAGGTCACCACCCTCGAGGACGTCGTCGAGACCGCCGACATCTTCATCACCGCGACCGGTAACAAGCAGATTATCGCGGCGGAGCACATGGCCCGGATGAAGGACAAGGCCATCGTGGGCAATATCGGCCACTTCGACAACGAGATCGACATGGCCGGGCTCAAGAAGGTGAAGGGCATCAAGCGGGTGAACATCAAGCCGCAGTACGACGAGTGGGTGTTCCAGGATGGGCACAGCGTGCTGATCCTGGCCGAGGGCCGGCTGCTCAACCTGGGCTGCGCTACGGGGCACCCGAGCTTCGTGATGAGCTCGTCGTTCACCAACCAGGTGCTGGCGCAGATCGATCTGCACCTGCACGCCCAGGGTCAGCCCACCGTCTCGGGCACCGCCTACAGCGAGAAGAAGGTGTACACCCTGCCCAAGAAGCTGGACGAGAAGGTGGCCCGGCTCCATCTGGAAAAGCTGGGGGTCAAGTTGACCCGGCTGACCCGGGAGCAGGCCGAGTACATCGGGGTGCCGCAGGATGGACCATACAAGGCGGATCACTACCGGTACTAGAACCGGTCACTTCCGTTCCCCGGCCGGGCCCGCCCCCAATGGTGCGGGCCCGTGTCGTACCCCCGAGCCGACTCCCGATTTAGTCAGCAGGACAGGGAGGGGTCATGGGGCTCAACGGGGTAACACTCCGGGTGACCGGAGAAGTGTACTTCCTGCCGGATAGCCGCGGCCGCCGGCGGCCGATCGCCAATGCCGATATCCGGCTGACCGCGCTGGCGGAAGCCAATGGCGTGCTTACACGCATCCGCGCCTTCACCAACCCGATTCTGGCCGTGACGACCTCGGCGGGGAAATTCGACCAGTCCACCGACTGGGGACCCATCGGGACGGGGCCCGCCCCGGCCGAGCCCGAGGCATTCGATGTGGAAGTGACCGACCCGGCCAGCGGAACCGTCGTGGTCGGCGCCCGGGTCTTCTCCAACGGCGACGCGATGGCGATCGATTCCGGCATCGCGCCGGACGAGCGCCCCCTGGCCACCATCACCGGCGGCCGGGAATTCACCGAGGTGTCGGAGCTAGCGGCCCACCTCGCGGCGGGCCTGGCCGACCCGGCCAAGCTGGGGCAAGTCAACCTGTCGCGGGCCTTCTTCGAACCGGCCGATGCGCGTCAGCCGAGCGGGCCCGAAGGGCTGTTCCGGCACTTTGGCCAGCTGCTGGACCGCCTGCAGACCGTGAGCCTCCAGTCTCGCCGGCGGGACCCCGGCTTCAACCCCAACCACTTCGATCTCGCGGTTCCACTCGGCTTCAAGCCGCTGGAGGAGAAGGTCATCGCCACGCTCAACTGGCATCACAACCTGTCCGCGGCTGACCGGGTGCGGAAGCTGGTGGCGGCATATGCGGGGTCCGACGTGACCGAGGACGTGCTGCGCCGCAACGTGGCCCGGCTGGTCGGCATGCTGAGTCGCATCCTGGCCTATCCGGTCGAGTATCGGCCGGGCTGGTACCTCTGGGAGGATATGGCGGTGATCCTGACGCTCTTCACCGGCATCGGGCTCGTGGCCCAGCGCAACCACATCGTCTGGGCGGACTACCTCAGCCGGCCCGACGGCCGCCTGCTGGTGCTGAGCATGCTCTAAGGGGCGGCCGCGGGACTACTCGGCGTTCAGGGCGGAGGCGGGATCGAGGCGCGTGCCGCGGAGCACCGGGGGGAGAATCGCGAGCAGTGCCACGACGAGCAGGAGCCCCGTCACAAGCGCGTAGGTGGCCGGATCGAACGGTGTGACGTCGAAGAGCATCGAACCCAGGAGCCGGCTGGCGCCGAGCGCGCCCCCCAGTCCCACCAAGGCCCCCACCAGCACCAGGCGGATGCCTCCCAGCGCCGCCGCGTGGACCAGCTGCCCGCGCCCCGCGCCGAGGGCGGCCCTGAGGGCCAGTTCCCGTTGGCGGAGCGAGACAGAGTAGGACAGGAGGCCGTAGAGGCCAAGGCCGGTGAGGAGGAGCGCGAACACTCCAAAGCCACTCAGCAGGGAAACCGGCAGCCGCTGTGCCACGAGCAAGTCCTCCAGTGTCCCTGCCAGCGTGCCGAATTCGAGCGCGACCGTCGGATCAACTGCCCGGAGCCGGGCGCGGGCCGCGGGAATCAGCGCCGTCGGCGCCGTGGCTACGCGCGCCACGGCAGTCATCGCGGTGGTGTATGCCGGGACCTGCCGGAACAGCACGTACATCTCGGGCCGGGGATCGATGTAAGGCCCCCACTGCCGAAGATCCCCCACCACTCCGATCACCGTGAGCCAGGGGGCCGGCTCCCCCGACGGACCGCGCTCGAAGCCGGTCGCGCGGAAGCGCCGGCCGATCGGACTCTGCCCCGGCCATCCGGTCTTCGCAGCGGTTCGGTTGATGAGGACCACCCGCGGCCCGTCGGACAGGTCGCCCGGTTCAAACCCCCGGCCTTCGAGGAGGGGGACGCCGAGCGCCGGGAGATAACCCTCGCTCACCGCGCGGTAGCCGAACCCGTCGGGCGCGATCACCCCGTTCTCGAGGTCGACCAGGCTGGTGCCCGCGAGGCGCATGGGGACCCAGGTGGCCACCCCGGTCCCAACAACCCCGGGAAGTGTCGCGAGTTCCCGAGTCAGCCGGTCCCAGTAGGCTACGCGCCGCGCGGGCTCGTTGCGGTAGCGCGCATCCGCCAGGGTCGCCGAGACCGTGAGGACGCGCGTGTCGAACCCGAGGTCCCGCGAAAGCAGGCCTTGGAGGCTCCGGATCAGGAGACCGGCGCCGGTGAGAAGAACCAGCGCCAGAGCCACCTCTCCCGCGATGAGTGCCGCGCCGGGGAGCCCCCGTCCACCCCGCACCGTGCCGCGTCCCCCGGCCGCGATGAGGCCGGCAAGCCCCGGCCGGGATGCCTGGAGCGCGGGAGCGAGGCCGGTCACGAGACCCGCGCCAACCGAGAGGACCACCGCGAAGCCCACGACCCAGAGGTCGAGAGCGACTTCGCCCGAGCGGGGAATCCGCTCGCCCCAGAGGTGGAGCACGCCCCGGACGCCGCCGCTGGCAAGAAGAATCCCAAGGCCACCACCGATCACCCCGAGCAGCGCGTGCTCGATCAGCACCTGCTGCACCAGGCGGCCACGGTCGGCGCCGAGGGCCGCGCGGACCGCCGTTTCGCGGGACCGCGCCAGACCTCGCGCGAGATGGGCCGCCGCGAGATTGGCGCACGCAACCAGCAGCACCAACACTACCGCGCCCATAAGGATGGCGAGGTACTCGGCCGTATCGCCCACCACCACGTCCTTGAGCGGCCGGACCGGCACACCCCAGGAGTACCACGCCTCCGGGCTCTCCGCCCTGATTCCGCGCGCGATCCCGTCGAGCTCGGCCCGGGCCTGCGCGATTGTGACACCCGGTGCGAGGCGCCCGAGGGCGTACCAGTTGATGTTGTTCCGGGGCGCGCCACTCTCAGGCAGCAGATGGACCGGGAGGAAGACCTGGGCACCGGCGGGGAACTCCTGGCCCTGCCGCACCACCCCCACCACCTGGTAACGCCGCGCGTCCACCACGATCATGAGCGGCGCATCACCGGCCGGGTGCGGCATTTGCCGCCAGAAGCTCTCGCTCACCACCACCACCGGCACCTGGTCGCGCACTTCCTCCGCGGTGAACGACCGCCCCAGCATGAAGCCGGACTCGAGCACCCGGAAGTAGTCGGCGGTCACCAGCTCGCCATCGACGCGAACCGGCTCGTCGCCGATCGTGACCGACACGCGCCGGTCCATCCGGAGGGCGGTCCTTGCGAGGGTCCGCGCCCCGCGCTGCCAGTCGAGCCAGTTGGCGGAGGAGACGACCGGAATGGCGGTGCCGTTGGAGTCGCGGCTCTCCAGGCCGACGAGGCGGGCGGCATGGGGGAAGGGCAATGGCCGCAGGATCACCGACCGGACCAGAGTGAAGGTCGCGGTCGCGGCCCCGATCCCCAAGGCGAGGGTGGCGATAGCCACCAGGGCGAAGCGGGGCGAACGCCGGATCTGCCGCCAGGCGAGACGAAGATCAGCCATGATCGCATCGAACCGGGCCCGATGGCGCCGGGCGGCGACCCGGCGGCGAGCACTGCGGCGGAGCGAGTCCATCGCGGCCGGGAGATTCCCGAACCGGCGATACGCTTCCCGCTCCGCCTCCTCCGGGGTCATCCCCGCCTGCACCAGCTCGGCGGCCCGGAGCTCAAGGTGGGTCTCGATTTCCTGCTCGGCCTCCTCGTCGGGGCTGAGCTCCCACGCGTCGCCCGCCGGCCAGAGTCGGCGCCACCACGGCCTCATCGGCACGCCAGGATCCCCCGGCATCAGGAGCCCCGCTTCGCCAGGGCGAGGATGGCCGATACCGACTGGGTGTATCGAGTCCAGACCTCGCCCTGCTTGCGGAGGTGCCGCGCCCCCGCGGGAGTCAACCGGTAGAAACGCGCCCGTCGGTTGTTGTCGGTCACCCCCCACTCGGCTTCGACCAGGCCGCGCGACTCCATCCGCTGCAGCGCCTGGTAGAGGGCGCTGTCCTCGACGCCGAGATCGCCTCCGGAGCGGCGCTCCAGCCAGCTCGCGATGCCGTAGCCGTGCATGGGGCCCCAGCTCAGGGTCTTGAGGATCAGAAGGTCCAGCGTCCCCTTGAGGAGGGGCAGGTCATCGCGTTCGGCGCTCACCTTAGCACGTTCCCCGTGTGTTCTAACGTATTGTGGCCTCCGGCGGGCGTCCCGTCAAGATCGTTCCGGGTCATTCCCGTGCGTGTCGCCCTGAAACCGGGCCCCGGGAGGCGGCGTCCGTGCCTCCGGTTACCTTACCTGGCATCCCTCAACCGACTCGCCGATGCCCCGTCATTATTCTCCAGTCGCGCTCGCCCTGCTGGCCCTCTCCGCCACCCCCGTCCTGGCTCAAACCGACTCTTCGCAGATCACGCTCGACCGGATCTACAGCTCCGATTTCTTCAGCACCCAGCCGGTGCCGCCCACGCGATGGACCCCGGACGGCCAGGCCTACTTCTACAACCAGCGGCGTCCGGAGGCGAAGGGGCCCGACCTGGTGCGGGTCAACCCGGAGACCGGCGCGGTCACGGTGCTGGTGACAAGCGACCAGCTCATTCCCGCCGGGGACTCCCTCCCGCTCCGGCCCCAGAGCTACCGTTTCTCCGACGACAACCGGAAGGTCCTGCTCTTCACCAACACGGCCCGGGTATGGCGGCAGAACACCCGGGGGGACTACTGGGTCCTCGACCTCGACCGGAACCGGCTCCGCAAGCTGGGTGGCCCGGCCGCCCGGCCCAGCACCCTCATGTTCGCCAAGTTCTCGCCCCAGGGCGATCGGGTGGCGTACGTGCGGGAGAACAACCTGTACGTCGAGCGGGTGGCCGACGGGCGGATCACCGCCCTGACGCGGGACGGCTCCACCACCACGATCAACGGCACGTTCGACTGGGTCTACGAGGAGGAATTCAGCAACCGGGACGGCTTCCGCTGGAGCCCCGACGGGACCCGCATCGCCTACTGGCAGCTCAACGCCTCGGGCATCCGCGACTTCCTCCTCATCAACGACACCGACAGTCTCTACAGCTTCGTGAAGCCGATCCAGTACCCTAAGGCCGGCACCACCAACTCGGCGGTCCGCGTCGGCGTGGTGAGCGCCGCCGGGGGCGCGACCCGGTGGCTCCAGGTCCCGGGCGATCCGCGCAACGTTTACGTCGCGCGCATGGAGTGGGCGGCCAACAGCAACGAAGTCGCGTTGCAGCATCTCAACCGGCAGCAGAACGTCCTGACCGTCTACCTGGGTGATGTGAAGACCGGTCGGGTCGCACCGGTGTTCGTCGACCGGGACAGCGCCTGGGTGGATGTGGTGGACGACTGGGACTGGCTCGACGGCGGGCAGCGGTTCCTCTGGCTCAGCGAGCGGGATGGCTGGCTCCACGCCTGGACCATCAGTCGGGACGGGAAGGACATCAAGCTCATCACCCCGGGGGCGTACGATATCGCCCAGGTGCTGACGGTGGACGTGCCGGGCGGCTGGATCTATTTCACCGCCTCCCCCGACAATCCCACCCAGCGGTATCTCTTTCGTGCCCGGCTCGACGGCGGTGGCCCGGCGGAGCGGCTCACGCCCCGCGGGCAGGACGGCACCCACAGCTATCAGATCGCCCCGGGGGCGAAATTCGCCATTCACACCTGGTCGAGCCTGGGGGTGCCGCCGACGGTGGAGCTGGTCCGGCTGCCCCAGCATAGCGTGGTGCGGACCCTGGCCGACAACAGCGAGCTCAAGCAGCGGCTCACCACCGTCAAGCGGGGCCCGGCGAAGTTCGTGCGGGTCGACGCCGGCCATGGCGCGGTGCTGGACGGCATCGTGATGTATCCGGTCGATTTCGATTCGACCAAGAAGTACCCCGTGCTGTTCTTCGCCTATGGCGAGCCGGCCAGCACCACCGCCAACGACACCTGGTTCTCCTGGGACCCCTGGCACGCGATGCTGACGCAGCAGGGCTATGCCGTCATCACGCTCGACAACCGCGGCACCCCCTCGCTCCGCGGACGAGCCTGGCGCAAAGCGATCTATCGCAAGATCGGGGTCGTGAACTCCGAGGATCAGGCCGGTGCGGCCCGGACCATCGCCCGGTGGCGCTGGGTGGATTCCACCCGGATGGGGATCTGGGGATGGAGTGGCGGTGCCACCACCACCCTCAACGTGATGTTCCGCTACCCCGGCCTCTACCGCATGGGTATGGCGGTGGCGCCGGTGCCCGACATGCACCTGTACGACACGATCTATCAGGAGCGGTACATGGGTCTGCCGCAGGAAAACGAGGCCGACTACAAGGAAGGCTCACCCATCACCTATGCCGACCGCCTCACCGGGGAGCTGCTGGTGGTGCATGGGTCGGGCGACGACAACGTGCACTACCAGGGCACCGAGCGGCTGGTGAATGCGCTGGTGGCGGCCAACAAGCCGTTCCAGCTCATGGTCTATCCCAACCGCACCCACGGGATCTACGAGGGCGAGGGCACCACGCTCCACCTCTTCTCCCTGCTCACCCGGTTCCTGACCGAGCACCTCCCGGCGGGGCCGCGGTAACCCCCATCGTGTCCGGCTCGCCCGGCGCCCGCGTGGCGCCGGTGAGCCGGGCCTCCCCCCCCCCGAATCCGCCGGATGTCACTCCGCCCGGAGCGCGGTGAGCGGACTGACTCGCGTGGCACGCCAGGCCGGTAGCGCCCCGGCCAGCCCCGCGATCAGCAGCAGCACCAGGGCGACCACCGCGTAGACCGGCAGCTCCCGGGCCGAGGTCCGGTAGAGGAGCGGTTGCAGCCGATGCGCCGCACCGAGCGCGACCAGGACACCGAGGACCACGCCGACCCCCACCAGTACGAGACCCTCGCGCGCCACCAGACCGATCAACCGGATCGGCCGGGCGCCGAGTGCGCTCCGAAGCCCGAGCTCCGGTGTGCGGGTCGCCACGCCGTAGGAGAGCAGGCTGTACAGCCCGATTGCCGCCACGATCAGCGCGAGCACCCCGAAGGCCGTGAACAGCGTCGCCCCCATGCGCCACGAACGGAACTCGGGGTCCACCAGCGATTGCATCGGGACCGCCTCCACCCAGCGGATGTCGGGCCCGGCCTCCAGCAACGCCGTGCGTGCCGGCCCGATCAGGCTCGCCGGGTCCCCGCCGGTGCGGACAAAGAAAGCGTCGGGGTTCACCCCGCCCGGGAACTGCCCCAGGGGGACGTAGTACTGCATCCGTGCCCCGGAGACGAGACTGTTGCGCTGAACATCGTGCGCGACGCCAACCACCTCGGTGCAGGGCATCGTGTCGCCGCCGATCTTGAGGCACTTCCCGAGCGCATTCTCATCGGGCCAGAGGAGGCCGGCCATCGTCTCCCCCACCACCGCCACCCGGGGGGCCCCTTCCCGGTCGGCGGCGGTAAAGCCGCGGCCCCTGACCAGCGGCACACCGAGCGCCGCGAAGTAGTCGGGAGTCACCCCGTCGATGTACGGCCCGCCGGTGGCCAGCCTGGGGATCGAGTCGAGCCCCGGCACGCTCAGCTCCTCGGCCCAGTTGCTCCAGAACGGCACCGCCGAGCTGTATCCCACACGCTCGACGCCGGGAAGGGCGGCGATCCGGTCCGCGGCGAGCGTGAACACCTCGGCGCGGCGGACCGTCCTGGTCTCGCGCGGGAAGGTCGGCGAAATGAGAAGCACTCTGGCCGGATCCATCCCGAGGTCATAGGACCTCACGCGATGGAAACTCAGGAGGAAAAGACCGGCGCCGACCAGGAGGGCCGCCGACAGCGCGGCCTGGGTGATCACCAGGGCGCCGCGCAGGACCGACCGCCGGCTCCCCGACTGCCGGGTACCGGACTTGAGCGCCTCGAGGAGCTCGGGCCGGCTCTCGAGCAAGGCGGGAACCACCCCGGCCAATCCCCCTGCCACCAGCGACACCGCGATGGTGAAGCCCAGGAGCCTCCAGGAGAGCGGTCCGGTGCCGGTCCACGCGATCGAGGGAAAGAGCAGCTGACGGATCGCTTCTCCGCCCCAGGCAGCGAGCAGCACTCCGGCGGCCCCGGCCACAAGGGCGAGGAGGATCGCTTCGACCAGCTGCTCCCCGAGGAGGCGGGCGCGTCCGATGCCGAGGGCGAGCCGCACCGCCACTTCGCGGCGGCGCCGGATGGCGCGCAGCAGCAGCAGGTTCGCGACGTTGGCACAGGCCACCGCCAGTACCGCGAGGCTCACCCCCGCGATCCAGAGCGAGACGTGCGCCTCGGGCGAGCTGTCCGGCCCGCGCGTCTCGAGCAGCGGGCCGAGCAGTACCGCTGCGTGCGGATCATAGCGGCTCTCCTGGGCGTGGCCGGCGCGATGGAGCCCGGTCGCCTCGGCCTCCGCGCGGGTTGTCCGGATCCCCGGCGCGAGCCGCACCAGGCCATCCAGCCATTGGATCCCGCGGCTCGTTTCCCACGGCCCGCCGATCACCATGCTGGCCCCGGGTCGGAGCGGAAGCCAGAGATCGACCCGCTCGGGGCTCGGGCCGGTGAAGGCCTGGGATGCGACGCCGATGACGCGGAAGTGCCCGTCTCCCAGCGCGAGGGTGCGGCCGATCACCCCGGGATCGTTCCCGAACTCCGTCCGCCACAACCCGTGCGAGATCACGACGACCGATGCCGCCGGGGCGGTGGAGTCGTCCGCCGGAACGAACAGGCGGCCGAGGGCGGGAGCGACCCCCAGAAGCGGGAAATACCCTGGATTCACGAGGTCGACCCGGACCTTGCGGGTGGCCGGCCCGTCACCGAAGGCGAGCCGGGTGGAGTGGAACGCCGCCACCCCGGCGAACGCGGGCGATTGCTCCAGGTCCCGGATGTCGCTGTATGGAAGACTCGAGTTGATCCGCGAGACGCCAAGGAACGCCCGCCGCACGTACACCCGATGAACCCTGCCGGGATCGCGGATTCCGCCCGGGGGCTGGAGCATCAGGCGGTCGAGCACTCCGAACATGGCGGCGTTCACGCCGATGCCCAGGCCCAGCGTGAGGGCGATCAGCATTGTGAAGGATGGCCGGCGCCAGGTGCTGCGCCAGGCCTGACCCACCATGCGCCGCAGGTCCTCGAGGCGCACCCGCGACCGGCGCCGCTCGCGGAGATCCTCGGCGATTTCCCGCAGCGTCTCGCGGTAGAGGGTCACATCGCCGAAGCGGCGGTGGCCCTCCTCCTCGGCCGCTTCCCGGGACCACCCGCGGGCGACGAGTTCCTCGATCGTCCGCTCGAAATGGAACGCCAGCTCCGCGTCGATCTCCTCGACCACCGCGCCATCGAGGTGGAGCCACCGGCGGATGCCCGCAATCCGGCTCATCTCACCCTCCTTCCGCCGCGCGCAGCACCTTGAAGACCGCTTCGGCGTACCGGGTCCACCGGCGGGTCTCCGCATCGAGCTGACGGCGCCCTTCGCGGGTCAGCGCGTAGAACTTGGCCTTCCGGTTGTTCTCGCTCACCCCCCAGTCGGCGTCGACCCAGCCGCGCCGCTCCAGCCGGTGGAGAGCGGTGTAGAGCGCGCCTTCCTCGATCGAGAGGGTGTCGTCACTGGTGTCGCGGATCCAGCGGGCCACGGCATACCCGTGCCGCGGCCCGAAGAGGAGCGCCTTGAGCACGAGCACGTCGACGGTGCCCTGCAGCAGCTCGAGCGGGGACGGCGGGGTGGGCAAGAGGCGGCTTCCCATCAAATGTTGAGGGGAAGATGGGACCGGGCGGGGATACGGTCAAGATCCACCGTCCCCCGGCTGGGGTCGGCGAAACCCGATAGCGGTTGGTGCAGTAGTGTTCCCACCTGTAACCTGCCCCCTGGCACCCAGCCCCGATCGGGCCGAGCCCGGTGGTTCGGGCGGGGCAGCCTCGATAACAGATCCAACCCTTTCAGGGCCCGGGCCGTCCAACGCTCGTCGGAACGAGCCGAGCGGCCGCCCGGCTGTACCAACCCACAGGCGACGGGGACCCCCCATGCGACACCTCAGGCTGGCGTTCCGTACCCTCTTTCGGACCCCGTTCGTAACAGCCGTGGCCATCCTGTCGCTGGCCCTGGGGATCGGGGCCAACGCCGCGATCTTCTCGATGTTCGACCAGCTGCTGCTGCAGCCGCTTCCGGTCCCCCGGCCCGGTGAGCTGGTGAACCTGTCGGCCCCCGGCCCCAATCCCGGCTCGCAGTCGTGCAACCAGACCGGAGGGTGCGAGGAAGTCTGGAGCTATCCGATGTTCCGGGACCTGGAGAAGGCCCAGACGGTGCTGACCGGACTGGCGGCCCACCGGTTCTTCGGGGCGAGCCTCTCGTACAAGAACGAGCCGCTGACCGGCGAGGGCGCGTTCGTCTCCGGGTCGTACTTCAAGACCCTGGAGCTGGCACCCGCGCTGGGGCGCCTGATCGGCCCATCCGAAGACGAGACCATCGGCGGCCATTTCGTGGCGGTGCTGAGCTACAGCTACTGGGTCTCGCACTTCGGGTCGGACCGGGGGGTCGTGGGGCAAAGTCTCACGGTCAATGGCCACCCGATGGAGATCATCGGCGTGGCTCCGAAGGGCTTCAACGGGACGACCCTGGGATCGCGGCCGCTGGTCTTCGTGCCGCTCACGATGCGGGGTGCGCTGGGGGAGGACAATCGCTTCGAGAACCGGCGGGCGTACTCGATCTACCTCTTTGGCCGGCTCAAGCCGGGCGTGACACGGGCCCAGGCGGCGACGGCCCTCAACGGGATCTACCACCCGATCATCGTGGATGTCGAAGCACCGCTGCAGGAGGGGATGAGCGACAAGACCATGGCCCGGTTCAAGGCCAAGGAGGTCAAGGTCGATCCCGGCGCCCGGGGACAGAGCTCGATTCATCGGGAGGCTCGCACCCCGCTGCTGCTGCTCTTCAGTGTGACGGGCATCGTGCTGCTCATCGCCTGCGCCAACATCGCCAACCTGCTGCTGGCCCGCGGGGCCAACCGGGCCACCGAAATGGGGGTACGCCTCGCACTAGGCGCCGGCCGGCGTCAGCTGATGATCCAGCTGCTCACCGAGTCGGTGGTCCTGGCGGCGCTGGGCGGCCTGGCGGGTCTCCTGGTCGCGCGGTGGACGCTGCACGTGATCTCGGCGCTGCTGCCCCCCGACGCGGGCACCTCGCTCCGGTTCGAGCTGCAGCCCTCGGTGCTGGCGTTTTCGGCCCTGGTGTCGCTGGCCACCGGCATCCTCTTCGGCATGTTCCCCGCCCTCCACAGCACCCGTGCCGATCTCATCACCGCCATCCGGGCCGGGGCGGGACAGATCGCCGGCGCCCGCGGGGCCGCCCGTTTCCGCTCAGCGCTGGTTACGGTGCAGATCGCGCTGGCGACATCGCTGCTGGTCGGGGCCGGACTGTTCATGAAGAGCCTGATCAACGTCTCCCGGGTCGACCTGGGCGTGAAGGTGGACAACGTCGTCACCTTCGGCATCAGCCCGTCGCGCACCGGCTACGACTCGACCCGGGCGGCGCTCCTGTTCGAGCGGGTGGAGGAGACCTTTGCGGCGCTCCCCGGCGTCAACGGGGTGACCAGTTCGCTGGTACCCCTCCTGGCGGGCAGCAACTGGGGCACCGACGTGGAGGTACAGGGGTTCCAGTCGGGACCCGACATCGACAACAACTCGCGCTTCAACGAGGTGAGCTCCGGGTATTTCAATACCCTCGGCATCCCGATTCTCAAGGGCCGCGAATTCACCTCGGCCGACCGCCTCGGCGGCCCCCGGGTGGCAGTGGTCAACGAGACCTTCGTCAAGAAGTTCCACCTGGGGGACGACGCGGTGGGCAAGTTCATGTCGACCCGCGGACCGGACAGCCTCAACATCCAGATCGTGGGCGTGATCCAGAACGCGAAGTACAGCGAGGTGAAAGACGAGATTCCCCCGCTGTTCTACCTCCCCTGGCGGCAGGACCACAACGTCGGCGACCTCAATTTCTATATCCGGACCTCGCTCGCGCCGGAGGAGCTGCTCCGACAGGTGCCGGCGGTCATGAAGCAGATCGATCCGGGACTGCCGGTCGAGAGCCTCAAGACCATGCCGCAGCAGATCCGGGAGAACGTCTTCCTCGACCGGATGATCAGCATTCTCTCGACCGCCTTCGCGGTCCTGGCGACCCTGCTGGCGGCGGTGGGCTTGTACGGTGTCCTGGCCTACACGGTGGCCCAGCGCACCCGTGAGATCGGGGTGCGGATGGCGCTGGGGGCGGATGCGGCGCGGGTCCGGGTCATGGTGCTGCGGCAGGTGGGGACCATGATCGCCCTGGGCCTCGTCTTCGGGGTCGCCGGCGCCATCGGCCTGGGAAAGGCGGCAAGCTCCCTGCTCTTCGGCCTCAAGGGGCACGACCCGGTGGTCTTTGCGGCCGCGGTCCTGCTTCTGATCCTGGTGGCGCTCAGCGCGGCCTACTTGCCGGCGCTGCGGGCGTCGAAGGTGCACCCGATGCAGGCGCTGCGGTACGATTGAGCGTGGTCCCGCCGGGCCCGGGCCGCGCCCCGCAGCGGGCCCTGCCGCACCTCAATCGGGAAAGCCCTGCGGGTTCTGCGACTGCCAGCGCCATGCGTCCCGGCACATCGCATCGAGATCGCGCTCAGTCTTCCAACCCAATTCCCTGAGCGCGAGCCCGGGGTCGCAGAAGCTCACCGCCGCGTCGCCGGGGCGGCGGGCCACGATCTCGTGCGGAATGGGCCGCCCGATGGCTCGCTCGAAGGCGTGCACCGCCTGGAGCACGCTCGTCCCCTGCCCGGTGCCGAGGTTGTAGGCCCGGCATCCCGGCTTCCCCGCCAGCCGCTCCAGCGCCTGCACATGGCCGATCGCGAGATCCACGACGTGGATGAAGTCGCGGACCCCGGTGCCGTCCACAGTGGCATAGTCCCCACCGAAGATCCGCAGCTTCGGGAGCTTCCCCACCGCCACCTGGGTGATGAAAGGAAAGAGATTGGTGGGGATCCCGTTGGGGTCCTCGCCGATGCGGCCGCTCTCGTGGGCACCCACCGGATTGAAGTAACGGAGCAGCGAGATGTTCCAGGACTTGTCCGCCTGGTACAGGTCGCGGAGGACCTGCTCCATCATCAGCTTGGTCTGCCCATAGGGATTGACCGCCGAGAGCGGGAACTCCTCCTTGACAGGCACGGTGGCAGGGTCGCCGTACACCGTCGCCGATGAGGAGAAAACCACCGTCTTCACCCCGCGGGCGAGCATCGCCTCGCAGAGCAGCAACGTCCCGGTGATGTTGTTGTGGTAGTACTTGAGGGGATTCGCCACCGACTCGCCTACCGCCTTGAAGGCCGCGAAGTGAATGACGGCTTCGATCGGGTGGCGCGCGAAGACCGCGTCGAGCGCCGGACGGTCGAGCAGGTCCACCCGTTCGAAGGCGAAGGGCTTCCCGGCCAGCTCCTGAATCCGCGGCAACACCGAGGGCTTGCTGTTGCTGAAGCTGTCGACCACGACCACGTCGTGGCCGGCCTTCAACAGTTCGACGGTGGTATGGCTGCCGATGAAACCGGCACCGCCGGTGACCAGGATACGCATGCGGCTCCGGGTGCGAGGGGAAGCGAAAACTAATCGGCGCCGTTTCAGTCTGCAGCCGATGAGGGAAACCGGATTCTCAGCGCTCGCGTACTGGGCGGCGCTCGATAGCTCGTTCTCCCGCAGGATCATTCCTTTGGAGAGCCGATGAAGATCCTGACGTTGGCGCTGCTGAGCGGCTCGATGCTTTTGGCTGGTTGCGGTCATTCCCGCCCCGACACCGTACCCGCGCCGGACGCGGCCGCCATGCGGCAGACGCTGCTTCAGGCCATGGAGGGATCAGCGGCGGCGTGGAATCGAGCCGACCTGGATGGGCATGTCTCGCTCTACGCCGATTCGGCCGCCATGATGGGCAAGAACGGCCCCATCGTCGGCAAGCAGCGGATCCGGGGAATCCTGGAACGGGGCTTCTGGAAGGAGGGCCGGCCGGCCCAGCAGCTGGCCTTTCGCGACCTGGCCGTCACGCCCCTGGGGCCGGAGCACGCGATGGTCACCGGCCAGTGCATCCTGACCGGCGGGGGTCTGGCCGACTACTTCTGCCGCTTCACTACCATCTGGGAGAAGCGCCCGGAAGGGTGGCGCATCATCCACGACCACTCGAGCTGATCTACTCCGAGCGGAGTGCCACGCTGGGGTTGACCCGGGTGGCCCGCAAGGCCGGAATCAGGCTCGCGAGCGCAGCCACCAGCAACAGGACCAGACTGACCCCGCCATAGACCAGCGGATCCCGCGGCGACACCGAATAGAGCAGTGGCCCGATCCAGCGGCCGGCGAGGAGCGCGATCGCGCCCCCGAGCAGGACGCCGGTCACCACGAAGCGGAGACCATCGCGGGTCACCAGCCCGACCACCCGGTCGGCCTGGGCCCCCAGGGCGATCCGGATCCCCAGTTCGCGGGTGCGCTGGGCCACGTCGTAGGCGATCACGCTGTACAGGCCGATGGCGGCGAGCAGGAGCGCCAGGCCCCCCAAGCAGAGGAACATGGTCGCACCCAGCTCCCAGGACCTGAGCTGAGGCCCGACCATCTCCCGCAGCGAGCTCACGATGACATAACCATCACCCGGCATCGCCGGCTGTAGCTGCCGGCGAATGCTCTCCTTGACCCGATCGGCATCCCCAGCCACCCGCAGGAACACCACCGCCGCCTCGGGATGGTACTGCTCGATCGGCATGTAGTAGTTGAGCCCGGTGTCCTCCCGCAGGCTCCGCTGCCGGATGTTCTCGGCCACGCCCACCACCGTGCTGCAGGGCATGGTGTCGGCGATGACCCGGACACACTGGCCCAGGGGATTCCGCCCCGGCCAGAGAGTGGCGGCCATCGCCTCGCTGACAATCATCACCCTGGGCGAATTCCACCGGTCCTCCGCGCCGATGCCCCGTCCCCGGAGAATCCTGGTACCGATGGTCTTGAAGTAGTCCGGGGTCCCGGCCTGCAGCGTGAAGTTGCCGAGCCGGTTGACGGAATCGATGCCGGGCACGAAGAGATCATCACCCCAGGTATCCCAGAACGGCGCCGTCAGACCCAGGGCCGCCGAGGTGACACCGGGCAGGCTTCGCGCGGTTTCCAGCAGGTCGCGGCGCAACTGGTACTGGGCAGCGGTGTCGAGCGCGGCCCCGCGGGTGTTGAGCGACACGTGCAGGACTGGGTCCACGTCGTAGCCCAGCCGCAGTCCCCGCACCTGGGCGAGGCTCCGAACGAAGAGTCCCGCGCCCACCAGCAGGACCACCGAGAGGGTCGCCTGCAGCAGCAGCAACGCGGTTCGCAGGCCGGAGCGGCGGTATCCCGAATCACGGGCGCCGGACTTGAGATCCTCGGTCAGGTCGGCGCGCCGGCTCTGCAACACCGGAACGAGGCCGGTCAGCAACCCTGCCAGCAGAATGGCCGCGAAGCTGAACAGCAGTGTGCGTCCATCGGCCAGGCCCTCTTTGACCGCGTGTTCCGGCAGGAACCGCACTCGCAATATCGTTCCGCCCCCGTGGGCCAGCAGGAGGCCCGCACCACCGCCCAGGAACGCCAGCAGGAGACTCTCGCAGAGGAGCTGGCCCGCGAGCCGGGCACGACTCACTCCCAGGGCCAGGCGCAGCGCGGTCTCCCGCCGGCGAAACACCGCCCGCGCCAGCAGCAGATTCGCCACGTTGGCGCAGGCGATCAGGAGCACAACCCCCGCGACGCCCCAGATCCAGGTTGCGACCCGGCTCACGGTCCCCTGGCGTGGTCCCCGCTCCGACTGGATGGGCCCGGCCACGGCGCCGGGCCGCGCGATGGTGGCCGGCGTCAGCGTGGGATCGAGGCCGCGCTCGAAGTTCCAGCTCTGGGCCGCGGCCTGGCCCAGGTCGGCGTTGGCCTGCGCCAGCGTCACGCCTGGCTTCCGTCGTGCCACCGCCGTCAGCCAGCCCCAGTTGTAACGGGTGTAGTACTTCGGATTCTGGCGGCCGTTGTTGAAGGTGCCTGCGTAGGTGGTGATCGGGACATAGGCTACCGGCACGGCCGTCTCAGCCAGGCCGGTGAACTCTGGCGGTGCGACCCCGATGATGGTGTAACTCCCCGTCCCGATCCGGATCTGCTGGCCCAGCACATCGGTCCGGCCACCCAGGCGGGTCCGCCAGTACCCGTATCCCAGCACCACCACCGTGGCTCCTATCGGCACAGTGTCTTCCTCGGCGGTGAAGTAGCGCCCCAGGACCGGTGCGCCATCGAAGAAGGCGAAGTAACTGGCCGAGACCGCCCCGACGGTGAGCTCGCGCGCGTCGGGTCCGGTGCCGATCGCCATCGGCCGGTTGGAGAAGGCGGCCCAGTCGGAGAAGGTGTGGGTCAGCCGCTTGAGATCGAGATAGCGGGTGTACTGGTAGGTGTCCTCGACCGCGGGCCGGCCCCGTTCGGTATAGGTGAGGTAGACCCGGTGCACCGTCTCGGGCTGGCGCAGGAGGGGCGGCGGCCGGAAGAGCAGCCGGTCCACGATGCCGAACATCACCGTGTTCGCACCAATGCCGAAGGCCAGCGTCAGGACGACGCCGAGGGCGAATCCGGGAGTGCGCCGCAGTGAACGAATCGCGTAGCGGAGGTCCTGGCGGATCGTGTCGAGCAGTGCGAGGCCCCGGCCGTCACGACTGGTCTCCTTCACCGCCTCCACACTGCCGAACGCCACCCGCGCCCGCCGCATCGCCTCCTCGGCGGGCACCCCCTCGCGCCGATACTTCCCGGCCTCCTGCTCCAGGTGGAACTGAAGCTCCTGGTCCAGCTCGCGTTCCACCGCGCCGCGCCGGGCCAGAGCCCGGAGGCGGTAGCGAAGATCGCTCCAGAGTTCGGCCAGCATCGGATCACTCCATGCCGAGGACGAGGTCCACCGCGGTAGTCAGCTTGCGCCAGTCGCGGGTTTCGGTCCGCAACTGGGCCTGTCCGGCGCGGGTGAGCTCGTAATACTTGGCCCGGCGATTGTTGTCGGAGGCGTCCCAGCGGGCCGTGATCCACCCGCGCCGTTCCAGCCGGTGCAACGCGGGATAGAGCGAGCCCTGGGGGATCTGGAGGGTGGCGCGGGAGACCTGGTGCAGTCGCTCGGAGATGGCCCAGCCATGCTGGGCCCCGAGCGAGAGGGTCTTGAGAATCAGGAGGTCGAGCGTGCCCTGGGGCAGCTCGAGTCGGTCATCGGTCATCGGGCTCCCCTTGTACTTCTACAGGGCCAAGATACCAGCGCCCTGTAGAAGTGCAAGGGGAGTCGGGGTCACCGGAATTTCACTCCGCCGAGTCGGGTGCCCCGCCGGTCCGGGCGATCTGGTCCTGGCGGATCTTCCCGGCGTCGAACTTCCGGGCCGACGCGAGCATCTTGTCGATGGTCTCGTCGAAATCGGCCTTCTGGCCCCGCTTGAGCGTGAAGCGAAGCGGATTGATCCGGGCCAGGACAAAGGCCTTGAGATAGGGACTCTCGAGCCCCCGGGCCTTGAGCGCCGCCACCGCCTCCCCCACGGCCTCGTCCAGTTGCAGCAGCCGCTCGGCCCGCTCCCGGCGAAGCTCGAGGGCCTTGGAAAGCCTGACATTCTGGAAGGTCTCCAGCCGCTTGAGTACCGGGTGGTAAGCCCCGCCCGCGAACCGCCCGTTCCGCTGGTAGCAGGCCCCCAGCGTGAGCAGAGACGGCTCCTCGAACTCGGTCTCGTAACTCTTCTCTGACCTGTCATCCAGCTCGGCCAGGGCTTCGGCCAGCCGGATCACCTCGAAGGCCCGTTCCCGGACATTGTGGGCCTTCTCGGTGTTGAGGACCAGGATCCGGTGGGCCACCTCCGGCTCCGGCACCACCAGGGCGACGACGCTTCGGGCTCCCAGCAGGCGCATGGCGGCCAGTCGATGATTTCCGTTGGGGGTCCAGTAGCGCCCCTCCCCGGTTCGGACCGTGATGACCGGGTCCATGAAGCGACCCAGCTTGTCGATCGCCTCGGAGAGGCGCTTCACGTGGGTCTCGGACAGGTCGCGCTGATAGGGAGTCGGCTCGACCTTCTCGATCGGAAGAGCCGCCAGCAGCTGCCACTGGGACCCCAGCGGCTCGCGGTAGGCCCCGATCACCGTGCCGCCGTCCTCCCGAATCGCCTCGCTGAGGCGCTCGATGGCGGCGGGGGGGTCAGGGCCCGCCACCTGCTTCGGTGTCAGGCCACGAGGCTCAACCGTCTTCTTCCGTCGGGGGCGCTTCGCTTTGGCCTCGGCCATGATCGCTCCGGGAGGGTGCCTCCCGAATCATGACCCCGCCAGGGGATGGTGTCGAGCCTCGGCGGCGTCACAACAGGCCGTCCGGTGATAACTTGCTCGAGAATTCAACCGGGAGTTCGCTGCCCATGCTGTTCCGTTCTGGTACCGCCCTCGGGAGTCTTCTCCTCATCCTGGCCACCGCGTGCGGCGGTGGCGGCGGCCGGCCACGCCGACCCGAGGTAGCTCCAGCCCTGCCTGCCGATGCACCCAAGCCCGGCGATGCCCCCGCGGTGACCGATCCGCCGCGGCGGGTGGGGTCGGCACTGCTCACCCCGCAGTCTTCGGGGACCACCGCCCGACTCCAGGCGATCAGCGTGGTCAGTCCGACCGTTGCCTGGGCCAGCGGCACCGGCGGCACGTTCGTGCTGACCCTGAACGGCGGCAAGACCTGGCTCACCGGCAAGGTGGTGGGGGCCGACAGCCTGGAATTTCGTGACATCCAGGCGGTGGATGCGAAGACGGCCTATTTGCTGAGCGCCGGGAACGGCACCCGATCGCGGATCTACAAGACCACCGATGGCGGGGTGAACTGGCAGATTCAGTTCATCAACCAGGAGCCGGAAGCGTTCTTCGATTGCTTCGCCTTCTGGGACAAGGAGAGCGGACTCGCCTTCAGCGACAATGTCAGGGGCGTCTTCCCGATCCTTCGGACCAGCGACGGCGGGCAGCGGTGGGAGGACGTGACCACGGGGCCGGCGGCCACCAAGGGCGAGGGCGCCTTCGCGGCCAGCGGCACCTGTGTGGCGGTGCATGGCAGCCACAGGGCCTGGGTCGCCACCGGCGCGGGTGAGCAAGCCCGGATCCTGTTCACGCCAGACCGCGGTAATACCTGGAAGAGCTGGACGACCCCGGTACTGCAGGGGACGGCGACCACCGGTCTCACCAGCGTCGCGTTCAAGAGCGCCGAGATCGGCATGGCCGCCGGGGGCGACATCGGGAAACCGGATGGGCCGGGGAGCATCATCCTCAGCCGCGACGGCGGCGCTACCTGGAGTCCGGGCGGCCAACCCACCTTCGCGGGTGCGGTCTACGGCGTGGCGTATGTCCCCGGCACCACCGGTACGGTGGCCGTGGGGCCCAAGGGCGCCAGCTGGTCGGCCGACGACGGGCGCAGCTGGCAGGCACTCGATTCGCTCTCCTACTGGTCGGTGGGATTCAGCGACAAGAAGGTCGGCTGGCTGGTGGGGCCCGCGGGGAGAATCACCAAGGTCGAATTCTAGCGCGGCGGGCGCGGCCCTGGCCGAGGACAAGACCAAGCGGCGGACGCGCAGGCGCCCGCCGCTTTCGTACTCCGACCACCGGGGATCCCGCGCGGAGCATCGCCCGCAGGGGTGACCGTCCCGCGGTCACTTCACCGACAGCAACTCCACCTCGAACACCAGGGTCGCGTTAGGCGGAATCATCGGGGGTGAGCCCTGGGGGCCGTATCCCTGGTTGCCCGGAATCCAGAACTGATACTTGGAGCCCGGGGTCATGAGCTGCACGCCCTCGGTCCATCCGGGGATGACCTGGTTCAGCTGGAAGGTGGCCGGCTGGCCCCGGTCGTAGGAGCTGTCGAACTGCTTGCCGTCGAGCAGGGTCCCCTTGTAGTGCACCGTCACCGTGCTGGTCGCCTTGGGGTGGGCGCCGCTGCCTTCCTTGAGCACCTTGTACTGGATCCCGCTGGCGGTTGTCTTCACGCCTTCCTTCGACTTGTTGTCGGCCAAGAATACCTCTCCCGCTTTCTGGTTCTCGACGCCTGCCGCGGAGTCCTTCTGGTGCTGGACCCCCATCATCCGCACCTGGAACGCCATCATCACCGCCTGCATCACGCTATCGTGCATGGCCGGGGTCTGTCCGGTGAACCCCGCCTGCATACCGCGGAAGATGATGTCCGGCTTCACCGGGACCGACTGCTGCTTGAGGTTCTCCCCCATCTTGAAGCCGAGGATGTAACTGACGCTGTCCTCCTGCGTGGCAAGCTTGGTGCTGCCGGTGCCTGCCTGCTGGCCACAGCCCAGCATCGCCGCGCCCAGGGCCGTCAGGGCCAGGAATCGCATGACTGCTCCATGAAAAGAATGGGGTGGAAAGGGGTTGCCGACCGGGCGGGAATATAGCGGGGCAAGCGGCCGGGGTGGAGGGATTGGAGGGCCGGACAACGCAGAGCGGGGTGAGGGGATTCCCCCCCACCCCGCACCCCGCACCCCGCACCCCGCACCCCGCACCCCGCCAGCGTTACACCGTGGGGATCGTCTTCGTCACCTGATACTGGCCGCAGTTGATGAAGGTGATCTCGACGTTGGTCACCTCGCCGTTGCGGGTGACGACCAGATTGAGCGTACCGTCGGTGATCCGCGGCGTCACCTGGCAGGTCGGATCATAGTGCAGCGCCTCGGGTGTGGTCACCACGACGCTCCAGCTGCGGTTGAGCGTGCTCCAGGCGCTGGTGCCGTTCAGCGTCCAGCTGCCGGCGGGCAGGGGCGCACCGAAGGCGATCGAACCGGGGGTGGTGGCGGTGAACTTGCCCACCCAGTCCTTCTCGTGCGTCGTCTGCCGGCCCGAGGCGTGGGTCCACACCGTCACGAAGTCGGTGATGGTGTGCCCCAGGGTGTCGGCGTTGCCGCCCCACTCCCGGACACCGTTGTGCACCGCGGAAAAGCTCCTGAGCGGGAAGGCGGTATTGATCCGCCGGCGGGTGAAATCGGTGAAGATGTGTTTCACCCCGATACTGGCGGTGGTGGGCAACGGATCGAGGAAGTCGATCGCGCCGGTAAGCGAGTCGGTGATCTGTCCACTGGCCCGTACGAAGCCGCAGTTGAAGACCAGACGGAGCGAGTCGGGGATGATATCGGCGTCGCTGTTGGTCGGAGGCAGCGGCGACGCGGTGACGCAGGGTGGCGGCAGGAGCGACGCCTGGCTGCCGGC
The DNA here is from genome assembly GCA_964642475.1 of uncultured Gemmatimonadaceae bacterium. Lineage (GTDB taxonomy): Bacteria > Gemmatimonadota > Gemmatimonadetes > Gemmatimonadales > GWC2-71-9 > JADJOM01. Next base: position 50,156 of record CAZXRC010000010.1, on the reverse strand, counting down.
GCGCACGGCATCCACGTTGATGCCGGTATTCAGGTTGAACACCGAGAAGTCGGTCATGTCCCCGACATCCTCGGCGACATCCTGGCCCAGATCCTGGGCCTGGGCGGCGGTGAGCAGATTGGCGCCGTCGGCGGGGGCGTTGCTGTCGCTGCAGGCACCAAGGGTGAGCACCAGGGCGCCGAGCAGCAGGGCGCCGGGCTTGAGCGGGCGATGGGGCATACCTTCACTCCTGTAAGGGGTCCACTTGCGGCCAGCCTTCCCCCCTACGACGTACCGGGTCACCCCCTGTTAAGGGTGTGATCCACGTCACCATGGGGGCCGGCCCCCGGATCAGCCGGGGGAGCGCCGCGGCCGGCATCCGAAGAGCCCGAAATAGCCCAGCATCCGTTCCAGAGGGCAGAAGCCGGTGATGCTGGACTGGATCAGGTTGAAGCCCACGAAGGCGGTGAAGAGGAACCAGGCGGGATGGACCCACCAGCCCAGGGCCAGCGAGAGCAGCACGAAGCTGCCGGCAAAGCGGCGAATGATCTTCTCGTCACACACGTCGTACCTCCCAGTAGAGTAGCGGCACCACCACCATCGTCAGCACCGTGGCCACCACCGCCCCGCTGATCAACGCCACGGCCAGCCCCTGAAAGATCGGATCGAGCACCATCACCAGGCCGCCCACCACGACCGCCGCCGCGGTCAGCGCGATCGGCCGGAAGCGCACCGCCCCGGCTTCGATCACCGCTTCGGCGGTTGGCACCCCGCGCTGTTCCGCCAGCTGGACGAAATCCACCAGCAGAATCGAATTCCGGACGATGATCCCGGCCAGGGCGATCATGCCGATCATGCTGGTGGCCGTGAAGAAGGCCCCGGTGAGGGCATGACCCGGGAGAATGCCGATGAGGGTCAGGGGAATGGGCGCCATGATCACCAGCGGAATGGTGAAGGACTCGAACCACCACACCACCAGCACGTAGATCAGCACCAGCACCGCCGCGAACGCGAGACCGAGATCGCGGAAGACCTCGATCGTGATCTGCCACTCCCCGTCCCACTTGACGGCCGTCTGGTCGAGCCGTTCCGGTTGCACCGCGTTGTAGCGGGCGATGGGCTGGCCGTCCACCCGAATCGTGTCGAGCGCCTGATTCATGGCCAGGATGGCATAGACCGGGCTCTCGATGCTGCCGGCGACGTCGCCGGTCACGTAGATGACCGGCCGGAGATCGCGCTGGTAGCGCGAGAGACTCTGGGTAGCCGAGTCCACCCGGACGAAGCGTCCCAGGGGCTGCGGCCCCGTCCGGGTCGGCACCGGGAGGGCCAGCAGCGCCTCGGCGCTGGAGCGACGCGCCAGCGGCAGCCGGGGCACGATGGCGATTCCCTCCCGCGCGGTGGCCGAGGCCAGAAGCCCAGCGCTCGAGCCGGCCTGGGCCAGGTACACCGTCTGGACCAGCTGCTCCACGCTGGCGCCGGCCTGGGCCGCCCGCACCCGATCGATCCGCAACCGGAGCCTGGTCTGGGGGCTCTCCACGGTCCAGTCGACGTCGACTACGCCGGGCGTCGACTCGAACACCCGCTTCACCGCGCGGGCGGCGGCCAGTCGGGTGCTGTCGTCCCCGGCATAGACCTCCGCCACCAGGGTCGAAAGCACCGGCGGCCCCGGTGGGATCTCGGCCAGCTTGGCGCTGGCCCCGTAGCGCCGGGCGATCGAATCCACCCCTGGTCGGGCCGCCAGCGCGATCGCGTGGCTCTGCCGGGAGCGGTCGGCCCGCGGAACCAGGTTCACCTGGATGTCCGCCACATTGGGGCCCCGCCGCAGGAAATAGTGCCGCACCAGTCCGTTGAAGTTGAACGGAGCGGCCACCCCGGCGTACACCTGGGTCTCGCGGACTTCGGGGATCCGCCGAAGCAGGGCCGCCACTTCGCCCGCGGCCGCCGCGCTGGTTTCCAGGGCGGTTCCCTCGGGGAAATCGAGGATGACCTGGAACTCCGACTTGTTGTCGAAGGGCAGCATCTTCACCTGCACCACCCTGAGCCCCACCAGCGCCATCGATCCGGCGAGCAGCGCCACCACGCCACCGTAGAACAGCCCCCGGGTGGCGGGGCGTTCCATCAGGCGCCGCATGACCGGTACATAGAGGCGGGCAAAGCGCCCCGGGCCCTCGCCCGGGCCCGCCGTGTCCCGGGACGGGACATGGCCCTTGAGCAACCGGTATCCGAGGTACGGCGTGACGATGAACGCCACCGCGAGCGACGCCAGCATGGCCACCGACGCCCCCACCGGAATGGGGCGCATGTACGGGCCCATGAGACCCGACACGAACGCCATCGGCAGGATCGCCGCGATGACGGTGAACGTGGCCAGAATCGTCGGGTTGCCCACTTCGTCCACCCCGGCGATGGCGGCTTCGGCCGGAGGCCTGTGCCCCAACTGCAGATGGCGATAGACGTTCTCGACCACCACGATCGCGTCGTCCACCAGGATCCCGATCGAGAAGATCAGCGCGAAGAGGGTGATGCGATTCAGGGTATAGCCCAGCATGTAGTAGCTGAACAACGTGAGGGCCAGGGTCACCGGCACCGCCACCAGCACCACCACCGCCTCCCGCCACCCCAGGAACAGCCCGACCAGCAGCGTGACCGAGAGGGTGGCGATCGCCAGGTGCAGGATCAGCTCGGCCGCCTTCTCCCGGGCGGTCTCGCCGTAGTTCCGGGTTTCCCGGACCTGCACGTCCCCCGGGAGCAGCCGCGGGCGGACCTCCTCCACCCGGGTAAGCACCTGGTGCGCCACCCGGGTCGCGTTGGCGCCCCGCCGCTTGGCCACCGTGATGGTCACCGCGCTCTCCGTGGCCGAGTCCCTGGCCGCATGCGAGACGTAGCTGTCCCGCTCGCCGAAGTCCTCGGTCACCTTCGCCACGTCGCGGAGCGAGATCGTGGCACCCCGGGTCGAGACCACGACGCTGCCGACCTCCGCGGCGGTCTCGAGTGGCGCGCCCACGTCCAGCCGGTAGACCCGGTCGCCGGTCGTGAGCGCACCGGCGTCGACCCGAGCGTTGGCCCCCCGGAGCGCCAGCCCCACCTCGCCCGGCGTCACCCCCGCCGCCGCCAGCCGGGCGGGATCCAGCTCTACCATGATCTGGCGCGGGGCCCCGCCGATGACGTCCACCTGGGCCACCTCGGGGATGGTCCGAGCCTCGTCCGCCAGTTGGACCGCCATCTGCCGCAGCTGATTGGAGCCGGCGCGGCGGGATGACAGCGTGAGCGTCAGGATCGGGACATCATCGATCGCGTGCGGCTTGACGATGGGTGGCAGCGCGCCCGGCGGAAGCCGGTCGGTATCGGCCAGCAGCTTGGCATGCACCCGGGTGACGCTGCGCTCCTGGTCCTCGCCAACCCGGAAGCGGACGGTCACCAGGGTGAACCCTTCGCCGGCGGTGGCATACACATGTTCCACCGACGGTATCTCCCACATCCGCTGCTCGATAGGACGGGTGAGGAGGTTCTCCACCTCGGCGGGACCGGCACCCGGCAGGGCGGCGAGCACATCGATCATCGGCACCGAGATCTGGGGCTCTTCCTCCCGCGGAGTTCCCACCAGGGCCAGCGCCCCCGCCGCCAACGACGCGAGCGTCACCAGCGGTGTGAGCCGCGAATGGAGGAAGCGGCTGGCGATGCGACCGGCGAAGCCCATGTCAGTCCACCCCCAGGACCAGCACGTCGCCCGCCGTCAGGCCCGCCAGGACCTCCACCTGTCCACCCCGTTCTTCGCCCAGCCGGAGCCACCTGAGCCCGACGCCGGAGCCACTCTGGAGCCGAACGCCGGTGAGATCGCCTTCCCGCACCAGCGCCGAGGCGGGGATAAGGATCGCGGGCCGCGAGCCGGTGGGGATGGTCAGGGTGGCCGCACTGCCGGGGAGGAGCGCCCCGGTGCGGTTCTCGATCAGGGCGTTGAGGGTGTACACCGTGCCGGCGCCGGAGGGCACCAGGCCTTCGATGGTCGCCCGGGCGCGCTGTCCCTCAACTGTCGCATCGAGCGCCTGGCCTCTCCGCAGGTGACCGGCGATCCCCGCCGGCACCGCCACCGACACCCGGAGCGCCGAGGGATCCTGCAGGTCGAGGAGCGGGGCACCGGGCGCGGCAAAGGCGCCGGGGTCGACGTAGCGGCGGGTGACCACGGCGGTAAACGGCGCCCGCACGTCGGCGTAACTCCCCACCGCATCCAGCTCCGCCCTCGCGGCCTGGGCTGTGTGGAGGCCCGACTCGGCCCGGGTCAACCCGATCTCGGCCTGCTCCAGCTGGTACCGGGTCGCCGCGCTGTCCGCATGGAGCGCACGGAAGCGGGCCACCTGGGTCTCTGCATCACGATGCATCGCCTCGGCCGCGGCGATGCCGGCTTCGATCTGGTCCCGTTTGGAGGCGATCTCCCGGGCATCGAGCCGGACCAGCGCCTGACCCGCCGACACCCGGTCTCCTTCCTGGACCAGCACGGCCGTCACATTCCCCATCAACCGGGTGCTGAGCGTGGCCCGGCGCACCGCCTCCGCCGAGCCGACGGCCTCGAAGGCGGCGACGATCTGCGTGTCTCGCACCGTCAGTGTCCGGGCCCCAGAGGTTGCCTGGGTCGCCGGTGCGGGAACGGCGGGCTTGCCGCAGGCAAGCGCCCCGGCCGCCGCTACGATCGACATCAGCTGTTGCGTCCGATTCACGGCTCGATCTCCCTTCCCAAGGCCCGATCCAATTCTGCCCGCGCCACCAGCGCGTCGTAGGCGGCCGAGTCGCGCCCAAGCGCGCTTGCGGTCTCGAGCGCGGCGGCGTCGAACAGCTCGGTGACGGTCGCCAGACCACCCTCGTACTTTCGACCCACGATCCGGTGAGCCTCCGCCGCCTGCCGGACCGCGTCGGTGGCGATGGCGAGGCGCTCCCGGGCGACCGCGAGGTCTTCCCGCACCGCCGCGGTCTCGAGCGCGGCACGGGCCTGGGCCGCCTCCGCGGCGGCCACCGCCGCATCCCGGCGGGCTCGACTGGCCTTCAGGTCGCCGATTTCGGAGCCGCCGGAGAATGGCGCCCAGGTGAGCATGACGCCGACGGTCCACGCGCGCTTCCCTCCGAAGGGGGTGTCGAGCGTGTTCCAGTCGACCCGTCCGAATCCGTTCACCCGCGGCAGGTAGACCAGGGCCGCGCGACGCGCATCGGCCTCCGCGGCATCACGCGCATGGCGCGCCGCCACCACATCCCCTCGGGCGCCGGCCACGGTATCGCTCGGGCTCTCGGGCGGTGCCGGGAGGCTGTCCGGCAAGGTGAAGGCGGTGTCGGCCGGAGCGCCGAGGAGCAGGGCGAGCCCGGCGCGGGCCAGCCGCGCCTGGCTTTCCGCCGAGAGCAGCCGGGCACGGATCTCCCCCGCCTTCACCCGTGCGAGCATGCCATCGGACGGGGTCGCGAGGCCCTGTCGGACCAGCGCCTCGGCCTGACGACGGTGCAGCTGGGCGGCGCTGTCCGCCAGCAGGAGGGTGCGCACCTGCGAGCGCGCGAGCACCGCGGCCCAGTAGCCGCGGACCACCTCGACCGCGGTGCTGGCGCGGGTCCAGTCGGCCGAGGCCCGGGCGGCGTCGCGGGCCCTCGCGGCCGCCTTCCGGCCCAGCCAGGCGTCGGCATTCACCAGCGGCTGCTCCACCACCACGCCGGTACCGAGGTTGTGGGTGGTGCTGGGATCGTTGAGGCGGGCGGGCTCGAAGGCGGCCGGTGTCACAGCCCGCTGGCGCAGGGTAAAGCCGAACGCCGCCAGGGGATCGGTCGTGGCGAGATAGCCGCTCTCGAGCCGCACCGTGGGGAGAATGCCCCGGAGCGGCCCGAGTGCGGTGCCGGCGGCCGAGCGGGCCTCGGCGGCCGCAATGCGGTTGGCCCAGGCCGACTGACCCGCGCGGCGGAGGGCCTCCGCCAGGGTCAGTTCCTGGGCCGGGAGCGGGACACTCCTCCCGGCGAGCAACAGCGCCAGCCACCAGCCCGATCGTCGCATCACGACACGCCTCGATGTTGCGTATATGACGATATTACTATATACTCATGCGAGTGAACAAGCAAGCCGTCCCCCGGTCCCGGGCACGGCCAGGGTGGCTCCGGGCCACCAGGAGGGACATAGTTCAGGTGACCGACAGCCTCTGGAGCTTCCTCAGTATGGCCGGCAAGGCCCTCTCCCCCGAGCAACTCAGCCACATCGCCGAGCGGTTCAAGGCGCTGGGGGAACCGTCGCGGCTGGAGATCCTGCAGGCGCTCCGGCAGGGCGAGCGGACCGTCACCGAGATCCAGGGCACCACCGGGCTGGGCCAGGCCAATGCCTCCCGCCATCTCCAGGTGCTCTTTGCCGCGGGCCTGGTTGACCGGCGCAAGGAAGGCCCGAGCACCTGGTACCGGCTGGCCGACCCGGACGTGCTCAAGCTGTGCGAACTGATGTGCGGGCGGCTGGAGCGGGAGACCGCCGCCCGGCGCAAGCTCTTCGCCTGATCCGGGCCCGACCTACCGTTTCGCCGCCAGGCCTCCCAGGAAGTCCACCAGCGTCTGCAGGTACACCGCCGACAACCGGTCGAACCGGTGCACGTCCTCCGACTCGTGCAGATGGCCCACGCCGCCACTCACCCCCATCCCGTGGTCGCCGCCGGGCACCACCACGATCCGGGTCTGGAGATCGGGGTTGGCGGCGCCGGCCCGACGCAGAGCCGCGACGTTCTCGCGGGGCGGGACGATTTCGTCCTCCTCCCCGAAGAAGGCGAGCAGCGGGGGTTTGAGACGGCGGAGATCGGCGGCGGGGTCGTAGTTGTTGAGGGTCACCCAGAGGCTGTCGACCGCCCCCGGTGACGCCGGAATGTCGGAGTCCACGAAGAACTCCTCGGCGAACCCCACCTGCCCGGCCCAGGCCACGATCTCCCGCATCTCCCGGTAGCGCGCCTCCTGGCGGCCGGACATGAACATCAGGTCGAGGTAGCGCATCGCCTGGCGCTCCTGCGCCGGAGAGAAGCCCAGGCGCCGCGTGATGTAGCGCGCATTGAGCCGCTGCTGCTCTTCGACGCTGATCGGCGGACCCGCCACCATCACCACGAAGTCGGGTGACATCTGGGCGCGGGCTGCCGCCCGGACCGCGGTCCATCCGCCGGCGCTGGTGCCCAGGAGTCCTACGTTGACCGAATCGGACCCGATGCGCCGGCGCAGCGCCTCATACCCCGCCAGCGCGTCGCCGGTGAAATCGTCGATCGTGCCGTAGCGACAGTTGCCGCCCGACTGGCCCACCCCCCGCTTGTCGAGAGCGATCCCGGCCACACCATAGGGCGCGAGCGCCTCGAGCAGCCGCACCCCGGCGGCCCGGGTGACACACCCCCTCCCCGGAATCACCAGCAGGGCCGCACCAACCCCTCCCATGGCGGGACGGACGAAGGTCCCGGCGAGCGTCACACCACCGCTTTCGACCGTGACGCTCTCCCGGACCACCTGGGGCCGAGCCGACATCAGGCTTCGCTTGAGGGTGAGGGTGATCGGGGGAAGGTCGTTGCCCAGGACCGGTCCGGTGAGCTCTCCATGATGCCGGTCGTAGCGGAGCGCCGCCTCGCCGAACGGTGTCGCGAAGCGGTAGCGTTCCGACGAATCCCGGGTCAGCGGCACGATCCGGGACGGACGCAGCGGCCAGTCGGGGGTGACCGTTGCGATCAGGGTGGTGTCGCCCTGGCGCAGGATCTCGGCGTCGACCAGTTGCACCCCACCCGCCTGGATGTAGGCGCCCCGATACACCCCTTCGATCCGAGGAAGGGTGCCGACGCCGACCTCGCCGGCGTGGGTCCTCGCCGGTGCGGTCAACGCCTCGAGCGAGACCGTCTCGAAGCGGGTGAAGTCCCGCAGGTACAGGATCGAGCAGCCGTCCCTCGTCGGGGTGACGAAGTTGGCCCACCCGCCCTGATTGACCCCACCGCCCGCGGGCCAGGGCTCGCTCCAGTCCTCGCCCTGACGGAGCGATACCCAGACCTGTGCCGGACCCCGGCGACCGCGGGCATCGAGCGGCGAGATATCGAGCACCTGCAGGTCGTCGCCCACCTGGCGGACGCCCCACACGTAGTACTCCCCCGGCCGCCAGTCCTTCCAGCGACGGGCGGGATGTGACGCCTCGGGAGCGCGATATCCCTTGCCGTCCCAGCGGGTCACCAGCTCCGTCACGGTGCGCCAGTCGGACGAGGTCCGGTGGAAGCGGATGCTGTAGTCCGCCTCGATGATCGGGCCGGAGTGGTAGTTGCCGAACTGGGCCGCCATCCCGATGAACCGGGGCGGCCCCCAGCCGTTCCCGGTCCGCTCCGCGTACCAGAGGTAGGCGTTGGGCCTGGCGGCGGTGTCGCCCGGCGCGGGCCGGTACGAAGCGAACACCAGCCGCCTGCCGTCGGGGCTCACGGTGGGATAGAGGTCCGAGAAGTCTCCGCCCAGGTCCAGCCGCTCACCGTGGGACCACCCGGTGGGCGTGCGCCGCGCGACCAGGATCCGGTAGTCCTCCCGGTTGAGGGTCGCCTTGCGGAAGTAGTAGAGGGTCTGGCCGTCAGGGGAGAACGTCCCCCGGAAGAGCCGGGCGGAATCGGCCAGGTTCGGCGCAAAGGCGGTGGCCCACGATGGGGCCCCCTCGCAAGGGGGCGCGGCCGTCGGACGGGCCTGCACGAGCAGCAGCAGCAGGGAAAGCATCAGGGGGCCCTCGGTCGCGGGGGTGTCTGCCACAGCACGTTGACGATTTTCCAGCGGCCCTCGTACCGGGCCAGGTGCAGGTAATCGATGCCCCAGCGAGCCGTCAGCTTCACGCTGGCGGTCTGATCCAGGAGGTCGAGGATCCGTATCTCCTTGGGCGCGGTTTCGGGATCGATCTTGCCGGCCTTGTTCCAGGTACGGGCCACCTCGATCAGCGCTAGATAGGTCATCGGTTCGCTGACGTACTCGGTCTGGTTGCGGGGAACGAAGTAGCCTCGTTTGGCGAGGTCGGGGGACACGCTGCGGGCGATCCGGGCGGTATCGACCCGGTAGATCCCCTCGACATAGTCGAGCACGGCGGCGCGAACGCCGGCCGAGTCTGCGGCGCTCTGCGCCCCGGCGGCGCCCGGCAGCGCGGCGCCGGCGAGGGCGAGCGTCAGGGAAGGGAGAAATCGCTTCATTGCGGCTCCAAAGTGTTATGGAATTAACGGTAAGGCGGACATCAGACCCGAACCTTCCGACGGCTCCGGCCTTCACCCCTCCGGGAGTGCGCCAGGAGGACGAGTGACTGTCCCCTCCCACATGGCGCGCTCGATATCGCGCCAGATCCGGAAGCGCCATCCCAGCCGGCTGTTCACCAGGATGATCGCGATCCAGTCGCCTTCGGGGTCGTACAAGAGCTCCCCCTCGAATCCCGGCGTCCCCGCCACCCGGCGCCACAACCGCCGGCCGTCGCGCCGCGCCACGAGCTCGAGCCCGTACCCTTGCCCGGAGCCGTAGTCGGTCGGCCCGTATACCTGGAACAGCGCCCGGCGGGTCTGGGGCGACACGATCGTCGGATCGTCGAGCGCCCGGAACCAGCGGAAGAGATCGCCCGCGGTGCTGACCAGGCCGAGGGACGCCCGCCGGCCCCAGCGGTAGGCTCGGGGGCCGATCGGAGCGTCGACACCAGCCTGCCGGTGATACTCCACCGCCATCGGTCCCCCTTCGCCCTCGAAGCCGGTGTGGGAGAGACCGGCGGGTCCCAGGTACCGGCGGCGGATGTAGTCCTCGAACCGCTCACCAGTCGCCCGCTCGATGATCAGGCCCAGGAGGCTATGGCCGTGATCGTTGTAGCGGAACGCGGTCCCGGGCGTGAAGCTGGCGGGAGCGGCGCCGATGGCCTCGACGAACGCCGTCGCCTCGTCGCGCTGCACCGGCGCCTTCGGGCGGGTGAGTCCGTCCTGGTAGGTCAGGACCTGCCCCAGGGTTACGCCGGCCTTGGCCGGCGGCAACGATGGGAACCAGCGCCCCAGGGTGTCGTCAAGCGAGAGCCGCTCCTCATGAACCAGGTCGAGGAGGGCGGTCGCGGTGAACAGTTTGGTGAATCCGGCCGTGCTGTATCGGGTCTCGGCTGTGGCGGCGATCCCCCGTTCCCGGTCGGCCTGCCCGTAGCCGCGAGCCAACAGCACCGAACCGTGCTGGGCCAGGAGGACGGTGCCGGAGAAGCCCGAGTCGGCGTACCGGGCAAACACCTGGTCCATCTCGCGGATGGTGGCCCGGTCCCGAGCCCCACTGGGCGCCTCGGCGACCGTGGCCCGGGCGGTGAAGGTCCGCACCGTCGGCGGGCGCAGGACCACCGCGGCCGCGAGCGTCACACCACCCAGCGCTCCCGCCGCCCTACGGCGCCAGTGTCCGCCACGCGATGGTCCGGGCGCGGCCAGCAGCCGCTCGATGCGAAGGGAGAGACTGCCGCGGTGCGCCCCTGGGGCCAGCGCGGGGGCAGTGCCGCGTACCATTTCCGCCACGCGCACGAGTGTCCGGGCATAGACTCGGCGGTCGGACCGCCCCGCCACCAGCGCGTCGCAGGCCTGCTCCCGTTCCTGCTCGATGCACCGACTGGCCCAGTGTGCCGCCGGATTCCACCACAGGAGCGCCAGCAGGGCCCGCTCGCACAGCAGGGCCCAGTCGTCCTTGCGCCCGAGATGGGCCAGCTCGTGGAGCAGGAGGCAGCGGATCTCCCGGGGCGTCAACGAACGGTCCAGGCCGGCGGGGAAGAGGATGGCCGGCCGCCGAAAGCCGCACGCGACCGGGAGCGCCACATCCGGCGAACAGCGCAGGTCGACCGGCCGGGAGACCGGCAGCAGGTGGAGGGCCGGCACCCACTGGCGCCGCAGGCCCTCCGCCGGGGGCAGGGCGCGGCGCTTGAGTCGCCGCACCGCCCGGAGCTGTCCGGTAAGGCGGAGCATCAGGAGCATGCACCCGGTTACGAGCAGGGCCACGAGGGTGGCGGCCAGCCCGGCGGGAAGCCAGGCGGTGGGGTCCCTGACCGCGACCGGCTCGGGGGAGCGGTCCGGGGCACGGAGGATGGCGGGCGGCTCACCCACGGAGGCCGCGCCGGTCGACGGCGGGGGCTCTGCCTCGAGCGGCGCCGCGGCCACCGGTGGCGCGGCCGATGGCCGAGCGGGCGCCGTCCCGCCAGGGGGCGGGGGGTCGAGCCTGGGGGTGCCCCGCACCAGCGGCAGGGCAATGCACAGGAGGACCGCACCCCAGACCCGGTAGCGCCAGGTCGGTGGGAGCCCTGGCGCCAGGCGGAGGAGCAGCGTCGCGGCGAGCGCGAGGCCGGCACCGAGCCAGAGGCTCAGCAGCGCCGCCGACAGGAGGTTCGCCGTGAGGCCCTGCATCACTCGTCGCTCCGGTCAACCAGCCGGCGGAGCCGTTGCAGTTCCCGGGGGTCCACGTCGTCGTGGCGGAGCAGGTTGAGCACCAGCCGCTCGGGCGAGTTGCCGAAGAAGCGGGCCACCAGATCCCGGACCGCGCCGCGCTGGGCCTCTCCCTCCTCGACGGTGGGGAGGTAGTAGAACGCGCGGCCCTCCCGCTCGTGCCGCACGAAGCCCTTCCGCTCGAGAATCCGCAGGACGGTCCGCACGGTGCTGTCACGGTTGCCCTGGCCGGCTCCGAGGGCATTCACGACGGCGGCCGCGGGGGCGCGGCCCAGTCGCCAGAGCGCCTGCATCACGCGGAGTTCGGCGGGAGTGAGGGTCGGGGAGGGGCGACGGGGCATGGGGCACACGATACGGGCGGGGGCGGTGGCTGTCAACTAATTCCTTAACAGTTGGACCGGTCCCCTGGCCCGCCCGCCACCGGAAGGCTATGCTTACTGGCATAATCCCAAAGGGAACTATGGCACCCCAGAATCCGTTCGAATTCGGCCGAGAACTGTCGCTCGACGAGCTGGTGGACCGCGAGACCGAGCTCAAGGACCTGGTCACCGTCCTCACCGGCGCGGGGAAGTGCTTCCTCATCGGCCCCCGCCGCTACGGCAAGACCTCGCTGCTCGCCGGCGCGGCGGCCCTGGCCGCGAGGCGGAAGGCGCTGGTGCTCCGCTACGACGGCGATGTCTTCCCGACTCTCGACCTGCTGGCCGCCCGACTGGTGCGGGACTACGCCGCCTCCCTGGCCGGGCCGGCCGAACGGGTAGCGAAGGCGGTCCGGACCTTCTTCAAGGCGGTGAAGCCCAGCCTCACCTTCAAGCCGCTCGACGGATCCTGGTCCATCGCCCTCGGGGTCCAGCCCCCCACGGCGGGGGCGCTGCCCCTCCTGCTCGACGTGCTGGACGGCTACGAGAAGGCGGCCCGCGAGCGGGCCCGGCCGACCGGCCTCATCCTCGACGAGTTTCCCCGCATCATCGAACGGGGCGGTCCCGACGCCGAGGCGCAGCTCCGGGCGGCGGTGCAGACCCACCGCCACCTGGCCTATGTCTTTGCCGGCTCCGACACCCGGATGCTTGCCGCGATGACCGGCGAGGCCAATCGCCCCTTCTACCGTCTCGGCGAGCGGCGCTTCCTCGGCCCGATTCCCCGCCCGGCGTTTCGCGAGTTCCTGAGCCGGGGCTTCCGGGGCGTGCTGCCGGTGACCGGAGAGGGGATCGAAGCGATTCTCGACCGGGCGCAGGATGTGCCCTACAACGTTCAGCTCCTGGCCCATGCCTGCTGGGAGGCGGGCCAGGCGGCACAGGCGGGAACCAGGCTCACCCCCGATTTCGTCCTCGGGGTCGAGGCTTCCGCCGCCCGCCGGAGCGATCCCCTTTACACCCAGCTCTGGGCCAGCCTCACCGTCCCGCAGCAGAAGACCATGCTGGCGCTGATCCACGAGGGCAAAGGGCTCGCCTCCGGGGCGGTGAGCCGGAAGTACGCGGTCCCGGTGCCGACGCTCCAGAAATCGCTCAAGGCGCTGGCGGCGCGGGGCATGATCCGGGAAGAGGCGGAGAAGGGAGAGATGCGGCTGCGGCTGGAGGACCCGCTCTTCGGGGCCTGGATCCGGCTCACGATCGCCTGGCCGGCGTAGGGCTCAGCGACCGCGGTCCCGCACCGCGGCGAGGGCCAGCACGATGGACTCCCGGGAGGCGAGCAGGTCGTGCAGCGCCTGCTCCGGGGTGAGCGGCCGCGCGCCCTGCCGCTGTTCCACCTCCAGGAAGGGCCAGAGCTTCTCCCGCACCCGTTCCGGCAGCACGCTCTCGAGATATTCGAGCGCGGTCCCTCGCAGGTGGGTATCCCGGGTGTGCAGACCATGGAAGGCGAGCCGCAGCGTCTCCGGCGGCAGGGTCAAAGCCAGCAGGGTGAAGACATGCTCCAGGCTCCGGGTGGCGCGGTCGCGCAGGACCTCGGCCTCCATCGGTGACCAGTCGTCGTCCGCCTGATCGATGAGCTGGCGTCCCTCCCACACCCCGCGTTCCACCGCCACCTCCCGGAGCACCGAGCCGATCACCCGCTCCCGGTCGACCCGGAGCCCGGGATCCTGGGCCTGCATCCGGGCCAGCGCGCGCCCGGCCCGGTAGCGGACTTCGAAGCGTTGATCGTCGAGGGCGCGGAGCAGGCCCTCGAAGGCCTCCTCGCCGGGGCCGTCGGCCAGCACCCGCACCAGCCGGCGGCGCACCGCGAAGTCCTCCGCCGGATCCAGGAGATAGCGGACCAGCCGGGCCGGCTGGCTCCGCGCAAACGGGACCAGCGCCTGCATCGCGCGGGGCGCGACGGCATCCCAGGCGAGGAGGTGCACGGCATCGTCGAGCTGTGTCTCCGTGAGGGGGCCGTGCTCGAGCGCCTGGAGCACCAGGTCGGGCCGGGAGCTGGTGAGCCCCTCCCGCCCGGGCGGGCGTCCCGGCGCCCGGGCCGGGACGCCCGCCGAGTCCGATGCGACCGGGAGGTCCTCGCCGGTCCCCGGTTCGCGGAGGGCAGTGAGATCGAATGCGCCGAAGCTCTGGAGCAGGGTGGCACCCGGGTCGTCGCCAGCCCGCGGCAGGTCGGCGGCACGCCGATGGAGATTCTGCGCCAGGGCGCCGACGTAGCCGATATGGAGCCGGCGCGCGACGAACAGCGCGGCTCCGCCCAGGAGCAGCGTCACGCCGAGGAGCGGCGCGGCGGCGGCGACCCCGAGGATCAGAGCGATCTGAACCAGGGCGCCGGCCAGCACGTCTCCCACCCGCGCCACCGCCACGTCGAGCAGCAACTTGGTGGAGCGTTTCTCCTGGGGCGAGACCGGCGTGAAGAGGAGCTCGTAGGCCGCCCGGAACATCGAGTTGTGGAGCACGATCTCGATCCCCCGAGCCACGATCAGGGGCGCAAACCCCGGCAGCAGCAGGGCGCCCGCCGCCCCGAGTGAGGCGCCCCCGGGCAGCAGCGCCGCGCTCCGGGCGATGCCGATGCGGGCCATGATCGGACGCAGGACCACGACCTGCACCAGGATGGTGAGGAGGGCGGTCCCGGTATAGAACGCGGCGAAAAGGCGGAGCAGGGCGGTGTCGTTGCTGACCGCCGCGGTGGCGCCGGCCTTGAACACGTAGTCGAGCAGGCCCTCGGCGGTGGCGACGAAGACCACCAGCAGGGCCATTCCCTGCAGGTAGGGCGAGGCCAGGAAGATCTCCGGGGGAGAACGGGGGGACACACCTGACCGTCGGGTGGGGGGCTCCTGGGGCGTGGTGGCGCGCCGGAGCCGGTGCACCAGGAAACCCGCCACCAGGTGGATTCCCGCGAGCACCGGCAGCATGGTGGCAAGGCTGAGCGTGGCCCCGATGCGCTCCGGCAGAATGCCGCCGAGGAGCCCACCCAGGGAAGCGCCGGTCGTGATCCGACCGATGGCGCCGCGGGCGGAGCGGGGGTCGAACCGCTCGTTCACCAGGGCCCAGAAGCCCGAGACCAGGAGCGCCCCGAGCCCTCCGAAGTGGAGATAGAAGAGCACCGCGGCGAGGGGGCGTGCCGGAGCGGCCAGGGCCCACTCCGCCAGCAGGAGCGCCCCGCTGAGCCAGAAGAGCCGGGGGACCAGCCGGCCCGGCCCCATCCGGGCCATGACCCGGGTCAGCGCCAAGGTCAGGATGACGGAGATGATGGCGGACGCGATCAGCATCCGCGGGAGGGCGGCGACGCCGAAGGTCGAGAGGAAGAGCGCGTCGCGGGTGGCCTTGCCGGCCAGCTGAAATGCCACCGTGAGACCCGCGGCGGTCACGGCGTAGCGCCCGGCCCGGGGATCCAGGTGTGCCGTCATGGGCCTAAGCTAGTGTGGGTCGGGGTCGGCCCGCTCTGCTCCGCCGACCCCCTGGAAGCCTCAGAACCCGAAGCCGGCCTGGAGATAGACCCGGGTACGCTCGTCGCTGGCCGCGACCGCGGCCGAGAGCGTGTTCGCCGGGCTCAGGAACCCGAGCCAGACTCCCCCGCCAGCGGCCGAGTGCCATCGGTCGGACGACTCGCCCTCGAGCCAGACCCGACCGATATCCCCCAGACCGAAGACGCCGACCGTGGTCGGCACTACGATGGAGGCGCGGAAGAGCGAGAGCCGAAGCTCCGACGAGCCATAGGCCGAGGCGTCGCCGGCGTAGCGGTTCTCCCGCCCCAGCCGCACCGTACCGCGGTCGCCGATGAAGGCCGCCTCGAAGTAGGGGAAGTCGCCCCAGATCTTCCGGCCCCCGATCCGCAACGAGAGAGTCGGGTCGAGCGGCATCGATGGACTCAGAAAGGCGGTCGCCTCACCGTGCACGTCCCCGAAGGTCTTCGTCACGTCCCACCAGGGCGGACGGATGCTCCCGCCGATAGCGAAGCGCGCGCCGTGGGTCGCGGCGGAGCCGCGGTTGCGGCCGTCGAAGGCCAGATCGGCGCTGGCCCCCAGCTCGCCGAAGGTCCCGTCGCCGTAGGGATCCACCGTGGCCAGGAAGCGGTTCCGTCGCAGGTCGGTATGCACCAGCTTCGCCTCCGGCCCGACGGTCAGGGAGACCTTCGGCGCCAGCTGAAACATGACCTGAGGCGACACCAGGTACTGCTGCTGCGTTACCCGATAGAACCTGTCGTCCTGGGGGGCCTCGGTCTCGTTGCCGAAGCCGTGGAATCGAATCACCTCGATGCCGGAGCCACGGGCCAGCAGACCGAGTCGGGTCCCGGAGTTTTCCCGCTGCCACTCCCCTCGATACTCCGCCCGGAAGGCGGCCGGCCCGGTCGCGAAGCCCACCCGCACCTTGTGACGGGAGGAGAAGGGGAATTTCCGGAAACCGTAGGTGGTGTAAGTCTGGCCCCCGCCGAGGAAGAGCCCGAGGTCGGGACCGGCACTGGCCCAGATGTTGGCCTGCCAGCGGGTACCCCAGTCGCGGGGCGGCGGCCTCCGAGGATCCTGGTTGGCCGGCGGATGGTACGGCTTGCGGTTCACCGACCGATCCAGCCCCGCGGTCTTCGAGGGACCGGCGGGGTCGTCGTAGAAGCGGTTGTTACCGGTCCGGGCGGAGTCGACCAGCAGATCGGCGCCCCCCTCGCCCAGCACCCGCAGGGCGAGGCCGCTCCCGGACCCGTCCACCCGGGCCGTGTCGGGGCCGTCCCCCAGGAAGATCCGGAGATCGGAGGTCTCGTCCGAGCGGAAGCGCCGGACGAGATAGGGCACCGAGTCGCCTTCCGCGGTCAGCCGAAGATCGACATCGCCGTCGGGGTTCCGTGTGACCATCGCCAGGTCGCCGCCGTCGGTCGCGTGGACATCGACCTGACCGGCCAGGTGTCGGTAGAAGCTCCGGGCGGCGTCGGTCAGGAGATCCCGCCGCACTCGGAGCCAATCAACCAGCGTGACACCGATAATGGTGTAGTGCTCCGGCGGGAGGGCTCGGACCGCGTCGCGGAGGATGCTGTCACGCATGGCGAAGCGAAGATCGCGTGCCACCGAATCCCAGTCGCTCCGGGAAAGCCCGACCAGGAACCGGCGGTCGAGATCACGGCCGTTCCAGGTGGCGCCGGTCATGCCGGGGTAGCCGGGTCCGTAGTTGGTGAGCTGAGCGGTCCCGGCCTGGCGGGCCACGCCGGGGAGCAGCCCGTCGTAGCGGGCAAAGGCCTGGTCGCGATCGAGGGGAATCGGCCGCCAGCGGCGGGGCACGCTGCTGTCGAACCGGGCCCAGCGCCACTGATCGCGGTGCCGGTCCCAGTCGCCGATCATCAGGTCGAAGAGCCGGGCCTTCAGGAAGGCGGTGGCATCGACCCGGTCGTCGCTGGAGCGACCGATCAGGGTCATCAGGCTGTCGCTCCCGACGATCTCCACCGCGCCGGCGAAGTGCGCCGCCGGGCCGCTGCCCCCGACCCGCTCCTCCAAGGTCCCGATCAGCCGGGCAAATACCGGCCGGAACTCGCCCAGCGCCGGATCATCGGGGAGTGCCACGATCATGGGTTCGGCGTGGGGAATCCGGGCCGCGGTGAGGAGCCGGCTTACGACCGGCGGTGCGGTCGGCAGGGCCGACTTGGTCTGGTCCTGCACCACGCTCGCGGCCACCGTCCCGCGCAACTCCGGCGGCAGAACGGTGGAGGGATCCTTGTCGAGCGAGCGGAAGAAGAACTCCCGGCCATCCGGCGCGCGGAAGCGGAGCGCCCGGGTCTGCTGGCCGCCGGTGCGGCTCACCGGAGTGAGCCCGCCGGCATAGGTCGCCAGGTCGAGGACCGGGACCTGGAACGGGCGGGTCCAGAGCTCGCGGTAGCCGGCGCCGAAGAGGAAGCGGTAGAGGCTGCCGGCCTCGTATTCCGGTCCGGCGGCGAGACGGAGGGTGGAGTCGCCGGTCTGGCCCGCGAGTGGCGCGGCCGCCAGCGCCCCGAGCGCGGCGAGGGAGAGGAGGTGCCGAGTGCATCGCGTCATGCCGCCACTCCAGTAGACGTTTTCCGCCGGTAGGCCCGCCCCACGAGGAACGCGAGCCCCAGCCAGGCCAGCGCCAGACCCAGGTTCACCCGGGCGAACTGCGAGGGCCCGAACGCCAGCCGGGTGGTTCCCACATAGATGAGGATCGCCGCGAGCACGTCGCCGGCCCGCACAAAGAAGGAATCGATCGCCTGCTTGGCCTTGTACTTCTGGTCCCGGCTGGTGGGCAGGAACAGCACATTGCGCACGGTGTTCTGGAGCGAGTAGTCGGTGGCGTTCTCGGCCGTTTTCACCCAGCGCACCACCGCCAGGATCGGGGCGAAAGCCAGGAAGCTGTAGCCCACGGCGGCGAGGAAGGGCAGCGTCATGACGGCCAGTTGGACGCCGAGATAGCGGATCAGGCGCGAGACCACGAACAGCTGGAGCAGGAGCCCCACCAGGTTCACGATCAGGAAGAAGCGGGAGTAGAACGCCCCGATGTACTCGGGCACCGCCAGCCCGCCCGCCGTCCCGTTGGCCACGGCGTCGGCGGCCGCCATCGCCACAGTGCGGCTCAGGATGTACTCGCCGGTGGTGTTCACCCAGTTGAGCACCAGCATGAGCAGGGCGATGAGCAGGAGGTACCGGTCGCCAAAGACCAGTTGGAAGGTGCCCTTCCGCCCCGTGACCCCCCCCGCCAGCGACACGGTCACCTTGGGTCCCTCGGCGGTGTTCAGTACCTGATACTCTCCGGTCGCCGCCGGAAGCTCGGCCGTCGTAAGCAGGGGCGGCAGTGTCGCTTCGTTGCGATGGCGTTCCCGCCGGTCGGCCCATTGGGAGAGGAGGGCGCCACCCGCCAGGAACCCCGCCGCCACCAGCAGCAGCTCCGGGATGCCCAGCAGCGGGATCAGCCGCGACGTGAGGTAGCTTCCACCGACCGCGCCGAGCGATCCGCCGAAGGCCACGATCGGGAAGAGCCGCTCGCCCTGGTCCTTGGTGTAGAGGTCGTTGGCGAACGACCAGAACTGCGCCACCACCATCAGGTTGAAGATCCCGACCCAGAGAAAGAAAGGGACCCCGACCGGCAGCTTGGCCCGGGCCAGCGCCCAGAAGGCGATGAGACAGGCGACGAAGAAGGCGGTCACGACGTTGAGCAACCGTCGCCGCGGGAGGTGATCGGCGAGCAGGCCGTAGAGCGGCACCAGGCCCAGCAGGAGAATCGCCTGCCCGGCGGAGGCGTAGGACTTGACCTCGGCCCCGCCACCGCTCAGGATCAGCGCCTCGCGCACCGGCTTGATGACGTAGTAGGCACAGAGAAGCAGCAGGACGTTGGTGGTGAGGATCAGCGCGGTGGCGCCCTCGCCCGGCCGCACGTCGCTGAACAAGCGGAGCAAGCGGTCGAGCGGCGTTCCCGGCTTCGGGGGCAGGTCGGCGGGGGTCACTCGAGGATCACGGTGAGAAAGCGAAGCTGTCCCTGCCGTCCCACCTGCAGCACCACGCTGCCGCCGGCGGGGAGCCGGTCGAGGCCGGCGCGAAGCTCGGCCAGGCTCCCGATCGCGGTGCGGTCGACGGCATGGATCACGTCGCCGGCCTGGAGCCCGGACCCCGCGTCACCGGCGACCGCGGCCACCACCACCCCTCGCTGGCGCCGGAGCCCGGGGATCAGCTGGGCCACCTCGGGAGTGAGGTCGAGCCCGAGGAAGCCGAGCCGCGGCACCAGGTTCTTCTCCGCGGTGACCACATCGCTGAACTGCTGCGGGTCGCCCCGGCGCTCCACCACCGGCACCTTGAGCACCACCCGCTGCAACCCCCGCCCCACCTCGAGCGTCACCGGCTGACCGATCGGCTTCCGATAGAGATCCACGTCGAACTGCCGGCCGTTCTCCATCGGCTTCCCGTCGATCGAGTAGATCAGGTCACCCACTCTGAGCCCTGCCCCCTCGGCCGGGCTTCCGGGATAGACGTCGCCCAGGACCACCCCCCAGTCCCGGGCCAGCATGAGCCGCGCCGCGAGGGTCGGAGTGACGGTCTGGGCGAACACCCCGATCTCCCCCCGACGGACCCGGCGGTACTTCCGGATCTGGTCGTACACACTCCGCACGATGTTGCTGGGGGCCGCGAAGCCGATCCCCTCGCTGCCGCCCGACTGGCTCAGGATCAACGTGTTGATCCCCATCACCCGCCCCGAGACATCCACCAGCGGGCCGCCGCTGTTGCCGGGATTGATCGGCGTGTCGGTCTGGATGTAGAGCATCCGGTCTTCGTCGCGGAGTTGCCGATTGGTGGCGGACACCACGCCCATGGTCACCGAGCTGGCCAGCCCGAGCGGCGACCCGAAGGCCATGACCAGATGGCCGGGAAGGAGCGAATCGGAATCGCCCAGGACGGCGAAGGGGAGGTCGGCGAGGTCGACCTTGAGCACGGCCAAGTCGGTTTCGCGGTCGGTCCCGATCAGGAGCGCCGGCACTTCCTGCGACACCGGGCGGAGGTTGGAGCGGCCGGGGACGCCGGGGGCCGCCGGGCGCGGAACGGCGACCAGGAAGCGCCGCCCACCCTGCACCACATGGGCGTTGGTGACGATGTATCCGTCGGCGGAGAGAATGACCCCCGAACCGGTCGTGCGGCGAGCCGCGAGGAGCGAGGCGGTGGCGGCCGCCTCTTCGTCGGGGGCGGTAGCGGTGACCCGCACCTGCACCACCGTCGGCCCCACCCGGGCGGCCACGGTCTCGAAGGCCCGGCTCACCTCCCGCAGGGTCGGCGGCGGCGCGGCATTCTGGGCGACGGCGGGCACCGCCGCCACCAGCGTGAGCAGCGTGACCACCGGGATCGGCGGGCTCACCGGGTGGCTTCGGCCAGACCGCCGGTGGCGGGCTCGGAGTTCGGCACCCAGCCTTCCCCGAGCTTGGAGAGCGTCAGGCCGTCGCAGCAGGTCGGAGCCGGACGGACCGACTCGGGGTGATGCCGCATCCACCACTGCTGGGCCCGATCCTCGTTCCAACGTTCCGCCTCGGGGATGGCCGCGACCAGCATCCGGCCAAACTCGGCGGCGGAGGAGGGGCGCTGGTCCGGATGCTTGGCCAGGGCGGCGAGGATCGCCTCGTCCAGGGCAGGGGGAATCGCGAGCTCGCTCCGACGCGACGGCGGCACCGGCGCCTCGTGGGCGTGACGCAGCAGCTGCTGCATCGAATTGCCGCCTTCGAACACCAGCTGCCCGGTGAGGAGCCAGTATCCCACACAGCCGAGCGCATAGATGTCCATCCGGTGATCGACCGGGAGCGTGCCGAGCACCACTTCGGGGGCCATATACGCGGGAGTTCCGGTGGTGGTGTTGGGCGCGGTGAGTCGGACGTCGGCCTCGTCGCGCTCGGCCTTGACCAGGCCGAAGTCGAGCACCTTCACGAAGTCGACCACGAGACCCATGCGGCAGGTGAAGATGTTGGACGGTTTGATGTCCCGGTGAATCAGCCCGCAAGCGTGGGCCTCCGCCAGCGACTCGCAGGCCTGCCGGAGGAGATACGCCACCCGGGCCGGATCGAGGGGACCGAAGCGCTCCACCAGGCTCTCGAGATCGAGCCCGTCGAGCAGCTCCATGACGAAGAAGAAAGTCCCGTCGCTGGAGATGCCGAAGTCGTAGAGACTGATGGTGTGAGGTGAACGAAGCGAGGCCGAGGCCTCCGCCTCCCGGCGGAACCGCTCGATCATCACCCGGGCGTGGTCGGGGTTGTCGGCCAGGGAATCCGCCTTGATCAGCTTCACGGCGGCGTGCCGTGCGAGCAGCTGGTGCGAGGCCTTGTACACCTCGCCCATCCCCCCCTTCCCCAGCAACTCCTCCAGCCGGTAGCTCCCCAGCTCCCGGGCCTTCTTCACCTGGTGGCCCAGCTGGCGGATGATCCGGGCCGGAATCACCGACAGGAAGGCGCACATGTAGTTGGGCAGGAAGGCGAGCAGGTACTGAAACCAGTTGGCGTTGAGATCGATCCCCCGGAGCCGGGTTACGATCAGGGCCAGGGGTGCCATCGTCGCGGCCAGCAGGCCGACCGCCAGGGTGCGACCCGGCGCGTTGGGCACGATCGAGCTGTAGGCCAGAATGGCGATTCCGATGAACGCGGCCTGGGGTCGGCTGAAGTCAGGAACCCAGAACTCCAGGAGGCCAAAGAGAAATGCGGTGACCACCAGGTAGGCCGAGCCGAGGAACAACTGGATTTCGGGATAGGCGCTGAAGCGGGGCGACACCACCATCAGCAGAATGGAACAGGTCAGTCCCGTGACCGTAATCGCCGCACCGGGCATGGGCCAGAGCTGGGCCGCCAGCATCGGCAGGTTCGGGACGTGCGGAGCGACCAGGAGAAAGAGCAGCAGCGGGACCGACCAGAGGACCGCGAACGCCAGACCCACCGAATAGATGCGCCGGCAGGTCTGGGCCAGGACCTCGCTGGGGAGGCTGACCCCCGCGCCGCTGCTCGGACCCCCCAAGGCGCGAGGGGCCGACGTGGTCCTGCGACGAAGGAGGTTCGGTGATGTCATGCCCGTTTGTCTGAAGATTCCTTCCCTTAGAGTATGGGGCTCGAGGGGCAGAGGCTAGATGCCCGGCCGACACGGGGTCGGCCCGGGCCCCTACCTGCTAACCTCGAAGGGCACAGGGCGGTTCCAGGGCGCCGGCCCACCCCGGCTGCGTCGAACCCGTCTACCCCGGTAACCCGGCATTCGCCCCGGGGGCCCTGCCATCCGCGGCAGATCCGACCCTCCTCTCCGCTCAAGCGTCGTCATTTCTCCTGAGCCGTCATCCGGGCGCGCCGCCCGGGTCGACCGCGCGCCTCCCTCGACTGTGAGACCCAGCCATGGTTCGCCCCCTGGTCCTTGCCACGCTCTTGCTGGCCCATGTTCCGGCGCCCGATCCGCGCGCCGTCACGATCATCGACGCGGCGATCACCCGCATGGGTGGCGCACCGGCACTGGCCGGCCTCACCCGGGTCCGGTTGGAGCTGATGACCCAGTGGCAGCGCACCACCTTCGACTCCCGACCGTACGGTGACCTCCCCTCCTACGAGCGTCACACCGAGCAGCGGAACTACTCTATCCCCGCCTGGCGAAACCTGCGGCGCTTTCCAGTGGGCAGCAGCTGGCGGGAGATCACCGACGTGGTGCGCGACAGCGTCGCCATCCGGCAATCCAATGGCGCCTGGGCGCCGCTCAACGTGGCCTATGTGGACGAGCGGCACGAGGTCTTCACCTTCGCGGCCGAACGACTGTTGCTCGAAGCCCGTGCCGCCGTCGACCTCCGCAGTCTGAGCGACACGGGTATCGGCGGGGTTCCGCACGCCCGGGTCACGGCCACGGTGGGCGGCCTGCCCGCGACGCTCTGCTTCCGGCGGACCGATGGCCTGCTCGCCCTCGCACGCTATAGGGCGGCGCAGCCTAACGACTTCGGGCTGGCGCCCTGGGGCCGGATGGAGGTGGAGATCTGGTATTCCCGCTGGACCACCGGCCCGGACGGGACCACTCTCCCCCGGCAACTCGATGTGCGACGGGTGGGACGGCCCTACAAGCGGATCACGGTGCTGGCCTTTGCCGTCGATACCGCCGCGGCCGACTCTTTCGTGGTGAGCGATTCGTTGCGGGCCGCCTTCCTCGCCACCGCGAATCGGCCGATGCAGGACGTGCCGCTCGACTCGGCCCGGATGATCCAGCCGGGCCTGGTCCGCTTCGGGTTATTCGGCTATCCGGCGGGGGCCATCAAGGTGGGAGCCAGCTGGCTCCTGTTGGAAGGTGGGCAGACCCCGCTCAACGCCGAGCGGGCGGTGGCCTGGCTGCGGCAGAACGACGGTGGCGCGCCGGTGGGCGGCGCCATGCTGACGCTGCCGGCCGAGTCCAACGGGGGCGCGGTCTGGCTCCAGCGGCAGCAGGTACCGCTCCACCTGGGCGCCGGCGCCACCCCGTTCATCGAGACCATTCTCCGCAATCACGGGGCGAGCCTGCCGCGGAACAGCGCGGTCACCCGGGGCGACTGGTTACGCCTGGGTGGCGACTCGGTCTGGGTAGAGCCGGTCGATCTGCCCGACGCTCCCGGCTCCCTGATGGTCTACCTGCCGGCCCTCCGATGGGCCTACGCCGCCATCGCCATCACCCCGCTCCATCAGCGGTACGTGGTCGAGCGGCTCCGGGCCCGTGGCTGGGCGGTGGAGCGGGTGGGATCGCTGCGCGACCTCTGGGCCGTGCCGCCGAGCTGATCCCGCCGCCGGTCCCGGGGCGAACTCACGCCGATCGCCGCCAATCGCGAAGTCCCCGGGGCAGCACCGCGTGGGCAATGGCCGCGAGATGCCGGTGATCGGTGCCACAGCAGCCGCCCAGCACGTTGACCCAGGGCAGGCGGCGACAGAGTTCGCCGTACTCGCGGCCAAGCTCCACCGGGTTCCCGATATCGAGATCGGGCGCCTCGTTGAGTTCGGCGTGACTCCGGGTGCTGGCGTTGGCCCGCAGCCCCCGGATCCGCCGGGCCCAGTCGGCGCCGGAGAGCAGGTGGCTGAAGTGCGAGGGATGGGCACAGTTGACCATGTAGTAGGCCGGCCCCGCGCCGGTGGCCCGATCCACTGCGGCGATCGCCTCCGCCAGCGAATCGCCGGTCGGCAGTCGGCCGTCGGTCTCCACCGTGAAGCTGATCACCGCCGGCATGCCGGCGGCCTGCGCCGCGCGGGTGATGCCGATGGCTTCCTCCACGTAGTTCATCGTGATCGCCGTAATCAGATCGGCCTCGGTCGCCGCGAAGCTGGCGATCTGGATCGCGTGATAGGCCTCCGCCTCGGCCGCACTCATGCGGGCCGAGGGGACATAGCCGTCGCCCCGAGGCCCGACGCAGCCACTCACGACCATCGGCACGGTCGGGGTGTACTCGTCCCGCAGCCGCAGCATCAGGGCGATGGCCCCCCGGTTGGCCGCATCGAGATCCGCGTCCGAGTAGCCCAGCCGCCCACCCCAGTCGCGACTGGCGCGCCAGGTGGGCGACTCGAAGATGAAGCCGGCGCCGTGGCGCACCGCCAGGGCGGCGTAGCTGCGGTAATATCGCGCCAGCACTTCGACGCCTCCCGGTCGCCGCAGCAGATCGAAGGCGGCGAAGTCGGGGAGCGGGATCCCTTCGTGGAACATGATGGTGGTTTCGATACCGCCGTCGGTCAGGAACGGGTGTCCGTCCAGTTGGAGCAGGTGACGGCGAAGCGGCGATTTGGGCATGTGCGCATCCTCCGGGCGTCCGGGAGGCCCCGGTAGATCCGGGTGCCCTCCCTCTCCTGAGGATGCGGATTCTGGCGCTGAGGTCCGACAGAACAGCGGGAGTGGCGGGTCAGGGCTGTCCCTGGAGGAGCACCGCCGATTCCGGCAGCCGGCCGGCTTCGATGATCTCGAGGACCTTGAAGGTGAGGTTGACCTCGCGGGCCGCCTCCAGCGCGCCATCGCTCAGGTAGAGCTTGGCCTGCTCCGAGGCGGCGCCGTCGGCCCGCTCCCCGAAGATCACCGCCCGGCGGGGGCCGGTCATGTGCCGAATCCCCTTGGGGGAGTTGATGTGAGCGATCAGCGCGCTGGCGCCGGTGGAGGAGCCTTTGACGGTGCCGAAATCGAGGACGTGGTATCTCGCGATCGGAGCTGGCGGCATGGGTCCCTGGGGTGACCGGGAGAGTCCGGAACGGCGGGGGCGGCGATCGGTGGAAAATGTCGGAATCGGGGGCGGCCAGCAACGGCTCAGGTGCGGTGCCACTGCCACGCGATGATGGCGCGGCTCCGCGCTTCCCGCCCGTAGGGATCCGATTCGCCGGCGCGGGGCAGGGCAATGCCCGCGTAGCGGAGTGCGGCCGCCATCCGGAAGCCCAGGGAGGGACCTGGGCCCTGCGGCTCCTTCTTCGCGGCCTTCCAGAGGCGGTGAAACTCCTGCTCCGCCTCGGGACTCTGCTCCACCAGGCCCTGGAGCACGAGGAAGGCCCAGACCCAGCCGGGGGGCGATGCCGGTACCGCCTCGATGGCCGCGACCAGGCGATCCCACTCGGCGGGATCATCCATTGCGCCGCGCCATCGAGGTCAGATGCGTTGCCACTCGGTCACCGTGCGAGGATCCTCGACCCCACCGGTGTGATGGATCCCCTTGGGTTCGATCAGCAGGATGCCAACTTCTTCGGGGGCCACCGGCCGGTGCTCCACGCCCCGGGGAATGACTACCATCTCGCCCGGGTGCAGGGTCAGGGTGCGGTCCCGGAATTCAATGACCAGGTCCCCGTACAGAATCAGGAACAGCTCATCTTCCAGCGCATGCTGGTGCCAGACGAACTCCCCCTGGAGTTTGGCCAGCTTCACGTGGGAGTCGTTGAGGTCGGCGATCACCTTGGGACTCCAGTGATCGTCGAATCGGGTCAGCTTGTCTCTGAGATTGATTACGTCGAACATCGGGGCTCCGGTAGAGCGTTACCTCAATCTAGGCCCCCCGGATGGAATCGGGCTGCGGTCGGGCGGCACGAGGCCTGGCGGCTCGTCCTCCAATGGGCCGTTTCGGAGTGGAGCAAGACATGGTGGCGGAGACTGCCGCCAGGGTGAAACCCGGCGCCCCCGACCGCAGTCAGCATGGTGCAGCCCACCGATTCGTCCAACCCCGCAACCCCGACTTACCCCCATACGGAGCGCGCATGAGACGCAACACCGAGGGCATTCGCAGGATGGTCGCCTGGGCCTTCGTCTTTTTCCCCGCGCTCCTGGCGGGCCAGCAGGCGCCCAATGACGCGGCCAGCCGTCACGAGTCGCTGATCGCCGCCGATCACGCCGCGGCCGATACCGCGATGGTCCGGGGCCTCGGCTCGGCGCTGGCCGCCATGGGGGCGTCCGACCTGGTGCTGTTGTATCCGGGCGCGCCGGTGATCCAGGGCCGGGATGCGGCGCGGCAACTGCTCGGGAGCCAGGCCGCGCTCACCGCGCTGACGGTGCGATGGGTGCCGCTCTACGGGGAGGTGTCGCGAGACGGAAGCTTCGGGGTGACCTACGGTGTCACCGGTATCGCGGCCGCCGCGGGCGCCGGGCCGCCGATTCGTTTCGGCAAGTATCTCTCCGCCTGGCGCCACGGCCCCGACGGCTGGAAGCTCGTCGCTCACGTCGAGGTCGGGCTGCTGCCCGCCACCGCCTACAGCGCGCCGGCGGGGTTCTCGGCGCCGACGCTATCGGCGATGCCGACCTCAGGACCGGCGGCCGATTTTGCCCGTGCCGACCTGGCCTTTGCGGCGTTGGCGGGCAAGCGGGGAGCGCCGGCGGCCTTCGCCGCCTTTGCCACGTCGGACGCCGTGACCTTCTCCGGTACGGGGGAAATCAACCGGGGACCGGAGGGGATCCGGCGTTGGCTCGATGGAGACGATTCGAGGTGGATCTGGCACCCGGTGGCCGGGGGTGGCGCGCCCGATCTCGGCTTCACCGTCGGGGAGTCGGTCATCACCCCGAAGGGGGGCGCTCCATCCTACGGGAAGTACCTTACGCTCTGGCGGCGCGAAGCGGGCGGGAAGGTGCTCTATCTGGCTGACGGCGGGAATGCCCGGCCGGGGCCGTCGATGCCTTGAACAGCTCGGCCTCGTGCTTGAGCTGGGCCACCAGCTTGGGTCGCGCCCGGGCCAGGCTTCTGGCCCGGCGTGAGGTGTTCTGTTCCATCTGGAACATCACTTCCACGCCGTCCGCGAGCCGGAAGTCCACCAGGCCGGCGTCCGCGATCCCCACAAACACCGCCTTGGCAGGCTGACCGTTGAGCACCAGGGCGCCGTCGGCGTCGCCGGCGGCGCTCCGGCCGAGGGCCTCGGCTTTGGTCAGAGCTTCCTCGGCGCTCTGGGCCTGCACCAGCACCAGGTTACGCCAGACCTGGGCATTGGCGCCGCCCCCGCGCTTGGGAACGGTCATCTGCACCAGCCACGCCCAGTACCAGAGGTTGCGCGAGGAAGCGACCATGAGATTCCTGCCGGCAGTGGAAGGGAGAGTCAGGTGTGCCTTGCCGCAAGAATAGCGACCGTGGGTCAATTTTCCGTCAAATTTCCCTCTGCTGAGTGGATTAGTGTTGCCCCTAACTCGACCGCGGGGAGGTGAGGCGAGTAGTCCTGAAGGATGAGGCCCGCTGGAAACACACCGCTCAGCTCCGCCACCTCTTCGACGTCCAGTTCGACCGCGCGGGTTTCCCCGCTCCATTCGATCCGAGCGGTTCCGGTCAACGCCAGCGCTTTTCCGGCTTGGAAATCCGGCACCAGCAGTCCGGCCCGACCCGCGGCCTCGATGTTGCCCAGGGTGTTGAACATCATGTTCCCGGGGTAGTCGGGCCAGCGGAGCCGGTGCGCCTCGACTTGCAGGAAGCCGGGCGCGCCTCCCCGGTGCGACGCGTCAGCGCCCTCGCCCGGGTTGACCGTGGCGACAAAGAACGTGTCCGCCGCCGCGAGCCATTCCCGCTGGCGCCGATTCATCTTCGTCGCCCGCGGGACGCCGCTGGCCGGGTCGGCGGGAGGCGGTGGCATAACCTCCAACCGTCGTTGGATGTACTTCGGACAGTTGGCGTACACCTGATCCACCGCGAGAACGATGGTCTCCCCGGCGTACGCCACCAAGCGGCCGTTGAGCCGCATCCGCCGCCGAGTGGCCAGGTCGATCGCGAGCAGCCCCACGTGGCTGGTGGTGGACAGCGTCTCCTGGAGCGGATCGCCCGCCACTGGCCGGGTCGTCACCCGAACCTCGCGGACCTCCCGGGGACCAGGCGGGGCCGCAACAAAGCCGGGAGGCCCGCTGACGACCGATGCCCACGGGCGCCCCCGGGCATCGGTGGTGGCCAGCACCACCCAGGACCGTTGGGCCAGGAAGTCGGCGGCCGCCGGCGGAAGGACGGGGTGAATCCCGTTCCCGACCCGGCTTGCCATGGCGGCGACGCCGGCCCGCTGCTGCACCGCGAGCTCGCCATGATGAAAAGGACCGGAGGTCATTGGGCGCTCAGAAGAAGCCGCAGGTGGGAGCGGCGCCATGTGGAGCCGTCCCCTGCGCGGCGGCGCCGGTGGACGCGAAGACTTCCAGCCGGATCCCATCGGGGTCCTCGAAGAAGATCCCTCCGGAATCCCGACCCTCCGCATGGGGCACGATCCCGCCATGGTGAATCCGGGCCCCCAGGGTCCGCAGCCGCTGCTCGGCTTCCCGGACCTGCTCCACCGAATCGACCTGAAATGACAGGTGGTGCAACCCCGGGCGGTCGGTCGGAAAGGACCCGCTGCTCTGACGCCAGAGGGTCAGCATCACGTTCGCGCCGTGGCCCAGGAAGGCCCAGCTCCGGGCGGCGTCGGCCGACTCGCCGAGGACCTCGAGACCGAGGGCCTGGCGATAGAACTCCCGGGAACGGGAGAGGTCACTCACGTTGAGACCGACATGGCCGGTCCGGACCACCGGGTGCATTGGCGCCTCCAAAGAAGATGACAGGCGGTTGTATTACCACCAAACAACGTGATAGATGGTAATACGCAACACCTCACCAGTCAAACGTGCTGTTGCCGGTTATAGGACCCGCGCTATGTTTCGCTCCATGCACGATCCGGCGATACCGTTTCTCTGGGTGGGGAACCTCCCCTGCCTCGATTTCGTGAATACCGAAGCCATGGCCGACGGGGAGCGGGTGGACTTGCTCCACGACTTCGGCGGGCTGGCGCGCTGGCTGTCGGAGGCGGGGCTCATCACCGAGGCCGAGGCCCGCTCGGCCCGGGAGCGATGGGAGGGCAGGGCCGAGGGAGCCGGCGTGGTGCGGCAGGCCCTGGGATTCCGGCAGGGCCTCCGGCGCGTGGTGGAGCGCTTGAGCGAAGGGAGGCCGCCGATGCCGGAGGACATCGGGGCGATCAATCGGGTGCTGGCCGCACGGACCAGTCAGGGCCGCCTGGTGCGCAAGGGCGGCGGCTACACCCTCACGCAGGTCTCGACCGGTGCCTCGGCCCTCGAGCTCCTGGCCCCGGTGGCAGACTCGGCCGCCTGGCTCCTGACCGAGGGCGACCCGGCCCTGCTGCGGCGGTGCGAGAACCCCCGGTGCATTCTGTACTTCTATGACGTGACCCGGAACGGGCGACGCCGCTGGTGCAGCATGGCCGGCTGTGGCAGCCGGGCCAAGGCCGCCGCCTATTATCGGCGCCAGCGCCGAGGGAAGCCGCGGTCGTAAACCCGAGAATTGTCCGGGGCGGCTCGCGGGGTAGCTTCATCGGCATGCCTTCCATCGTTCGCCGGCATCCGCCCGTCTGGCTCCTGGTCTCGCTGGCGTGGGCCGGTCCCGCGGTTCTCGCCGCCTGGGCCGCGTACCTCCAGGGCCGGCTGGGCAACTGGCAGCCGGCTACCTGGCGGAGTCTCCTCTGGGAGGGCGGGGACTGGTTCCTCTATGCTCTCCTGACACCGGCGGTGTTCTGGCTGGGAGAGCGGCTGCCCCTGGCGCGGGGGAAGCTCCCGGGCCGGATCGCGATTCACACGGTGGCGGGGATACTGCTCTGCGGCGCCTGGGCCGGCGCGGGCACGCTGCTGCGCTGGTTCGTGCTCGATCCCAATCGGGCGCCGACGCTGGGATCGCTGACCCAATGGTTTCTCATCTCCTTGCCGTTCGGCGTCGCGGTGTACTTCGCGGTCCTCGGGGTGCAGCATGCCACCGCCTGGTTCGTCGCGGCCCGGGAACGGGAGCTGCAGGCGGCCCGCCTGTCGGCTCAGCTGTCCGAGGCGCGGCTCGGCGCGCTCCGCATGCAACTCCAGCCGCACTTCCTCCTCAACAGTCTCAACGCCATCACCGTGATCGTGCGGGACCGGGACCATTCCACCGCGGTCCGCATGCTGGAACAGCTGGGCGACATGCTCCGTCGGGTGATGCGGGCCGACCGGCCTCAGGAGGTGCCCCTGGCCGAGGAGCTGGAGTTCACCAGGCAGTACCTCTCGATCGAAGAGATGCGCTTTCCCGATCGGTTGCACCCGGTCTTTGTGGTGCCGGAGACGCTCACGACCGCCCTGGTGCCGGAGTTCCTGCTCCAGCCGCTGGTGGAGAACGCGGTGCGACACGGACTCGCGCGCCACTCCACGGCCACGCTGCTCCGGGTGGAGGCGCGGCGCGACGGCGACATGCTGGTTCTCTCCGTGGTCGACGACGGACCGGGGCCCGACCAGGGCCCCACCGTCGACGGGGTAGGATTGAGCGCCACCCGGGAGCGCCTGGCCACGCTGTATGGCGCCGCGGCGAGCCTCGAGCTTACCCGGACCGCGGAGGGGGGCGCGGTGGCTACCGTGCGAATTCCCTATCGAAAGGCGGCGGCGTGAGCGAGGTGCGGGTCCTGATCGTGGACGATGAGCCGTTGGCCCGCCGCGGAGTGCGACAGCTGCTCGCGGGGTACCCCGAGTTCGTGGTGGCGGGCGAGAGCCGCGACGGCAGGGAGGCGCTGCGGGCCCTCGCGACCCTGACGCCCGACCTGGTCTTCCTCGACGTGCAGATGCCGGGGCTGGACGGGCTGGGCGTGATCCGGGCTCACGGGGCCGAGCGGATGCCGCTCACCGTCTTCGTGACGGCGCACGATGCCTTTGCGGTGCAGGCCTTCGAGGCCTACGCCATCGACTACCTGGTCAAGCCCCTGTCCGAGGCACGCTTCCGGACCACCATGGCGCGGGTACGGGAACGGCTGCGGCTGCAGGACGCGGTCCAGTTGGCGGGACGTCTCTCCGCCCTGCTCGGCGCCGGCGCGCCGGAGCCCCGTCCGCCCCGACCGACCTCCACCGGCGGCGCCGCCATTCCGGTGCCGACCGACCGGGGCGAACTGCTGCTCGATCCGGGTGAGATCGCGTGGATCGAGGCGGACGACTACCGGGCCCGGATCCATTGTCACGGGCGGACACACCTGGTTCGTGCATCTCTCTCCGCGCTGATGGCCCGTCTCGACCCGGCCGCCTTCGTCCGGGTCCACCGCTCGGCGATCGTCCGGCTGGATCACGTCCGCGAATGGAGGACCGGCGGTGAGGATCGCGAGGCGACGGTCGTGCTTCGTGACGGCACCGCGATCCCGGTCAGCCGAAGACGGCTCGCCGAGGTGAAGGCGCTGCTCCGTCCGGCGGGGCGGCGGGGCTGATTGTGAGGTACCGCTCGCCGGTCGCGGCGTAACCGGAACCGCCGGCTGCGGCGCCGGCGCCGGTGCCGGCCGCTGCCTTGCCGAGGCGCGCCGGGGCTCCCACCGTTCTCCTCATGACCGCGACACTCGCCCCCGCCCCGCCGCCCCCGACCGCCGGCCACGCCCGGCTCCACTCCATCGACATCGTCCGCGGCACGGTCATGGTGCTCATGGCCATCGATCACGTGCGGGTCTACTCCGGGCTCCCGGCCGGGGGGCCCACGGCGGGCATCTTCTTCACCCGCTGGATTACCCATTTCTGCGCCCCGGCCTTCGTGTTTCTGGCGGGCACCAGCGCCTTTCTGCAGGGCCGACGGCGAAGCGATCTCTCGCGCCAGCTCCTGTTCCGCGGGCTCTGGCTGATCCTGCTGGAGCTCACGGTGATCCGGTTCTTCTGGACCTTCAACCTCGACTTTGCCCGTTATGAGCTGGCGGGAGTCATCTGGGTCATCGGCTGGTCCATGATCGTGCTGGCGGGCCTGGTCAAGCTGCCGGTACCGGTCGTGGGCGGATTCGGCGTGGCCATCATCGCGGGGCACAACCTCCTCGATCCCCGGATAGGCGCCATCGTGAGCGGCCTGGGACAGGACCCGGCGGGCTGGCTCTGGCGGATTCTCTATGTCGGGTTCTTTGCCGGACCGGTGCGCCTGGGGCCCGATGGGCCGGTGCTGGTAGTGCTCTACTCGATCGTTCCCTGGGTCGGAGTGATGGCCGCGGGCTACGCCTTCGGGAGCCTGCTGACCCGTCCCGCTTCGGAGCGCGACCGCCTCTGTCGCACCGTGGGTCTCGGCGCCATCGCCCTCTTCCTGGTGCTCCGCGGATTCGACCTCTACGGCGATCCCAGCCGTTGGGCCGCCGGGGCGGCATCGCCCAATGGGCCACCCCAGGCGCCGGCACTCTTCCGGTTCCTCAGCACCAGCAAGTACCCCGCGTCCCTGCTCTTCCTGTTGATGACGCTGGGCCCGACCATCGCGCTCATGCCCTGGTTGGAACGGGTGCGGGGCCGGGTGGCCGACTGGCTCGCCCTCTTCGGGCGGGTGCCGTTCTTCTACTACCTGATGCATCTGCTGTTCATCCACCTCCTCGCTATCGCGGTCTCGGTCATCCGGCTCGGAGCGGTGAGCCCCTGGCTCTTCGCCAATCATCCCGTGGGCAATCCACCCCCACCGGAGGGGTACACCTGGAGCCTCGGGCTCCTGTATGCGGTCTGGGCCGTCGCCGTGGTGCTGCTCTACTTCGCCTGTCGTTGGTTCGCCGGAATCAAGGCGCGGCGAACGGAATGGTGGCTCCGCTATCTCTGAGTCGATCCCCGACTACCCGGCTCGGACGGCATTTCTCGCGGCCGCGACCTGGCACGGCTCGCTCGACGAGGCCCGGGCGATCCTCGCCGCGCATCCCACGCTCCCGACCGCTTCGGTGCATGCCGCCGCGGCGCTGGGCGACGAGGCGCTGGTACGCGCCTTTCTCGATCGGGATCCCGCCCTGGTTCGCCAGCCGGCCCCGCCCTATGGCGGGACTCCCCTGGTCTATCTCTGCCTGTCCCGGTTCCTCCGACTGGAACCGGCGCGCACCGACGGCTTCCTCCGGGCGGCCACTTCCCTGCTCGATGCCGGCGCCGACCCCAACGGCGGGTTCTGGACCACCGGCACCTTCCCCGAATTCGAGACGCCGCTCTACGGCGCCGCTGGGGTAGCCCATCACGCTCCGCTCACACGCCTGCTGCTCCAGCGCGGGGCCGACCCCAATGACGAGGAGGTGGCCTACCACTCGCCCGAGGGATACGACCTCGACACGATGAAGCTGGTGGTGGAGACCGGGCGGGTCACCCCGGAGCGCCTCGCTCTGATGCTGGTCCGCAAGCACGACTGGCACGACGAGGAGGGGGTGAAGTACCTGCTGGAACGCGGGGCCAGCCCCAACATGCGCTGGGGACGGGGCGGCTTGAGTCCGGTGCTGCATGCCATCGAGCGGGACAACAGCCGGGCGATCCTGGAGCTGCTCCTGGAGCATGGGGGCGATCCCACCCGGATCCAGGAAGGACGCTCCGGGGTGGCCCGCGCGGCGCGGCGTGGCCGCGGCGACCTCCTGCGTCTCTTTCAGCGGCGCGGCATCTCGACCGAGCTCTCCGGAGTGGACCGGCTCATCGCCGCCTGCGCCCAGGATGACGGCGACACCATCGCCACGATCCTGCGGGAGACTCCCGCGCTGGTGGACGACCTCCGGGCCGCGGGCGGGACCCTGCTCACGGAGTTCGCCGGCACCGCCAACAGCGCCGGAGTGGGCCGGCTGCTCGATCTCGGGGTGCCGATCGACGCGCGCCATCCGGGCGACGGCTACTGGGACCTGGCGCCGGAAAGCACCGCGCTGCATGCCGCCGCCTGGCGGGCCTGGCACGATACCGTCAGGCTGCTGCTCCGCCGCGGGGCCGATCTCGACCTGCCCGACGGGAAGGGCCGCACCCCGCTCATGCTGGCCATCAAGGCATGTGTCGATTCCTACTGGTCCGACCGGCGGTCGCCGGAATCGGTGGCGGCGCTGCTCGCGGCCGGTGCGTCGGTCGCGGGGGTGGTGCTCCCCACCGGCTACGACGAGGTGGATCGGCTCTTGAGCCGGGGGACCGTCTAGCGCCGAAGCACGACCGGGAGCGAGGCCGGGGCCCGGATGGCGTTGCCCTCGAGCCAGGTCGGATCGCCCGCGGGCTCGATGCGGCGAGTGGCCTCCAGCAACGCCGCGGTGGCGACTCCGGCGGCGTGGCGAATCAGCTGCGCGCCGGCACAGGCGTGGCGCCCGCGCCCGAAGGCCAGGTGCCCTCCCGGACTCCGCTCCGGGAGCAGCCGGTCCGGTTCGGCGAAACGGAGCGGGTCGCGGTTGGCGGTGGCGAGATGCAGCTGCACCCGCTGACCGGCCTGGATCCGCGCCGCGCCGATCGCGACCGGAGCGGTACCGATCCGGAACACCACCCTCGACGGTCCCCCCAGACGCAGCAGCTCCTCCATGACCAGAGGCAGCCGGAGGGCATCGTCACGGGTCGCACCGACCAGGTCGGGATCCTGGATGAGCAGGTGCCAGGCGGACGCGAGCAGATGCGGGAGGGTGTGCGCCAGGGCCACGAATGTCTGGACCGAGAGAGCGGCCGGGGGCAGCTGGCGGGCCAGCGCGGTGGAGGCCTCCCGCTGCGCGGGGGTGGTGTCCGGTCCGGTGGCGTGGGCCGCGGCGTCGAAGACCGCCCGCGACCAGGGCAGCAGCGCTTCAGCCGCCGGCAGGGAGATCCCCGCGACCCGCGCCGCCAGCTGGAGTGACCACGGCGCGGCACAGCTGCCGACCAGATCGATCGGCCGCCCCGCCGGAAGCGATCCGGCGACGGTCCGGGCCGCCCGCTCCAGCTCGGTGCGCCAGGCGCCGACCTGGGCCGGGTCGGTCACGATCGGCTCCGGGGCATCCAGCGGCACGGCACCTTCGGCGATCACCAGACGCCGGTCGCCCAACGCCGCCGCGACGTCGCCCCAGGTGCTGAGAATCCAGGCCCCATGGCCCCGTTCAAAGTAGGCGGGTCCTGACAATGGGAGCACGGAGTCCAGTACCTCGTGGCCTGACCGGACCCCCATTTCACCAGCCGGAGGAGCCATGGCGGGAAGCGGGCCGGGGAAGTTCGCATCGGTGACGGCATCCGCGCGGGGCGCGGTCGTCGGGTACCTGCTCTACAACTTCGACCCCCAGCGGGCCGACCTCAAGCCGGAGCATGAGGCCGCCCTGCGTGAGGTGATCGGCGGCATCCTCCAGAGCGGGCGCAACAAAATACGGCTGGTGGGCCGGGCCGACCGGTCGGAGTCGCCCGGGGCCGATGTCGGCCTCTCGATGGATCGGGCCGATGCGGTCGCCCGTTTTCTGAAGGGGATTCCCTCCCTCAAGTTCCCGCCCGCCAACATCCAGGTCCAGGCCCTGGGAGAACCGGCCGGCTGGCCCTCCGGGCCGGAACAGGATCGCGGGGTCCAGATCACCCCCGTGGTCGACCGGAGCTTCATCCTGGGACTGCGGAAGCAGACCCGGGTCACCGCGGCCAAGTGGACCGTGGTCGAGCAGGTGATCCGGGAGGCGTTTGCTCCCCTCGCGGAGCAGGCCCAGCGCACGCTCAAGTTCAGCAGTGGGTCCGACTCCTCGGACGACGTCACGATCACGTTCACCGACATCGAACAGCGGGTGGTGCCTTGCAAGGGCCAGCGGCTGCTGCTGGGTAATGAAGGGGGCACCGCGGTCTTCGCGAGCGCCCATCTCGAGGTGCGGGTCTGCCGCAATCAGACGCCGGGCGAGCCGGTCTTCCAGGCCGCGGACACGGACCTCGCGCGGGCGCTCGGCAACACCGCGGTCCACGAGCTGGGCCACCGGCTGGCCAGCCTGGAGCACACGTCCGATGCCGCCAATTTCATGTTCGATGACCCGGGGCCGGGCCAGGCCACGCTCACCCGGGAGCAGCTCCGGCAGCGTCTCGCCGGCAAGAAGACGTGGGATGACCAGCAGCGGGGCGCGCTGACCGAGGCCATCGGGACCGGGTACTACTCCGGGGGGGAGCGACAGCGGCCGGGGTGAGCGGCCGCGCCCGACGCAGCGTCAGAGGTAGCCCCACCACCACCCCTTCCCTGCGGCCTTCACCCTCCCGCACCAGCGGCAGAGCGGATATAGCGTCGCGATCACGCCCACCCACACCAGGTACACCACCGGCAGCCCGAATCCAAAGCCGTCCGGCGGCTGGCGCTTCATCATATCCCCTGCGGCGAACCCCTCGGCGCGGCCCACCAGCACCGCCAGGCCGTGTATCAGGTAGATGTGAGCGGCGTAGAAGAAGAGTGGCACCCGCCCGAAGGGCACCAGCCACCCGAGGCCCCTCGGCGCGCCCTTGTCGGTGAAGGAAAGCAGCAGGAAGGCCGGCCCCAGCGTCATCATCAGGAAAAGAAGCGAAGGGGGATACTTGGTGGTGTTGAGCACCGCCAGCAGGGGATGAGGGAGTGAGGGGTCCCAGATGGACGGTTCGCCGTAGATCCCGCCAAGACGCAGAACCAGGAACCCGGCGATGAGGCTCACACCCAGCACGGCCAGCCAATGCCGGCGGGCCTCCGCGGTGTGCCCGGTCCAGAGCGACCCGAGCAGGTAGCCCGCCGCCATGACCCCGATCCATGGGATCAGCGGATATCTGATCAGCACCGTCGTGCCGGGAATGGCCCCGGGAGAGTGCAGGACCCGCCACAGGGGGGCGAGGACACCGAAATCGGCCGGGACCAGACCGTCGAGCAGGTTATGGCCCAGGATCAGTCCGAGCGCAATCGCCCAGACGGCCTTGCGCGGGAGCCGAATGAGTCCGGCCAGGACCACCATCGATGCCCCGATGGCCCAGATGACCTGGGCGTAGACCTCCTCGAACCGCAGGTTATAGTGCCAGCCGAAGTACACTACGGTGAACTCAAGCAGGATGAGCCAGAGACCCCGGCTCACCAGGAAGCGCGAGAGTTCCGCGGCGGTCCGCTTCCTTGCCATCAGCGCCGCGCTCACCCCGGCGAGGAAGACGAAGGCCGGAGCGCAGTAGTGAGTGATCCAGCGGGTCAGGAAGAGCGCCGGACTGGCCTGGGTCAGGTCGGTCGGATCGAAACGCACCGCGCTGAAGAAGTCCCGGGTGTGATCCAACGCCATCAGCACGATCACAAGGCCTCGTACCAGGTCGATACCGTCGAGGCGCGACCCACCGCCTGGCCGAGGCGTGATGGGCAAGTCGGTGTGGGGAGCCGTCACACGGCGGGACGCGCGGCGAATCGGGTACTCGGCGTTCGTGGACATCTTGGCCTGTCGTCGGAGGGTGACCGTCCCCTCTGATGCGGGGATCGTCGCCCCCGCCCGACACGGCCAGCGGGCAGAGCGGTCGGGGCTGCTACTATTCAATAGCGACCCCATGACCACCCCATTGACCGCCGAGAGCTACACCGAAGGCGTGGCCGCCCCTCCCATCTGGGCGCGGCCGGATCCGGCGCTCGCCACGGCCGGTATCGAGGGTGAGCTGGTGGTCGCCAGGGTGCGGGTCGTGGCCATGGGCCTGCTACTCATCGCGCCGACCTGGAACATCCTCCACCACCCCGAAGAACCGATTCACGTCACCGGCTTCAGCGTGACGCTCGCGGCCAGCGTCGTCGCGGTGATCCTCTGGGTGGTACTCCGGACCGGGCGGTGGTGGCCCTGGATCGGGTTCGCCTCGAGCGCCTTCGATGTGTCGATGGTGAGCACGGCGCTGCTCTCGTTCCTGGTGGTCGGTTCGCCGCTGGTGGCGCTCAACTCGAAGGAGACCTTCGAGATGTATTTTCTCGCCATCGTGGCCTCCAGCCTCCGGTACGATGCCCGGGTCTGCATCGTGTCCGGCCTCCTCGCCCTGGCGCAGTACGGCGGACTGTGGGCCTGGAGCGGGGCGCACTACGACCTGGGCGATCCCCGCTACGAGATGGGGACCGGGGCCTACTCGACGGTGGACCTCGCCACCCGGCTCATCCTCCTCGGCATTACCACCCTGCTGGCGGTGACCATCGTCCGGCGGGCCCAGCGGCTGCTGTATCTCGCCTCCCACGACCGCCTGACCGGCCTCTTCAACCGGGGCCATTTCGATCGGATGCTGGCGCAGGCGCTGGAGAGTGCCGCCCGCCAGAACCAGCCGCTTTCGCTCGCCATCCTGGACCTCGACCACTTCAAGCAGATCAACGATCAGCACGGCCATACCCTGGGCGACCAGACCCTCTGCCAGGTGGCCCAGCTGCTGTTCAAGGCGATGCGGCGCACCGATACCGTGGCCCGCTACGGGGGCGAGGAGTTCGTCATCCTCATGCCGGGAACGCCCCGCGATGCGGCCCTCCTGCGGATCGAGGCGCTGCGCCAGGAGATCGCCTCCACGCCGATCGAGCTGGGCGACGGCCACACCATCGCGGTCGATTTCAGCGCCGGGGTGGCCGGCACCCCGGTCGATCCCGGGCTGACGACCGGCAAGGCCCTGGTCACCTGTGCCGACGGACGCCTGCTCGCCGCCAAGCGCTCGGGCCGGGCCCGGTGTATCGGCTCCGATTCCCTGCCCGTTGTCCACGCCGCCGGCGCCACGTTGCCTTGAGACGCGATTGCGGTCGGGCGTGCCGCAGCGCCGTGCGAGGCCCGGCCTTGCGTCTGGTCGCCGATTGTTAGACCCTTCTCCTGTCCCCTGCAACGTTCCAGCCTGAAGCAGCACCGCTCCGGGAGCACCATGTCCCCCCGCACTATCGCCTTCGCCCGCGCCCTTACCGTTCTGGCCCTCGCCTCAAACGCCCGTTCGCTCACCGCCCAAGGGATGGCCGCGAGCTACGATGAGCGCTTCCAGGAGATCGTTCGGCTCAAGCCGACCAACCAGGTGGAGACCGTACGGGGCCTCACCCTGACCAGGGACGCCGGCGAGCTGGACCTGGAGGCGGGGACCCTGACCCGGCTCTTCCCCGTCGGTGGCCGCACCATGGCGCTGGTCTTCAACGGCAAGGGCACCTTCCGCTTTACTCCGCCGGCGGGAATCGAGCGCGAGCGACTCAAGCTCTTCCGCAAGGTGGAGCAGCTCAACGAGCCGATCACCTGGGCGGTGCTGTTCTTCGCCGACAGCACCCTGGCGGAGGTGGCACGGCAGACGACCCCGTCGGGCACGCCGCACCAGGACGCGGACGACGCGGTGGAGAAAGCGGTCGACCTCTGGACCGGGAGCGCCGACTTCTTCAAGCCGGACAAGGACGCTCACTACCTGCCGGCCGACCTCGCGGCGACCGCCCTCAACGGCGACCAGAGCGGCTACTTCACCGCGGTGGTGGGCCCGGAAAGCGGCGACCCGCTGCAGTTCACGATCAATCCCGCCGCCCGCGAAGCGGTCTCCCTCACTGTCAAGAGCAGTATCGGGCTGGTGATGCGGACCCAGGAGACCATCAGCCGGTTTCCCCGCAAGGACACGCCCCGGGCGGTCGCCGATTCGGGCGAGCGGACTCCGTCGGTCGGCATCACGGCTCACCAGATGGAAGTCTGGCTGCCGCAGTCGGGAACCGGCGACATCAAGCTCATCGCCGCCACCAGCATGACCCTGCGGGCCGACGCCGACGCCGGTCCCTGGCTGGCCTTCACCCTCGCGCCCAAGCTGGACGTCGACTCCGCCCAGTGGGACGACGGGTCGCCGGCGCCGTTCTTCAAGGGCCACCTCAATCCCTATCTCTGGGTCCGGGCGAAGAGCCGCCTCACGAAAGGGGCGACCCCAACGCTCAAGCTGTTCTACCACGGCAACATCATCGATCGCTGGGGAGGCGAACTCTTCACCATGCAGTCGGTGGCGTACGCCGGCTGGTACCCCAGCACCCTCGACGGCCGGGGCCTGGCCACCTTCGACTACATCCTCCATTCCCCCGAGGGCTTCGTGGTCTCGGCGGTGGGCGAGCGGACCGACTCGGCCGCCTATCCCGGCCACATGATCACCACCCGGTGGAAGACGCCCAGGCCGATCCGGAACGCCACCTTCAACCTCGGCATCTTCGAATCGTATCGGATGCCGGCGGAAGACAGCATGCCGGCGATCGAGATCCACTGGTCCGACCGGATCGGCCGCCTGATGGCCCAGAGCGGCATGCCGGCGCTCAAGAACCCGAAGGAGGAGATCGGCGGCGACATCCAGAATGCGCTCAAGTTCTACCGCCATGTCTTCGGCGAGCCGCCGGTGACCCACCTCTACGCCGGCGAGGTACCCTATCCCGAAGGCCTGGCGTATCCCGGCATGGTGGACCTGTCGCTGCTCACCGGCGCCAACATCTCGTACGAGGGATTCGACCGGATCTTCCGGGCCCACGAGACCGCCCACCAGTATTGGGGGATCGCGGTCGACTTCCAGAGCTACCACGATCAGTGGCTGAGCGAGGGGTTCTCCGACTTCTCGGGGCTCTGGTATCTCCAGACCCGCTCGGGCAAGAACGAGCTCTACTTCAAGACCCTGGACCGCTGGCGCGACGAGATCCTGCGCCGCCGCGGCAAGCCCGCTCCCATCTCGCTGGGCTACCGGATGGACACCAGCCAGGACGAGAGCAGCAACTACAGCGTCATCGTCTACCAGAAGGGCGCCTGGGTGCTGCACATGCTCCGGATCCTCACGCTCGACATGCAGAGCATGAGCGAGGAGCGCTTCAAGGGGATCATGCGCGACTTCTACACCCAGTACCGGGGGCGCCGCGCCGCCACCCGGGATTTCCAGACGGTGGTGGAGCAGCACGTGGGCCAGCCGATGGACTGGTTCTTCCAGCAGTGGGTGCACGGCTGGCAGCTCCCCACCTACAAGGTGGCCACCAGGACCGAACCGGCCGAGGGCGGCAAGTTCCGGATCAAGCTGCGGGTGCTGCAGGAGAATGTGCCGGAGACCTTCGTGATGTATGTCCCGGTGACCGTCGACCTCGGCGACAACCGGGTGGCGCGGGTGCGGGTGAAGGTCCAGGGTGCCAGGACCGAGGTCGATCTGCCGCTCATGCCGGCCCAGCCGAAGGGCGTCAAGTTCAACGACTTCAACGGCGTACTGGCGGAGGTCAGCAGCGTCGGCTGGTAGGGCAGACCTTTCCAGGCCCGCGAAGGTACGCCGCGACTCGGCCTGCGGGCGAGGGTGTCCGGACCCGCCGGCCGATTACGCTATACAAGCGGGGGCGACGGCCAGGGCGGCCTGGTCGCCCGGCATAACCTCTGACCGAGTCGCGCCATGTCCCTCCATACCACCGCCGAGCGGGTCGTCCTGGAACGGGCGATGGAACACGCCCTGGCCTACCTCGAGGGCCTGGACGCCGCGTCGGTAGCCGCCACGGTGCCGCTCGCCGAGTTGCGCCGACGGTTCGCCATTCCGCTCGCGGAGGAAGGAGTGGACCCGGCGACGGTGGTGGACGACCTCGCCCGTGATGTCACCGGGGGGTTGCTCGGCTCCGCCGGCGGTCGCTTCTACGGCTGGGTCATCGGGGGCGGGCTCCCCGCCGCGGTGGCCGCCGACTGGCTCACCTCGACCTGGGACCAGAACGCCGGCCTCTATGCCTGCAGCCCGGCCGCGGCGGTGGTGGAGGAAGTCTGCGGTACCTGGCTCAAGGACCTGCTGGGACTTCCGGCCGCGGCCTCGTTCGCGCTGGTGACCGGGTGTCAGATGGCGCATGTCACCTGCCTGGCCGCCGGGCGCCACGCGCTGCTCACCCGGGCCGGTTGGGATGTGAACACCCACGGACTCGCGGGAGGACCCTCGATCCGGGTCCTGACCTCGGATCATGTACACGGCACCACCACCCGCGCCCTTCGTTTCCTGGGACTCGGCACCGGCTGCATCGGCGTGCTCCCGACCGACCCCGATTCGCGCCTCACGCCCGCGGTGCTCAAGGAGGCGCTGGAGCGGGAGCCGGGGCGCCCGACCATCGTGGTGCTCCAGGCCGGCGACGTGAACTGCGGGGCGTTCGATCCCTTCCCCCAGTTGATCGCCCTGGCGCACGCGGCGGGGGCGTGGGTGCACGTCGACGGGGCGATGGGTCTCTGGTGCAACGCCACGCCGCGGCTGCGCCACCTCCTCGAAGGGGTCGAGCAGGCCGATTCCTGGGCCACCGACGGTCACAAGTGGCTCAACGTCCCCTACGACTCGGGCTACGCCTTCGTGGCCCATCCCGAGCACCATCGCGCCGGCATGGAGCACCGGGCCAGCTATCTGGCCCACGCCGACGACGTGCGGGATGAGCTCGACTGGAATCCGGAACACTCGCGGCGGGCCCGCGGGTTCGCCACCTACGCGGCGCTCCGGGAGCTGGGCCGGGCGGGCGTGGCCGACCTGGTGGAGCGCTGCTCCCGCCACGCCCGGGACATCGTCACCCGGATCGGGGCCCTGCCCCACGCCAAGGTGGTGCGGGTCTCGGAGATCAACCAGGGGCTGGTGCGCTTCCTCGACCGGCGCGGCGGCGCCGCCGAGCGGGACCACGACCTTCGCACCGACCAGGTCATCGCCGCGATCAACGCCACCGGCGAGGCGTTCTTCACGGGGACCACCTGGCGGCGCATGCGTTGCATGCGGGTCTCGGTCTCCAGCTGGCGCACCACGGCCGGCGACGTGGACCGGGCGGTGGCCGCGGCCCGGCGGGTGCTGTCGCAGGG
The DNA here is from genome assembly GCA_964642475.1 of uncultured Gemmatimonadaceae bacterium. Classification (GTDB taxonomy): domain Bacteria; phylum Gemmatimonadota; class Gemmatimonadetes; order Gemmatimonadales; family GWC2-71-9; genus JADJOM01. The sequence continues at coordinate 7,059 of CAZXRC010000010.1, read as the reverse complement.
TTGAATCGGTGGCGGGGTCCCCTTGCGTCGCGGCCGGGCGGCTATTATTTCGTAACTATGCGAAATAGCAAAACGACGAAGCATGCGGCGCTGGTCTCCCCGGTCAAGGCGCTCGCCAGTCCGGTCCGCCTCGCCGTCCTCGCCCTGCTCAAGGACCCGGTGGGCAACTTCCCGCCCCAGACCGACGGCGACCTGGTCGAGGACGGCGTCTGCGCGGTGCTCATCCGCAAACGGCTCGGCATCGCCGCCGCCACCGTGTCGCGTCATCTCACGCTGCTGGTCGGCGCCGGGTTCCTCATCCCCACCCGGAAGAAGGGCTGGACCTTCTACCGCCGCGACGAGCGCGCCATCCGCGCCTTCGCCCGCACCCTCAGCCAGGCCCTCTGACCCGGACCGCCATGCCGTCCCATCCCTACGTCACGGTCGACGTCTTCACCCACGACCGGTTCGGCGGCAACCCGCTCGCCGTGGTGCTCGATGGCCGGGGCATCTCCGACCGCCGGATGCAGCAGCTCGCCGCCGAATTCAATTACAGCGAGACCACCTTCGTCCTGCCACCCGACGATCCGGCCCACACCGCCAAGGTCCGGATCTTCAATCGCACCTACGAAATGCCCTTCGCCGGCCACCCCAACGTGGGGACCGGATTCGTACTGGGCCAACTGCGCGACGGGGTGGGAGACCGGCTGGTCTTCGAGGAAAGGGCGGGGCTCGTCACCGTGACCCTGGTGCGGGACGCCGACGGCCGGGTGTCGGGCGCCTCGATCGACGCCCCCCAGCCGCTCAGCACCGGACTCCCCCTGGCCGCCGAGACGGTCGCGGCCTGTCTCGGTCTGGCGGTATCTGACGTGCGCACCGCGGTGCATCCCCCGATGGTCGGGTCGGTCGGCATGCCTTTCCTGCTGGCCGAACTCGAGCCGGCGGCACTGGGCCGGGCCGCGCCTCAGATCGAGGTCTGGCAGCGGACGGCACGGAGCTGGAACGGTCTCGACGGCCAGCTCGAGGTCTTCCTCTATGCGCACGATGGGCCGGGGAAGGTCCGGGCCCGGATGTTCGCGCCCGATTCGGGGACCTGGGAAGACCCCGCCACCGGGAGCGCCAGCGCGGCGCTGGTGGCGCTGCTCCTCTCGCGGAGCGACGCCCCGTCGCTCGCGATCGACATCACCCAGGGGGTCGAGATGGGGAGAACCAGCCGCATCGCCGCGCGGGCCTGGCGCTCCGCCGACGGAGTGCGCTCGGCGGTCGCCGGCGGGGCGGTGATGGTCTTCCGGGGAGAGATCCTGCTCTAGTCAGGCGAGCGCGGCGAACAGTGCCACCACCGCCATGACCAGCCCGAGCGACATCTTGGTGGCGGTGGCCCACATCCGGCCAAGCAGGGCGCCCCAGCCGGTGCGGATGGCGTTGGTCGGGGCGGCGGTGTATTCCAGGATCGCGGCGCCCACGAACGATCCGACGAACGACCCGATCACGCTCCCGAGCACCGGGATCGGTATGCCCGCCATCGCTCCCGCCAGCCCGCCGAGCAGCGCCCCCCAGCCGGCCCGGCGGCTCCCGCCGTAGCGCTTCGCGAACTTGAACCCCATCCACCACTCGACCAGCTCCCCGATGGCGGCCAGCGCCACGACCAGGACCATGGTCTTGAGGCCCACACTCCGGTAGTCGGTCACCGCGCCGTAACCGATGACGGCGAGCACCATTAGCCAGAGCCCCGGCAACCCCAGTGGCACCAGCACCAGGCCCATCACCAGCAGCACGATCAGGAGCGGGAGATACAGCGCTTCCACCGGCAACTCCCGGGAGGTGTCGAGCGAATTCTAGTCGGGCTCGTGGTCTCCGGCTGGAACGGCGTCTAGTGCATTCGGGGCATCGGGGTAGATTGGAGTATCCGCCGGTCGATGCCCCGCCGCTGCCCGAGTCCGGGCCCAAGGAACCTTCCCCGTGCTTCTCCCTCTCCTGGCGCTGCTCGGCGCGCCCGATACCGCCGTGGTGCGCGACGTTCAGGTCGCCCCCGAGGAAGTCCTCCGCACCACCAGCATCGGCGCGGGGCATCCGGTGGTGTTCATCCCCGGCATCTTTGGCGGCGCCTTCGGCTTCCGCCACGTCACCAGCCGCCTCGCGGAGCTGGGGTATCGCTGCATCGTGGTCGAGCCGCTGGCGTTCGGGTCGTCCTCGCACCCCTCCAAGGCCGACTACTCCTTTGCGGCCCAGGCCGATCGGATCGGCCAGGTGATGGACAGCCTGGGTGTGTCGGGGGCGTTGATGGTGGCCCAGTCGAGCGGGGCGGCCATGGCGTATCGGATGGCGTACCGGCGCCCCGACCTGGTCCGTGGCATTCTCTCGATCGAAGGTGGCCCGGCGGAGACCCCCGCGACGCCCGGACTCAAGCACGCGCTCCGATTCGGCGGCTTTCTCACCAAGCTGTTCGTCGGCCCCGGAACGATTCGGTCGCGGGTGAGGCACGACCTGATCGAGAACTCTGGCGACACCACCTGGGTCACCCCGGCGGTGCTGGACCAGTACACCGCCGGCCAGGCCGCCGACGTGCACGGAACCATCGACGCGCTCCGGGCGATGTCCAAGGCGAAGGAACCCGAGTCGCTGCGGGACCGGTTGTCGGAGACCCGCATTCCGGTCCGGCTGCTGGTGGGATCGGTGGAACACCCCGCGGGGGTCAAGGCGGATGGGCTGACCCAGCTGCACCAGTCGCTCAGCGACTTCGCGGTCGACAGCGTGGCGGGGTCGGGGCAATACGTGGGGGAGGAGCAGCCAGCGGCGGTGATCGCGGCGTTTCTCCGGCTGGCCCGGGCGGCCTTGGTGGAGCTGGTCATCCAGGCGCCGGAGGGGGGGGAGCCGGCGGCGGCGGTGAGGCCGGATGAGCCGCAACGGTGAGGGGGGCGGGATGGGGCGGAAGGGGCGGGTTCCGGGACGCCAAGGGAGCCGCAGGGGCAACAGGGCCGTGGCCGGCGCCTACGTAGAGGTTGACGCCTCCCGCGAGCCCGATGGGATCCTGGGTAAGTTCGTTACCGACCTTCCAACCATATAGCGACGCCCCCGCGCTCCGGTGGCGGCGCAGGTCAAGCGACCCGCGACCCTCGCTCCGTGCTCAGGTGGACCTTGACTCCCGCTCGCGCCAGCATGTCGACCAGGGCATCGATGCTGAAGCGGTGGAGTCGGCCGCGGACCAGGTCACTCACCCGGGGCTGCGTGACTCCCAGGAGCTTGGCTGCCTGGGCCTGGGTGAGTTTCCGGCGTCCGATCAGCTTCTCAATGGCGGTCATCAGCTCTGCCCGCACCCGGAGATGCTCGGCCTCCACCGGGGAGAAGCCGAGATCGCGAAACACGTTGTCGGAACCCTTCGTGATCTTGATCGCCATCTCCGCCTCTTAGTCTTCGGTGTGAGGCCGGCCCAGCTCCCTGAGGCGCGCCCGTGCGACATCCAGATCGAGCTTCCGGGCCCGCTGGGTCTTCTTCACAAAGGCGTGGAGCACGTACACCGCCTCCGGCCGCGTCGCCAGATACAGCACCCGGAATTCACCCTCCACGTGTACTCGAACCTCTCGGACCCCAGGCCCGACACTGGGCATCGGCTTCCAGTCACTCGGCTCCAGTCCATTCTGGACCCGCCAGAGCTGATAGCCCGTATCCCTGCGTGCATCCGGCGGAAAGCGGCGCACCGCCGCCTGGGAGCTTCCGAGCCAGCGCAGGGGCTTGAGAGCCATGGTTCAATATATCGGTTTGGATATGGCTGGCCAAGAGAGGGCCCTACTCATTCTGTGCCCGCGTTTCGCCACTCTCCGCAAGGCCCGCGGCCTCACCCCGAAGGCCCAGGCCGAGCTGGTCGACCGCTCCCTCATCCGGATCCACCGCTGCGAGGACTGCACCGCCCAGCCCCCCTCGACGGCATCCGGCCTTCACCGCCTTCGACAAAGACGAGATGAAAGCCGCCAAGACCCTCCTCGACGCCCTCATCCTCAAACACCAGGTCCGCCGCCGGGCCTCCGCGTCATAGCACCTAACAAAAGGGCGCCCCACGGAGAGCGCCCTCTTGTACCTCCTCAGTTTACCCCTCAATTCGTTCTTGGTCGGACTCGGGCCTTCCGCTCCTCCACGACCGCCGCGAGGCGAGCAAACAAGGCGAAGTCGCCCTTCAGGATCGACGCCGCCTCGTCGTCAAGGATGCTCGAGTCCCAGCTCCCCCCAGAGCCAGGAGAAGTCATAGGCGGGTCGTCCCGCCCGCCGGTCGTGCTCGGCGTGATTCTCGAACTGTTTCAGCAGCTCGATCAGGGGACCGCGGCCGGACTTGAGTCGGGCGGCCGCCCGCGGGGTGCGGCCGCGGAGCGCTGGGACCGGGGTGTCGAGCCACTCGCGATAGTGGCGATCGTAGAACTGTCCCAGGATCTCAGCCTCCAGTTCCCCTTCGAGTTCCGACGGGTCCGCGCGGTCCGGCTCGGAGAGGTTGCCGATCGCCTGCCGGGCATCCTCCGCCATTTCGGCCCGGAACCGGATGGCATCGCCCAGCGCCGCCTCCAGCAGGCGGCGACCCCGGGCCGCGCGCGCTTCGGAGGTCGTCTCCAGGGTGAGCCGCCCGCGGGCCAGGGCGATCGTTCCCAGGATGCGGTTCACCTCCCCGGCGCCGGTCGCTTCGACCCAGAGGAAACCGCCATCCTCATCCGCCTGCAGCTCGGGATGAGCCGCCAGGGTCCTTGTCACCCGCGCGGCATCGACCAGGTCGAAAGCGCTCCTGACCACGGCGATGGGATCACCCTCGGGCGTGACCAGTTCGGGCATCGGGGCGAGCGGCCCCCAGTCGAGCCACCAGTGATGGAAGCGGATCCCGATGTGCTTGAAGAACCCGACCGGTTCCAGTGCTCCCAGCCGGCGCTTGAGACGGGCATGCTCCCGCTTGAGATCGGCCTGGATCGCCTTCCTCGCGCGGCGGGAGTAGACGTACGGCGGGCCCTCGATCTCCAGGGACCCCGAGGCGCCTTGAACCACTCGGAACCCGACCAGATCCCACTGGGCCAGCTGGCGGGTGGCCAACCGCTCCCGCACCTCGACTTCTTCCTTCGACCACAAGTCCCGCAGCACCAGCCCTTCATCCAGGCGGACCTCGGTGATCTCGTAGAGCCTGAGGCAGCTCCCGCGCAGCCGGTCGACGTACAGGCGCTGGGCCGGGGTCAGCGCCCAGTCGCTGCTCGCGACGAACCGATCGGCGATGGTCACCACCGCCTCATCATCCTCCCCGGCGCGGTCAAGCGCCATATCGAAGAGCGCCCAGTGGAGGAAGGCCGCGACCAGCTGGCCGTCCCCCTCCAGGTCCCGGCGCACCGGCGGCGGGGTCAGCTCCAGCCGGCCGGCCCAGAAGACGGTGTGCGCGTACCGCATGTCCTCGGCGAACTCGGGCTGCTGCGCGAAACGCACCAGCCGGGCGAACGCCTTCTCGCGATCCTTGGCGGTCCACGCCGGCGGGGCGGCGGCCGTCCCCGCCTTTGCGAGACAGCAGTGCTTGTACTTGCGGCCCGAGCCGCAGGGGCAGGGGGCGTTGCGGCCGGGAGTGAGGTCGGGTGGAGGCATGGGCGGGAAGAAGGTAGCGACCTGGCGGTGGGCGTGCGATGAGCTGGCAGAGCCGACGCGACCGGGGACCGCACGCCGGTGACGAACCGGGTGCGCGGAGGGGATTGCTCCCGGACAGGGTTCGAGCGCGTTCGGAGAGGGGACGGGGCTACAGCGACCGGAACAGTGCCGCCAACTCGACCGTGAACTGAGCGGTTTCGGGCGTCGGCTGCCAGAGCAATCGCTCGGCCTCGACCAGCGGGAAATCCGCGTCGGGGGTCCACACCTCGGCCCGGCGGGCGTTGCCGTCGATGATCCAGTAGAGCGGTACGCCCTGCTCCTGATGGACGGTGAAATCCCGGAGGAGTGGCGGCTGGCGCTACACAGATACCTCGCCTGGCCCCACGACCGCCGGCTCTTCAAGCTCGACTGGGGGTGGGCAGGCCAAAGCTGAGTCACTCCCCGGACGTGCGTACATCCCCCGGAAGAGCCTACATCTGGTAGTGCGGACTCGGCGGCAGACCTCTGCGACCGCCGATCGTGAACCGGTTAGATCCGGATTCAACTCGTTATCTCTTGCCCCGAAATGTGCTGGCGCGCCGCCGGACGAATCGACTTGCAACTTCCCAACCCAGGTCCATGGCGGGTCCAAGCTCTGTGGGCTGGTCGATACCCGTGAGGCGCCACTCGACGAGCTGGTGGCGCCCATTCAAGTATGAGTGTTCCGCCTGCCGCCCGTATTTCAGCGCAAGCGCAAGCGCCCGAGCGGCGGACGATGCACGGAACAACACGACACGTTCCTCGCACAAGGGGCGTAGGCTCGGGACTCCGGCGATGCGGCTCGCAAGTGTAAGCGTCACAGAGTACCAGATGGTCGCAGCCATGGCCTGTCGCGTGCGAAGGTAGCAGTATAGGACCGGGCTCGAAGCACTCCGGCCGCCGTTCCGAGGTGCCACTACTACTTGTTGAACCGGCCCTCTGTTAGGAGCTTTCGGGCCGTTTGCGCTGCCTTGTCTCCGGCCTTGGCGAGCTTGTTGATTTCATCCATTGTCTTCCCAAGCATGTTACCTGGGAATACTCGGTTGATGGAACCCTTCTTGGATGAGGAGATGATCTCTTGAGCGGTCGGCTGTTTGGGCGCTTCACTCGCGCCTCCACCCCCGCCAGCGCTCTCTGAGAAAAGCACATTGGTAATGGCCTGGCCAGCTTTCAGACCTATCGCAAGTCCAGCGCCCGTGGTGGCCGCGGTCTGTGCCACTGCGAGCGGAGCAAGGAGACCCCCGCTACCCGCTGTCTCAAGGAGGCCGGGCCCTCCTCCTGCGATAAAGCCCACTAGGCCAACCAAGGCCGTCGACGTGGCCTCTATGCCATTGCAGAGCAGGATGGAAACTGCGCCCTCCGTGGGACAGAGCCCAAACGGATCGGCATAGGCTACCGGGTTGTTCCCGTTGAACTGATAGAGGTTGATGCCGCCCGCCAGGCCGATGGGATCCTCCTGGGTCCACC
>CAZXRC010000009.1:0-131198 GCA_964642475.1 uncultured Gemmatimonadaceae bacterium | reverse complement strand
TCCCCGCCCTATGGCCGGCGAATACATCTTCACGATGCGCGACCTCCGCAAGGTCGTGCCCCCTTCCCGCGAGATCCTCAAGGGGATCTACCTCTCGTTCTACCCCGGGGCCAAGATCGGCGTGCTCGGCAGCAATGGCGCCGGCAAGTCGACCCTGCTCCGCATCATGGCGGGGGTGGACAAGGACTTCCTGGGCGAGGCCAAGCCGCTCGCCGGGACCAAGATCGGCTACCTGCCGCAGGAGCCGGTGCTGGATCCGAGCAAGGACGTCCGCGGCAACGTCGAGGACGGCGTCCGCGGGCTCCGAAAGCTGCTCGACGACTTCAACGAGATCTCGGCGAAGTTCGCCGAGCCGATGAGCGACGACGAAATGAACAAGCTGCTCGAGAAGCAGGGGCGGCTGCAGGACCAGATCGACCATCTCGGGCTCTGGGAGCTGGACCACAAGCTCGACCTGGCCATGGACGCGCTCCGGCTGCCGCCGGGCGACGCCGAGGTGACCCGGCTCTCCGGCGGGGAGAAGCGGCGGGTGGCGCTCTGCCGGCTCCTGCTGGAGCAGCCCGACATGCTGCTGCTCGACGAGCCGACCAATCACCTCGACGCCGAGTCGGTGGCCTGGCTCGAGAAGTATCTGGAGAACTTCCCCGGCACGGTGGTGGCTATCACGCACGACCGCTACTTCCTCGACAACGTGGCCAAGTGGATCCTCGAGCTGGATCGCGGGGCGGGGATTCCGTGGGAGGGGAACTACTCCTCCTGGCTGGACCAGAAGCAGAAGCGGCTGGCCACCGAGGAGAAGCAGGCCAGCGCCCGCCAGAAGACCCTGGAACGGGAGCTCGAGTGGGTGCGGATGGCGCCCAAGGCCCGGCACGCCAAGAGCAAAGCCCGGATCCAGCGGTTCGAGGAGCTCCGGGCCGAGAGCGAGAAACAGACCGAAGGCACCGCCGAGATCATCATCCCGGTGCCGGAGCGGCTGGGGGACGAGGTGGTGATCGCGAAGGACGTCGCCAAGGGCTTTGGCGACACCCTGCTGTTCGAGCGGCTCAACTTCGCCTTGCCGCGGGGCGGCATCGTGGGGATCATCGGCCCCAACGGCGCCGGCAAGACCACGCTCTTCCGGATGATCACCGGCACCGAGAAGCCCGACAGCGGCACCCTGACGGTGGGCCAGACGGTGAAGATCGCCTACGTGGACCAGAGCCGGGAATCGCTCGACGGAAGCAAGAGTGTGTACGAGGAGATCTCGGGTGGGCAGGACGAGCTGCTCTTCGGCACCCGCAAGGTGAACGCGCGGGCCTACTGCGCCGGGTTCAATTTCCGCGGCAGCGATCAGCAGAAGAAGGTGAAAGACCTCTCCGGCGGCGAGCGCAACCGGGTGCACCTGGCCAAGCTGCTCAAGAGCGGGGGCAACCTGCTCCTGCTGGACGAACCGACCAACGACCTCGACGTCGACACCCTCCGCGCCCTGGAGGACGCCCTGCTCTCCTTCGCCGGCTGCGCCGTGGTGATCAGCCACGACCGCTGGTTCCTCGACCGCGTCGCGACCCACATCCTGGCCTTCGAAGGCGACAGCGAGGTGGTGTGGTACGAAGGCAACTACCAGGAGTACGCCGCCGACTTCAAGAAACGCAAAGGGGTCGACGCCAACCAGCCGCACCGGATCAAGTACAAACCGCTGCACCACTGAAGAGGGTTCCGAGTTCCCGAGTTCCGAGTTGTCGAGTAACGACGACCGGATCAGCGGTGCCTCCCTTCGGCCGAACGCCTCGGAACACGAGAACTCGGAACTCGGAACTCGCCGTTCTTCCCCACCCCCCTCAAACCGGCTAGCTTCCTCGGGCCAGCCTGCCCCCGAACGTCGACCCGGAATTCATGGCATTCTCGCGCGTGCGCATTCCCTACCTTCCCCCCCGGATCGAAGGTCTCGCGTCGCTGGCCACCAATCTCTGGTGGAGTTGGAATCTCGATGCCCGGCTGGTGTTCCGCCGCATCGACCAGCCACTGTGGCACCTCACCAAGCACAATCCGCTCGAGCAGCTCCGCCGGGTCGATCCGGCCCGGCTGGCCGCCTGCGCCTCGGACCCCGGATTCCTGGCGATCTACGATCGCGTCATGGACGCCTTTCACCGCTCGGTCAGCACCCGGAACACCTGGTTCCAGGACCGCTTCCCCGACCTGACCCGGCCGGTGGCCTACTTCTGCGCCGAGTTCGGGCTCCACAATTCGGTACCGATCTACTCCGGCGGTCTTGGCATCCTGGCGGGCGACCACCTCAAGGCGGCCTCCGATCTCGGGGTACCGCTGGTCGGGGTCGGGCTCTTCTACACCAAGGGCTACTTCGACCAGCGCCTCAGAATCGACGGGTGGCAGGAAGACAGCGACGTCCGATTCGACATCGACACCACGCCGCTCGAACGGGTGCCCGGCCCCGGGAGCGATCCCTGGATGGCGGTGGTCCGTACCTTCGGCCGGCCGGTGCACATCGCGGCCTGGCGAATGCTGGTCGGACGGGTGCCGGTCTATCTCCTCGACACCAACCTCGAGCAGAACGATCCGGCCGACCGCGACCTCTCCGCCAAGCTCTATGCCGGCGGGCCCGACATGCGGCTCCGGCAGGAGTGGATTCTCGGGGTGGGCGGGGTACGTGTCCTCCGGGCCGCGGGGATCGACCCCTCGGCCTGGCACGCCAACGAGGGGCATGCCGCGTTCATGCTGGTGGAGCGGGTCCGGGAAATGGTCGTCGCCGGAAAGCCGTTCGACGCGGCGGTGGAGGAGGTGCGCAACCACAGCGTCTTCACCACCCATACCCCGGTCCCCGCCGGGCACGACCGGTTCAGCCGGGAGCAGGTGCTGGCCTGTGCCGAGCCGCTTTGGGAGGAGCTGGGGGTCGGCTCGGAGGAGTTTCTCGCCATCGGGCAGCAGCCCAACGACGACCTCTTCCACATGACCACGACGGCGCTCCGACTGTCCGCCCGGGTGAACGGAGTCGCCCGGCGCCACGGCGAGGTCTCGCGCGAGTTGTGGCACCAGCTCTGGCCCCAGCTCAAGGTCGAGGATGTGCCGATCGGGCACGTCACCAATGGGGTGCACCTCCCGACCTGGATGTCGAGCCGGATCGCGCGGCTGCTGGACCGGCACCTGGGTGAGGGGTGGACCGAGCGACTGGACCAGCCCGGGATGTGGGACGCGGTGCTCAGCCTCGACGACCACGAGCTCTGGCAGGAGCACAACGAGACCAAACGGAGTCTGCTGACCTACGTGCGGGAGGAGGCCCGTCGCCGCTGGGCCGAGCGGTGGAAAGAAGCGGCCCACGTGGTGGGCGCCGGAACCCTCATCAGCCCGGATGCGTTGGTAATCGGGTTTGCCCGCCGGTTCGCCACCTACAAGCGGGCGGCGCTCCTCTTCAGCGACTTCGACCGGCTCCACGACCTGCTGGTGAATCCCTGGCGGCCGGTCCAGATCATCTTCGCCGGCAAGGCCCATCCGGAGGACGGCCCGGGGAAGGAAGTGCTCCAGCAGGTCTACGCCTTTACCCGCGACCCCCGGCTCCAGGGTCGGGTCGCCTTTATCGAGGACTACGAGATCCACCTGGCCCACCGGCTGGTCGAAGGGGTAGATCTCTGGCTCAATCTGCCGCGGGTACCGCTGGAGGCCTGCGGCACCAGCGGCATGAAAGCCGGGCTCAACGCCGTTCCCCAGCTGTCCACGCTGGACGGGTGGTGGGCCGAGGGCTATATGGGACAGAACGGCTGGGCCATCCCGCTGTCGCAGCCGGGGCAGGACGCCGACCGGTCCGATGCCGACCACCTCTTCGACCTGCTGGAGCAGGAGGTGGTGCCGATGTACTACAAGCGGGACGCGCGGGGGTTGCCGGTCGAGTGGATCCAGCGGATGAAGCATGCCCTCCGGATCGCCGGGGAGCGCTTCACCGCCCGGCGCATGGTGCAGGAGTATGCCACACACTACTACGCCCCGGCGAGCCGGGGAGAGGTACACCCGAGTGTCCGCCCGTCCTGAGGTCCGCGTTTCGGGGGAATACCCGATACCCGAGGCGGGTGCCGAAGGCGCGCCCTTCGGCGTGGTGCACCTCGCGGCGGAGTACGGCTGGCTGGCGCGGACCGGGGGCCTGGCGGAAGCGGTCGCGGGGATCGCCGCCACCCAGGCGGCGCAGGGCATCCCCTCGGCGGTCATCATCCCGCTGCACCGTTCGGTCCGGAGCGCCGCCCCCGCCCTCGAGCGGGTGGCCGGCCCCTTCCACGTGCAGGTGGGGCCCCGGCTGGAAGAGGCCCGACTGTTCCGGATCCCGGCCCAGCCGGGCAAGACCCGGATCTACTGCCTGGAGCACCCCTACTTCGACCGGCCGGGCCTCTACGGCGAGTCGGGGATGGACTACCCCGACAACCTGCAGCGCTGGGCCTTCTTCTGCCGCGCCGCCCTGGAGGTCCTGCCACGGGTGACCCGGTCGCCCTGCATTCTCCACTGCCACGACTGGCACACCGCGCTGGCCCCGGTCTACCTGCGGACGTATCACCGGGGGCAGCCCTTCGCCGACGGCATCCGGACGGTCCTGACGGTGCACAACGCCGGCTTCCAGGGACACTACACCGCGAGCGGGATGACCGAGATCGGGCTGCCGTGGGAGCTCTACACCTGGCAGTACCTGGAATGGCACGACCAGCTCAACCTGCTCAAGGGCGGGCTCAAGTTCGCCGACGCGGTCACCACCGTAAGCCCGACCCATGCCCACGAGCTCCGCACACCGGTGGGAGGGTTCGGTCTCCACGACGTGTTCCTCTGGCTGGGCGACCGCTTCACCGGGATCGTCAACGGGATCGACATGGAGGAGTGGAACCCGGCGAGCGACGAGCATATCACCTCGAATTATTCGATCACCGATCTGGCCGGCAAGGCCCGCTGCAAGGCGGCGCTGCAGCGGAGCTTCGGCCTGCCCCAGCGGCGGCGCGTGCCGGTCTTCGCCATGACCGCCCGCCTGACCCACCAGAAGGGGCTGGAGCTGATCACCGGCGAATACACCCTCTTCATGCTGGAGGCGCAGTTCATCTTCCTCGGCACCGGGGAGCCCCGGTACGAGGCCATGCTCAAGATGTACGAGTCGCGCTGGCCCGACCGGATCAGCGTGCACCTCGGCTTCTCGGAGCGGCTGGAGCACCGGCTGATGGCGGGCGCCGACATCTACCTCATGCCCTCGCTCTACGAGCCCTGCGGCCTGGCCCAGCTCCGGGCCGAGCGCTACGGGGCGATCCCGATCGGACGGCGGGTCGGCGGCCTGGCCGATACCATCGAGGACGGTCACACCGGGTTCCTGTTCGACGAATACAGCTCCGAGGACCTGCTGCGGGTCTCTCGCCACGTCATGGACCGGTATCATGACACCCCCTCGTGGGAAGGGATGATGCGCAACGCCATGGCCAAGGACTTCAGCTGGGCCCGCTCGGCCGAGAAATACCTGGCGGTGTACCGCCGCGCGCTGTCCACCGCGGCGGTGGCGTGAGCCAGCCCATGGATTTCGTGCTGGCCCTCCACAGCCACCTGCCCTACGTCCTCAATCACGGTCGCTGGCCCCACGGCAGCGACTGGATCTGCGAGGCGACCATCGACACCTACCTGCCGCTGCTGGGGCAGCTGGAGCGGCTGGAGCAGGACCAGGTCGCATCCCCGCTGACCATCGGCATCACCCCGGTCCTCGCCAACCAGCTGGCGAGCCCGGTGTACCGGGACGAGCAGGAGGCCTACTTCGCGCAGCGGCTCACGACCTGCGCCGAAGCGGCCGAGTCGTTGAGCGGGACCGGCGACGCCCATCTCCTGCCGCTGGCGCGGTACTGGGAGCAGCACCTGCTGGAGCTGCAGCGTCAGTTCCGGCGGCACCAGGGGAACCTGGCGGAGGCGTTCCGCAAGCACGAGGCGGCGGGCCGGATCGAGCTGATCTCCTGCGCCGCCACCCACGGCTTTCTCCCGCTGCTCTCCCGCGATGAGAGCATCCGGCTGCAGCTGGGCCTGGGCCGGGCCGAGCACCGCCGTATCTTTGGGCGCGATCCGGCGGGGCTCTGGCTGCCGGAGTGCGCCTACCGTCCGCGCGGGCCCTGGGAGCCGATGCCGGGAGCGCCCCGGATCGAGGACCGGGCCGGGATCGAGGAGTTCGTCGCGGCAGCGGGGTACACCTACTTCTTCGTCGACAGCCACCTGGCCGCGGCGGGGCACGCGTTCCGCCTCTACGGCGCCGAGGGCGGGCCCGCCGCCGGCGGCGAGGTGGTCAATTCGCCTTACCGGGCCTACCGGGTGGCGGGTAGCCGGGGGCCCACGGCGGTCAATGCCTTCGTGCGCGATCCGGTCGCCTCCCGCCAGGTGTGGAGCCGGCAGGAAGGCTACCCCGGCGACGAGTGGTACCTCGAGTTCCACAAGATCCGCTGGCCCGGTGGGCTCAAATACTGGCGGGTGAGCGCGCCCGGCTCCGACCTGGGCGCCAAGGAGCCCTACGACCCGCTGCGAGCCATCGAGCGCGCCGGCGACCACGCCCGGCACTTCGTCTCGCTGCTGGGCCGGCTGGCGACCCACCAGCCGGCCGGGGCGCCGGTCTCCCGGGTGATCGCGGTGCCGTTCGATACCGAGCTCTTCGGCCACTGGTGGCACGAAGGGGTCGACTTTCTGGGCCAGCTCTACCGGGAGCTGGGACGTCAGCGGGTGGTGCGCCCGGTGACGGGGAGCGAGCACCTCCGCTCCGCGCCGGTCGACCGGGCGGTGCACCTCACCACCGGCTCGTGGGGGGCCAACGGCGACTTCAGCATGTGGCTCAACCCGGGCACCGAGTGGACCTGGCCCCGCCTCTGGGCCATCGAGTCCGCCTTCTGGGCAGTGGCACGGCCGGCTCTCGCCGACCCCGGGCAGCACCTGATCCTGGCTCAGGCGGCGCGCGAGATGCTGCTGGCGATGTCGTCCGATTGGCAGTTCATCATTTCCACCGGCGCGGTGACCGACTACGCCGTGAAGCGATTCTCGGAGCACTGCGCCGACGCCGAGTTCCTGATCTCCGCCCTCCAGCCGGATGCCACTCACCAGGCCGCGGCCCACACCCGCTCGGCGGAGTTGTGGGAGCGGGATCATGTGTTTCCGGATGTGCTCGCGAGCATTCGGGAGGTGTTGAGTCCGGGCGCTGCCGCTACGGCGCGATGAACAGACGTTCCGAGTTCCCAGTTCCGGGTTCCGAGTTCGCCGGCGGTGATCACGGCCACACCAGGCTCGCTCTCGCACCTGACCCACGCGGAACTCGGAACTCGGAACTCGGAACTGCCCGTTCCCCGTGACCCCCCGCTCCATCGTCATCCACGGCCACTTCTACCAGCCCCCACGCGAAAATCCCTGGCTGGACGAGGTGGAAGCCGAGCATTCGGCCCGGCCGGCCCACGACTGGAACGAGCGAATCGAGCAGGAGTGCTACCGCGCGGTGGCGGCGGCCCGGCTCCCCGGGGCGGACGGGCGCATCGCCCGAATCGTCAATCTCTACGAGTGGATCAGCTTCAATTTCGGCCCCACCCTGCTGGAGTGGCTGGAGCACGGGGCACCCGACACCTACCGGGCCATCCTGGAGGCGGACAGCGCCAGCCGCGCGCGACTGGGACATGGCAACGCGATCGCGATGCCGTACCACCACGCCATCCTGCCGCTTTCGAGTCATCGCGAGAAGGTCACCGAGGTCCGCTGGGGCATCGCCGATTTCGAGCGTCGCTTCGGACGCGCCCCGGAGGGGATGTGGCTACCCGAAACCGCGGTGGACGAGGAGACCCTGGACGTGCTGGCCCGGCAGGGGATCCGCTTCACCATCCTGGCCCCGCACCAGGTCGAGGTGCTGCCGCCGGAGGGCCGCGCCGGCCTGGTGGAAACCAGCCGGGGGCATTCGATCGCGGTGGTGCTCTACGACGGCCCCATTTCCCACGATGTCGCCTTTGGTCCGCTGGTGCGCGACGGTGCGGCCTGGGCTACGCGTCTCCTCGCCACGCCGGACCCGCTGACCCCGGCCGCGCTGGTCGCCGTGGCCACCGACGGCGAGACCTATGGGCATCATCATCGTTTCGGCGAGATGGCACTGGCCGACGCCCTCGAACGGCTCCGGACCCTCCCCGGCGTCGCGGTCGAGAACTTCGCCGCGTTCCTCGCCCGGACGCCGGCGGTCCACCCGGTCACACTGGTCTCCCCCAGCGCCTGGAGCTGCGTGCACGGGGTGGAGCGCTGGCGGAGCAACTGCGGCTGCCGGCTCTCGCCGGAGTATCCGAGCCAGGAGTGGCGCACCCCGCTCCGCCAGGGGTTGGCGGAGCTGACGGCGGCCTGCCATGAGGTGTTCGCGGCCGAGGCGCCGGCGGTGCTGCGCGATCCGGAGGCGGCGCTGGCCGGGTACGGTCGGGCGATCGGTGGCGGGGCCGAGGCGATCCGTCGCTACGGCGAGGCGGCGGCCCGTCCCGACGCCGGCGGTGAGGGGACCATCCGCGCCATCGAGCTGCTGGAACTCGAGCGCGGCGCGCTGCGGAGCCTCACCTCCTGTGCCTGGTTCTTCGACGATATCGGCGGTCTGGAGCCGTTGCAGGTGCTGCGCTATGCCGCCTGGGCCATCGAGCTGACGGGGAGCGGATCGGCCCGGATCGAAGCTGATTTGGTGGCCCGGCTGGCGGAGGCGGCGAGCAACCTGCGGAGTGTGGGGACCGGCAAGGAGGTCTATCTCCATCACGCCCGGCCGTCGCTGCCCTCCCAGCTGCGGATCGGGGCGGGACTCGCGGCGGCGCGCACCTTTGCGCCGGAGGCCGCCCGGAGCCCGGCCTGGGAGCTCAAGGGGCCGGACGAGGCCGCCGAGCTGGTGAATCGCCGCACCGGGCGGACCTGGCGGATGGCGCTCACCCTCGACCGGGTGGACCTGGGCCTCCGGATCCTGGCCCTGCCCGGCGGCGCGATGGAGCCGCTATCGCTCGGCCTCGCCGATCTTCCCGAGCGGCAGCGCAGCGCCATCGCCGCCACCTTCCGCACCGAGGCGCTGGCTCAGCTGCTGGACCGGGAGGAGCGGGCCGCCCTGGCGGCGGGAGAGAACCTCGAGGCGATGCTCCGCTCGGCCCTCAAGCGCCGGATCCTGGGTCTCGCGTCCGACCACGCCGACGGGCACCGGCGGGCCGTGATCCAGGTGCTGCTGCTGCTGGAGGGGTTGGGACAGTCGGTGCCGTTCGAAGCCCAGACGCTGTTCTACCGGATCTGGCAGGCGGGCAACGTGGAGGACCCGGGGATGCGGGAACTGGCGCGGAGACTGGGGTTCGACGTGAAGGAGTGACGGCGGGGACTGCCCCGCCTGAGCGCACCGCTCGAAAGGAAACTGCCTACCTGTCCCGGTATCGTACCGCCTGTCGCACGAATTCCGAGAAGAGATGGCGGGTGTGGGGATCGGTCATCTCGAACACCTCGGGATGCCACTGCACCCCCACCATGAAGTGGTCGGAGGCGTGCTCCACCGCTTCCACCAGGCCATCGGGCGCCACCGCCGAGGGGACCAGCGCCGAGGCCAGGTCCTTGATGCCCTGGTGATGCATGCTGTTCACCTTGATGGTGCTCCGCTCCATCGCCCGCTGCAGCCGGGTGCCGGGCGCGAGGGAAACCTCATGCGCGATGTGATCGCGCTCGAAACCGGCGGTCGGGAAGTAATCGTGCTTGATGGCCGTGGGCACCTGGTCGGCGATATCCTGATACAGGGTGCCACCGAGGGAGACGTTGATCACCTGGATTCCGCGGCACAGGCCCAGGACCGGCTTCTTGTCCTCGACCGCCCAGCGGGTCAACTGGAGCTCGACCCGATCCCGGGCGGGGTCGATGGCGCCGAGCTTGGGATGGCGGTCCTCCCCGAAGGTGGCCGGATCGAGGTCGACCCCTCCGGGAATCAGGATCCCGTCGAGCCGCTCGTAGATCTCCCGCAGGGTCGCCAGATCGTCATCCAGCAGGGGGATCATCCATGGCACCGCCCCGACGATAGTGGCGGCAAGGAAGTACCGCTGGTTCATCACCCAGGATTCGGGCAGCGCGGCGGGAATCCCGTCGATGCTGTGGAGTGTCTGGGTGGTGATGCCAATGACCGGCCTGGTCGACATGATCCGAGTTCCGAGTTCCGAGTTCCGAGTTGCCCGCCCCCCGGGCATCGCTTCAGAGGCCAGCAATAGTCGTGCTACCAAGCTAGCTGGGCCGCCGCCCACCCGGCAGTAGGTAACGCTTTGTCCCACAACGAGGTTCCGGCCGAGGCGGGAACCGCGCAAGGCCTCGACTGTGGCGTCGGACCGCTGAACATCTGGCGCTCAGAACTCGGAACTCAGAACTCGGAACTCGGAACCGGCTTCCCGCCTTACAGCACCCCCTCCGCCGTCTCCTTCGCCAGATTGTCCACCACCGCCTTCAGGTCCCCGGTCTGCTTGAACACCGCGATCTGGCGGTCGGCACTGGTCCCATCCCGCAGGATCCGGAAGGCGTATTCCACTTCTTTCCGGGTGCCCAGTTCGTCCAGCACGTCGTCCAGGAACCAGGTGATCATCTCCTCGATCAGCGCGCGGGAGGGGAGCTCCTGGCTCTTGCCGAAGTCGATGAGCTTGCCGTCCAGGCCGTAGCGGCAGGCCCGCCACTTGTTTTCCTCGATGAAGGCGACCGGGTATTGCCGGAACGAGAGGTTGTCCCGCCGCAGCTTCCAGCACTTGGCGACGATCGCCTGAAAGATCGCGGCGATGCAGACCGCCTCGTCCACCCGGGTACAGACGTCGCAGACCCGGAACTCCAGCGTGGGGTAGCTCCAGCTGGGACGCACATCCCACCAGATCTTGGAGGCGTTGGGTATGCTCTTCGTGTCGACCAGGGTGTTGACCACCTGCTCGAACTCGCCCCAGGACCCGAGGCTGCGGGGCACACCGGTCCGCGGGAAGCTGCGGAAGACGATGCTCCGGTAGCTCTTGAGCCCGGTGTTCCGGCCCATCCAGAAGGGGGAACTGGTGGAGAGGGCCAGGACGTGCGGCAACAGGTAACGCGACACGTTCATCGCGTCGATCAGGAACTCCCGGTCCTCGATCCCGATGTGCACGTGGGTACCGAAGATGAGGAGCGCCTGGGCCAGGTCCTGGAGGTCTTCCTTCACCCCCATGTAGCGCTCCAGCGGGGTGATCTCCTGCTCCATCCATGAAGAAAACGGGTGGCTTCCGGCGGCGAGCACCAGCAGGCCCTGCCGTTTGGCCAGCTCCATGACCAGCCGCCGGAGCCGCACCAGCTCCGCCTTCACCTCGGCCGGATGATGACACACCTTGGTGCCGACTTCCACCATCGACTGGTGCAGCTCGGGCTTGATCTCCCCCAGCATCATCGAGTCCTCCTTGAGGATCTCGGTGATATAGCTGCGGAGCTCGCGGGTGACGGGGTCGACAATCTGGTACTCTTCCTCGACACCGATAGTCAGAGACGGCGGCTTCATGAGTCCTCGACGGTAGTCCCGAATTCTGAGTTCCGAGTTCCGACTTGGGAATGCCACCGCGCAATGCGAGCAACGGGGACGATCGCGTCCGGACTCCACTCGGAACCCGGAACTCGGAACTCGGAACCGATCATGGTCTCTCCTCCACCACAAAGCACGGCACCGTGCTCCCACCACCGGCGGTCACGTTGAGCAGCGCCGCGGTCGAGAGCCGGGTCAGGCATCCCTCGAGGCCGTCGCCATTCAGCACGAACGGCGCGGTGTCGAGCATCCGGTCGACCACCAGCAGCTCTCCATCCACCCAGCTGGGATAGGGCTCCGCCGGAATGGCGACCCGCTGCTGCACGATATACGGCTCCGCCAGCGCCCGGGCCAGCGCGGCCTGCCACTCCTCGTCGCTGACGGTCCAGCCCAGGACCACCCCGGCCCCGCCGTAGTCATCGTTGGGCTTGAGCACCAGCTGCCGCCGCTCCCCGGCGATGAACGGCACCAGGTCGATGGGTCTGCCACCGAGGACCGTCTTCCGCTCCTCGACCACGCGGGTCCAGGGAATCAGCTCGGCGATGGCCTCCCGGTCCCGGGGGGCGAAGAGCCCGGCATTCCGCTCGTCCGAGAGCACCGCGAGACTCGCCTTCTTGTGCAGCAGCTTGCAGCGGAACGGGTTTACCATGCACACCGCGCGATCCCGGACCGCGCGGACCATCGGATGCTCCAGCCCTTCCCGCTCGATCAGCTCGTTGATCAGGACCCGCTTGTAGATCAGGTCGACCGGCCCGCCGCCGGCGTACAGTCGGCCACCCCGGTACTCCATGCTGCGGGGGTCCGCGATCACCGCCTCGATCCCGATCGACGCGAAGTAGACCCGGAAGAGCTCGAACTCGGCCAAGGTAGGGACGTCGTCCCAGTCCGCGATCGCGATCCGGGGCCGGGAGCGGCCCCGGGAGAATTCGTGCCAGGCGTCGAGGATCACGCTGCCCACGCCGTGCCGGGCCGGCAGGGGACGGGCGCTGAAGCGCCGCCCGAAGGCCCGCATCACCGGGATGGTGGCAAAGGCGTCGGCCAGCGCATCGTTGTACCCCGCGCCCGCGGGCGTCTCGGCGTTGTACTCGGTCAGCGCGAGGACGCCGGTCTCCTCCACCTGAAAACAGTCCAGCCGGCCGTGGGGACTGGGCGAGCGATAGCCGGGATCGGCCAGGACCAGCCGCTCTTCCCAGTCGGCCAGCCGGAACTGGGCGCGAAGCGCCGCATCGGCCATGGCGGCCTCGTGCGCCTTGCGGAAGGCGGCCATCAGCCGGCGGATGCGCATCTCCAGCCGGTAGAGCCCATCCCCGGTGAAGAACCGGGGGCGCAGCACCGTACAGAGCGCCCGGTCGCCGAAGACCAGGTTGCGGCGGCGCAGCTGCTCGTCCAGCGCCACATGCGACGCCTCGGCCAGCTCGGCGTCGGCGAGGAGGCCGTGATAGTGGTCGATGGCCGGCTTCACGGCCGCCGGCTCGAGGCGAAGAGCTGGGCCCATCCCGCCTGCTCCACCTGGCGCCGCCCGCCCCGGGCAAGCTTGATGACCAGGTCGGCCATGTGGGTGACGACCCACTCGAAGTAGGGCGGCGTGAGCGAGTAGATGTCCATATCGGGCGCCGGATTCATGAAGTCGATCGCATAGGGCACGCCGCCCCGGATGGCGAACTCGATCGAGTTCATGTCGTAACCCAGCGCCTTGACGATCGTGGTGGCATCGCGCACCACCCGGTCCCGGAGCGCCGGGGCCAGGTAGTTCTCGCCCGGATGGTACTTCCGCGTCTTGGGGTCGTACCCCATCACCAGGATCTCCTCCTGGCCCAGGCACATGCACCGCACGAACTGCTCGAAATTGATGAACTCCTGCACGATCATGGTGAGGAGCCCCGATTGATCGTAGTTGCGGATGAGCTCCTCCAGCGAATGGCAGATGTACACGTCCCGCCAGCCGCCGCCGTGAGCGTCCTTCAGTACGCAGGGCAGCCCGATGTGCCGGACAATCCCCTCCCAGTCGAGAGGGAACTGGAGATTCTTGAGGCTCTCCTCGGGCACGATCCCCTTGATGTAATCCTTGTTCGGCAGGAGCAGGGTCTTGGGGCTGGCCAGGCCCAGCCTGGTGATGAGCGCCGCCCCGAAGAACTTGTCGTCGGCGGTCCACATCAGCGGGTTGTTGATCACCGCGGAGCCCTGCAACAACGCCTGCTTGAGATACGACCGGTAGAACGGCACCTCGTGCGAGATCCGGTCCACGATCACATCGTAGGGACAGGGCTGATCCATCGATACCCCGCCGACCGATACCATCTCGGCGGTTACGCCGGCGGCCCGGCGATTCACTTCATCGATGAACGCCGGCGGGAAGCTCCACTCCCGGCCGACGATGAGACCGACGCGTTTGGTCATGGGTGTGAGGTCTGGTTTGGTTTGGCAGTTAGCTAATGGCCATTAGCCGTTAGCCATTAGCCGTTAGGAACCGCATTCTACTCGACCTACGACGTTCAGTCCCACGGATGTGTGCATCACACGGGGCAGCTAACGGCTAACGGCTAACGGCCAAAAGCCAAAGGCCAAAGGCCAACGGCCTCAATCATGCCCCCGCAGATACACCCGCACCATCTTCTCCCAGTGGGGCCAGTCGTGCGCGTGACCGTCCCACACCCGGAGCGCGTTCCCCACCCCCTTGTGCCACAACAGGGCCGAGAACTCGGCGTTGTTGTCGTGCATCGGGTCGTCCCGGCCGATCGCCATGATGATGTCGAGGTTGCGAAATGCCTGCAGTCGTCCCGGATCATGCTCATGCCGCATGAATGCCATCGGGTTCACCGCGTACACCATATCGTCGGCGTAGCCCCCCGTCATCCGGGTGATGTCGTAGAGCCCGCTCATCCCCAGGATCCGGCTCACGGTATCGGGGTACTTGAGCCCGTAGGTCATCGCGTGACTCGCGCCCAGGCTGGCCCCGGTGGCGATGACGAAGGGATTGGGATTCCGGTGCGCGGTGAACGGCAGCACCTCTTCCCGCACGTACCGGTAATACAACACGTGGGTCCACGCCCGGTGCCCGGCGTGGACGTCCTCGTTGCCCCAGTTCTCGTGGTGCGGCTGGTCCAGGCAGTAGAGCTGGATCCACCCCTGGTCGATGTGGTCGGCCAGGACCTCGTGCATGTGGCGGTCGGTCCATTCGCGCCAGGTCCCCATGCTGGTGGGAAAGACCAGGACCCGGGCCCCCGCATGGCCGACCACCTGCACCGCCATCTCGCGGCCGAGGATGGGACTCTGCCACGTCTGGATTTCGTGATGCATCGCCGCGGCCTCCGGGCCGGCTCGTTCGGAAGGGAGACAATCTACCCCGATCCGGCATTTCCTCCACCCGGCGCCCCTTGTCCCCCGTCCGGAAGTCCGGCATACCTTCCGGCATGGCCAACCAGATCCGTTTCGTCTTCGCCGTCCACCTCCATCAGCCGGTTGGCAACTTCGACTCGGTCTTCCAGCAGCATCTCGAGGAGGTCTACCAGCCGTTCCTGGACCGCGCCGAGGCCGAGGGGTTCCTGCCACTGGTCCTGCACATCTCGGGGCCCCTCCTCGAGTGGCTCGAACGGCACGGCACGGCCTACCTCGACCGGCTGGGGCGGCTGGTGCAGGACGGTCGGGTGGAGCTGCTCCTGGCGGGGATGTACGAACCGGTCCTCGCTGCCCTCCCCCGGGAGGATCGGATCGAGCAGATCCACTGGCTCCGGGACGCCATCGCCCGGCGCTTCGGGGTCTCGGCGACGGGGCTGTGGCTCACCGAGCGGGTCTGGGAGCCGGAGCTGGCCGCCGACCTGGCC
Source organism: uncultured Gemmatimonadaceae bacterium (assembly GCA_964642475.1). Classification (GTDB taxonomy): domain Bacteria; phylum Gemmatimonadota; class Gemmatimonadetes; order Gemmatimonadales; family GWC2-71-9; genus JADJOM01. Next base: position 115,871 of record CAZXRC010000009.1, on the reverse strand, counting down.
GACGCCGGGGTGCGCTACGCCCTGGTGGACGACCGGCATTTCCTCGTCACCGGTTTCGAGCGCCATCAGCTGCACACGCACTATGTCACCGAGAGCAACGGCCGCCGCGTCTCGCTCTTCCCCATCGACGAGCGGCTCCGCTACCTGATCCCCTTCCGACCGCCGGAGGAGACGGTAGCCCACCTGCGGGAGCTGGCCGCCCAGGGCCAGCCCCTCGCGGTGATGGCCGACGACGGAGAGAAGTTCGGCGGCTGGCCCGGCACCAGGGAATGGGTCTACCAGCGCGGGTGGCTCGACCAGTTCTTCCGGGCGGTGGGCGCCCTGGTCGACAGTGGCGAGGTCCGCCTCACCACGTTGAGCGAAGCCCATGCCGCGATTCCCTCCGGCGGACTGGCCTACCTGCCCACCGCCTCCTACCGCGAGATGGAACTCTGGGCGCTGCCTCCCGAACCGGCCCGGCGGCTCCGGGCGCTGGAGCAGTCGCTGGGCGAGGCGCGGCTGGCGGGCCCCGAATCGGCCCACCTCCGCGGGGCCCACTGGCGCAACTTCATGGTGAAGTACGCCGAGGCCAATCGGATGCATAAGATGATGACGGCGCTCTCCGTCCGGTGCCGAGCCGCCGGAAACCCGGTGGAGGTGCGTCGGGCCATCGGCCGGGCCCAATGTAACGATGCCTACTGGCATGGAGTGTTCGGGGGCCTCTACCTGCCCCACCTGCGGCATGCGATCTGGCGCGAGTTGGCCTTCGCGGAATCGTGCCTCCAAGCCGGCCAACCCCTCGGCTGGGAGGAGCTGGATCTCGATGCCGATGGCGCGGAGGAGATCTGGGTCCACGGCAGCCGGGTGAGCGCCGTCGTGGCGCCGGCCCGCGGCGGCGCCGTGGAGGTGCTGCTCGACCTGGCGGGGGGCCGGAATCTGGCCGACGCCCTCACCCGACGGATCGAGTCATATCACGACCTCCCGATGGAGAATGAGGGCGCCGCGGTGCTCGACCCCGGCACCACCCCTCCCGTCGACCCCCATCCCCGCGCGCTGTTCGTCGAATGGTTGGCCGACGCGGCTCCCACGCCGGAGCACCTCCAGCGCGGCACCCAGCCGATGATCCATTCGTATGCTCGCGCCCGTCTGGGTGCCAGAGTGGACCGGGACGGGGCCGACGTGGTGGTGCGGCTGGCGGCTCTGGACGGCTACGGCAAGTCCCTCCGCTTCTCGCCGGAGGGGACGGTGCGGGTGGAGTATCGCTGGAACCCGGCGCGGGCCGACGACGGGGTCTTCGTGGCGGAACTCTCGCTGGGACATCCCGCGGCCGTGACCGCCTTCCCCGCTGCCGAACCGCTCAGCTTCCCGATCGAGACCGTCGCCAAGTCCGAGCGGGGCTTCGACCGCACCCGCCAGGGCGAGTGCCTCATCTATCATTGGCCGGCGGCGCTGGGAGCCGCCTCCCTCCAGCTCGACCTCGCGCCGTGACCCCCGCCCGCCCCCGGATGGACTGGCTCCCCCGCGCCCGGGTCGCGGCGCGGCTGGCCTACCTCGGCATCCTCCTGCTCGCCACCCTGACGCCTTACCAGGTCGACCTGTCCGGCGAGGGGCTCGCGGCCCGGATGGCGCGGGTGCTGCACCCCGACGTCGGCAACCGCGACGTGATCGACGGGGCCCGCAACGTCGTGCTGTTCGCCGGCTGGGGCGCGGTCTGGGCCCTGACCGCGGCCGCCAGCCTCCGCCGGATCGTGCGCGACGCCACCGTCAGCGGGTTGGTCATCAGCGCGACGGTGGAGCTGGCCCAGCTCTTCACCCGGAACCGGGTGTCGAGCCTGATCGACGTCGCCACCAACACCGGGGGGGCCTTCGCGGGCGCGCTGGGGCTGCTCCTGCTGGCGGCGCTCGCCAATCAACGCCGGAACGCCAAATCCTTCGTGGGCATTCCCGCCATCTGTTTGGCCGCGAGCTATGGGGTGGCGGTGTGGCTGGAGGCGGTGGTTCCGCTTTTTCGGCACGATGACATGTTCGTGGGGGGCCCTGTCGCCCGGATGGAAGCGGCGCTCGCGGCGATCCGGTTCGGGGCCTTCCTGGACCTGCCCTGGGGCGACGTGCTCCTCTTCGCGCCGGCGGGAGCCCTCGCGGTCGCCGCCCTCAGCGAGGCGGGGCTGGGCTATTCCCTGGCCCGACGCCGGGTCGCCGCCTCTGGCGCGGGACTCGGCCTGGTGGCGGAGCTGATGCATGGCCCCCTGGGCCAGCCGATCGTCATCGGGGCCGCTCTGCTCCACGCCCTGGCGGTCGGCCTCGGGGCCTGGGGGTCGGCGCGCTGGCTCCCCACCCTTTCCGTGGCGCTCCGCGGGGTCCACCGGGTGCGGGCCCTTTCCGTGTCTTATGTGCTGGTGCTGGCCTGCTGGGCCTGGCGGCCCTATCTCCCGGAATATCAGCTCGACTCGATGCGCCGGAAGCTCACCACCGACTGGTACCTCCCGCTGGCGGGACTGGCCATGGCCCAGGACTTCTTCAGCGTGGTGGACGTCTGCGCCCCCTTCTTCCTGTATCTGCCCCTGGGCGCCCTCCTCGCGGTCTGGCCTTGGCGCCGGCGTGGCTGGCTCGCCGGCCCGCTCGCCGGCGTGTGGGTGGCGACCGCGCTCGAGGGCGCCCAAATCCTGGTGCTGGGACGGATGCTCGACATCACCGATGTCATGATCACGTCGAGCGGAGTACTGGTCGGGTGGGCCATCTTCCGACGGGCGGGCTACCAGGTCTATGGGGAGGTGTTTCCGCGGGGGTGATCGTGGTGCCAGCGAGCGGCGGTGAGGGCCTGACCGGGCCTTCGCGGCCGGCGGCCGGCACCACCGAAGCAGTGGAATGATCTACCCGTACTTCGTCTCTTCCTCCAGCACCGCCAGGGTCCGCTCATACAGCTCGTCCGCCTCCGAGTGGCTGTTTCCCACCGCCATCAGCCCCACCTTGCCGTACTGGGAGACGGCTCCGATCAGATGAAAGAGCACCCCCGATTCCCGCGGCTGGTCGAACCCGAGGCGGTTGAAGGTGACGATGTCCACCAGGTCTTCGGGGAGGAGCCCGCGATAGCGCTGGGAGTGCAGGTTGTCGGTGGACCGATAGAACTTGGCCCGCCCGCTGGAGGAGAGATACTGGCCGGTCGACTCGTCCAGTTCCCCGCCGGTCAGGAGCCGGAGCGCCAGGAAGGGATGGGTGGTGCCGCCAAGCCGCAGGTTGATCTCCAGCGCCACGGTCCGCCAGGCGTCGGCCGGCCCGTCGCGCGTCGCCATGAAATCGATCCCGAACCGGCTCACCACGCCGTGGTGTGCGAGCACCTCCCCCACCTGGATCCCGTAACGCTGCACATCCAAGCGATAGTCATCGGCCGCGGGGAACCGGCACCCTTCGTAGACCTGCTGTGACATCCCGCCCAGGATCTGGTCGTGGGTCGAGATGGGGATCACTTCTCCATGGGGCCCGGTCCGGAGCTGGGCGCTGGGGGAGCGGACCTCGGCCCCAGCCACGAACTCCTCCACGATGCCACCCTGCCGGGCGAACTCCTCGAGGAAGCCCTCGGGGGTCTGGTCCTGCGCCACGCACCGCATCCGGTAGACCGCGGCGGCCAGCGCGCCTTCGTCCCGGGTGGTGGGATACTCCACGATGGCGTTCCCCTCCCCCGAGAAGCCGTTGTTGTGCTTGAGCACCGCCCGGCGGAGCCGGGGACGCCGCCGGCGAAGCTCGCCCAGCGACTTGATGACGTCCACTTCGTCCCGAAGGTCCTCGAACCCCTCCGGCACCGCCACCTCCGCCTCCCGGAATACCTTCCTCCCCGCCGATTTCGTCCCGAGCCAGGCCAGCTCCGGATCGACCCCGTTGAGGGGAATCCCGAGGAGCACCGCCAGGCGCCGCTCGAGCGGAGTGGCGTTGAAGACGCTGAGATAAGCGCTCGACGGATCGCGGATGGCGCACCGGATCCGTTCGATCAGCCGGGGACGCTCGAGGACCTTCTGGGTCAGCGGCCGGGGCGAAAGGTCGTGGGCCGACAACATCGTCAGCCGGGCCCGGGCATGGGTCGACGGCACGCCGGTGAGGAGCTGGAGCACGTAGTCGACGATCATGGGGTGCACCGGCTGCGACGTCACGTAGACTACATGGGCCCGGGGATTGCGGAGCCGGATGAGCAGGTAGAGAAGTCGCTCCTCGTAGAAGACGGCCCCCTCGAGGTGACGGAGTCCGCCCTCGTCCAGGGTCAGCGAGGGCACCACCACGGTGGTGCAGGCCGCGCTGCTGTCGGCCACCAGCTGGTCCCAGACGCGGGCGAGCCTCGGCTTGAGGCGCTCGAACGCGGCAAGCTCCTCGTCGAGGGTGAGCTGGCTGGCGAAGGGTGGGTGAGGGATCACGGAAGGTCCCGTGAGGGGGTGATCTCACTCTACCAATGTCGGGCGGGAGAGCCGATGATTTGTGAATGAAGAGGGCTTCAGCGGCCGCCGGCGCTGGGGCTTTGGCCGGCCCCACGCCACGCGACCCTCCGTGCGCTCGGCACGGAGGGTCGCTTGCCCGGAAGCCGCCAACAGCGGATGGCCCCTACGGGGTGAACTTCTCCTGCTTCGGCTCGACCTTCATGATCCAGAGACCGCTGTTGATGTCGGGTACGAACATGACGCCGTTCTTGACCACCACCCCCCAGGCGAACGGCACCCGCGCCTTGGCCCCCATCGAGTCGGCGGTGAAGATCCAGGAGATCTCCCGGCCCTGCCGGAGCAGGTCGCCCTTGAGCTCACCGGAGACATCCAGCACCCGGGCGCCGCCCTGGTAGTTGCCGAGGTAGAGCGTGTCGCCCACCACCCAGACGTTGTGTACTCCTCCATCGGTCGGCTCGTACCAGGCCACTTTGCGGGGGTGTTCGATATCGGAAACGTCGATCACGTGGAGCTTGCCCCAGGTGAGATCGTTGCCGTCCTTGAGCCCGGTCGAGGTGCGCGAGGCGTAGACTTCGTCTCCCACGAACACGTACTTCCCCGCCCGCCAGGCGGTGTGGGTGCCCCGGTAGCCCAGCCCGTAGAGCTGATCCACCCGGGCGTACTCCTCGTTCAGGTTGTACTTGAACTGGGAGACCAGCTTGGGAGCCGTCGGACTGCCGCCCTTGATGCCGTTGCCGACATCGAGAATGATCAGGCCGTCGTTCCAGTAGGAGAGATACGCCAGGCCGTCGAGCACCATCACGTCGTGCACATAGCGGCCCGCCTCCGTCTGTTCGGTCTGCCAGCGGGCCACTTCCCGGGGCTTGAGCGGATCGCCGATGTCGATCACCCGCATCGAGCCGGTCGCATCGTCGGTCAGGTAGACGTGATTTTGATAGACGTAGCTCGAGTGTACCCCGCCGGTCACCGTCTCGGTGTAGTCGGCGATGATCTTCGGATGGCAGGCGTCGGAGGCGTCGAAGACCTTGAGGCCATTCTTCCGGTTACTGGCGCCCTCGCGTGAGAAGACCCCGTACTTGCCGTCCTCGGTGGTCATGACATCGTTCACCAGCTGGGCATCGACCATCATCGAGTCGACGATCTTCGGGTTGGTTGGATCCTTCACGTCGATGGCGTAGACCCGGTCCGAGATGGTGCTCAGGTAGGCGCACTCGCCCTTGGGATGGACCCAGACCTCGGCGCTGCGGAACTTGACCGGCACCCGGCCGAGCACCTCCATCCCGCGGGTTACCCGCCGGGGCGCCACGATCACCACCGCTTCGGCCTCCAGGCTCCCGGCCTCGGCGGTCACGGTGTAGCGGCCCGGCTGCTCCGCCACGAAGGCCCCTTCCTGGTCGATCGTAGCGATGCCGGCCCCGCCGGTGACGGTCCACCGCACCGCCAGGTCACCCACCTTCTTTCCGGTAGCGTCGCTGGCCGCGACGGCGAAGCGCACCACGTCTCCGGTACGCACCGTGCTCGTCGCCGGCTCGACGCCGAAGCGCCGCACCGCGGCGGGCACCACGGTGAACTCGATGGCGCTGCTCGCCTTCCCCGCAGTGCCGGTGACCCTCACCCGGCCCGGCGCGACCGCCCGGAGCCGGCCATCGGCGGTCACCGAGGCGACCCGGGGGTTGCTCGAGGCAAAGCTCAGGAGGTCATCCCGCCGGTCGTTGTGCACGCTGTAGGCCGCACCGGACAGCGTAAGGCGGGTGCCGGACAGGAGGCGGGTGGGTACCGGATCGAGCACCACCCGGGTGGCCGCCTCAGGTTTCACCGTCACCGTCGCACGGCCAAAGCTGGGCCGCGACCCGGATACCGAGGCTACGGCGGTCACCAGGATCTTCCCCTGGTAGCCGGCGGTGAGCAGCCCGGTCGAGTCGATCGATCCCTGGCCGCCACCATCGAACCATTGCACCCGCGCGTTGGGAACCGGCTTTCCGGCCTGGTCCAGGACCCGGACACCCAGTTGCAGCGTCTGGCCAACTTCGACCTCGGCGCTGGGAGGGGTGACTTCGACTTTGGCGATGGGCGAGGCCGGGTCCTGCTGCTGGGCCTGCGCCAGGACGAGGAGCAGTGCTGCGAGCATAGATGGTCTGGGGCTACGGGGATGAGTAAGGGAGTCGGGCGCCTGGGGCCGAAAGAAATGTCGCTGCGATTCTGCAACGTACGCCAACCGGCCCGGCGAGATTCAAGGCCACACGCGCCATTCAATTTACCCCCCCGGGTGGCGAACTGCCCCACCCCTGGCGGGACCTCGCCGGCACCTTCACCTGATTCAGTGGGGCCTTATCTTTCCGGCCCATGTCCAATCCGCCTCCCAACCAGGTCACGCTTGGCCTGATCCAGATGCAGATGTCGGCCGATCCCGCCGAGAACCTTGCGCGGGCCATGGCCCGGATCCGCGACGCCGCCGGCAAAGGCGCCCAGGTCATCTGTCTGCCCGAGCTGTTCCAGAGCCGCTACTTCTGCCAGACCGAAGACCACGAGTTCTTCAAGCTGGCCGAACCGATGCCCGGCCCTGGCACCGAGAAGCTGGGCCAGTTGGCGGGGGAGCTGGGGATCGTGCTGGTGGCCTCGATGTTCGAGAAGCGGGCGGAGGGGCTGTACCACAACACCACCGCGGTCCTCGACGCCGACGGGCGATACCTCGGGAAGTACCGGAAGATGCACATTCCCGACGACCCCAACTACTACGAGAAGTTCTACTTCACCCCGGGGGACCTGGGCTACCGCTCGTGGGACACCCGCTTCGCCAAGGCCGGCGTGCTGATCTGCTGGGATCAGTGGTATCCCGAGGCGGCGCGCCTCACCGCGCTCACCGGGGCGCAGATCCTCTTCTACCCCACCGCCATCGGATGGCTGATCCCGGAGAAGGCCGAATACGGCGCCGCCCAGCAGGCCTCCTGGGAGACCATCCAGCGGAGCCATGCGATCGCCAACGGAGTCTACGTCGCGGCGGTGAACCGGGTGGGTGTCGAGCCTGGCCCCAACCAGGGCATCGAGTTCTGGGGCGGGAGCTTCGTGGCGGCGCCCAACGGCGAGATCCTCGCCCGGGCGGGCACCGGCGAGGAGACCCTGATCGTCCCGATCGATACCCGGCGAGTCGATTTCGCCCGCACCCACTGGCCTTTCCTGCGGGACCGGCGGGTCGATTCCTATGGCGACCTCACCCGACGCTACATCGACTGACCGCCTCCCGCGACGCGTGACCTTCACTCCCGATTCTCCCGGCGCCCTCGGCTTCCGCATGCCCGCCGAGTGGGCCCCCCATCGCGGCACCTGGCTGTCGTGGCCCCATCGCGAATCCTCCTGGCCCGGGAAGTTCGGCCCCGTCCCCGGCGTCTTCGTCGAGATCGTCCGCCACCTCGTGCCCCACGAGGAAGTGCACATCAACGTGGCCGACGCGGGCATGGAAGCGGCCGTGCGGGAACTGCTCCGGGCCGGCGATGTGAGCGGCAGGATCTTTCTCCACCACCATCCCACCAACGACGCCTGGTGCCGCGATCATGGGCCCATCTTCCTCCAGCGCGAGACCGCCTCGGGCCGGAAGGAGCAGGCAATCGTCGACTGGGGCTTCAACGCCTGGGGCGGGAAGTACCCGCCGTTCGACCTGGACGACGTGGTCCCCACCCGGATCGGCAAGAAGTTCGGGATCCGGGTCTTCCAGGCCGGGCTCATCATGGAGGGCGGGAGCCTCGATGTGAACGGGCGGGGGACGCTGCTGACCACCGAGAGCTGCCTCCTCAACCCCAACCGCAATCCCGGATACAGCCGGCAGCAGATCGAGCAGAGGCTCCGCGACTTCCTGGGCGTCACCAACATCCTCTGGCTGGGCGACGGCATCGAGGGTGACGACACCGACGGGCACGTCGACGACCTGACCCGCTTCGTGGACGAGAATACCGTGGTCACGGTGGTGGAGGAGGACCCGCGCGACCGAAACTACGCGCCCCTCAAGGAGAACCTGGAGCGCCTCCGGGCCATGCGCGATCAGGACGGCCGACCCTTCCGGATCGTGACCCTGCCGATGCCGCCCGCCATGCATTACGAGGATCAGCGGCTGCCGGCGAGCTACGCCAACTTCTATATCGCCAACAACGTGGTCCTGCTGCCGGCCTACGACCCCGCTACCGACATCATCGCCCAGAAGGTGCTGCAACCCCTTTTCCCCGGCCGCCGGGTGCTGCTGGTGAACTCCCGCGACCTGGTGTGGGGCCTGGGGTCGTTCCATTGCGTCACGCAACAGTGGCCCGCCCTGTGAGCGACGACCTTGGGCTGCCGGTCTTCTCCGACGGCTGGGCCCGGGCCTGTGCCGTACAGCTCAATGGGATGGGTGGCTACCGGGCGGTGGCGGCGACCTGGGAGACCGTCATCGTGCTCACAATGACCGACCTCGGCCCCGAGCGGGAGGAACGGCGGGTGCTGCTGGAGCTGTCGGAGGGATCCTGTCGGGAGGCGCGGGCCGCGGTAGTGGAGGACGAAGCCGGAGCGCGCTATGTCCTGTGTGCCACCGGGGAGACCTGGCGCCTGGTGCTCACCGGCGCCATGCCGCCCCTGGGGGCGATCATGACCGGCAAGCTCCGCCTCGCCAAGGGCAACCTTCTGGAGCTGTTTCCCTACGTCAACGCGGCGAAGGAACTGGTGTCCGCCGCCGCGCTGGTCCCCGCCGTCTTCCCGTAACTACGGCCGGGGCGCCTTCCGCTCCGCCTGCCAGCGCCCGGTCATCACCCGGCCGCTCTCCTGGTGCAGCGCCTCGTAGCGCCCCCTGATCCGGTCGCCGGTGTGACGCCCGGCAAAGGTCGCCACCACCCGGCAGCCGCAGGCTGGATCGCGGTAGGGATCGAGCCGACCGGTCACCGAATCGCCCTGGACCCGCACGAAGCGGATCGTGAGCGTCGTCGCCGATGGGGCATCCGCGGAGTTCGGTTGGCGGCGCTCCCAGGCCTCCAGCGGCCGCCCCCAGCCGCGCGGCACCATCAGCACATCGCCCTGCGCGGTATCGCGGCCGGCCTTGAGATGGAAGTCGATCGACCCGCCCCGGGCACCGTCATCCGATTCGTAGTAGCCCGACCACTCGCCGGCGATCGCGGCGATATCGCCGGCGGAGCCGACCAGCGGCACCGGCTGGGAGGGGGCGGTGTGACAGGCGAGGAGCAAAGACCCAAACCACACCCCGGCGCGTCGCATGATGGGCTCCTTCGGCGAGGTGCTCCAATCTAGCGACGCGCGCGGTTCCCGCGGTGAGCCACCGATGAACCCCGGATGAAGCGGCGGAGAGGTTCCCGCGAGGATCTCCTCAGGCCACCGAGATCGGAGGGAAGGTCGGCAGGGGCCCCGCCGACACCGGATCGTTCCAGATGTCGGCGACCTGCCGCCGATCCGGCCGATCTCAGGGACCGTCTCGACCTCCGGTCGTGGGTGCGCTCGGTCTATGGCCCGACCTCGAGTTTGCCCCACGCCACCATGACGCTGTCGGCGCCGAAGGCGAAGGATCCCAGGCCGGCGGAACTGAGGGTGCGACCCTCGAGGTCGGGGAAGCGCCGGAAAATCGACCGGTAGTCGAGAATGTAGACCCCGTCCCGGGCCGGCCCCGGCTGGCCCAGCGAGTCGGCCCGCGCCTGCTCCCGCCGGAACATCGCCGGCATGTAGTCGCGATAGTATTTCCCGCTCCGCCAGATGATCTCGCGCCCGCCCTTGCCGTAGCGGATCATACGCCCGTCGAGGTCGGACACCAGCCAGTACACCTCGAGGCTGTCGGAGCGGAGACGCCGGGTAGGGATCGGGAAGTACTGTGCCAGCGTCGCCGTCATCGAATCGGCCGACGCCTGTTCCCATACGGCGCGATCGAACGGCTCCGGGTGCGCCCTCGGGGGCTCCGGCGGCGGGGTCACGCAGGCCACACCGGCTACGATCGTGGACCACACCAGCATCGTCAGGGCACCGAGCCGCTCCGGGAGTGACAGCGTCGCGCGGGTCATGGCGCGGAGTCGCCGCTCCAGCTGGGACGGCCGGCTCCAGCGGGTCACCAGCGAGAGCCCCCAGCCGGCAGCGACTCCACTCCGCCAGCAACGCTCGGCCAGGGCCAGCAGCAACTCGGCATAGGCCCGCCGGGGAGCTCGGCGCAGCACCCGACGGTCGCAGTCGAGCTCGATCGCCTGGCGCAACCCCGCCAGCTGCAGCCACAGGAACGGCTGCCAGGGCATGAGTGCGATGCAGGCGGCGAGAAGCGCCAGCAGCCGGGGGTCGTGCCGGGTGAGATGCTCCGCCTCGTGGCGGAGCACCAGGTCGAGTTCGGAGGGAGTCAACTCCGCGACCCATTCCGGCAGGACGATCTCCGGCCGGAGTACCCCGACCACGGCGGGCCCCAGATCGCGCGAGATCGCCACCGTGTGTCCCCCCAGAACCGCGCGCCGCCAGGACCTCCGGACCCGCGCCAGCCGCCTGTGCGAGAGGAGCATCCACGACAGGGTCGCACCGGACAGCAGGGCCCAGATCAGCTGCGCCCGATGCCGGCCGAGCGGCTTCGCGGGGGGCCCGTCGGAGTTGGCCGCGGGATTCGACTCCGGCCTGCCCCCCGCTCCATCGAGGGCTGGCCAGTGCCATTGCGGCACCAGCGAGAACACCGGCCCCTCCCGCACCACCGGCCAGACCAGCACCAGCACTGGCAGCGTGACCGTACCGCAGCCGGCCGCGAGCCACAGCCACCGGGTCGAGCGGCCCAGCAGCGCCCCCGCCCGGTCGGCAACCCAGGCGGCGGCGGTGAGGAGCGCGCCGGTCCACAGCGCGTAGAGGGTCCAGGCGGCGGGGCTCATGGCTTCTCCTTGAGTCGGGCATCGAGAAGGCGGCGGAGGCGGCGAAGCTCGGCGGGCTCGACCTTGTGGTCGCTCACCAGGTGGGTGACCAGCAGCCCTGGCGAGCCACTGAACATCCGGTGCATCAGGCGCTTCACCGCGCCGTGCACCACCTCCTCCCGCCCCACCAGCGGGAGGTAGCGGTAGGCCTTCCCCTCGCCCTCGTGGCGCACCACCCCCTTGGCCTCGAGGGTCCGGAGCACGGTAAGCACGGTGGTGTACGCCAGCCGGTCCGGCATCCGGCGGCGAACCTCGGCGACGGTGCCGGAGGCACGGGACCAGAGCACCTCCATCACATCCAGCTCCCGCTCGGTGAGTTCGATCGGCATGGGTGGCTCTCCTACTAGTTGAATAGTTGACTTGCGCCCAACATATCGGTCGGAGACGAAAGTGTCAACTAATCGAGTAGTAGATCACCCCCGAAACGCCGAACGGACGGGGCTGGCCCCGTCCGTTCGTCCCCCCCCCACCTCCGCCTTCCGCCGTTACTTGCTGAACAGCAGCTCGCGATAGGTCGGCAGCGGCCAGAGGTCAGCCGACACCTGCTGCTCCAGCGCGTCGCCGTAGGTGCGCAGCTGGGCCATGGCCGGCTTCACCTTGTCCCGGATCCAGGTAGCGTGCTTCACCGGATCGGCGTCGTGGTGCGCCACCGCCTTTTCCAGCGCCCCGATGGCCTCCTGGAAGCGCGACACCAGGTTCACGAACTCGCCCAGCGCCGTAAAGGTGTCCTTGGCCTTTACCCCGGCCGACTCGGTCGCCGACACCGCGGTGGCGATCCGGGTCTGGTGCTGCAGCGCAGCCGGCAGGATCATCGTCCGGGCCATGGAGACCATGGTCTCGGCCTCGATGTCCAGCTCCTTCACGTACTTCTCGTACGAGATGTTGATGCGGGAATCGTACTCCGCCTTGTTCAGGACGCCGTACTTCTTGAACAGGTCGGAATTCCGCTTCGCCGTCAGGGCCTTGAGCGAGTCCACCGTATCGCGGAGGTGGGGCAGGCCGCGGCGTTCGGCCTCGTCGTGCCACTCCTGGGAGTAGCCGTCGCCACCGAAGATCACCCGCTTGTGTTCGCGGACCAGCTTCTTGAGCAGGGCCATGACCGTGCTCTGAAGCTTGGACGGGCTGGGATCCTTCCCCAGCGACCGCTCCAGCTCACCGGCCACGTAGTCCAGCGATTCCGCCACGATGGTGTTGAGCACCGTGTTGGGCCAGGCGATGGTCTGGCTCGACCCCACCGCGCGGAACTCGAACTTGTTGCCGGTGAAGGCGAAGGGCGAGGTCCGGTTGCGGTCGCCCGAGTGCCGCGGCAGCGTGGGCAGCGAGCGGGCCCCGAGATCGATCACCCCGCCTTTGAGGGTCCGCTTGAGCTGACCCTTTTCCACCTGGTCCAGGATGTCCTGGAGCATGTCGCCGAGGAAGATGGAGATGATCGCGGGCGGGGCCTCGTTGGCGCCCAGCCGGTGGTCGTTCGGGGCCGAGGCGATCGACCCACGCAGCAGCTCGGCGTGAATGTCCACCGCCCGGATCACCGCGGTCAGGAACACCAGGAACTGCAGGTTGGTGTGGGTGTCGTCCTGGGGATCGAGCAGGTTGTGGCCCGCATCGGTGGCCATGGACCAGTTGTTGTGCTTGCCCGAGCCGTTCACGCCGGCGAACGGCTTTTCATGGAGCAGCGCGGCCAGCCCGAATTTGGGCGCCACCTTGCGGAGCGTCTCCATGGTGAGCATCTGATGGTCGCTGCCGAGCTGGCTCATCTCGAAGATCGGCGCGATCTCGTACTGCGACGGAGCGACCTCGTTATGCCGGGTCTTCACCGGGACGCCGAGTGCCCAGAGCTCCCGCTCCACCTGGGCCATGCAGGCCAGGACCCGCTCGGGGATCGAGCCGAAGTACTGGTCTTCCAGCTGCTGCCCCTTGGGCGGCTTGGCGCCGAACAGGGTCCGGTTGGCCAGCACCAGGTCGGGCCGCTTCCAGTAGAGCTTCTCGTCCACCAGGAAGTACTCCTGCTCCGGGCCCACGGTGGTGAACACCCGCGTCACCCCGTCGGCGGTGCCGAAGATCCGGAGGATCCGCATCGCCTGCTTGGAGAGGGCCTCCATCGAGCGGAGCAACGGGATCTTGGTGTCGAGCGCTTCGCCGGTCCAGGAGACGAACGCGGTCGGGATCACCAGGGTGACCGCGTTGATGCCGCGGATCAGGAAGGCCGGGGAGGTCACGTCCCAGGCGGTATAGCCTCGGGCCTCGAACGTCGCGCGGAGACCGCCCGACGGGAAGCTGGAGGCGTCGGGCTCGCCCTGCACCAGGTCGCTGCCCGAGAAATTCAGGATGACGCTGCCGTTGTTGTCCGGCGAGATGAGGCTGTCGTGCTTCTCGGCGGTGGAGCCCGTCAGGGGCTGGAACCAGTGGGTGTAATGGGTCGCGCCGTTCTCGATGGCCCAGTCCTTCATCGCCGACGCCACCACGTCCGCGACCGAATGGTCGAGGGATTCACCGTGGTCAATGGTCCGAATCAGACGCTTGAACACGTCCTTCGGGAGCCGCTGACGCATCACCGCACGGGAGAAGACGTCGCGACTGTAGACCTTCTCGACAGGTTCGAGTTGGCCGTTGGTCACTGCAGGGGTGGTCACCGAAAGGGCCCTCAGAGTAGGGGTGGCGCGCTGTGGGGCGCGGACTGGCGCCGTGAAAATAGTGGAAGGACCGTGCCGGTGGGAGCGGGCGGTCCGCAGGGCGAGGGGGATGGTGCGCGGGGTCGCAGAGGGGCTTCGGACGGCCTCGGAGCACCGGGCTCTTACCTGATCCTGGCAGAACGATAACAGCCAGCTAACCCGTTCTCCCGTCAGAGCATGCACCATGCAACTCAGGCACCGAAACCCGCAGGCGGGACGACCCTACGTCCGCTCCGACAAGTATCGGCTGGTCAGCCAGGCCGTCCTCCACCTGTTGCCTGAATCCGGCAAGGGGCGCAGCAACGAGGAGCTGGTCCGGGACCTGGCATCGCTCCTTCCCCGATCGCTGTTCCCCAACAGTGCGAGTATCCGCTGGTTTCTGACCGCGGTCCGCATCGACCTGGAGGCGGGGGGCCTCATCCACCGGCTGGGCCGCGGGAGGCCGGCCAGGTACCTGGCGGGCTCGCCAGCCGGTGGCGACCCGGGAGGAAGCCGCCGGCTCACGATCCTGATCCCGGACTGGAGTGCCTCCGACCAGGTGGCATTCCCCCGGCGCCGCGCCGTTTGACCACCCTTCCTTATTAGTGAGCCGCGCCGCTGCTCCGGCGCCCCCCCCCACAAAGCCAAGGGACCCCGGGCGTTTGCCCGGGGTCCCTTGGCAACTCCAGGCCATTACTTGCCGGTGAGGTCCAGCTGAATCCACGCCGGATCGGCCGCGCTGAAATTGGCCACCACCATGTAGAAGGTGCCCGCTCCCAGGGTGATAGTGCAGCTCTCGGGCTGGCCGGCGGCACCAGAACCCTTGTCGTCACACGCCCCGGGCGAGAACGTCAGCGTACCGGCGGAGTTAAGGAAGTAGATGCCCAGGTCCGAGGTCCCCTCCCAGTGCGCCGTCATATCGAACGTCCGCCCGGCCGCCAGGGTGATCTTGTAGACCCGGCAGGGTGAGCCCAGCGCTGACCCGGTACACTGAGGAACGGCCGCGGTGGCCCCCACATCCAGGAACAGCCGGGTGGCGCCTGCCGCTGGAATCGTGAACGGGGGAGCTGTGGCCAGGGCGCCCGTCCCGGCGAGACCCGCTGGCGGGGTGAAGCTGGCCCGGCTGGGCAGCGAAAGCGAGAGCGTGGTGGCGTAGTCGAGCCCGACCCCGTTGACCGTCAGCGGCCCGGCGGCACCGCCCGGGAATGGAATGAACCGGATGGTGCTGGCGGTCTGACTCACGATGATCGCCGGGAACCCGCCGGCGGTGACGGCGGCTGTGGGACCGAGCGTGAAGGGCGCCGCCGTCGTCAGCGTCACGGTATCGCCCAGCGCCGGGGTGGCGCTGGAGAAGGCGGCCGCCACGCTGTCGGGAACCAGCCGGACCGGGATGACGATCGAGTGACCCCCGGCCCGGACCTCGAACGATGCGTTGCCGACCGGGGCGATGGGTGAGACCGCGTAGCGGAGCCGGGTGGGCGCCTTCGGCAGCCCCACGTTGCCGTCGTTGTCGACCACCTCGTTGAAGCTGGAGTCGACCACCACCGCGATCTCGGGGGAGACATTGGCCAGGGTGAAGGGCGTGCCTTCCCGATTGCCCTGTTCGTCGACCGCCTCGACCAGGACATTCGTAACCCCTCCGCGACTCAGGAAAATGGCGGACGGGGTCGCGATCAGATGGTCGACCCCGTTGCGGAGGTCGCCGGTCGGATCACCCTTGCAGGCGACCGCACCCGCCAGCACCAGGGCCATACCCCTACGTGTCACTCGCTTCATGGGTCACTTCCTCCGGGAATGGAGGGAGAGCCTCCCGCCGCGCGCCGTCAGTTGGCGGCGCTGCCGCCGCTGGACTGGAACAGGTCCACGCCCAGCCAGCGGCTGATGTCCTGCAGCGCTTCCGCGCCGAGGACCTCTCGGAATCCAGGGCTGCCGGTCTCCCTCAGGTCGTTGCTCGAGATGAGCTGATAGCTGCCGAATCCGGTCCGGTCGGCGAAGATGTAGTACCGCTGCTTGCCCCGATCGTGGCGCCAGACCAGGTAGGGTGGTGCCGTCCCGCTCGCAACCCGGCGATCCAGCACTTCGGAGGGATCGCCGTTGAGGATCGCGATCCGTCCCCGGTCGGTGCGCCAGCCGGGGATCCTGCTGCGGCCGACTTCGGTGAAGCGCCGATTGGCATCGTCGATCCGCCGATAAAACGCCTCCCGCGCCTCGTTGCGGGCGGTGCCCGGCGTGGGGTCGCGGCTGGCCCAGAAGCGGGCCAGGAACTGGCGCTTGCCCGCGATCGAGAGCCCGCTCTTCCAGACCGCGAGCGAATCGCCCCGGGCCAGATACACCAGCGGCGCCTCGGCCTCGTTCAGCTGGTCCTCGTTCATCAGGCCGAAGTAGCCGGCATCGGTCTCGCAGAGGCTGGCGAGGCGCTCCTTCTCCGACTCCATCGTCTCGGTAAAGTCCGCCATGGTGAACTCGCCGGTCCGCTCCTCCACCTTCCCGCTCCGGCTCAGCCGCACCGCCATCCGATAGCGCCCGGCGGGAAGCCCCATCAGGTCGAGTTGGCCCCGAAGCACCGAGCCACCCTTGAGGACGCTCACCGCTTTGGGCGGCGTCGAGACCACCACCCGGCCGCTGTCATTGAGCACCTGGCCGGTCATGGTCAGGGTCGTGTCCCGCTCGGGGTAGACTTCGAGCAGGTAGTACAGGTGCGAGCGCACCGGCGTGAGCCGCAGGTTGGCCGCCGGCGTCAGAATCACCCCACTCCAGCGGCGCTCGCCCGGCGCCAGCACGGTATCCTTCGCGTCCGGGAGCCGCATGCTGGGCGAGAGCACCACATCGGACGCCGGCGGGGGGCTCCGGAAGGCGGTGATGGGCACGCTCCGGGTCACCGCCTGCCCGGTCGAATCCTTGATCGTCACCTGCATGTCGTACTTGCCGGGGGCCAGCTTGAACTCGACTACTTCCATGATGCTGGCCCTGCTCCACCGCGCCGCCGCCGAGGCCCGCACCTGCCAGGCGGAGTGATGCAGCTCGAGACCGGCGCTGTCGCGCACCGTGACCGCCACGTCGCCCACCAGCTTGCCCTCAGCCTCGGCGCTCGGGGTGAGCAGGCGGTAAGGGATCTCGATCAGCCCCGTCACCAGCGTTTCACCGCCCTCGGCGCGGTAGAACCGGAACGCCCGCACGTCGAGTTCGGAGTCGGTCTGGGCCCGGGCACCGGGATTGCCGCTGCCGATCGAGAGCAGGCCGGCGAGAAAGAGCCACTGTCGCATGACACGTCATCCTTGGTGAGGTGCCCGGATCGGACGCACCGTGCGCCGACCCGGATGCACAGGTGACGGGAGCCCCGACCCGGTGCGCACACGCCTCACCATCCAGCCCTACCAGCCCAGTCCGAAGCTCACGAAGTGGGTCGGCCCCAGCACCCCCATGTACTTGAAGGCATAGTCCACGCTGAGGTTGAACGTTCCCTGGCCGTACATCAGCCCACCGCCCGCGGCGAGGCCCTGGAGATTCTCCTCGTCGTTGAGCGCGGTCGGGAGGGTTTCGGGCCGCACGTTGTTGGCGGAGTAATAGGAGTAGCTCCCCCGGACCGAGGCGGAGAACGGTGAGCCGCCGAGGTTCTTCGAGGCCCACTCGAAGCCTCCCGAGAATCCGGCCTTGGTGTTGTTCGGCTGGTTGAAATCGGAGAGCAGGGTCAGGCGGTTGTTGGCCCCTGTCATGACGTCGTATCCCAGCCCGACGCGGAAGGTCGTCGGAAGGGGGAAGGCCTTGGTCCGGAAGCGGGAGGGCTGCGGAATTCCGCTCACGGGGTCCTCGCCCGGCAGCGGATTGCGGCCGGTGGCGCTGTTGAGGGCGTTGCCGCTGTAGCCCATGTTGGTGCCAAGGTTGGCGAGGGTGAACGAGAACTTGATCGGGTGCCCGTTGAGCGCGGCGTGGAAGTTGGTGCCGAAGTCCACGGCGAAGGCCTTGCCGCTGGCGTCACCCAGATTATCGCTGACGAGCTTCCCGGTAATGCCCGCCGAGAATCGATCGGAGAAGTTCTGGGCGTAGGTCAGCCCCACGAACGTCTCGCTCACGTCGTAGGTCGCGCCCGACCCATCCGGCTCGGCCGCGGTGTAGACCGGCTGGTCCTTGAAGCCGAAGGTGCCAAACTGGGCGCCGAAGGCCTTGGACCCGCCGTCGAAGGGGAAGACCACGCCGCCCCAGCTGTAGCGGGTGTCGGCGACGTAGTCGTAGGTCCCGATCAGGATCCCCGGTCGGGACATCAGGGCGATGCCGGCGGGGTTGTAGTACAGGGCGCTGGGGTCGTTGGCGATGGCGCTGTAGGCGCCGCCCAACGCCGAGCCGCGCGCCCCGGCGCCGAGGAGCAGGAACTCCGCCGAGGTGGTGCCATAGGCGGTGTTGTCCTGCTTGGTCCCCGCCTGGGCCAGGAGCGGCGCCACCGTCCCGCCGGCCAGACCGGCGAGGAGCAGCACACGGGACATCAGGGCATCTCGCATTGTCGATGTTCTCCAGGAGAAGAGGCGCGGGGCGACCGGCCCCGCGCCTCGGGTCCTATTGGGCGAAGTTGACGATGGTCATACGGCCGACCCGGCGGGCGGCTCCTCCCGCCGAGTTGGACTCGATGTGATAGAAGTAGACCCCGCTGGCGACGACCTGATTGTTCCGGTTCCGGACGTTCCAGGTGCACTCGCCGCCGCCGGCGTTCACCGCCGTCACCACCCCGTTGGCGCCCCGCGAGCCGTTGGCACAGCTGGGCCCGGGATTCTCCAGGATGTTCACCAGCACACCGCTGGCGCTGTAGATCCGGATGATGGCCTTGTCCGGCAGGTTCACGAACTTGATGACCTTGATGTCCGTGGTCTGCTCGTACTCGTTCGTCACGTAGTACGGATCGGGCACGGTGTGCACTCGCCGGAGGTCGGCGAACCGTGGCCCTCGGACCAGGTTCCTCGCGTTGAAGCGCAAGAGCAGATCCGCGCCCACCGCCGTGAACGGCCGGAGAGCGGCCTGGAAGGTGTAGTTGCCGAAGTTGCCGCCCGCGCCTTTGCCGCCGAAGATCGTGCCGACATAGCTCCGCAGCGTCCAGGTGGTGTTCGCCGGCGGAGTGGCCGAGGCCATCTGGAAGCTGAAGAGGTGCCCGGCCAGGTACATCACGAAACCGTCGGGACGCGAGGCCGCGGTGGCGAGATTCGAGGCGGTCCCGCTGTGAATCGCCACCGGACCCAGCACCACGCTGTCCGTCAGGGCAAAGGGTGCCGCCGAGGTGCAGGGCAGCAGGCCCTGCCATGCCGTGCTGGCCCCGCCCGAGCGGAACGGCTCGACGCATGAGAAGTCGCCGACCGTGACCACCCCCGGCCGGCCGTCGGGCGAGCCCGCGGCGTTGGTGCCCGCCACCGTGAGCAGGCCGAAGCCACCTCCCAGCACCGTCCGGTCGAATGGCACCGGGACGTGGTGGGTCAGATCGACGATCGAATCGATCTTGCCGGCGGCTCCCCACCAGACCTTGAAGTCGGCGGCGCGGATCGCGCCCCCCAGGGTGGCCTCGACGATGCGCCAGTCGTTATCCACGCTCAGGAAGGAGTGCGGGGTGTTGATGGTGGTGACCCCGGTCAGACTGCCGGCGTTGTTGAGGTTGGTCGACGTCGCCCCCTGGTTCCCAGCGGCCGGATCGGCCTGGGTCTCATTGGCGCCGTCGAACCAGCGCGGGTTGTTGTAGAGGCAGGTCGAGTTGGTCGGCACGGTGATCGCGCCGTCGTTGCAGCCGCGACCCCAGCCGACCGCCGGCTGGTAGCTCGGCACCGTCTGGGTGACCGCCCCCGCCAGGGTCACGCCCCTGGGAATGGCGTACGTCGCTGAGAGGGCGCTGTCGGCGGTGGCGAAGGTGGCGGGCGGCGAGACGCCGGTCGCGTCGGTGCCATCGAGATTCTGCTGCACCGGCACCTGCACGCGGGTGGTGTCGCCGGTGGTGGCCCGGACCAGGAAGGTGTAGACCACCGGGATGGTGTTACGCGCATCGCCCAGATCGATGCTCAGGAGCCGCGCCGTAATCGAGCCCGGGGCGGCGAACAGCTTCGACACGAACTCCCCCGAGAAGGTCAATCCACCACCGCTGGCCGCGGGGAAGGGCCCGCTGAAGCGGCCGGTGGCCGGGTCGAGGGTCGGCACCGGCACGCCGAGCGTATCCAGCCGCAGCCCGCGGCCGGCGACGCCGGGGCTCAGCGCCCCTTCGGCCACCAGGTTCGACGCCGGGTGCACCGGGGTCACGCCCTTGGTGTTGCGGGGCGACTCGAGGCTGGAGGGTCCCGACTCGACCGCGTTGAGGTCGAACGCGACCACCGAGTAGAAGTACCGGAAGTTGTTCCGGGGGGTCCGGTCGACGAAGACGAACGGCACGCCGGTGTTGGCAAGCGCCGGGCAGGAGCTCTTGGGACCGCAGGTGCCCGACCGCGCCCGGCCGGTAACGGCCGTATCGGTCACGGTGGCGAGCGCATCGCCGTTCCCCAGGATCACCCGTTCCGGTCCGGCCTTCACCTGCACGATGTTCCCCACCAGTTCATGCTCGACGAAGGTGGCGAGGGTGACGCCGTTCTTGAGATTGGGCTGAAGCCCGGGACAGCTCCGGGTCACGCCCAGCTCGGGCGCGCAGTCCTTGGTGGCGTTCACCGTCCCGGTATAGTCCTTGATGGTGGTGCCGGCATAGTCGAACTGGGCCAGCAGAGAGAGCTCGTTCGGCGCATCGACCCGGCCGCGATAGATCCGGTACCCCTCGACGTCGAAATGCCGATAGTTGGGGTTATAGAGAATGTTGTTGACCAGACCGCCCTGGGGGTCGGTGGTCCGGGCCTGGCTCGCCAGCGCAAAGAACGGATCGCCATTGTCCTCGCTGGCCGAGGGTCGCCAGATCACCGTCACCTGGTCGTCGCCCGGAATCAGGAAGAAGTCCGGATTGTCCGGGGCGAAGGGCAGCAGGAACTTCCCGTCGAACACGCCCTGGGCCACCTTCGCCTTGCCCAGCAGGGAACCGTTGACCGTGCGGAACTCGGCCTGCTGCACGATCCCGTCCCCATCGTCCTGATACCCCGCGAAGCCGGCCAGGCTGTCGACGGTGTTGGCGCCCTGGGCCAGCTGGGTCGCGTTGGTCAGCCGGAGCGGATCGCCCGGCTTCACGTCGCAGGTGGCCCCGCACCCCGCGGTCTGCACCGGAGCGGCGAAGATGTAGGCGACGACGATCGACCCGCCCTGGCCGGCTCCGAGGCTCAGCGGCGTCGAGGACTGGAAGAACCGCATGTCCTGCGGGCTGGTGTTGTTGACGAAGCAGATGTGGGTCTGGGCCGGACTGCCGGTGTTGCAGGGATCGTCCCCCAGGTTCACCGAGAGCGTCCCGGAGAGATAACGGTACAGCTGCACCACGTCCCGCGGGTCGTTCACCGCGCCGGCGAACGGCCGACCATTGATGGTGTTGCTGAACAGCTGGATTTCGCCCGCGCCACTGGGGCTCGAGAGGTACTTCACCCCGACGAAGCCGGACCCGGCGAAGAACGGCGCCGAGAAGATCGACGGGTCGAAGGTCCAGCCCTGCGCGCCCGTGAAGCTGTGGTCGTAGACGTAGCCCAGCGCGAACGGCAGATTGACCGAGGAGTAGTTGGCCCCCGCCGCCGACACGTCCATGTCCGCCGCGAAGGATGCGAACAGGGGATTGATGGTGTAGCCGTTGGCCGGGAGGTTCACGCCCTGGGCCGCGGCCCCGGCGTGCAGGTCGAGCGCCTTCTGATAGAGGATGTCCGCCAGCGGGGCGCGAATGCCGTTGTAGGCCGCCCGGTTGGTGGAAGTGATGTTGTAGAAGGTATAGATGAAGTAGATGATGTCTTCGTTGCCACTGGGGAAGTTCCACCCCATCCCGCGGGTCTCCACCGCGATGCCCAGGGGGTGGCGCCGGCCGGTGGCGAGGTTGACGTTGCCTTCCCAGGACAGGAACCAGATGTCCCCCTGCGAGGCCGAACGGCGGCAGTAGGGCACCCCCGAGCCACCGCCATCGGGACCGGTGGTCGAGTCGGTCTGCAGCAGCGGATGGAAGAGGTCGGCCTCCTGGTCCCCGCGCGGCACGCAGCCCGCTGCCGGCCAGCTGCTCAGGTCGGCCAGGTTGGTCGAATTGAAGATCGGCCGGACTTCTTCGCCGTGCACCGTGGTCCCCTTGGGATCGAACAGGAACCCGCCGGCGGTGTCCCGGGCCCAGGGGCCGCCATCGTTGCCGATGATCCCGGCCAGTTGCAGGCCGGAATTGAAGACGTATTGATCGGCGGAGCCCTTGGGCCAGAAGCCGCCGCCCGACACGGCCGAGCCGGTGGAGTCGGTACAGATATTCCCGGCTGACGACAGCCCGCAGGCCACCCGGTTGATCGTGAGGGCGCCCGTGGCTCGGGCAAAGAGGCGGAACCCTTTCCGCTTGGCGCCCGCACCCGGCTCCGGCCCGGCGCTGGCCCGCTGCGGCAGCGTCAGAGAGGCGAGTGTGGCCAGCACGCCCGCCAGGAAGAGAGTTCGTACACCTACGACACGTGCACGCATGCGTTCCTCGCTTGGGAAGACGATCGGGCAGGACCGGCTGCGCCGGCCCTGCCCGTCGTGAGCGTCAGAAGTTGACTTCGAATCCCAGACGCACCTGACGCGGTTGGCCCGTGAAGCTCGAGAGCCCCCGGTAGACCGCATAAAGCGCATCGTTGGCTCGGAGCTGCTCCGCCTGCGTAAACAGATGGTCCCCGTTGCCGAAGCGCTCCTCGGCCCGGATCATGTAGACGCAGTTCGGGCTGGCCGACACGCCATCGTTGCGCACCCAGCTGCCGCACCCGGTCCTCGGGTCGGAGACGCCCCCGAAGCTGAGATCGATGGTGCTGTCGCCGCTGAGCACGCCGTTGCGGGCGGCCTCGGCCGCGAAGCTCGCCAGCTCGGAAGCCCGGATGACGTCGCGCTCCTGGGCGTTGACCACGTCATTGGTCTGCGCGAAGACCGCCAGGATGTTCCGGAAGTTGAAGAGATTGCGCACATCGGCGTAGGCGGTGAAATCCAGTCCGCCAATGCCGAAGCCCTTCGTGACCCGGAGATCGAACTGCTTGAAGCTGGGGAGCCGGGCCCCGTTGAAGTCGCCCGCGATGTTGCGGCTGCAGGGGCCGCCGGAGAAGATGGCGTTGTCCTGCGGATCCTCGATCGGGCAGCGGGTGTAGGGCGTGCCGCTGGCCAGCCGGAAGGTGGCGAAGATGCCGACGTTCTCGAGCACCTTCCCCGCGGTGCTCCCGGCCTTCCAGTTGTTGGGGAAGTTGACCGCGAACTGCCCCGCCAGGTTGTGCGGGCGGGTGTCGTTGGTCGGCAGCGCCGCCTGGGCCGGCGGATTGCGGCCACCCGGCACGATCGCGTTCAGGATCCGCGACCCGAAGGCCAGGTAGCTGAAGGGATTGCTGCCGGTGTTCTTGGCCTCCTCGTAAGTGTAGGCGAGGCTCCCGTTGAAGAGCTCACCGATCCGCCGGTCGAACCGCACGTCGATGCCCCGGGCGTTGCCGAAGTCGGCGTTGGTGATGACCTGGATGTTGTTGTTCTGCTTGAGGAACGGATCGTAGTACGAGATCAGCCGCCCCGCCGCGTCCGACAACTTGTCCTTGTTGTAGGCGGAGAGATCCAGCACCATGTCCTCACTGAAGGAGTGCCGGACACCGAACTCGAAGGTGATGGTCCGGCCGAAGTCGAGATCGGTCCCGTAGGTATGGTTGGTGTTGGTGACGCTCAGGTCGGTATTGATGCCGCCAAGGATCAGCTGGAAGTCCGGCGCCTGCACCTGGTGGGCGTAGGAGAGCCGGAAGTTGGTCTTGGTGGTGACCGGGAACGACACCTGCACGTGCGGGCTCAGGTAGTCATGACTCCGGTCGGCCACGAAGCCCGCGGTCGGGTTGGCGGCATCGAACCCCGGCATGGTGGAGATCCGGGGGAACCAGCTCCGATTGCCGAGGCTGTCGGTGTAGTACGGGCGGCTGGCGCCGGTCTTGTACCAGTCGTACCGAAGCCCGCCCACCAGCACCACGTCACCCAGGTCCAGCCGGTTTTCCACGAAGGCATTCCAGCGGGTCGGCCTCTCGTGATAGGCGTCGCTGAAGCCCTGGTTGGTCAGGTTCGACGAGTAAGAGTTCATGTAGTACTTGGTGTACTCGCCCCCGAGCTTCACCCGGTTGTAGCGGTCCAGCTGCCAGTCGAGCGTGCCCTTCCCCACCGCCCGATCCTCCTTGTACAGGCTGAGACGCCCGATGGGGCCGCCACTGCCGTCCCAGAACGGCGTCAGCGCCCCTTGCACCCCGTAGGCGTTGTTGCGGTACACGTCGATCAGAGTGTACTGATCGGGGTTCTTGAGATCGTAGGGGGAGAGCCGGCCGCTGTTGAGCCGGAAATTGTGGTCCAGGCTGGTGATGTCGAAGTTGTCGAGGTCGAACAGAAAGTCCATCGGCTTGACCATGAAGCCGCCGAAGGGATCCCGGGTGTTGCGCTCCCCCCGTGACGTCAACGGCCCGTTGATCGAGCGGTCCCACTGGTAGGAGGCGAACAGCTCCAGCGCCAGAGCCCGATCGGCCGACTTGGCCAGGTTCTGGCTCCACGCCAGAGTCGCCACGTTGTTGCCGTTATAGGCACCGAAGAACTGGCTCGGGTTGGTGAGGGCCGCGTAGCCCGAGGTGGTCGCCAGGGTCTGATCGAAGATCCGGTTCTGGCCCTGGCTCCGCAGGAAGGAGATGGCCACCCGGCTGCCGGTGCCGTAGGTGTACTGCAGCCGACCCTGCATCCGGTAGGTGCTCTGGGCGCTGGCCGGAAAGCGTGCGCCCCGACAGGAGACCCCGTAGTTGTTGCGGATCCCCGCATTACGGCTGCCCTTGAACTGATCGCAGTCGCCGGTGTACATCGCGAACTTGGACACCTCGACGTAGCTGGTGTCCCCGATGTCGCCCGAGATCACCGGGACCACCGTATCGATGCCGACCGGAACGAAGATCGGGTTCTTCTGGTTGTCCATTCCGAACGGGGACGACTTCTGCCCCTCGAGATCGCCCGAGATGTAGAAGGTCAGGTTCTTGGCGATCGGCCCGCCGAAGCCCGCCTGCAGCCGGGTGAACCCCAGGCTGTGATTGAGCCCGCCGATATCGTCGTTCTCGAACGCGACGTTCCCGCTCCACTTGCTGCCCCCGCCACGGGTCTGGATGGCGATCACGCCGGACTGAGCGTTGCCGAACTCGGCCGAGGACCCGCCGGTGGTCACCGAGGCCTCTTCCAGCGAGGCGGTGGACACGTCGAGCGCCCCGGGGAACGCCACCCCCGGCACCGGCGGGCCCGCAAAGGCGTTCCCGCGCCCACCCGGCGTCACTGGGACACCGTCGACGTAGGTCACCGCCTCGTCGGGCCGGCCGCCCCGGATGGTGAGTCCGTTGGGCCCCTGCACCACGCCCGGCTGCAGGGCCAGCACGCCGGCGATCCGGTCCACCGGGAGCGCCTGGGTGTAGGCGCCGTTGATGACCTGCTTGGTCGTCACCGCGTCGCGCGGCACCAGCGGGTTCTCGGCGGTGACTTCGAGCGTGCCGATATCGACCGCCTGCTGCTCCAGCTGAAAGTCCTGCGTAATGGTCTGCCCCGCGGAGATCCGGAGCCCGCTCACCCGCACCGGGCGATAGCCCACGAACGCCGACATGAGGTCGACGGTGCCGGCGGGAATGTTGTTGATGAAGTAGTAGCCCCGCTGATCGGCGATGGCGCCGAAGGCGGTGCCTTCGACCCGGACCTGCGCGCCGGCGATCGGAGCGCCGGCCTGGTCGCGAATCCGGCCTTCGAGCTTGCCGGTGGACTGGGCCGCGAGCGGCATAGCCGCGAGCAGCCCGAGCAGAGCCAGCGCCGCGAGCCCGCGCCGGGACCTCGTGGCGGGGCCGGCGGGCCGGCGCGGGGTGCAACGTCGGACAAGGCACAATCTCATACGAGTCTCCTTCGGACTGGGGATGCGTGCTGCCTGACGGAACGACCCACGCCACGGCGAGCGCCTGGCGCATCGAGCGAGGGTGGTGCCGGTGTCCCGGCGTCACCGCAACGTGTGTCGTCTGGAGAGCCCGAGTGCGCGTGGCCCGACGGCGCACTCGAGCAAGGTGACGCCCAAGGTAGGGAGCGGTGGACGCCGCGGTGTTCAGGCGATGTTAAGGAGATGTGCGAGGAGTGCTAACGAGCAGAGTGGAACGGATGGAGCTGCGAGGCCGTTGGCTGTTGGCCGATCCGAAGCGGCGCGAAGCTTCCGGCAAGCCGAAACCCCGGGCATACGTCACCCGGGGCAGTCGCAACCGGCTACTGGTCAACGGCCAACGGCCTAGGGATCGAACCGATATCCGATCGAATGCACCGTCATCAGGTGCCGTGGGTGTTCGGGATTGTCCTCCAGCTTGCGCCGCAGGTCCGCCACGTGCACGTCGAGGGTGCGGCTGTAGACACCCGGCTGATAGCCCCACACCTCCTGCAGCAGCTTGCGCCGTGCCAGCACCTGCCCGGGCGCGCTCATCAGCCGGTGCAACAGATCGAATTCCTTGGGACGCAGGTGGATCCGGGTGCCGCCGCGGGTGACGGTGCGAGTACCCGGGCAGAGCTGGATGTCTCCCCCGCTGAGGGGAGCGGGGTCGGTCGGCGTATCGTCAGTTCCGCGGGTCACCCGGCGCAGCACGGCGTGGATCCGCGCGATCAGCTCCAGGATACCGAACGGCTTGGTCACGTAGTCGTCGGCGCCGAGCTGAAAGCCGCGCAGCTTCTCCGCTTCTTCGGTGCGCGCCGTCAGGACGATCACCGGCAGCATACCGCCGGCGGTCCGCAGGCGCTCGAGCACCTGAAACCCGTCGAGCCCCCCGGGGAGCATCATGTCCAGGATCATCAGGTCGAAGCGGGTCTCCCGTACCCGCTTGAGCCCCTCCTCGCCGGAGACGGCGAGATCGGTGCTGAAGCCGCCGTGCTCGAGGTTCATGCGGAGCCCGAGCGCCAGATTGGGGTTGTCTTCCACCACGAGTATGCGCTGCATCGGATAGACGGTATGCCTGGCCACCTGGCACGACGGCGGCCTCGCGATTGGGTTTCGGGGACCGGGCGGGCGCCGGAGTCAATCTGGAACTCGCGTACGCCGGTGCGCTGCCCCGTAACACGTGGACGTTCCAGCGGCGGATGGAGCACACGTTCACAACGTTCCATTCACGCGGGCCACGCGCCACGCCGGAAACCGCACTGTGAAGCGCGCGCCCCCGCCGGACGCATCGTCCACCTCCACCTTGCCCTCCATCCGCTCCACCAGGTCGTGCACCACCGCAAGCCCGATCCCGCTCCCCGGCGCCCGACTGGCGTTGGCCCGCAACCGCACGAACGGGAGCCAGATGCGCTCGCGATCGCCGGTCGGCACCCCGGGCCCCTGGTCCGCGACCGAGAGACAGGCCCAGTCTCCGTCGATCCAGGTACGCACCGTCACCACCCGATCCGGCGGACTGAACTTCACGGCGTTGTCCAGCAGGTTGAGCAGGATCTGGCGAGTGGGCCCCGGTTCGACTTGCACCTCGACCCGCTCCGGCGCGTCCACCCGGAAGCGGATCCCCTTCCCTCCCGCCAGCGGCTCGAACCCGTGGACGACCTCCTGCGCCAGGCCGGCGAGGTCTACCCGCTCGGGAAACGGGGTCCGGCCGCGGGCGCCCGGTTGGGTAAAGTGGAGCACGTTGTCCACCAGGTGCATGAGCCGCTCTGCCTCCTGCAGGATCACCTCGATCGCGGCGCCCCGGTCCCCCTCCGAGCGGACCGAGCCGAGCTTGAGACTCTCGGCGAAGAGCCGGATCTGAGCCAGCGGAGTGCGGAGCTCGTGCGAGACCGACGAGACGAAATCGCTCCGCGCCCGCATCAGCTGCCGTTCCCTCCGGATCTGCGCCACCACCACCCCCGCCAACGCCAGGGTCGCCCCCAGCAGCGCCAGGAGCCACAGTCCCCGGAACCCGGTGGGCCGGCTCGGCACCAGGCGCGGCGCGAGCGAGGGCCGCAGGTGGGCCTCGAACCGAAGAGTCATGTTGTCCGGGCGCTCCACCACCCGGGCGCGGTAGGTCTCCGGATAGGACACCGGCGAGACGAAGAGGGTTTCGCCCTCCGCCGCCTCGTCGAAGCCGCGGGTCACGGTGATAGAGACGATGGAGTCGTTGGGGAGATTCCCGACCAGGGCCGGGGGGAGGAGCGGATAGTTGTCGAAGACCCGGGGAAAGGCATCTCGCCCAAGGGCGCGCATGCAGGTCTCGAGGCCGTAGGTCGCGACCGCACGGCCATCGACCCCGAGCTTGTGCCCGGCCAGCACCACCCGCCGCCGGCCCGGGGCGCTGGGGCCAAACCCGAGCGTGAAGAGCTCCATCGGCGGCAGCTCCAGCAGCGGGTAGAGCGAGTCGATCAGGGCCCGGCGGCGATCCGGATCCGGCATGGCACCCGAGACGACCAGCTCCCCGGTCCGATGGTCATAGCGGAAGTAGAACCGGCGGGCGTCCTCGACCGGGTCGGCGCAGCGGGCGAGCCCCTGGGCCACATGGGCCAGTATCGAGACCGGGGGCAGGGTGTCACCCGGGCGAAGCGGTTGCGCCACGACCGGGCCGAGCGCCGACTTTCCCTGCGCCTCCCAGTCCGCCCGCCAGACGGTGCGGAAGTACCAGGCCGCGAGGCCGGCGTACTCGTTGAGCACGCGATCGGTGGCGTGTCGCTGCTCCTCCGCGGTGCGGATGGCCTCGACCCCGAGCCAGGCCACCAGGCCGACGAGAAGCCCGAGCAGCGTGTAACTCCCGCGGGTGGAGGCGGACATGGCAGGAATCCTCGCGGGGACCGGGCGAGCGGGAAACGGGCGGCTTGTCAGGGAAACGTCAAAGCGGGGGGACGACAGAAACGCCCGGAACGCGCACGTTCCGGGCGTTACAACCGCGCGACCGAGTGCCCCGCGGGGTTACTCGGCGTTGTCCGACCGCTTCCGCCGGCGCCGCCGGCGCGCCTCCGCCTGTTTGAGCGCGCGCGCCTCGCTCGGCTTCACGTAGTAGCGGCGGCGACGGACCTCGCGGAGAATGCCGGCCTTGGCCACCTTCCGCCGGAGCGCCTTGAGGGCCCAGTCCAGCCGATCATCATCGCTGAGTACGATCTCGATAGACATCACACCTCCCCTGAAAGAGGGCGGGGCCACCCCGTTGGGGCGGCCCCGTCCTGCCCCGTGAGCGGGATGCTTACTTCTGCAGGCGGGTGACCTTTTCCGCCGCCGGACCCTTCGGTCCCTGCACGATATCGAATTCGACCTGCTCGCCCTCGCGGAGCGACTTGAAGCCGCTGCCGACGATGGCCGAATGATGCACGAAGCAGTCCTTCTGCCCGTCGCTCGGCGTGATGAAGCCAAAACCCTTGCTGTCGTTGAACCACTTGACGGTGCCGGTGGTACGCATTGCCCTGCTCCTGAATATGAACGTGACGTCGGAGTCCGGGATGCCCGTACCTGCCGACAAAAAAAGGGACCCTCAGAGCCAGGTCCCTGAACCAGCCATCTGGGATGGGCCAACCGGGCGGCCACAACGCCAGAAACGTAGCGGCCATATCGTGTTGTGTCAAACGGCGAGGGGGCCTAGAAGGCCCCCTCGCGGACCCTCCCCCCACGGCGATATATGACGAGATTCTCAGGTAACACCGGCTGGTTTTCCGGCAGGGGCACGTCGCCCTTTTCCCGTCCCAACCGGGCCACGCTCTTCAGCCACTGCAATACCCCCCCACCGTCGATCGCCGGACGGCTTTCATCATAGTACTCGAACCAGGGAAGCCCGGCGCGGGTGTACTCCGCCGCGGTGGGTGGGGTGGTGGGAGGGTGCTCCCCGGTAATGCCGCGCCACACCAGGGAGTTCGCCAGGTGCACGAAGCAGCGGCTGGTGCTGCACAGATCCCAGTCGTCCGCCGCGAAGGTGTCGGCGAAGATCTCCTGCTTCATCCTGCCGCCGGGGGCCAGTCCCATGGCCATGGCGGGCGCGGGGAGCACCATGGAGGCCATCGTTTCGCCCACCAGGAAGGGGCGCTGCCGGGCGACCACCGGGAAGCGGCGCTCGAAGCGCTCGCGCTTCATCGGAAAGACCTGCAGCTGCAGACCGCCATGCTCCGCCCGGCCGGTGAGTTGTTCCTCGACGCTGTACCCGGCGCCGAGCGGCTGGGCCACGAACTGGCGAATCAGCCCCCGGGAGACCACATAGCCATCGAGCCATGGCTGTCCGGGGTGCACCAGGTAGTTCTTGGGACCCCGCTCGAGTCCGGTTCGCCAGCTTTGGCCGGTGACCGCGTCCACTTTCCCGGTGGCGACCCGGATGGCGCAGGGATAACTGGTACCGCGGTCCTCGATGAAGCCGCCGGAAAACCGGAGCCACATTGCCTCGGACTGGTACATCGGCAGCATGACCCCACCGTGCTCCTGCCAGCTCGCCGGCACGCGCCCCGAGAAATCATCCACGTGCCGGAGCGGGAAAGGGCCCAGGCCGGGTGGCAGGGAGTAGCTCCGGTCATCGTCCGGAATCCGGAGCGTGCGCTGGAACTCGATCGTGAGGGAGGCCTCCGGATGGACCTCCGGGAACGAAAAGGTCAGGGTGTCGTGGTGCAGTTCGATCATGGGTCCCTCGGGGCCGTTGGTCGTAGGCCGCTGGTGGTGGCGCTGGTGCCTTCCCTTCGCCCTTCCTCCGATCCTACCACTTCCCGTCGCGCACCTCGCGCACCAGCCGGAGAACGGCGTGATCCGGCAGATCCCGGAGCTGACGCAACAGATCGGCGAAGAGCCGCGGGCGACTGCGGATGATGCGCTGGAGATCGCCGGAGACCTTGCCAGCCAGGGCCAGCAGCACGTCGGGGTCTTCGGTCAACGCCGTGGCCAGGGCCCGGATCGACTCCTCGGACGGGGGGGCCTGCTCGCCCCGCTCGATCTTGCTCAGGTACGAGGGTTCGAGACCGGCCCGGGCGGCGACCTGGCGTACGGAGAAGGCGGGGTCGGCGGCGCGGAGCTCCTCGCGGCGCTGTCGGAGGTAGCTGCCAAAAGAGTCGGTCATCGTGTAGTAGATACTACACGCTACCCAGCAGCGGCTGCAAGGCCCTGGCTCTGGCGCGGTCTGGTAAGCCGCTGGTGGCTCTGGCGTTAGTAATCGTTTACATCGTGAAGTTCTGGTCAGCTTGACAAAGATGTGGCAAATGAAAACGATTACATAGCCCTCCGCCCTGTGACGCAGACCACACAGGGACCTCGCGCTCCGACGGTTCGACCCGTGCCAGCCGAATGGTCACCATCAAGGACGTGGCCCGCGTGGCGGGAGTCTCGGTCGCCACCGTGTCGAGAGTCTTTAACAACAGCGCCCTGGTTCGCGAGGAAACCCGCGAACGGGTCCGCCGCGTCACCGCCGACCTGGGCTACAGCCCCCACGGTGCCGCCCGCAGCCTGATCACCAGCCGCACCCATACCCTCGGGGTGCTGCTCCCGGACCTCTACGGCGAGTTCTTCTCGGAGGTCATTCGCGGGATCGACCTCGCGGCCCAGCGCGAGGGCTATCACCTGCTCGTCTCCAGCGCCCGGCACGATGCCCGGCCCCTGGAGGTGGCGCTCCAGTCGATGCGGGGACGGGTCGACGGCCTGATCGTGATGTCGCCCGACCTCGATGCCCAGGCCTCGCGCCGCAGCCTCCCCGATCGCTTCCCGGTGGTGCTGCTCAACTGTCCGCCGAGCGACGCCGCCTACGACAGCATCGGGATCGCGAACTACGAAGGCGCGCGCACGATGGTCCGTCACCTCGCCGGCCTGGGGCACCGCCGGATTGCGATCATCAACGGGGCCCAGGGGAACTTCGACGCCGCCGAGCGGCTGCGCGGGTACCGGGCGGCGCTGGTCGAATGCGGGCTGGTGAGCGAGCCGGCGCTGGAGTTTCCCGGCGACTTCAGCGAGGCGGCCGGGCATGCCGCCGCCGGACGGATCCTGGCCTTGGCCACACGGCCCACGGCGGTCTTCGCCGCCAACGACGGGATGGCCATCGGCGCCTTGAGCGCCTTTCGGGACGCGGGGCTCAGGCTCCCGGCCGACATCGCCATCGGCGGGTTCGACGACATCCCGATGGCGCGCTACGTCGAGCCGGCGCTCACCTCGATGCACGTGGACATTCACGCCCTGGGGGCCGGTGCCACCGCCTGGCTGCTGGAGGCGCTCCGGGCCTCGAATGGCCGCGAACTGCGGCGGGAAACCCTGCCGACCACGCTGGTGGTGCGACGCTCCTGTGGTGCACCGAGCGGCTAGCCGCTCACGTAGTCCTTACCCCTTGGGAGGAGTGCAATGTTGACCCGTACCCTTGTCCGATGCCTGGGAGGTGCGCTCGCCGCCACGGCGACCGCGCTCTTCCTGGCGACGGGCGATGTCGCGGCCCAGACATCGACCGGCACCATCCGCGGCTACATCACCAATCAGGACCAGAGCCCGATCGCGGGGGCGGAGATCCAGGCACGCAACCCCGAGAGCGGGGTGACCCGGGCCGCCACCAGCCGGGCCGACGGCTCCTACACCATGCCAGGCCTGGTGCCGGCGATGTATGAGCTCACCGTGCGCCATATCGGGAGCGCCCCCCAGGCGCGACGGGTGCGGGTGCAGATCGGCGCCACCGTCATCGAAAACTTCACCCTGACCGATCAGGCGGTGGAGCTCGAAGAGGTGACCGCGGTGGCCGCGCCGCCGGCGGTGGAGACCCGGACCTCGGAAGTGGCGACCAACGTCACCACCGAGCAGATCGAGCGCCTGCCGACCTCGAGTCGGAACTTCCTCGATCTCGCCGCGCTCGCGCCGGGCGTCACGATCGCCGATGACCGGCTCAACGGCACCGGCTTCAAGACCTTCCAGGGTGGCGGGCAGAGCCCCAACGCGACCAACGTCTTCATCGACGGCACCAGCCTCAAGAACGACCTGACCGGGGGCGGGGTGAGCGGTCAGGACGCGAGCCGTGGCAACCCCTTCCCGCGGAACGCCATCCAGGAGTACCGGGTCATCAGCCAGAACTTCAAGGCCGAGTACCAGAAGGCCTCGAGTTCGATCATCACCGCCACCACTAAGTCGGGTGGCAACGTCTGGTCGGGGAACGCCTTCTTCGGGTACCAGGACAAGGGGCTGGTGGCGCTCGATCGGTTCCAGCGCCGCACCAAGAACGCCGATCCGAACTTCAAGGAGCCGGACTACTCCCGCTACCTCGCCGGCTTCGGCTTCGGCGGCCCGGTGATCCGCGACAAGCTGCACGTGTTCGGGTCGTACGAGGGCAACTACCAGAACCGCGCCAACCTGGTCGACTTCGCCCCGCCGCCGACCGGGACCTTTCCGGCCCTCGATACCGTGAACCTGAGCCAGTATAACGGCAACTTCCGCTCGCCCTTCCGCGAGACCCTGGTCTTCGGGAAGGCGAGCTATGCGGTGAACCCGACGTCCACCGCCGAGCTGAGCTTCAGCAACCGGCACGAGACCGACGCCCGCGACTTCGGCCGCTTCTGCTGCACCACGATCCGCTCGTTCCAGTCGGCGGTGAACTTCCGGCAGAACGTGTCGATCGGGCAGCTCAAGTACAACTGGTTCTCCGGCCCATGGCTCAACGAGGCGAAGATCGACTACAGCCGCTTCCGCCGGAACCCGTCGCCCGACAGCGAAGGGCTGCCCTCACGGGTCTTCCAGTTCGGCGGCGCCGACAACCAGATCGGGAGCTTCCTCAGCACCCAGGACTTCACCCAGCGGCGTATCGGGCTCCGCAACGACCTCACCTACTCGGGATTCCAGCTGGCCGGCCAGCACACCATCAAGGGCGGCGTCAGCCTTGACTTCGTGAAGTACGATGTGGTGAAGGACAACGACGGAACGCCGCGCTTCATGTACCGCGACAGCGCCAACGGCCAGTCGTACGCCTTCCGGAATCCCTACCAGCTGGTGTACGGGACCGGCGATCCGAATTTGTCGAAGACCAACAACCAGATCGGGGTCTACCTCCAGGACGACTGGAGCCCGGTGCCCCGCCTGACGATCAACGCCGGGATGCGGTGGGACTTCGAGTCGAAGATGTTCAATTACGACTACGTGACGCCCCAGGCCGTGGTCGATACGCTGACCCGCTATAACGACTCCCTGCCGACACCGCTGAGTCTCGATCGGTACATCAGCACCGGCAACAGCCGGAAGCCCTTCTATGGCGCGTTCCAGCCCCGGGTCGGCTTCAGCTACGCGCTCGACAACGACAACAAGACCACGGTCTTCGGCGGCTTCGGGATCTATTACGACCGCTCGCTCTTCGACATCTCGGTCGACGAAACCCTGAAGCTCACCCACCCCACGTTCACCATCAACTTCGCCGCCCCCGGCGTGGCCCCGGGTCCCGGCGAGGTGGCGTGGGACGATGCCTATCTCACCGCGAGCAAGGCCCAGCTGGACCAGCTGGTGCACAGCCAGGGAGTCCCCGAGGCCTGGCTGATCGACAAGAAGGCCAAGGTCCCGAAGTCGCGGCAGTGGAACCTGGGTGTCCGCCGGCTGCTGGGGGATTTCGCGGTGTCGGTGGCCTACACCGGCGTGCGCGGCGTCGACCAGTTCACGCTCAACTGGGCCAACTTCGGCCTGAACGCCAACGGCACCTGCTGCACCAGTTTCAACCTGGCGGCGCACGGATTCAGCAACTTCATCTACAGCAGCAACGACGCGAAGACCTGGTACGATGCCCTGCAGATTCAGGTGGACCGGCCCTACCGCCCCAAGCGGGGCGGGATCGGCTGGGGGGCCGGCATCGCCTTCACCTACGCCGAGCGGGAGCTGCAAGGGGTGGATGCCCTGGGCGACCTGTTCGCCTTCCCCAACACCATCGGGATCAATCGCCATCCGGCCAACGACGAGCGGGCCCGGATTGTGGCCAACTGGATCACCGATGTGCCGTACCTCTGGGGCATCCAGTTCAGCGGCCTCCTGACCCTCGGCAGCGGCAACAAGCAGGACCAGGGCTGCCCGGCCCGCTTCTGCCCCAACGACTACAAGAAGGGCGCGTTCTCGCCCCCGGGCCACAACTTCCTGATCTTCGGGAAGTGGGTCTACCGCAACATCGACCTCCGGCTCCGCAAGGACTTCCCGGAGTTCGCCGGCACCCGTCTGGGGGTGACGCTGGATGCCTTCAACATCTTCAACTTCCAGAATGAAGGCTGCTTCGACACCGGC
Organism: uncultured Gemmatimonadaceae bacterium; assembly: GCA_964642475.1. GTDB lineage: Bacteria > Gemmatimonadota > Gemmatimonadetes > Gemmatimonadales > GWC2-71-9 > JADJOM01. The sequence goes on along the minus strand of CAZXRC010000009.1, from coordinate 80,674 downwards.
GGAACCCCGAGCTCCAACGTGAACTTCGGTCGGGCCAACTGTGTCGTGAGCGATCCGCGCCGGTTCCAGTTCGGCTTCGAATACGGCTTCTGATCGGGACGGCGCCGGGGTATCGTTCGCGATACCCCGGTGCCGGCTTCACCCCCCTCCGTTGATCCCATGTCCGCTGCCCGTCGCCACCCCTCCGTCGTCGGTCTCACCCTGCTCCTCGCCGCCCTCGCGGCCTGCGGCGACGACGTCCCCCCGCCGGTCGCCAACCCCGCCGACGGTCCCCGGCAGCAGGCGCTGCTCGATACCCTCGAGCGCCGCACCTTCGATTTCTTCTGGGAACGCACCGATCCCGCCACCGGCCTCACGCCCGACCGCTGGCCCACCGAGACCTTCTCCAGCATCGCGGCGGTCGGCTTCGCGCTCACCGCCTATCCGGTGGGCGCCGAGCGGGGCTACATCACGAGAGCCCAGGCGGCGGAGCGCACCCTCGCCACCCTGCGCTGGTTCTGGCAGGCGCCGCAGGGGCCCGCGGCGGCCGGGACCGCCGGGTATCAGGGCTTCTTCTATCACTTCCTCGAGATGCCGGGCGGCGCCCGGTACCGGGACGTGGAACTCTCCACCGTCGATACCGGCCTCCTGCTGATGGGGGTGCTCTTCTGCCAGCAGTATTACGACGGCGGGGACGTCACCGAGACCGGCATCCGCGCCACCGCCGATTCCCTCTATCGCCGGGTCGACTGGACCTGGGCCCAGCGCACCCCGCCGCGGATCAACATGGGCTGGAAGCCCGAGGCCCCCAACGGCGGATGGCAGCCGCTCGACTGGATGGGCTACAACGAGGCGATGCTGGTCTACCTGCTGGCACTGGGATCGCCGACCCACGCCATCGACTCGACCGCCTGGGCCGCCTGGAGCAATACCTATCGGTGGGGCACCTTCCAGGGCCAGAGCCATCTGGGCTTTGCCCCGCTCTTCGGGCACCAGTTCACCCACGTCTGGGTCGACTTCCGCGGCATCCAGGACCCATTCATGCGGGACCATGGGATCGACTATTTCGAGAACAGCCGGCGGGCCACGCTGGCGCAGCGGCGTTACGCGATAGCCAACCCGATGGGCTGGGCCGGATACGGCCCCGATATCTGGGGCCTCTCCGCCAGCGACGGCCCGGCCGACGCGACCCTCGACTACCGGGGCGCCAGCCGCCGCTTCTTCACCTATGCCGCCAGGGGCGCCTCCTTCAATGAGGTGCGGGACGACGGCACCATCGCCCCGACCGCCGCCGCCAGCTCGCTGCCCTTCGCCCCGGAGGTGGTGCTTCCCGCGCTGGTCGCCATGCGGGAACGCTACGGCGAGGATCTCTTCGGCCAGTACGGCTTCTTCGACGCCTTCAATCCCTCCTTCCAGTACGGCGGTCAGGCCACGGCGGGCCGGGTGGTGGCCGGCAAGGGCTGGTTCGACACCGACTACCTCGGCCTCGATCAGGGGCCGATCGTCGCGATGATCGCCAACCATCGCTCCGACCTGGTCTGGCGATACATGCGGCGGAGTCCTTACCTCATCCGGGGGCTGCGGCGGGCCGGGTTCCGGGGCGGGTGGCTGGACCGGGCACCATGACATGGAGCTGGCGGGGTTCCCTCCTCTGCCTGCTGGGCCTGGGCTGCGGCCCGGCCGAGCCCGGCGGCGTGACCCTCCGGTTCTGGGCATTTGGCCGCGAAGGCGAGGTGGTGCAGGAGCTGGTGCGCGGCTTCGAGCGGGAGCACCCGGGGGTCCGGGTCCGGGTGCAGCAGATTCCCTGGACCGCGGCCCACGAGAAGCTGCTCACCGCCCACGTCGGTCGTGCCACACCCGATATCGCCCAGATGGGGAACACCTGGATTCCCGAGATGGTGACGCTGGGGGCCCTGGAGCCGCTCGAGCCGCTGCGGCGCGGCTCCTCGGTCACCGAGGCGGGCAACTACCCGGGGATCTGGGCCACCAATGTCGTCGACGACACGCTCTACGGCGTGCCCTGGTACGTCGACACCCGGGTGCTGTTCTACCGCAAGGACCTGCTCGCCCGGGCCGGCTACCGTGAGATGCCCGGGGACTGGGCCGGGTGGCTCGACGCGATGCGGGCCATTCGCCGGCTGGGGGGCCCGGGGAAGTACGCCATCTTCCTGCCGATGAACGAGTGGCCACCCCAGGCCATCCTGGGCCTGCAGCAGGGCTCGCCCCTGGTGAGCGAGACGGGCTACGGGATGTTTCGAGCGCCGGCCTTTGCCCGGGCCTTCGACTTTCTCCTCGCGCTGTACCGCGACAGCCTGGCGCCGCCGGTGCGGGGCACCGAGATCGCGAACCTGTACCAGGAGTTCGGTCGGGGCACCTTCGCCATGTACATCACCGGCCCCTGGAACCTGGGGGAGTTCCGTCGCCGGCTCCCCGCCGACCTTCGGGACGCCTGGAGCACCGCCCCGCTGCCGGGACCCGGCGGAGCGGAGGCGGGCGTCTCGCTCGCGGGCGGCTCGAGCCTCGTGGTCTTCCGGAATTCCCCCCACAAGGCGCTGGCCTGGCAGCTGATCGAGTACCTCTCTCGACCGGACCAGCAGATCGCGTTCTATCGTCTCACCGGGGACCTCCCCGCCCGGCGGGAGGCCTGGAGCGATCCGGCGCTCGCCGCCGACACCGCGGCACAGGCGTTCCGCATCCAGCTCGGCCGCGCGGTGCCCACGCCGATGATCCCGGAGTGGGAGCTGATCACCACCAGGCTCATGGATCAGACCGAGGCCGCGGTACGGGGCGGGACCTCGGCCCAGGCGGCGCTCAGCGCTCTCGATGCCCAGGTGGACCGGTTGCTGGAGCGGCGGCGCTTTCTGCTGGCCCGCCGCCAGGTGGAGCACCGGTGAGCTCGGTCACGGCCCGGGCGGAGGCGCGAGCGGGGTGGGCATTCGTGGCTCCGGGACTGCTGCTGATCGGCGTGTTCTTCGCCCTTCCGGTGCTGGGAGCCTTGCTCCTCTCGTTCACCGACTTCGACATCTACTCGATCGGCGACCCCGCCAGCACCCGCTTCGTGGGGCTCAGAAACTACGCCGAGCTGCTGGCCAACCCCCTCTTCTGGACCGCGCTTCGGAATACCCTGTACTTCGTGGTGGTGGGCGGCCCGCTCTCGGTCGTGACCTCGCTGGTCGCGGCGTTGCTGGTGCATTCGAAGCTGGTCCGGTGCCGTCCGTTCTTCCGGGCGGCGTTCTTCGCACCCTGGGTCACCACGCTGGTCGCGGTGGCGCTGGTGTGGCGCTACCTCTATCACCCCCACTACGGCCCCATCAACGCCCTCCTCGGCCGGTTCGGGTTGGGCCCGATCGACTGGCTCGGCAGCGCGACCTGGAGCATGCCGGCCATCATTCTGCTGTCGGTCTGGAAGAACTTCGGCTACAACATGCTGGTCTTCCTCGCCGGGCTGCAGAGCATCCCTGAGGAACTGTACGAGGCCGCCCAGCTGGACGGCGCGAGCGTCTGGCAGCGGTTCCGGCACGTGACAATTCCGATGCTGGGACCGACCTTCGTCTTCGTCGGGGTGGTGACGATGATCGCGTCGTTCCAGATCTTCAGCGAGCCCTACGTGATGACCCAGGGCGGACCGCTCAAGAGCACCACCACCCTGGTGCTGTTCATGTACGAGGAGGGGTTCCGCTGGTGGCGTCTGGGCATCGCGGCGGCCATCGCGGTGGTGCTCTTCCTGGTCACCCTGGCCGGGACGCTGCTGCAGCTCCGGCTCCGGAGAGATCCCCTGTGACCCCGCGGCTCAAGGCGCTTTCCCTCCACCTGGTGCTGCTGACGGCGGCGCTGCTGGCGGCGGCCCCGCTCCTCTGGATGGTCTCCGCCTCGCTGATGGGCACCGGCGAGGCCAACACCGCGCCTCCACCCCTCCTGCCGTCCCGGCCGACGCTGGAGCACTACCGGGCGCTGTTCACCACGCTGAGCCTGGGGCGCTACCTCGTCAACAGCCTGCTCATCGCGGTGGGGGGCACGCTGCTGGGGGTGTTCATCACGGCGATGGCGGGATACGCCTTTGCCAAGCTCCGCTTCCCCGGCCGCCAGCCGATCTTCCGCGGACTCCTGGCCGGCATGGTGATTCCCGGCCAGGTGGCGATGCTGCCGATGTTCCTCCTGCTCCGGGAGCTGGGCCTGATCAACACCCTCTTCGGGGCGATGATCCCGGTGCTGGCCCCGATCTACGGCATCTTCCTGGTGCGGCAGTACGCCCAGAGCATCCCCGACGACCTGCTGGATGCGGCCCGGATCGACGGCGCGGGGGAGTTCCTGATCTTCCGCACCGTCGTGCTCCCGTCCATCGCCCCGGTGCTGGCCACCCTGGGCGTGTTCACCTTCCTCAGCGCCTGGAACGACTTCATGTGGCCGCTCATCGTGCTGAGCGACGACGCGCGCTATACCCTGCCGGTGGCGCTCGCCAATCTGGCCGGCGAGCATGTGCAGGACGTGGAGCTGATGATGGGCGGCGCGATGGTGACGGTGCTTCCGGTCTTCCTGGCCTTCCTGTTCCTCCAGCGGTACTACATCCAGGGCATCATGACCGGCAGCGTGAAGGGATGATCGCCGCCCTGGCGCTGGCGTCGCTGCTCCAGGGGGGGACGCCGACCGCCCCCCGCCTGGTCGACGGGTTCGAAAGCGCCCGGGCCTGGAGCGCGCATCCCGCCGACGGAGTGCGAGCGACAGTCCACCCGGACCGGGGGCGCACCGGCCGGGGCCTCCGGCTCGATTTCGACTTTCAAGGTGGCGGCGGCTACGCCATCGCCCGGCGGGCATTGTCGCTCGACCTGCCGTCCAATTACGCCTGGTCGTTCTGGATCCGGGGGCAGGCACCGGCCAACACCCTCGAGTTCAAGCTGGTGGACCGCACCGGCGAGAACGTCTGGTGGTACACCGAGCGGGACCGCACCTTCGGGGGCGAGTGGCAGCGGGTGACCGTTCGCCGGCGTCAGATTTCGTTCGCCTGGGGACCGCTCGGTGGCGGCGAGCTGCGGCAGGTCGCGGCCCTGGAGCTGGTGATCACCGCCGGCCAGGGCGGCGGCAAGGGCAGCATCTGGTTCGACGACCTGGCACTCACGCCTCTGCCCGACGTCGGCCCCTCCACCGGCCCGCCGGTGGCCCGGGCCACCGCGGCACTGCCGGGCTCCCCCGCCGCCTATGCGGTCGATGATGACAGCGGCACCGCCTGGCGGACCCCGGCGAACCGGCCGGCGGACCTGACGGTGGACTTCGGCCGGGCGCGGGAATTTGGCGGCCTGACCCTGTCCTGGCTCGAAGGGCACGGCGCCCGCGACTACACCGTGGCGCTCAGTCAGACGGGTCGCTCCTGGGAGGTGATCCGCCGGGTTCAGGGCGGCAACGGTGGACGGGACGACCTCTTCCTCCCCAACCAGGAAGGACGCTACCTCCGACTGTCGCTGCTGGCGCCCGAAGGGACCGGCGGATTCGCTCTCCGGGAGATCCGGGTGCAGCCGGTGGACGTGGGCGCGTCGCTCAACGCCTTCTGGACCGTTGTCGCACAGGCCGCCCCGCCGGGTACCTACCCGCGGTCTTTCGGCGGCCGCCGAGCCTGGTGGACGGTCGTGGGGCTCGACTCGGCGATGGAAGAGGCGTTGCTCAACGAGGACGGGGCGATCGAGGCGGGCAAGGGACTCTTCTCGGTGGAGCCCTTTCTGGCCGACTCGGGGCGATTCTATTCCTGGGCCGATGTGCGGCGCTCCGCCTCGCTGGCCCGGGGGGCTCTCCCCCTCCCGTCAGTGAGCTGGAGCCTCCCCGGTCTGGAGTTGAGCGTTACCGCCTTCGCGATCGGGCCAACGGCGAGCTCCTCGGTGGTGGCGCGCTATCGGGTGCGCAACACCTCAGCGGTGGTGCGGACGCCGACCCTGTACCTGGCGGTCCGGCCGTTCCAGGTGAATCCCCCCTGGCAGTTCCTCAACACGCCCGGCGGGGCCGCCACGATCGCCTCGCTCGAGTGGACCGGCCAGGCGCTCCTGGTCAACCGCGAGCGAGCGGTCACCCCGTTCACCCAGCCGGCGCGGGTCGCCGCAACGACCTTCGACGGCGGCGAGATCGTCACTCATTTGCGGACTGGCCGATTGCCCCCCGCGACCGCGGCGCACGATGGGTTCGGCGCCGCCTCGGGGGTCCTGGCCTGGTCCTTCCGGCTCGCCCCGGGCGATAGCGCCACCGCGGCGATCGAGATTCCGCTCACCCCAACGCACCGCACCAACCTCGCCCCCGCCCCGCTCGACCAGCTGGACCAGGCCGAGGCGGAGACCATCGGCGGGTGGGAAGAGCGACTGGGCCGGGTGACGATCGCCCTCCCCAGCGCCGGGGACCATCTCGCCCGCACCATCCGGAGCACCCTCGCCTGGATCATGATCAATCGGGACGGGGCGGCGATTCAGCCCGGCTCCCGCTCCTACGAGCGCTCCTGGATCCGCGACGGCTCGCTCACCTCGGCGGCGCTGCTCCGCTTTGGCCATCCGGAGATGGTCCGCGACTTCATCTACTGGTACGCCCGCTACCTCTACCCCGACGGGAAAGTGCCCTGCTGTGTCGATCGCCGCGGGGCCGATCCGGTGCCGGAGCACGACAGTCACGGCGAGTTCATCTACCTGGTCATGGAGTACTGGCGGCACACTGCCGACACGACCCTCCTCGCCGCGATGTGGCCCCGTGTGCTCCGGGCCACCGGCTACCTCGACTCGCTGCGCCAGACCCACCGCACCGCCGAGTACCGGGACTCCGCCCGGCGGGTCTTCTACGGACTGCTGCCGCCCTCGATCAGCCACGAAGGCTACTCGGCCAAGCCGATGCACTCCTACTGGGACGACTTCTTCGCGCTCCGGGGCCTCAAGGATGCGGCGACCATGGCGGCGGTGCTCCACCACGCCGACGAGGCCGCCCGGCTGGGCGCGATGCGGGACGAGTTCCGGCGTGATCTCCTCGCGTCGCTCGATCGAGTCCGGGCCGAGCGGCGGATCGAGTACCTGCCCGGCGCAGCGGACCTGGGCGACTTCGATGCTACCTCGACCACGATCGCGCTCACGCCGGTGGGGGAGCAGGCCCACCTCCCGGACGACGCGCTCCGCCGGACCTTCGAGCGCTACTGGCGCCAGGTGAGCGAGCGCTGGACCGGCGACACGACCTGGGAGGCGTACACCCCGTACGAGCTGCGCTCGGTCGGCGCCCTGCTGCGCCTCTTCGGGCGGGAGCGGGCGGTGCCACTGCTCAACCGCTTCCTGGACGACCAGGAACCGCCCGCCTGGAACCAGTGGCCCGAGGTGGTCTGGCGCGACCGGCACGCGCCCCGTTTCATCGGCGATTCGCCCCACACCTGGGCCGGTTCCGACTTCCTCCGGTCGGCCGCGGACCTGTTCGCCTACGAAGAGGAGTCCGACAGCTCGCTCGTGATCGGGGCCGGTATCGACGGGGCGTGGCTCGAGCCACCCGGGGTGGCGGTAGCCCGGCTCAGCACCTGGTGGGGGCCCCTGTCCTACACCATGCGACGGGATGGCTCGCGGGTCCGCATGCGGCTTGAGGCGGGACTCCGGGTGCCGCCCGGCGGCCTCCGGGTGGCGGGACCGGCGGGAGACCTACCCCAGCGCGTGACGGTGAACGGCAATCCGACGACGCTCGACCAGGGCTCCCTGCGGCTCCACCGCCTGCCCGCGGAGGTGATCTACGAGTACTGAAACGCTTCGGAGGCGCTTCTGATGATGGGACCCCGAGCCCAGGTGCTCTCGAACGGCCGCTACCATACCCTGGTGACCGGGTCGGGTGCAGGCAGGTCGATGCTGGGCGAGATCGCCCTGACCCGCTGGTCCGCCGATCGCACCCGCGATGCCGACGGGTTCTTTCTGTACGTGCGTGACCTGGCCCGAGACCAGGTCTGGAGCGCGGGGCTGCAGCCGGTCCCGCGCGAGCCCGATGGCTGGCGGGCCCGCTCCGGACCCGGCCGGGCGGAGCTGGTCCGGACCGACGAGGACCTCGAGACCCGGCTCGACTGTTGTGTCGATCCGCACCACGACGTCGAATACCGGCTGCTCACCCTGACCAACCGGGGACGGGTGTCTCGGCAGCTCGAGGTGACCAGCTACGTCGAGGTGGCCCTCAATCACCCCGCCGCCGACGCGGCCCACCCCGCCTTCTCCAAGCTGTTCGTGCAGACCGAGTCTCTGGTGCGGGAGCAGGGTCTCCTGGCCCGGCGCCGGCCCCGAAGCCCGGAGGAACGTCCGATCTTCCTGGGGCACACCCTGGGCCCGGTGGGTGGCCAGCCGGTGGACCAGCACGAGTGGGAGACCGATCGGGCCCGGTTCATCGGCCGGGGCCGCAGTCCCGCGAACCCCGCCGCGCTCGCGGGAGCGGCGCCGCTCTCCGGTACGGTGGGCAGCGTGCTCGATCCCTGTTTCGCCATCCGACGCCGGCTGCTCCTCCCCCCCGGGGCCGTCGTTCGGCTGGTCGCCTCCCTGGCCGCCGGGGATACCCGGGGCGACGTGATCGCGGCGCTCGACCCGGGGCGGGTCAGGCAGCTGCCGACCATTTTCGCCGAGGCGCGGCGGGCCGATCAGGACCGGCTGGAGGATGCCCAGTTCTCCGGCGCGGAACGGAAGCGCCTGCCGCAGCTGACCGGCGCAATGGCGTACGGCGCACCGGCCGTGACCGCCGACGCCGCCCTCCCGGCGGCCAGCGACCTGGTGCCCGGGGACCTTCGCACCGTCGGCCTGAGAGGCAGTCTGCCGCTCCTGGTGGCGTACATCGGCGGCCGGGACGACCACGCCGCCGCTAACTATCTCGCCCGGCTGGCGCATTACTGGCGGACGATGGGCCTCGGGGTGGATCTCCTGGTGCTGCACCAGTCGGACCCCGGCGACCTGCTGCTCCCCCGGAGCCGCTCCAACCCGGACCTGGGCGTCACGGTGGCCCGTCCGGTGGCGCAGCTCTCCCCGGAAGTGCGCCGGCTGGCGGAGCGGAGCGCCCAGCTGGTGGTGCGGGGCCAGTTGCCGGCGGAGGCGGGCCAAGGGACGCTGGACGATCCGGTGGCGGCGAGCGTGGCGCCGGCGCCCGTGACCGGCGTCGAGGAGCGACTCCCGGCCGGTGAGCCGCTCCGGCACTTCAACGGCTTCGGGGGCTTCTCCGCCGATGGCGGCGAGTACGTGATCCGCCTCCCGCTCGAACCCGGGGGGCACCGGCGACCGCCGCTGGCCTGGACCAACGTGCTGGCCAATGATGAGCTCGGCTGCCTCACCAGCGACGGCGGCGCCGGCTACACCTGGTCGGCCAACAGCCGCGAGAATCGCCTCACCCCCTGGTCCAACGATCCCATCTCCGATCCCGCCGGCGAGGCGCTTTACCTCCGCGACGACGACCGCCGGGTGTTCTGGTCGCCCACGCCGGGGCCGGCCCCGGGGGCGGGCGACTACGAGGTCCGGCACGGCTTCGGCTACACCCGGACCCGGCATCTGAGCCAGGAGCTGGAGCAGGAGGTGCTGACGTTCGTCCCCCGGCGCGATGGCGTGAAGCTGGTCCGGGTGCGGGTCACCAACCGCTCCCGGACCCGCCGGCGCCTTTCGCTCTTTGCCTATGCCGAGTGGGTGCTGGGCGCGGTGCCGGCCGACGCGCGGCGGTACGTTGTCACCGCGCGGGATCAGGCCACGGGCGCCGTACTCGCGGCCCATCCCCACAACGGCGAGTTCGCCTCCCGCATCGCGGTCGCGGCGCTGCTGGCGCCGGCCGCCACCCGGCAGGCGGAATGGACCGCGGACCGGGGCCGGTTCCTGGGCCCCCTCGGCGGCGTGACGGCCCCGCTCCAGGTGCGCGAGCTCCGTCAGCTCGACGCGCGGGCCGGCGGAGGGCTCGATCCCTGCGCCGCGTTCCGACTCCCGGTCGAACTCGGGCCCGGCGCCACGCTGGAGGCGGTATTCTGCCTGGGCCAGGCGGCCACCCGGGAAGACGCCCTGGCCCTGGTGCGCAAGTACCAGGACCCCGGCGCCGTCGATCACGCCCTGGCGCAGGTCCACGACTTCTGGCGGGAGACCCTTGGCCGGGTGCAGGTGGAGACCCCCTCACCGGGGCTCGACCTGATGCTCAACGGCTGGCTGGCCTACCAGAACCTGGCCTGCCGGCTCTGGGCCCGCTCGGCCTTCTACCAGTCGGGTGGCGCCTACGGGTTCCGGGACCAGCTGCAGGATGCCTCGGCGCTGATCTACGTCGACCCCGAGCTCACCCGCCGCCAGATCCTGCTCCACGCCGGGCATCAGTTCTCCGAGGGTGACGTCCTGCACTGGTGGCATCCGCCGGCGGACAAGGGGATCCGCACCCGCTTCAGCGACGATCTCCTCTGGTTGCCGTACATCGCCGCGAGTTACATCCGCCACACCGGCGATACCAGCATTCTCGAGGCGCAGGCGCCGTTCGTGACGGCCCGGCTCCTCTCCGAGGGCGAAGACGAGGCCTTTCTCCGCCCCACCACCGCCGGCTCGGCCGATGTCTACAATCACTGCTGCCGGGCCCTGGATCGCTCCCTCACCTGCGGGCCGCATGGGATCCCGTTGATGGGCACGGGCGACTGGAACGACGGGATGAACCGGGTGGGGCGCGAGGGGCGGGGCGAAAGCGTCTGGCTGGGCTTCTTCCTGTATCACATCCTCGAGCTCTTTCTTCCCTACTGTGACCAGCGGGGCGACACGACCCGGGCCAGCCGGTATCGCGGCTACCAGGCTCGGCTCGCCGCCGCCCTCAACGGCGAGGGGTGGGACGGCGCCTGGTATCGGAGGGCCTGGTACGACAACGGCGCTCCGATCGGCTCGAAGGCGAGCGACGAGTGTCGGATCGACGCGATCGCGCAGGCCTGGGCGGTGATCTCGCGGGTCGCGCCCGTGGCGCGGGCCGAGCAGGCGCTGGACTCGCTGGAAGAGTACCTGGTGGCGGAGCGGGAGGGGATCATCCGACTGCTCACGCCGGCCTTCGATCGGACCCCGCACGATCCCGGCTACATCAAGGGTTACCTCCCCGGCGTGCGCGAGAATGGGGGCCAGTACACCCATGGCGCGCTCTGGGCGGTACGGGCGCTGGCCGAGGCGGGGCGACGGGACCGGGCGGCGCGCCTGCTGGAGATGCTGAGCCCCGTGTCCCATGGCGCGGATGCGGAGGGGGTGGCGACCTACCGGGTGGAACCCTACGTCATCGCCGCGGATGTCTACGGCGTGGAACCGCACCTGGGGCGGGGCGGCTGGACCTGGTACACCGGGTCGGCGGGGTGGATGTTCCGGGTGGGTCTCGAGTCGATCCTGGGTTTGACCGTCCAGCAGGGCCGATGGCTCGAGCTCCGCCCCTGCGTGCCGCGAGACTGGCCCGGCTTCACGATTCGCTACCGGCTGCCGGGCACCGAGACCGGATACCGCATCGTGGTGACACAGATCGTGGGCGGCACCACCACGGTCACACTCGACGGTGCCGCCCTCGCGGTCACCGATGGCGCGATCCGGATTCCGCTTTCACCCGATGGCCGCCGACACGAGGTACGGGTGGCGCTGGGCCCCGGGGTGGGGCCCCACTACCGGCCCAGCACCGCGCCGTCGGAGCGGATGACCTCGGCATAGAACCGGGCGCTGGCCTTGGGGGTGCGGCGCTGGGTGGCAAAGTCGACCGCGACCAGGCCAAACCGCTTGGCGTACCCGGCGCTCCATTCGAAATTGTCGAGCAGCGACCAGGCGAAGTAGCCCCGGAGGTCCACCCCCTGCGCCAGCGCCCGATGGGCCGCCAGCAGGTGATCCCGGAAGTACTGCACCCGGAGCGGGTCGTCCACGGTGCCGTCCGCGAAGGGGGGATCGGAGAAGGCGGCGCCATTCTCGGTGATGTAGAGCGGCACGGCGCCGTAGCGATGGCGGACCCAGAGCAGGACGTCGGTGAGGGCCTGGGGATAGACCTCCCAGTCCATCGCGGTGTAGGTGTGTTGCGGCTGTCGAACCCGGCTGGCCCGGACCGGCCAATCGTCGGCATCGTCCCGGGTCACCGCACGGGTGTAGTAATTGATGCCCAGGAAATCGAGCGGCTCCGCGATAAGGGCGAAGTCGGCGGGGGGAAAGGCCGGCCACGCCGGTCCATAGATCTCCGCCAGCTCCTCGGGATAGCGGCCCAGGAACACCGGGTCGAGGTACTGCCGGTTCATGTAGGCGTCGGCCCGGCGGGTGGCGGCGAGGTCGGTGGGTAGGTCGCTGGCTGGGTACTTGGGCTCGAGGTTCACCACCAGTCCCGCCTGCTTCCCCCCCGCGGCCCGGATGGCCTGCAGTCCGGCGCCGTGGGCCCGGAGCAGATTGTGGCTCGCGATCGGCGTCTCGAACGGACTGCGGTGCCCCGGCGCGAGGACCCCGTGGAGATAGCCGCCGTCGGTGACCACCCACGGTTCGTTGAGGGTAGCCCAGAGCGCCACCCGGTCTCCCAGCGTCTTCACCACGACACTGGAGTATTCGGCGAACCACCCGGCGATGTCGCGGTTGAGCCAGCCGCCGCGGTCTTCCAGCGCGGCGGGGAGGTCCCAGTGGAACAGGGTGGCCATCGGGACGATGTCCTGCTCCCGCAGCCGGTCTACCAGGCGATCGTAGAAGGCGAGCCCCGCGCGATTCACGGCACCGGTCCCGTCGGGGAACACCCGGGACCACGCAATGCTGAAGCGGTAGGCATTGAGTCCCAGTTCCCGCATCAGCCGAACATCGTCGGGATAGCGCCGGTAGTGATCGCAGGCCACGTCGCCGGTGTCGCCGTTGGCCGTCATGCCGGGAGTGTGGGCGAAGCGGTGCCAGTTGCTCGGCCCCGCCCCGTCCGCCAGTGGGGAGCCTTCGATCTGGTAGGCGGAGGTGGCCGCGCCCCAGAGGAAGTCCTTCGGAAAGCGAATTACCTCATGCGTCATGGCAGGGGGCGGTGCGAGGGGACTACCGCGGATATGCACGGATGAGAACGGATAACACCGGATGAACCCGGAGCTGAAGACCTAACGAGATACGATCGGACTCGCGGGTCCATCCGTATCCATCGGTGTCATCAGACGTAAGCGGTTGAAGCTCCGGGGGAGAGTGCCGGCCACGGTAATCAGCGGGGACACTGTATGGCGCGTGTACCCCGAGTTCCGGGAGCGGGCTGTGGGAGAGACTACCACAGAGAGACACAGATGGTCACAGATCGGGTCGGGGATGTCCCCCGGACGTTGTCTGGTGCCAGCCACGGGTCCATCCGTATCCATCTGTGTCATCTGTGGTAAACGGTTGAAGCTCCGGGGCAGAGTCCCGGTCACGGCAATCAGCGGGGACATTGTATGGCGCGTGTGACGGCGGAGGTGGCCGCGCCCCGAGTTCCGGGAGCGGGCTGTGGGAGAGACTACCACAGAGAGACACAGATGGTCACAGATCGGGTCGGGGATGTCCCCCGGACGTTGTCTGGTGCCAGCCACGGGTCCATCCGTATCCATCTGTGTCATCTGTGGTAAACGGTTGAAGCTCCGGGGCAGAGTCCCGGCCACGGCAATCAGCGGGGACATTGTATGGCGCGTGTGACGTTGGAAGGCATTCGGAAAATATACGAGGAGAAAGGCCGCCAGCACGTCGTGGTGCACGGCATCGACCTGGTCATACCCGACGGCGAATTCCTGGTCCTGGTGGGCCCCTCCGGCTGCGGCAAGAGCACCACCCTCCGGATGATCGCCGGGCTCGAGACCATCACCGCCGGCACCCTCCGCATCGGAGACCGGGTGGTGAACGAGGTCGCGGCCCGCGACCGCGATATCGCCATGGTCTTCCAGAACTACGCCCTCTATCCCCACATGAGCGTCCGGGAGAACCTGGGGTTTGCGCTCCGGCTGAGGAAGCTGGGGGCCGAGGCGGTGACCCATCGGGTCAACGCGACCGCGGAGCTGCTGGGGCTGACGCCGCTCCTCGAGCATCGGCCTCGCCAACTCTCCGGCGGCCAGCGTCAGCGGGTGGCGCTGGGACGAGCCATCGTGCGCCAGCCGCAGGTGTTCCTGTTCGACGAGCCGCTCTCCAACCTCGACGCCAAGCTCCGCATCCAGATGCGGCGCGAGATCGCCGCGCTGCGCCGACGTCTCGGCACCACCACGATCTACGTCACCCACGATCAGGTCGAGGCGATGACCCTGGGCGACCGGATCGTGGTCATGCAGGAGGGTCGGGTGCAGCAGGTCGATACCCCGCTCGCGCTGTACCGCCGGCCGGCCAACACCTTCGTGGCCACTTTCGTGGGCAGCCCCCCGATGAACCTGGTAACCGGCACCCTGTCGGCGGAGGGCGTCTTCCGCGCGAAGGACGGGACCCTCGCACTCCCGGTAAGCCCGGCGTTCCGGCCCGAGCGAATCGAGCCGGGACGGACGGTGATGCTGGGCATACGTCCGGAGTCGATGGGTCTGGCCGTGGCCCCGGCCGGCGCGGCCCCGGCAACCATCGAGGAGGTGGAGCCGCTGGGCAACGAGACTCTGGTCACCCTGAACGCGGGAGGCGTGGCGCTCACGGCGCGGGTGGAGGGGGGAGCGGCCCCCCGCCGGGGCGAAAGCTCCGGCCTCACCTTCCCCGGCGACGCGCTCCACTGGTTCGATCCCGCCACCGGAGCGCGGCTGGCCTGACTACTGGGCCGGGACCAGGACTCCGTTGCGCGCCACGCCGATCTGGGCCCGGATCTCCGGCACGTCGCCCAGGGAATCGAACGCCACCCGTCCCATGACACCGTCGTACGCCGCCGAAGCCGTTCCGATCCGGGCCAGCGCGTTGCGGATCGCGGTCCGGCCGGTCCCCACCTCCCCCACGACCCTCGCCAGCAGGTTCACCGCGTCGTAGGAGGCCGCCGCCCCCTGATCGGGAGGGCCCGCGTCGGGGTACATCTTCTGATACGCCGCCACGAACTTCTGATTGACAGCGCTGGTGTTGCCCGAGATGTAGCCGCTGGCCACGTAGATCCCCTCGGCGAGGGCGGGGTTGGTGCGCTCCGCTCCCGCCATGCCATCGCCGCTCAGAGTCGGCAGGCTCAGCCGCGCAGCCCGGACCTGGGTCAGGACCCGAAGTCCCTCGCTCTGGTTCGCCGCCAGGACGATCGTCTGAGCCCGCTTCTCCTTGGCGATCCGGGCCAGGTAGTTGCTCACATCGGGGGAGGACGCCAGGAAGGGATCCAGCTCGACGATCTCGCCACCGAGGCGGGAGTATTCCGCCGCGAAGGTTTCCCGCACACCCCGGCCGTAGGCGTCGTTGACGTAGATGACCGCCGCGCGGACGAGCCCCCGGTCGGAAGCGAAGCGGGCCAAGGCCGCGCCGTAGGCCAGGTCGCTGGGACAGAGCCGGAAGGTGTAGTCGCCGGCCCCGCTCACCAGCGGCGAGGACGCCGAGGGGGAAAGCTGCACCAGCGGGCGACGGCCCCCGTTGTAGACCGGCGCCGCCGCGAGCGTCATGGTCGAGTAGCTGGACCCGACCACCGCGGCGACATCGCTCCCGTAGAGTGCGTTGGCCGCGGCCACGGCGGAGTCGCTGTTGGCGAAATCGTCCCGGAGGATCAACTCCAGCGGCCGCCCGCCGATGCCGCCGGCCGCGTTGATCTCCTTCGCCGCCAGCTCGGCGGCGTTGCGGGAGGGGCGGACCCCCTCCTCCTGGAGCGAGATCGCGACGCCGAGTCGGACCGGGCTCTGATCCCCGCCGCAGGCCGGGGCAAAGGCGAGGAGCGCGCAGCCGGCGCCGCGCAGGAAACGGAGCAGAGTCACGGTCATGGTGGACAGGCTCCAGCCACCGGCGGAGCCGCGGCGGCGGAAAACTCGGTGGGATCGAGCCCCAGACAGGCGACCACGGTCGCGGCGACCTGGGACTGGGTGACGTTGAGTCCGGCGCCGCTTCGCGCCGGTGTGAACGGCCCGACGACCGCCATCCAGATCTCCCGCGATCCGAGGGTCTCCCGGCCGTGGTTGGTCCAGCTGGCGCCGGTGAGTCCGCGGCCATGATCGGTGGTGATCAGCAGGGTGGTCCGGCCCCGATAGACCGGACGGGCCTGCAGCGCGTGCCAGAGATCGCGCAGGAAGCCGTCCGAGGCGCGCAGCGCGTCGAGCACCCGGTCGTAGCGGCGGAGATGGGCGAAGTCGTCGGTATCGTTGAAGGAGACGAACATCAGGCGGGGCCGGTGCCGGCGGAGGTACTCGAGCGCCAGGGCGCCGGTGAAGGCGTCCATCCGGCTCCCCTCCCAGGCCGGAAGGGCCCGGCTCTGCAGCGTTTCCAACCGGGCCAGTTCCGGGGTATTGAAGGGCTCCGGGATCCCTTCGTAGCCGGCGTTGACGTACACATCGCCGTCCTTGCTGCTCACGTAGCTCCGGAAATTCTCCCAGCTCGCGAAGGTCGGGACCTGCATCGGGCCGAGGCGCAAGCGGTGGCGCACGAACTGCAGCACCGTCCGGTAGGGGTAGCGGATCGGGTCGTTGGTGACCACGGCGGGCTGAGCCTGGCCGGTGAGTATCTCCAGGTAACCCGGCGCCGAGAAGCCTTCGATGTTGCTGACCGAGGCCCGGCCGGCGGTGGCGGGATCGCCCAGGATCATCGCCTGAGGCGCCAGCGAGTCCCAGAAGAAAGGCATGAGCGCCCGCCGTCGCTCGGCGGCAGTGGGCCGCCAGTAGGTCTGCCAGACCCGCGCCGAATCCCCGATCCCGCTCGAATCCCGGAAGGCGGCCACGCTGGAGTCCATCCCGCCGAAAAATTCGGCGGGACGCACGCCGTCCAGGGTAAGCAGGATGACGTATCGGGGAGGGACCGGGGATTGCGCCGCAATGGGTGGTGCGACGCCGAGCACACCCGCCATCGCCAGGGCCACGCCGAGGCCGCCGCCCCGTGATGCCATAACACTCCGGAAGAGAGTTGCCGTGACGGCGCGAAATATGGCTGATCGGCCGTCCCGGCGTCAGCGGTAGTCGGGGTAGCGTGCGTCGTACATGTTCTCCGCCACCAGTTGCTCCAGGCTGGCGGGATGCGGCCGGGCCGCCAGCCCCTCCTGATAGGCCACCCGCATCACCTCCACCGCGATGGCGGCGGAGACCCGGCGGATGTCGGACAGCGGCGGAAACAACCGGCCCTGGGCCAGGGCCTCCGCCGCGACCAGCGAGGTCAGCGTCCGGGCCGCGGCGAAGAACATCGCATCGCTGATGCGGCGGGCCCGGCAGAGGACCACGCCGAGCCCCACACCGGGGAAGATGTAGGCGTTGTTCGACTGGCTGGGGGTGAAGCGCACGCCGTTCACGGTGACCGGCGGGAAGGGACTCCCGCTCGCGAAGATGGCCCGGCCCTCGGACCAGGTGTAGGCCTGTTCCGCGGTGCACTCCGAACAGCTGGTCGGGTTGGAGAGGGGGAAGACGATCGGTCGGGAGTTGATCCGGCTCATCGCCTGGATCACCGGCTCGCTGAACCCGGCGCCCCGTCCCGACACCCCCACCAGCGCGGACGGCCGGAAGGCCTCGACCGCATGCAGCAGGTCCGGCTGCGGTGGCACCGCCCGGGCGTAGGGCCGCTGGTGCCGGCTGAGATGGGGATCGGCGGCGGTGATCAGGCCGTGACGGTCGACCAGGGCGATATCACGCCGGGCGTCCTCGAGGGCCACCCCGTCGCGCACCTTGGCCGCCACCAGCAGGCCCGCGATCCCCATGGCCGCCGCGCCGGCGCCGAGGAACATCACCCGCTGGGTGGCAAGCGGCTGCCCGGTGATGCGACCGGCGGAGATGAGCCCGGCGAGCGTGACCGCCGCCGTTCCCTGGATGTCGTCGTTGAAGCAGCAGACCCGGTCGCGGTAGCGCTCCAGCAGGGTCAGGGCGTTCTCGGTCGCGAAGTCTTCGAACTGGATCATCGCCCCGGGGAAGACCTCCTGCACCCCCATCACCATCTCCTCGACCAGCTCCTCGTACTCCCGGCCCCGGGTCCGTGGCGCCGGTCGTCCCAGGTACAGCGGGTCGTCGCGCAGCTCCTCCCGCTCGGTGCCGGTATCGAGCGTGAGCGGCAGGCCGAGCGACGGGTCCACGCCGGCGCAGGCGGTGTAGAGCGAGAGCTTGCCGATGGGGATGCCCATCCCGTTGGCGCCCAGATCGCCCAGACCGAGAATCCGCTCTCCGTCGGTGACCACGATGACCCCCACCTCCGCTTCGGGCCAGTGGCCCAGGATCTCGCGGACCCGGCCCCGGTCTTCGGGACAGAGATAGAGGCCCCGCGGGCGACGGAAGATGTGGCCGAACTGGCGACAGGCCTCGCCCACGGTCGGGGTATAGATGATCGGCAGCATCTCCTCGATGTGGTCCATGACCACCCGGTAAAAGAGATGCTCGTTGCGATCCTGGAGGCTGATCAGATAGATGTACTGCTCGAGGGGCGACGACTTGCGGCGGAAGTTCTCCAGGACCCGCGCCTCCTGCTCGCCCGGCGCCACCACCCGTGGCGGCAGCAGCCCCCGCAACCCCAGGGCCTCCCGTTCGGCCTCGGTGAAGGCCGTCCCCTTGTTGAGCCGGGGGTCGTGGATGTAGTCGACGGGACGGGGCATGCTACAGCATCACCCGCCCGTCCAGCGCCAGCACCGCGTCGCCGACCGGCACCACCGGGTTGAGGTCCAGTTCCCGGATCTCGGGGAAGTCCGCCGCCAGCCGCGAGACCCGGATCAGCACATCCTCCAGCGCGGCGAGATTGGCCGCCGGCGCGCCCCGGATCGGCTCGAGCAGCCGCACGCTCCGGATTCCCTTGAGCATGTCGCGGGCATCACTCCGGTGCAGCGGCGCCAGCCGGAAGACGACGTCACCCAGCGCCTCCACCAGGATGCCGCCGACGCCGAACATGACGAGCGGGCCCACCGAAGGATCGCGGATCACGCCGACGATCAGCTCCCGGGCGCTCTTCACCATCTTCTGCACCAGGATACCGCTGATCACGCCGCCACCACTGGCCCGCTTCCCTGCCTCCATGATCCGGGTGAAGCTCTTCCGCACCTCGTCGGCGTTGGGGACCCCCACGTCCACCCCGCCGATATCGGTCTTATGCACGATCGACGGAGCCACGATCTTGAGCACCACCGGGTAGCCCAGCCCGTCGGCCAGGGCCACAGCCTCGTCCGAACTGGTCGCCAGCGCAGCGCCCGCGGTCCGGATGCCGTAGGCCTCGAGCAGCGCCAGGGCGGCCACCTCATCGAGCCGTGTCTGGCCCGCCGAGCGAGCCGCGTTCACCAGCGCCGACGCGCGGACCCGGTCGACGGAGAGAGTCTCCTCCATCGGGAGCGGCCGCTCGCGCCATTCGCGAAAGCGATTCAACGCCGCCAGGGCCCGGGCCGCCGATTCGGGGAAGATGAATGCCGGGATGCCCACCGGGTGGAGCTCGGCCCGCCCCTCGGGCAGCCCCTCGCGGCCCATGAGCACCGCCAGTACCGTCTTGTCGGGACACCGCGCCTTGGCCTTGACCACCGCTTCGGCCACATCCTCCTGCCGGACACCGAGCGGGGGCACGAAGATGGCGAGCGCGGCATCGACCCGGGGATCGCCCAGCAGGGCCTCGAGCGCCGCGCGATAGTTGGCCGGCGTGGCGGATGCGATCATGTCGAGAGGGTTGGCAACCGACGCCTCGGCCGGAAGGATCGGCCGGAGCTGCGCCACCGTCTCGGGCGAGAGCTCGGTGAGCTCGAGCCCCTGGGCCTCCAGCGCATCGGCTGCCAGGATGCCGGGACCGCCGGAGTTGGTCACCACCGCGGTGCGGCGGGAGCGGGGGAGCGGAGGGCCGCTGAAGGCCATGGCGAGATCGAACAGCTCCTCCACCGAGCCGGCCCGGAGCACACCGGCCTGGGCCAGCAGCGCGTCGATGGCGGAATCGCTGGCGGCCAGCGCCCCGGTATGCGACGAAGCGGCGCGGGCCCCCACCCGTGAACGCCCCGACTTCACCACCACGATGGGCTTGGTACGGGTGACCCGCGAGGCGATCTCCAGGAACCGGCGGGGGTTCCCGAAGTTCTCCACGTACATCAGGATCACCCCGATGGCCGGATCATCCTCCCAGTGGAGCAGCAGGTCGTTGCCGCTCACATCGGGCTTGTTCCCGATACTCACGAACTGGGCGATGCCGATGCCGTACTCGCGGGCATAGTCCAGCACCGAGAGGCCCATCGCGCCCGACTGGCTCACGAAACCCGCCCGACCGAACGGCGGCATGCTGGGCGCGAAGGTGCCGTTCATCGACACCGCCGGGTCGGCGTTCAGTACCCCCAGGCAGTTGGGCCCCACCAGCCGCATCCCGTGGCGCCGCACGATCTCCATCAGCCGGCGCTCGTGGGCTGCTCCCTCGCCTCCCACCTCGCGGAACCCGGCGCTGATCACCACCAGCCCGGGGATCCCCTTGCGGCCGCAGGACTCGGCCACCTCCAGCACCAGTTGCCGGGGCACGCAGACGATGGCGAGATCCACCGGGTCGGGGATCGACTCCACATCCGGCCAGGCTTTCATGGCGTATATCGCAGTCGCTTTGGGATTCACCGGATACACGGCGCCGGTGAAGCCGTGCCGAACCAGATTGGCCAGGATCTGATGGCCAATCGTGCTGGGGGAACGCGAGGCGCCGACGACGGCGATGGAGCGGGGCGAGAGGAGGGGATCGAGAGATCGCATGGCCTGCCAGGGGTTTCGGCCGACGAAGGCGGAGCGGAAAGCTGGACGGTTCGGGCCCCCGCCGGAACCCCGGCGCCACCTTTTGGGTTGTCCGGGCATCCCTCTGAGTTCGGGGAGTTGATCTGGAACGGCCGTTCTATTATTTTCGTTCTTTGTTCGGGTACCAGAGACCCTTTGGACTGGGGAGTACAACCATGAAGGTCGGAAAGAAGCAGGGCGCCGGCCGTCGCCGCGGCAAGCCTGCGCCGATCGCGCGGGATTGGGACGACGGGCAGGAGAGCCTTGATCTGTATCTGAAGGACATCAGCAAGATCCCGCTGCTCAAGATCGAAGAGGAGCGGGCCCTCGGGAAGCGTGCGTTCCGGGGGGAGAAGCGCGCCCAGGAGGAACTCGCGCGCCGCAATGTCCGGTTTGTCGTGTCCGTCGCCAAGCAGTATCAGAACCGGGGCGTGCCCCTGATGGACCTGATCGGCGAGGGCAACCTCGGCCTGCTCACCGCGGCCCGCAAGTTTGACCCGGAGCGGGGGGTGAAGTTCATCTCGTACGCGGTGTGGTGGGTCCGCCAGGCGATTCAGGCGGCCATCGCCCGGCATGGGCGCTCGGTCCGGCTGCCGCTCAATCGCACCGCCGACGCCAACCGCCTGGCCCGCACCACGACCGCCCTCAAAGAGCAGCTGGGGCGGATGCCCACTCTGGAGGAGTTGGTCAAGGCCACCGGCCTGACCACCGAAACCGTCCAGTCCCTCGCCGCGCTGCAGTTCGAACCGGTGCGGCTGGACCGGCCGGTGCGGGACGGTGACAGCACCGAGCGGATCGAGCGGTTCATGGCGCTGTCCGAGGAGGGCACCGACGCGACCACGCTCGACAATAACCGGACCGAGGAGCTGTACGCCGCGCTCAATCAGCTGCCCCCCCGGGATGCGCGGGTCATCCGGCTGTATTTCGGCCTGGATGACGATGAGCCCCGGACCCTGGAGCAGATCGGCCGGATGCTCGGCGTCACCCGGGAGCGGGTCCGCCAGCTGCGGGACCGGGCCCTGAAGACCTTGAAGGAGCAGCACGGCAACGCGCTGCGGGAACTGGCGGCCTAACGGAACCGGGGTCGGAGGATTATGAAGGGCCGGGGAGACTCTCTCCCCGGCCCTTTGCCATTTTGTCCCATCTCTCGCTTTTCTTTGCAGATCCGAGAGTTGCGCCCTTGGCGGAGGACCCTCCCCCTGTGATCTTGTCAGGAGGAGCCATCCACCGTGCCCGATCTCGAACGTGCCATCGCCGAGCGCCTCCGACTGGTAGGCCTCGGAACCATCCGCCGGCGCATCCTCGCCTTCGGGGTGTTGGCGACGCTCATCCCCTCCATCATTACCGGCACCATCTCCTACGCCGAGAACTACCGCGCGCTCTCCGACAAGACCACCGACCAGCTCCAGGTTGCCAGCTTTCAGAGCGCCCGCGAGGTTGACCTCTTCTTCAAGGAGCGGGTGCTGGACCTCAGGGTCTTTGCCAATTCCTATGAAGTGTCGGAGAACCTCGACCGGTTGGGGCCGGGGCACGGGACGCCGGCCTCCCCCGCCGCGCGGCGCCTGGGCGACTACCTCAAGTCGGTCAAGGTCCGATCGACCGACTTCGAGGAGATGATGGTGCTCAACCGTCAGGGGCAGGTGGTGGCGAGCAGCCAGCCTGCACCGTCCGCGGTGCGGCTCCCGAACGGGTGGCTCCGGGACATGGGTACCGATCGCCCCATCATCGGCGAGGCCTACTGGGACGACAAGCTCGGCAAGGCGCTGGTGGTGGTGGCGGTGCCGGTGGCGCGAAACGACGCGGTTCTCGGGGCGATCGCCGGGCGGGTGATGCTGGATGAAGTCGCCAGCATCCTCCGCCGCTTCTCGCCGGGCGACGCCGGGCAAGTCGCCCTGATCACGGCCCCCGGCGGTTTCATCATTACCTCCCGGACCTCGAGTGCGTCCCTGATGCAGGCGACCCTGGGCGAGCGGGTCAGCCAGACCCTGGCGGAGCGGATCGGCAATCCGGTCGAGTTCGATGACAACGCCGGACAGAAGGTCCTCGGCACGCTCCAGCAGGTGCCGCGACTCGAGGCCGCGGTGGTCGCCTCCCTGCCGGTATCGGAGGCCTTCCAGCAGGTCAACCGCCTCCGCAACATCACCATCATCACGGTCCTGGGCCTGCTCCTCGTGGTGGGTGGTCTGGCCTACATCCTCTCACTGGTCCTGGTCCGGCCGCTCCAGCGGCTGCGGGACGGGGCGGCCAAGGTGGCCTCCGGCGACCTCGACGTGAACCTGCCGACGACCAGCGGCGACGAAGTGGGCTACCTCACCCAAGTGTTCAATGGGATGGTGGCTCGGCTGCGGGAGAGTCGGGCGGAGCTGGAACGGCTGTCGAACACCGACGGCCTGACCGGCCTGTTCAACCGGCGGCGTCTGATGGAGGCGGTGGGAGTAGAGGTGGAGCGAGCCCTTCGGGAAGCGCAACCCTGCTCCCTGCTCATGGTCGACGTCGACCACTTCAAGCAGTTCAACGACGCCTACGGCCATCCCGCCGGCGATGCGGTACTCGCCCGGGTGGCGGCGGTTCTCCGCGAGGCGATCCGCGCGGTGGACGTCGCCGGACGCTACGGCGGCGAGGAGTTCCTCCTGGTGCTGAGCAACACAGCCATGCCGGGCGCGCTGGAGGTGGCCGACCGGATCCGGGGGCGGCTGGCCGGGGAGGTCTTCGACGGCGGTCGCATCACGGTGAGCGTGGGCGTCGCGTGTCTGCCGGAGGACGGCCGGAGCGCCGAGGCGCTGATCATGAGCGCCGACCTGGCGCTGTACCAGGCCAAGAAAGAAGGCCGTGACCGGGTGGTGCAGGCCACGGCCTCGACCGACCAGGCGGGCTGATCAGGGCTCCTTGCGCCGCGACACGATGTTGGAGAAGACCCATCCGTTCCGCCCGCTCTGGTCGCGGACCCGCACCCACTCGTCCACGTAGCTGTAGCCCACCAGCCCGGAGCCGCTGTCGAGCGTCAGCAGCACCCCGAAGCGGGTCCCCGGCCCTTCGCGGAGATTGCCCCGTGAGGTGGTGACCAGGGCGACCGGCGCGGCGAACATCACCTCGCCGTTACGCGACCCTTCTCCCCCCGACAGCCGGCTCTTGCCGGCCTGGGCGAATTCCTTCGCCTGGGTCGCGAGGTAGAGCGCCCCGCCGAAGTTCTGACGATTGAAGACGTCGGTGCTCTGTTGCAGCAGGTCGCTGCCCTGGATCAGCTCCGGGGTACCCTGGGACCCCTTGATGCTCCTGAGCGACTGCACCGCCAGCTCGGCCTCGGCCATGGCGGAGGCCGCCTCGGCCCGGGTGGCGACGGTGCGGAGCTTGGCCATGGTCCGGACAACCTCGCGACGGGCGTCGTCCAGCCGGGCCTCAAGCTCCTCCATTTGGGCATCCTTCCCCAGCAGCTGCATTTCCAGCCGGTTGACCCGCTGCTCCAGATCGGGGTCGCGCACCTTCACAGTGTCGACCACCCGGACGACCGTAGTAATGATGGAATCGCGCACGGGGGCGACCGCGGCCGGCGGCGCCGGCTTGGCGCAGGCGGCCAGCAGGACCATCGCCAGCATCCCCTGCCACGTCCGGGCAGAAGTGGGAACTGGAATCATGGAACCCTCAGGACTGTAGTGGATCTGCCCCGGAGCGTTGCAAACCCGAGGCCGCGCTGCAACCCGCTTCACGGACTATCGGCAGGTGGCGCAACTCTCTGTAGCACTGAGGGTTCCGCCGCCGGCTGGGGCCGGGACGTGAGGGGCCGGTTGGAGGGGTTACAGGGAGTTTTCAGCCTTCCGGGCCAGTTGCCCGAGGCGCCAGCGGAGGGCGGGAGGGGTGACGAGGGTGGTGCAGACCACCATGACGACCACCGCCGAGAAGGTCGAGTCGGTCACCACTCTCTCACCGGCGACCGAGAGCGTCAGCCCGATGTTGGCGAAGATGAGCCCCACCTCCCCCCGGGGGACCATACCGATGCCGACGGTAATGCGGTCGATGCCGCGGGTCACCACGCCGAGGCCGGCGAACTGCTTCCCGAGAACAGCCACCAGGGTGATGGCAGCGGCCAGGCTCAGCACCCCCGGTTGGACGAAGGAGGTAAGATCGGTCCGCATTCCCATGAGCACGAAGAAGACCGGCACCAGGAAGCTGGAGATGGGATGAATCAACTCCTCCAGGGTGTGCTGCTCCTGATCCTCCAACTCCTTATAGTGTACGTCTTCCAGGATCAGACCGGCGCTGAACGCGCCCACGAT
Source organism: uncultured Gemmatimonadaceae bacterium (assembly GCA_964642475.1). Lineage (GTDB taxonomy): Bacteria > Gemmatimonadota > Gemmatimonadetes > Gemmatimonadales > GWC2-71-9 > JADJOM01. The sequence goes on along the minus strand of CAZXRC010000009.1, from coordinate 55,723 downwards.
CGGGGCCAGTCCCACCGCGCCGGCCAGGTACGCGAGGAGGAAACAGAAGGCCAAGCCTGTCGCCAGGAGGACACCCCGCGCCTTGAGGCGCGAGGCCAGCACGAAGAGACGGCGGGAGACCAGCCGGCCGAGGGCCAAGGCTCCGACCAGGAAGACCACCGCCTTCAGGAGAATGAGACCGAGGGACCCGTACGACAGGGTCGACCCCCGATCCGCGGCGGTGATGATGCCGGCGACCACGGCGAGGATCAGCAGTCCCAGCACGTCGTCGATCACCGCCGCGCCGAGTATGATGCGGGATTCGCGGGTCTGGGACTTGCCAAGATCCTGCAGCACCCGCGCCGTGATGCCGACGCTGGTGGCCGTGAGGGTGGCGCCGATGAAGGCGTGGACGTATTCGCTCTCGCCGGGGAGGAGCCACACGCTCACTCCCCAGCCCAGGGCGAACGGGAAGACCACCCCGATCACCGCCACGAGGAGCGATGACCAGCCGACGCTGAGCATCTGACCCACGGTCGATTCGAGCCCGACCTCGAAGAGCAGGAGGATCACACCCAGCCGCGAGAGCATGTCGATCGTCGCGTCGTGCCGGATCGGCTCGAAGGTGACGACACCGAGGAGCGGCAGGTTGCCGAGCAGAATGCCGAAGATGAGCTCGCCCAGGACCGAGGGCTGTCCCAGCCGGATCGCGAGGTCTCCGCCCAGCTTGGCGGCGATGAGAATGACGGCGAGGTAGAGGACGACGGCGGCGATGGGATCGGCGTGCTGCGCGGCCGACGGATTATCGAGCATCAGGAGCATGGGGATGGCCCGCTGAGGGTGAGCAGTGGCTGCGGGAAGTTAGCCGCACCGGGGCGGACCGGAAGGTGCCTCCCGGGGAGCGGCCTCCTGCCCGCCCGATCGCCAGCGGCACCTACCCACCGGTGGCCGGTTCCTGCCGGTCTCACGGCACGAAGAAGGCCTGCAGCGACCCGCCGATATTTCCTGCCATCTCCCCGAAGTTCAGCACGAAGGCTGTGGCGCCACCATCCCAGTAGACGTCCACTGGGTGAAACCCACCGCTGTCGCGCTCATCCATCCGGCTGTCGTTGGCGAGGTTGTAGAGCTGGACTTTGTTGAGGTTCCAGGCGCCGATCAACATCCGGGCTGCCGTGTTGTCGAGGGCAAACCCCACCGGCCCGTCGCCCACCGGGAACGAACGCGAGACGCTCATCGTACCCGGGTCTACAACGTAGACTCTATCCTCCTCGAAGTCAGAGACATAGACCCGGTGGTCGGCTCCATAGTGCACCTCCCGTGGCTTGGTCCCGAATGCGGCGAAGCCCAGCACGCTGCGATTGACCAGATCGACCTTCCAGAGGCCCCGCCAGTTGTTGCAGTTCGCGGTCGTGGTACCCGTCTCCCCTTCCCGCCCGACGATGAAGGCCAGGCTGTCGTGGACGTCGATGCTGAAGGGGCAGCTTCGCTGTCCCGGAACCAGGGGGATGGTCACCGGGGCCGGCGGGTTGTCCACCTGCTGGGTGATCTTGAGGGCCCCGTTCTCGAAATCGACGATGGGTATGTAGACGCCGGTCCAGTGCGCCACGCCCCCGGGCGAGAATCCGAGATTCTGCAGCTCGGTGAAGCCGCCTCCGACCGGGGTCGTACCGGCGGAGCGCCCATCGGCGCTGGTGGCGAAGAAGACATCCCCGTTGTATTGGGGCCGCGTGCTGAAGAACGCGATGGCCTTCCGGGCCCCACTGACGGTGTTGAACTCGGGCCCGGGGGCGCTGGTGAGGGTATTCGGGTTGCTCACGTCGATGACCTGACCGTTGGTATTGTCGTACCCCGCAACGATCACTTTAGTACTGGAGAGCGCGCCTGCTTCCACCCGGTAGGCGAACGTGAACGAGCCTTTCGCCTGCATTCCCGGCGGCGCCAGGTCAAAGCCCGCCACACAGGTCCGGTCAGCGGTCATGGTCAGGTCGACCTGCTGCGAGCTGCCGAACGTCGCGCAATCCCTGGACCAGCCGGTGAACCGCGACGTCGATGGATAGCTGACAGTAAGTCGGAGCTGGGTATTGAGCGGATAACTGTGGTCGCAGTCTGTGCTGCCGTCGCCGCACTCGATTCCCGGCCCGCTCACCTTGCCGGTTGAGCCGGCGGCGGCAGTGATGTCGACATGGAGGCTGGGACCCGGCGTGAGCAGGTCGAACCGAGCCTCGCACTGGGGAGTCCGGTCGATCGCGAAGGTGGTCGTCTGGGCCAGGCCGTGGCAGTCGCGGGACCATCCCGCGAACGTGGAGGTGAGATCGGGCACCGCGGTGAGCGTGGTTTGACGCCCAACCGCGTACCGGCTGACGCAATCGTCACCGCAGTCGATACCGGGACCGGTGACCCTTCCAGCGCCGGTGCCACTCAGGAAGACCTCCAGCTCGGGTGGCTCGCTATGCGTGATCGACTCGCAGGTGGCAAGTAGCAGGCACATCATTGCCGTCCGGGCGATGGCCCGGGTCAGGGATACGGGTATCACGGTGTGACCTCTCGGGTGCGGCTTGTGGAGTTCCGGTACGGGCCCTATCGTATCCTCCCCCGATCCACCGATTCTCCACCGTCCGTCCACCGCCGGGTCGATGCCGCAACCACCGGTCTCCCTTCGGCTCTTTGGGGGCGTGTCCCTCCTTCGCGACGGCACCGCCGTGTCGGGTCGCGCCAGCCAGCGCCGACGCCTTGGGGTGCTCCTGGTGCTGGCTGCCTCCCCCGGGGGGAAGGCCAGCCGGGACCGGCTGCTGGCCATCCTCTGGCCGGAGACGAGAACGGACAGCGCCCGACACCTGCTCTCGAGCGCGGTGTACGAGTTGCGCCGGACGCTGGGCGCACGGGCCCTTCTCACCCTGGGTGACGACATCGCCTTGAACCCAGTGGAGGTCGACTGCGACGTCCAGGCGTTCGAGTCGGCCGTATCCGATGGGCGACTGAACCGGGCCGTCACGCTGGCCCAGGGCGAGTTCGGCGAGGGCTTTCATATCTCGCGGGCACCGGAATTCGATCGCTGGCTGGACGAGACCAGGAGCCGGTATCGCACCGCCGTCCGGCTGGCGCTGACCCGGCTTGCCCAGGAGAACCCGCAGGCCGGGACTTCGGCCGACGTTGCCGAGCGTTGGCTGGCTGTGGCGCGCACCGATCCAGCCGACCCGGTCCTGGCCGTGCAGGCCGCCCAGGCCCTGCGGGCGAGCGGGGAACCGCACCAGGCGCTCAGACTCTGTCAGGACCATGTGGCCATGGTGGAGCGAGAGCTTGGCATCCAGCCGGACCCGCGGGTGAGTCAGCTGGTTGCAGACCTCATGGCCTCCCTGGCGGAGCGCCCCGCGACCGGCCCGGCGGCCAGGGCAAACCAACCGAGTCCCGCACGCGAGCCACTCCCCGCGCGCAGCCGCAAACCTCGGCCGGCCCTCGTCGGGCTCGCCGCAGCCGGAGTCATGGTGTTCACGCTGGCCCTGACGCGACACAGCGGGGCTGATGTCGATCGGTCCGCCGGGAACCCCACGAGCCTCATGAAGGCCGCCCTTGAGGGCACTCGATCCGCGGCGGCGCTCGCTGCATGGCAGGCGGGCGAACGGTCCTTCCGCAGCGGGCACTTTCTCGCGGCAGCGGAGTATTTCGGCCACGCAGCGGCCGCGGACTCCAACTTCGCCCTCGCGTTCTACCGGCTGAGCCAGGCTCGTCTCGCGGCTGATCTCCCCGAGGCCGATGCGACGGTCGCCGATCGGCGGCTTGAGCGGCTGGCCACTGCGCTGCCGGAGCGCGAGCGGCTCCTGGTGTCGGCCTATCGCGCCTTTCGTGTCGGCAACGCCGAATACGCCGAGCAGCGTTATCAGAGCCTGGTCACCCGCTACCCCGACGATGCCGAGGCGTGGCTGCAGTTGGGAGAATCCCGATTCCACTATGGACCGCAGCGGGGCATCCCCCTCGGCGCGAGCGAAGCGGCCTTTCGTCGGGCTGCGGAGCTCGATCCGGGGAATTGGGGTCCGATCTGGCACCTCGCCCTCCTCCGAGCAATGGCCAGTGACCGACGGGCGGCGACCGGTGCGATCGATCGACTCCTGCGCCTGCGGCCGGATCGCTCCGATCGGATGCAACTCCTCCTGCTGCGAAGTGCGCTCACGGGTGACCGGGAGGCCCAGACAGGCCTGCTCCACCAGCTGCAGGATGCCGACGAGCTGGTGCTGTTCCAGCTGACCTGGCGGCTGGCGGTCTATTTCCGCGAGCCGCACATGGCTGAGCGGGTGGCCGCAATCCTCATCGATCCCGCGCGCCCCACCTACTCCCAGGGGCTTGGACGACTGAGCCTGGCGCACCTGCGGCTGGCCGCGGCCGACGAGGCCAACGCCCGCCGTCACCTGACGGCCGCTCTCGCGCTGCCCGGCTTCGAGGGCAACGCCTATGCCGCCCTCGTGGGCCTGCTCCTGGTTCCGGGCGTGGCGACAGACTCCGCAGAGTTGCGCACGGTGCGCGACAGTCTTCGGGTCCGCGAAGGGACTGCCTCGGTCGAGGGTCGCCCGCACTACCTGGTCCTGCGGGGGTATGTGGAAGCGGCGCTGGGCCATGCCGACTCGGTGCAGGCGATCGCAGGGCGGCTGATACGTTCCGGCTCGCAGGATTGGGCCCTGATGTTGCACGCCGAGGCCGCCAGCCGGGACGGACGGTACGAAGAGGTGGTGAGACTCCTCCGGGACCGAGGGCCAAACCGCTGGTACGGTCACCTGGTCGGAAGCCTGCAGAGCCTGGAGGCCCGGAGCCGGTTCCTCCGCGCCGAGGCCTATGAGCGCCTGGGACGACTTCAGCCGGCCCTGAGCTGGTACGGTTCGCTGGGCGAGTTCGCCCTGGCTGACCTGGTCTACCTGCGACCCGCCCTCGACCGGTGCCGTTCGATCTCCCGACGGCTGGGCGGGCGGGCCAGCGCCTGGACCGAGGGGCAGCTCGCGGTGGCGCTGGGCCCAGCATTCCAGGCTGGACCTTGATCCCCACCTGCTGTCGATTTCCCCCACCCTCAGACGACTAACTCCGTTCGAACTATTGGTCCCGCCCACACACCAACGGAGGATCCTGTGAAGTATCTCTGCCTCATCTACGGCGTCGAGAGCGCGGTCGCGTCGATGCCGGCGCCGGACATGCAGAAGTTCATGGCCGAATTCCAGTCGTTCACCCAGGGGATCCGGCAGAATGGCCAGTGGCTGGCCGGCGAGCGGCTGCGGCCGGTCAATACCGCCACCACCGTGCGGGTGCGCGACGGGAAGGTGTCGACCACCGACGGGCCCTTTGCCGAAACCAAGGAGCAGCTGGGCGGGTTCTACATGATCGAAGCGAGAGACCTGAACGATGCCATCCAGGTCGCCTCGCGGATCCCCTCCGCCCGCTACGGCAGTGTCGAGGTGCGGCCGGTCTGGGAAATGAACATGTGAGCGAGGACGTGTCGCTGGATCCGGTCGCGGTTCGGGCGCAGGTCGAGCGGTTGTACCAGGCCGAATCGCGCCGGGTCCTGGCCACCCTGATCCGGCTGCTGGGGGACTTCGATCTGGCCGAGGAGGCCACCCACGATGCCTTTGCCACCGCCCTCGAGCAGTGGCCCCGGCAGGGCCTGCCGTCGCATCCCCGCGCCTGGCTGATTTCGACCGGACGATTCAAAGCCATCGACGGGCTGCGGCGCCGGGCCCGGTTCGATACCGCCCTCACCCGGCTGGCGGAGCAGCTGCAGGGTGAGGCATACGTTCCGCCGGAGGAACCCGGGGTTCCGGACGACCGGCTGCGCCTGGTCTTCACCTGTTGCCATCCGGCGCTCCAGCGCGAGGCCCAGGTGGCCCTCACCCTGCGCGAGGTGTGCGGTCTCACCACCGAGGAGATTGCCCACGCCTTCCTGGTCGCGCCGCCCACCCTGGCCCAGCGCATCGTCCGCGCCAAGACCAAGATCCGGGATGCCGGGATCCCCTACCAGATCCCGGAGCCGGAGGAGCTGGCCCAGCGACTCGACGCGGTGCTGCAGGTGATCTACCTGGTGTTCAACGAGGGCTATTCCGCCTCGGCCGGCGCGTCGGTCACCCGGACCGATCTCACGGCCGAGGCGATCCGGCTGGGCCGACTGCTCCTGGAACTGTTGCCGGAGCCGGAGGTCCAGGGGCTTCTCGCTCTGATGCTGCTCACCGAGGCGCGACGGGCAGCCCGCACCACCGGCTCCGGCGAGCTGGTCCTGCTGGAAGAACAGGATCGTGGGTTATGGGACCGCGGCCTGATCCGCGAAGGCACGGCGCTGGTGGAGCGGGCCCTCGCGTCGGGGCGGGCCGGGCGTTACGCCCTCCAGGGGGCGGTGGCCGCGGTGCATGCCGAGGCCGCCACCGCGGCCCAGACCGACTGGGCCCAGATCGTGGGGCTCTACGACCTGTTGGTCCAGCGCGATCCCTCGCCGGTGATTGCCCTCAACCGCGCGGTAGCGGTGAGCATGCGCGACGGGCCGGCGGCCGGACTCGCCCTGGTCGACGCGATCATCGACACGGGGGACCTCGATGCCTACCACCTGGCCCACTCGGCCCGAGCGGAGTTGTGCCGGCGGATGGATCTGATCGACGCCGCGCGGGAGAGCTACGGGCGGGCGCTGGCGCTGGTGCGGCAGGAACCGGAGCGGCGATTCCTGACCCGCCGACTGGAATCGTTGGGGCAGCGGATCAGGCCGGCAGCGCGCGCACCTGTTCCGCCAGGACCCGGAGCGCCAGATCGATCGCCGCTCGGTGAGTCCGGAAGTTGAGTACCGCCAGCCGGATGGTGAAGCGCCCGTTCAGCATCGTGGAGGAGAGAAACACCCGGCCATCGCGGCGCACCCCGTCCACGATCGCCTGGTTGAGGCGATCGGTCCCCTCCGGTGAGACGCCGTGGGGCGCCCAGCGGAACGTCACGATCGAAAGGTCGGGCTCCGGGCCGGTCTCGAAGCCGAGCTGCCTGATGCCGGCGCGGAAGTAGCGGGCCAGGAGCAGCTTCTCTTCCAGCGCGGCCGCGAAGGGGCGGGTGCCCTCGAGCATGAGGGGGAGCCACATCCGGAGCGCCCGAAAGTGCTTGGACAGCTCGGGCGAGAGGTCGGCCGGGGAGACCTGGTGCTCATCCCGAAGCGCGTCCTGCATGTAGTGACCGGTGTAGCCGTGGGTCTCCGCCAGGCGCCGCACCTCCCGCACCAGCACCACCCCCACTCCGAAGGGAATGAACAGGCCCTTGTGCGGGTCCAGCACCGTCGAATCGGAGCGCTCGATTCCCTGGAGCAGCCGGCGGCCGTGGGGTGTAAGCAGAAAGTACCCGCCGTACGCGGCGTCGACGTGGTACCAGCACCGCTCCCGCTCGGCGATGGTGGCGATCGCGTCGAGGGGATCTACCGCGCCGGTGTCGGTGGTGCCCGCCGCCGCGATCACGAGCCAGGGTCGGAGACCCGCGCTCCGGTCGGCGGCGATCGCCGTTGCCAGCGCCCCGGGCCGCATCCGGTACCCGTCGTCCATGGCCACATGGCGCACCTGCACCTCGCCGAGCCCCGCGATACGCAGCGCCTTCTCGATGCAGTGGTGAGCCTGGGTCGTCAGGTAGACCACTGCCCCCGGCAGGTCGGCACCCTTGAGGCGGTGGGCGTCGCGGGCGGTGGCGAGCGCCGCCAGGGTCGCGATGCTGCCGCCGCTGGCGAGGTGGCCTCCCGCGCCGGCGGGGTAACCCACCAGATCGGCTGTCCAGCGGACCAGCTGGTGCTCCATCCGCACCGCACCGGGCCCGGTGAAGGAAATACCGGCATACTTGTTGGTGATGGCCGCGAGGTAGTCGCCCAGCGCCGAATGGTAGATCCCGCCGCCGGGGATGTAGGCGAGGTGAGCGCCGGTCACCGGGTTGCTCCCCGGTCGGAAGACGCACTCGTCCAGCAGGTCCAGCGCCCGCTCCAGCGCGATGCCCTCCTCGCCGATCGGCGCCGCCATCAGGCCCATGGCTCCCGCCGGGTCCTCGAAGGCCTTGAGGTTCTTCACCTTTCTCAGAAACAGCTCGCCTCGCGCCACAACCGCCTGTCGCAGCCGGCGGCGCCGGGCGCTGCCCGGCTCAAGCGGCCGCACCGCCCGCTCCAGGGCCTTGAGCCGTGTCAGCAGATCGTCGCTCATCCTGCCTCAGTGATGGGGTGGACCACGTCGGGCGACGACAGGTCGAGCGCCCGCGAGATGTTGCTGAGACCCTGGGCCAGTTCCGCCGGGGTCGGCCAGCCGAACCCGATCCGCATGAAGCGGTCGTCCTGCTCGAACCAGTGTCCCGGGCCGACCCAGGTCCTGAACTCGCCGTTGAGCCGGGCATAGAACCGGGCCAGGTCGACCGGGACTTCCGGCCGGATCCGGGGAAAGGCCACCACCCCGCCCCCGGGCTCGACCCATTCCATCCGCGGCTCTCGCGCGATCCACTCGGCCACGGTGCGCCGCCCCCGGGCCACCGCGGCGCCGATGACGTCCAGCTCCTCGGTCCGACGGCGGTACACCCGGTAGGCGATCTCCTCGTCGATCACCGCCCCGGTGATGAGCATCTGCTCCTTGGCGGCGAGGAACAGCTCGTTGAGCTGACGGTCGCGGGTCGTGAGCCACCCGAGCCGGAGCCCCGGAAGGCCGTAGGCCTTGGAAAGGGAGGCGACACCGATCACCCGCTCGCTCAGCACCGTGGCGGGCGGAGGCGGCACCGGGGAAAGATCGCGGTAGGTCTCGTCCACCAGGAGGTAGGCCCCGCGGGCCTCCACCAGCTCCGCGATTTCCGCCAGGACGTCGCGAGGCAGCAGGACCCCGGTCGGGTTGTGCGGGGCGGTGATGCTCACCAGCCGGGTGTGGGGGGTGCAGGCCCGGGCGATGTCCTCGGCGCTGTAGCGCCACCCGCGCTCGAAGGCGAGATCGACGAAGGTGATGTCGCAGCCGATCGCCCGCGGCGTTTCGATGTTGGTGGCATAATTGGGGCGGAGCACCACCAGGTGATCCCCGGCGCCGAGCAGGGTGGTCGCGACGATGAAGAGGGCCCCCGCCGCCCCGGGTGTCAGCAGCACCTGGCCCGGTGCGCAGCCGCACTCCCGCGCCAGCAGCTCCCGCAGCGCCGGATGTCCACGGTGGTCGCCGTAGAGCAGCACCAGCCGGCTGAGGTCGAGGTCGAGGCCCAGCTCGCCCAGCACCCGGTCGCGCATCGAGCTCTCGGCCAGGTTACAGGCGATGGCGTCATAGCCGGTCTCCTCCGGCGATTCGATCTCGATCGGCATCCGGCGGTAGCGCATCGGCAGCCTCAGAATCGGGTCATCGCGCCGAGGGCCACCGAGCGTCCCTCGACCGGACCCCACGGAGTGATGGTGCGCCGTCCCCCGGCCGCGGGGGCGGGCAGCAGCAACGGCCCTGACCTGGTGATACGATAGCCGCCGATGTTGTCGAGCGTGCCGAACAGCCAGATCGGGCCGATCCGCTGGGCGGCCAGGAGCTCGGCGCTCAGATAGGGCACGCTGCGGGTCCGGGTGGGATCGTCCTCCAGCGCCTGTCGCCCAGTGTAGAAGGCCTCCAGCGCGATCCAGGTCCCCGTCGCCGGCGCCTCCCAGGCCAGGTCGGCGCCGGCCGCGTGACGCGGCGTCAACGCCGATTCGCGCCGTCCCCCCGCGGGATCCTCTTCGGTGCTGTGCAGGTAGCCGTAGAAGAGGGTAAGCACGATCGGAGCATGGGCGTAGACCCCGAACAGCTCACCGGCCCAGACGTCGGTCGGTCCGGTGGCGTTCGCGAACCGCAGCCGCCCGGCGGGATCGCCCGGGATGGAATCGAGCCGCACCGGCCCGGTGATCCGGGACCGGCTGACGGTGGCGCTCACCTCGAACGCGCCGTGCTGCCAGTGCCCATCGAGCGAGGCAGTGCGGGCCCGCTCGGCCGACAGATGGGGAAACACCACCGAGCCGAGCCCGATGGCGTCGGTCTCCTCGGTGATGGGAGTGGGCCCGAAGAAACCGAGCCCCGCCGAGGCCCGCAGGCTGAGATCGGACGCCGGTTTCAACAGGAGAGCGGCGCGGGGAGAACAGAAGGTCCCGTAAATCTGGTGGACGTCACAGCGGCCCGCGAGCGACGTCGAGAGCGCGGCAGCGAGCTTGAGACCGAGCTGCGCGAAGCCCGCTGGCACCGAGTAGTCGTAGCTCACCCCCGCGACATCCCGGGCGGTGAGTCCATCGTCCTGCCACGCCCCGCCAACCACCCAGTCCACCGCTCCCCGCCTGGCGGACCAGCTCACCTCCCCCAGCAGGGTGTGGCGCCGGTTGCGCTCGGGAGCGCCACCGAACTTCCGATCCTCCCGCTCGATCATGCCCGAGGCGCGCACGGTCAACCGGTCGTCTCCCGCCAGCGCCCGCCGGTAGATCAGGCCGGCGTCCAGGTGGCGGCTCTCGAGACTCTCGCGATAATTGCCCGGCGTCAGGGAGCCACCGGTGCGATCCTCCGCCCGCGCCCCGAGGGTCGCGAAAAGCTGATCCCCATTGGGCTGGTCCAGATAGAGCCGCGGAAGCAGGGAAAATCGGGTGAAGCGGGGATAGTCGGCCCAGTCATCCCCGCTGATGTCGCGGAGCTCCTGGTGATGACCGTCGGCGAAGAGCGTCACCCCGGCGGTGGGCGAGAGTCTCTCCCCTCCCCAGTACAACCCGTCGGTGCCGCCGCGGCTGGTTCGATTGAGCACCAGGGTCCGGCGGTCGTCGCCCGGACGCTTCGATATCAGGTTGAGCACTCCGCCGAGGGCGGAGGCGCCGTAGAAAGCGGTGGCCGGTCCCTTGATGACCTCGGCCTGCTTGAGGTCGAGCGGGGCCAGCTGGAGCACCGCCAGCCCACCCGGTTCAGCGCCGTAGATCGGCAGGCCATCGGCCACGATGGCGCTGTATTGCCCCTTGAGCCCCTGGAGCCGGAGCCGGGTAGAACCCAGCGCGCCACCGGTGGGCTGCATCCGCACACCGACCATCTCGGTGAGCAGCCGGGTGAGATCGGCGGGCCGCATCTGGGTCTTTTCGGCCACATCCTCGCCGCCGAGGACCTCCACCCGCACCGGTTCCTCGTCGAGGTGCCGCTCTACCCGGGCACTGGAGACCACCACCAACTCCTCCAGCTCCACTCCCACGGAGGCCAGCGTCAGGGTGACCTGACTGGTCGAGTCCGGCCCGACCCGGATCCGGGCGCTGTCGGGTCCGTACCCGATACGACTCGCCACCAGCAGGTGCCCCCCCACCGGCAGCGTGAGGCGGACCCCGCCGGCCAGGTCGGTCAGTCCCGCGATACGCCCCGCCCGGACCCGGGCCTCTGCCAGCGGGGCCGAATCGGAGCGGACCGTCACCTCGACCCTGCCGGTGCGCTGCTGGGCGGCGGCGGTGGCGAGGGACCCGAGCAGGAGCGCCGGCGCCAGCCACACGGCATGATCGATCGATCGCATGATCTTCGTTCCAGAGAGTCCGGAATACTACACCAGGTCGTTCGCCACCTCCTGTCGCGCAATCGACCCGCGTGCCGGGTACTGCGTCATCCCCTCGGGGGTAGTATTGCCGGACACTGTCCCGTGGCGCCGGGGTTTCCTACCTTCGGCCATGCCCTTCCAACTCCGGTGGTACGGCCGAGTGCTCCTCGGGGCGTCGCTCTGTGCGCAGGTCGCCTGCGCTCCTCCGGCGTCGACCGAACCGACCGACCCGTCTGAGCCGGCGCCTCCCGCGGGCGCACTCCCGGCCCAGAGCGCCGACGCCTTCGTCCAGTCGATCGGCCTGAACCTCCACCTGAGCTACTTCAGGACCGTCTACGGCACCGGCTGGGAGACCATCGTCAAGCCGCGGCTCCTGAGCCTCGGCGTGCGGCACATGCGCGATGGAGGCTCGGTCGTCGCCAGCGACGACTGGATGCGGACCGTCTACGGTCGAATGAACCAGCTGGGCGCCGCCGGGATCCGGTTCAACCTGGTCCTGCGACCCGCCGACGGGAGTGAGGACTACACCCGGGCCGACCATCTGGACCGGCTGCTCCAGTTTGCCGCGGACGCGGTCGAGAGCTTCGAGGGTCTCAACGAACACGACGGCTCGGGACGGGCCAACTGGAGCGCCGAGGTTCGCGCCTTCCAGAAGGCCATCCATGGCAGGCTGAGGCAGGATGTCCGCACCGCGGGCCTGCCGCTCTTCGGGCCGGCGATGGCCCACCCGGTCAACGCCCCGCGGGTCGGCGATCTCAGCGCCTATATGCACTACGGGGCGCTCCATCCCTATCCGGGCGGAGCGCGCCCCATGGCGACGGTCGGCACCCACGTCGCCTACGGACGGAGCATCAACGGCAATCGGCCGCTGGTCATCACCGAGACCGGCTATCACACCGCCCGGCTGTGGACCGGCAGCCATCCCTACGTCGCCGACGATGCCGAGGCCCGCTATGTGCCCCGGATCTACCTCGACAGCTTCCAGGCCGGCTTTGCGCGGACCTATCTCTACGAGCTGATCGACCAGGGCGCCAGCGACACCCTGCGGGAAGAGCGGTTCGGGCTGCTCCGCGCCGATGGCTCACCCAAGCCCGCCTACACCTCGCTCCAAAACCTGATCGAGGTCCTGGCCGACCCCGGCCCGGCGTTCCCCGCCGGCCGGCTCGACTACACACTGCAGGGCGACACCACCAACGTCCGGCGATTACTGCTGCAGAAGCGCGATGGCCGGTTCTACCTGGTGCTGTGGCACGACGCCTACTCCTGGAATCTTCAGACCCGGACCACCGCCCCGGCGAGCGCCAAGGCCGTCGCCCTCCGCCTTCCCTCGACCACCGCCCGGGTCCGGACGTTTGCCACCCTTCGCTCGGCGACGCCCCAGGGCGAGTGGATTGCGGCCGGCGGCGTGGCCCTGGTGGTGCCCGACAGCCCGCTGGTCGTGGAGATCACGCCCTGAATGGGCCGTACCCCTAGCGCGGGATCGCGGGCCGGAGTATCACTCCCGGACTCTCGTGATCCTGTCCCGCCAGATTCAGGAGAATGGGCATGTCCCTCGGTTCGAGTTTCCTCGAGCAGGTCAATCAGGCCTTCGACAAGGCCGCCAGCTTCACCCGGCACGAGGCGACGTTGCTCGCCAACATCAAGGCCTGCAAGAATGTCTTCTATACCAGCTTTCCCATCAAGCGCGACGACGGCCGCATCGAGGTTATGCACGCCTGGCGCGCGGAGCACAGCCATCACAAGCTCCCCACCAAGGGCGGGATCCGGTTCGCCCCCGACGTCGATGCCGAGGAGGTCCAGGCACTCGCCGCGCTCATGACCTACAAGTGCGCCCTGGTCGACGTCCCCTTCGGCGGCGCCAAGGGCGGCATCCGTCTCAACGCCAAGCTGTACTCCCCCGCCGAGCTGGAGCGGATCACCCGGCGCTACGCTTTCGAGCTGGTCCGGAAGAATTTCATCGGCCCCGGCCTCGACGTGCCCGCCCCCGACATGGGCACCAGCTCCCGCGAAATGGCCTGGATCGCCGATACCTACAGCCAGCTCAAGAGCGGGGAGCTCGACGCCCTCGCCTGCGTCACCGCCAAACCGGTGAGCCAGGGCGGCATTCGTGGCCGGACCGAAGCCACCGGCCGGGGCGTCTTCTACGGAGTGCGGGAAGTGGTCTCGCAGGCGGAGGACATGAAGCTGCTCGGTCTCTCCCCCGGTCTCGCCGGCAAGCGGGTCGTGGTCCAGGGCCTCGGCAACGTGGGCTACCACGCCGCCAAGTTCTTCCAGGAAGGGGGCGCGATCATCGTGGGGCTGGCCGAATCGGAGGGCGCCATCGCCAACCCCAAGGGCCTCGATATCGAGCAGGTGATGGCCCACCGCAAGGAGAAGAAGAGCCTGGTGGGCGTCCCCGGCAGTACCGCCCTCGCCCGGCGCGAGGAGGCCCTCGAGCTCGACTGCGATATCCTGATCCCCGCGGCCCTGGAACGGCAGATCACCGGGGAGAACGCCCCCCGGGTGAAGGCCCGGATCATCGTCGAGGCCGCCAACGGGCCCACCGCCCCCGAAGCCGACGAGATCCTGACCCGGAAGGGCGCGATCGTGATTCCCGACGCCTACATCAATGCCGGCGGCGTGACGGTGAGCTACTTCGAGTGGGTGAAGAACCTGGGGCATGTCCGCTTCGGGAGGATGTCGAAGCGGTTCGAGCAGGGCGCCTATGGCCGGCTCCTCGAGGCGGTGGAGGGCGTCACCGGCCGCAAGTTCACCCCCGCGGAGGCCGACCGGATCACCCACGGGGCGAGCGAGGAGGACCTGGTCAACTCGGGGCTCGAGGAGACGATGGTCACCGCCTATCACCCCATCCGGGAGATGTGGAAACGCCACGGCGGCAAGGTCGACATGCGGACCGCCGGCATGATCGTGGCGATCGACAAGGTGGCGGCGAGCTACGAACAGCTCGGCATCTTCCCATAGACCCGCATGCCGCCGGGAGGACGGGGCAAGCTCAGACCTTGAATTCCGGCACGTAGTGCTGCTCCGAGCGCGGGGGACGCCGGTACCGGTCCCCCTTGTGCTTCTTCCGTTTGGGCAGCTTGAGGGGCGGAGGGGTGACATCCTGGTACGGCACCGAGCTCAGGATGTGGGCGATGCAGTTGAGCCGGGCCCGACGCTTGTCGTCGGCCTCGACCGTCCACCAGGGCGCCTCCTTGATGTCGCAGTGCCGGAACATCTCGTCCTTGGCCCGGGAGTATTCCACCCACTTGCTCATCGACTGGAGGTCCATCGGGCTCAGCTTCCAGCGCCGCATCGGGTTTCCCGACCGTTCCTCGAATCGCCGCTCCTGCTCCTCGTCGCTCACCGAAAACCAGTACTTGAGAAGGATGATCCCCGAGCGCACCAGCATCCGCTCGAACTCGGGACAGGTGCGGAAGAACTCCTCGTATTCCTCGTCGGTGCAGAAATTCATCACATGCTCCACCCCCGCCCGGTTGTACCAGCTCCGGTCGAAGATCACGATCTCCCCGGCCGCCGGGAGGTGGGCCACATAGCGCTGGAAATACCACTGGGTCCGCTCCCGGTCGGAGGGGGTGCCGAGGGCCACGACTCGGCACCCGCGGGGATTGAGCGGCTCGTTGATGCACTTGATCGCCCCGCCCTTTCCGGCCGCGTCCCGGCCCTCGAAGAGGATGACGACCTTCTGGCCGGTCTCCTTGATCCAGTACTGCATCTTCACCAGCTCGAAGTGCAGCGCCTTGAGCTGCTCCTCGTACACACTGCGCTTGAGACGGTTGGGATTTCTGGGCACGGGGTGCTCGCGATGGGGATGGGGCCTAAGGTGGGCGGCGGCGGGGAACGTCGCAAGGTGGAAAACGTGACCACCGGTGTGCGATTTCTCCGCGCCAGCCCGTCCCATCTGCAGAGAGCCGCCCACCTGAGTACCCGTACGACCGATGACGGACCCATGAGCGACCTGAATCGTGACAAGCGCGACCTGGTCAACGAACTGACCAATTTGCGCAAGCAGGTGACCGATTTGAAACAGGCGGCGCTGGAACGCCGCCGGCTGGAGGAGGGGCTCCGGCGGGAGGAGGAGCTGCTGCGCGCGCTGGTGGAAAGCGCCCCGCTCCGGCTCTGCCTGCTCGCCCCCAGCGGCGAGGCCCTGCTCGCCAACCAGTCCTTTGCCCGGATGCTGGGCTACGGCTCGCCCGGGGAGCTGATCCGCCTGACCCGGGAGCTGGGCCAGTCCCTGGTCAGCGCCCCGCCGGAAGAGTGTCCCGCGACGCCGCTGGCCCTCAAACGGAAGGACGGAACCGACATCACCGTCGCGGTCCTTCGGTCGGGCGGCGGCACCGCCCCGATGGTCCTGGCGGTACCGGAGGGCTGACCCGACTCAGAACGCCCGGACGTTCCTGGTGTCGAGCATCAGCCAGACCTCCTCGCACTCGATCCGCTGTTCGACCAGGGTCCGGTCCAGGAATCGCGAGAAGTCCTGCAGGCTTCCCACCCGCTGTCCCCTGAGATCGAAGAACATCCAGTGCCGGGTGCCGGCGGGCATGCTCCAACGGCGCTGTGCCATCTGGAGCCGGAGGTGGGCGGCCAGCGTCGCGATCCGGTCGATGGGCCAGTTCTTGACCTCCACCGCGGTCCTGCGGCCCTCATGGTAAAAGTCCGGCCGGGTGCTGCCCACCCGTTCCAACCCCACCATCACCGGGCGCGCCATCCGCACCCCCTGCAGGTGATCGTCCTGATCGGACCACCCCGCGCCGTAGGCCTGGACCAGATAGCGGCCCACGTCCCGCTCGCTCAGGCGCCAGGGCGGGCGGTAGAGATGGGTGGAGCGGAATTCCTCGGCGGGTGCAAGAATGGGGCGGGCCATGCGGACTCCAGAGAGGGCTGCACTTCAAGTGACGCAGCCCCTCGCCCCGGATTCTCACCGGCGGATCGGGTCTATCTGGGCGTGAAGCCCCGCGCCGCAAGCTGCTCCGCGGTCAGCTCGATCACGTCGACCTGGAGCCGGATCGGCTGGAGCGGCGTGTCGGTCGAGTCCTTCGGGACCGACACGATCGCCTCCACCACGTCCATCCCCTCGAAGACCTGCCCGAAGACCACGTAATTGCCGTCCAGCCGCTTGAGACCGCCCCGATTGGCCACGATGTAGAACTGACACCCGGCGGACAGCTTCTCCGGGTTATCGTCCCGTCCCGCGCCCACCGCGCCATACACATGCCGGAGGCTGTCGTTGAATTCGGGGGACAGGTTGTAGGGCGACCCCTTGAAGCCGGCCGGCGTATCGGGGCAGCCGCCCTGGGCCACGAAGTTCTTGATCACCCGATTGAAGGTGAGCGAGTCCCAGTAGTGCTGGCCCGCGAGCCGGATGAAGCTGGCGCGGTGATTGGGGGTCTGGGGATAGAGATAGAAGAGGATCTGGCCCAGATCGGTGCGGATCCGTCCGACCGGGTAGGTGGGGGCCGCCCCGGTCGGGAGGGCGACGAGGGTTGCGATCGTCAGGCTGATGAACAGGCGGGGCATCGGTCTCCTCGGGGCCTCGGGGGTCGCACCGGACCCGGAGGAGGGTGCAGTCACCAGGCCCGGGGCGCAAGAGTCGAGGGAGGGGGCGCCGCGCGCATCGATGGGCGGCCCCTCGCGCCGGTCTGGCTCGGCCCGACCGTGAGATGCCCCGTCTCGGGGATGATGTCGGTCGGGCTGGCCCCGGTCCCGACGATGGCGGCGGCATTGAGAAAGCCGTCGTCATCCCCCAGCATCGCGTGGGGGATCCTGAACGCCACCGTCTTTCCGCTGAAGACCGGCGTCACATGCCCGGTCACCGCCCCCGAGGCGTCGAAGATCGTCACCGTCGAATCGGCCGCGAAGGTCGCCAGGTCGACCCGGAAATCCGAGTCCATACCGGTCGAGCCGGAGTCGCGCCGGAACTCGTCGGTCATGGTGGGCGAGCCGGTGGTGGAGTCCTGGTCGGTGTCGAAGTCCACGAAGGCGATCATGGCGTTGGAGTCGCCACTGGTCGGCGAAATCGGGGCGGTGGAGAACGCGATCGTCACGGTGATTCCAGCGGTATCGCGGGTAACCGTCAGGGCGGTCAGATCCCACTGCACCCCACGATTGCCGAAGGTGTCGCCGGTGGGATCCGCGATCGTCGCGGTCACCTGGCCCAGGCCGGGGTCGGCCGGATTGGGACCGCTGCCATCGCTCTGGCACCCGCCCAGAAGGCCACTCAGCAGCAGCACCGCACCGGCCATCGGTCTCCAGCTCATCGTCGCGCCTCGCGTCATGGGGAACCTTCAGGTCGGAGAATACCCTCCGGTCCGGCTCCCGCCCATCGGCTGGGCGCCCGACGCCCTGTAGGCCCCCGTCCTACCTACTGACCCCGCGCTTTCGGCAGGCACCAGACCGCTTTGATGCCGCAGAGTCGCGCCAGCATGCCCTCATACTCCTGGTCGATCGACCCGGCTTCCACCCGGCCGAGCCCCTGGACCATGTATCCGTGGTGACCGTGCAGAATCAGGAAGGGATACGGGCCACCCATCCTCCCGGCGCCGATGTCGCCAGCGGAGACATCCGGGGCGTAGTACATCACGTGCGGGAAGCTCATGGTCATGACGCTGTCGTTCCGGTCCGGGTTGAAGTAGGTGCGCAGCACCGGCGACAGCATGTACGAGACGCCGGCCCGGTTCGGAGCCTTGTAGAAACCCGCCTTGTGCCGCTCCTGAATGATCTTCTTCAGTTCGCCGGGAGCAGTCCCCCGGGCCTGCATCTCGGCGGCGTCGAGGAACACCCGCATCTGGGCGCCGGCCCCCGCCTGGTCGAAGGAGATCGGGTAGAGAATGTCGTCCCGGTATCTCGTCAGCGGCCAGGTCCCCCGGAAGCCATCGTCTCCGGTGCGCGCGACCAGGGCGGAGAATCCGTTGGTGCCCTTTCGCGCGACTTCGAAGCCCTTGTCGGGGTTCAGCAGGTACACCGTCGCGCTGTCCCTGAGATGCGGCGGCAGTGCGCTCAGGGCCAACTGAGTCTCCAGGTCCCGGGGGAGCGGCTCGACTCGGCCTTCGGGCCGGGCACCGGGGCTACGCAGCGCGCTCGCGCTCAGCCCCATCAAGAGGCAGCCGGCCAGGGCAATCGTCTTCGTGGTCTTCATCGTGACTTCCTTTACGTTGGTGAATTCGTTCGTTACCCGCATTGGCTCAAGCCTTTTCCTCGACGAAGGCCTTCAGGCGCTCCGCCGCCGCGTCCCACTGTGCGGCGATCTGGTCGAGGTACTGCCGGGCGTGGTCGAGGCGCTTGCGATCCAGCGCGAACACCCGTTCCCGCCCCCGACGGGCATCGCGCACCAGGCCCACTTTCCCGAGTGCGTCCAGGTGCCGCGTGATCGCCTGACGAGTCACCCCGGTGCCCTCGCTCAACCGGGTGATCGAGAGCGGGCCATCCCCCGACAGGCGCCGCAGCAACCCGAGCCGGGTCGCGTCGCCCAGGGCGGCGAACACCGTCGCGGGGGCGGAGGCCTGAAGCGCGGCCGCGCTGCGCTCAGGCGACATAGCCGGCGAGCTTCCTGGCCTGCGACACCCATCCCTGCTCGTGCATCCGGAACGCCTCGGCCCGACGCGCCAGGGGGATCCGATCGAACCCGGACTCCACGATCTGGATCGCGGTGCCGCCCGCGGTTTCCTCCAGGCGGAATTCGACCAGGGTGGTGGGCTCGGCCGAGTAGTCGACCGTGAGATCGAAGGGGTAGGGGTGCCAGCGATAGGAGAAGTAGGACTCGGGCTCGATCCGCTCGACCTGAAACTCCAATGTCATGTGTTCATAGCCGGGAGCGGTGTTCTTTCCTCGGACGGTGGTGCGGACCGCGAAGGGGCCATCGAGATTGATGCCGAACCAGGCGCTGAATTCGCTGGCGTCGGTGAGGGCGCGCCAGACCCGGGCCCGTGGGGCGCGAACCTCGAAGCGCTTCTCGATCCGGTCAGTGCTGGTTACCTGCGCGTTGTCGGTCGTGGCGGTCATGTGAGAGAGTCTCCTGTGGTGTAGTCGAAACCATGCCTGATAATCGTGCAACATTTCGGTTGCACATAATACCACCGATCCCGAAAACGCGCAACAGTTTCGTTGCGCTTTCATCGAGACCGGTCCCGCCCGGGCCCGGTGAATCACCCAGAACCGAGCAGACCTCTCCTCGGGAATTAACCCCATCTTCACGCGCGGGCCTCCATTGTGAATCCGGTCCCGATCCCCATGGCGGATCGACCGCGACAATCCATCCGGCACAGGATCGTGCCCCCTCACGGGGAGCCCGGCATGTCCCTCGCCCATCCGGAAACCCTGCCCCACGGCATCGTGCCGCCCGAGGCCGCCGCCCTATTCCGGGAGATCCGGCCCCCTCTCGACGACAACGACGCGGCCTCCGAGGCCGACCGCTGCTTGGTCTGCGGCGGACCAGCCGCACCGGCCCCCTGCGCCACCGCCTGTCCGGCGCAGATCGACGTACCCCGCTTCGTGGACGCGATCGCCCACGACGACTGGGAAGGTGCCGCCAATCTGATCTTCGCCTCGAACCTGCTGGGGGCCAGTTGCGCCCGGGTCTGTCCCACGGAGGAGCTCTGCGAGGGCGCCTGCGTGCTCACCCGGCAGGGCCGCCGCCCGGTCGAGATCGGCCGGTTGCAGCGCTACGCCACCGACCGGGCGCTTCAGAACCCCTGGTCCACCTTCCGCACCGCGGCCCCGTCCACCGGGAAACGGGTGGTCGTTATCGGGGCCGGGCCGGCGGGGTTGGTCTGCGCCGGGGAGCTGGCGATCCTGGGCCATGGGGTGCGGATCTACGAGGCCCGCACCGAGGCGGGCGGCCTGGTCCGCAGCGCCATCGCCCCCTATCGGCTCGATCGGGAGCCGCTGGAGGACGAGGTGCAGCGGATCCTGGCGCTGGGCGTGGAGCTGCATCTCGGTCACCCGGTGGACTCTCCCGAGGCGCTCCGGCGGATCGAAGCGGATGCCGACGCCATCTTCCTCGCCGTGGGGATGGGCCCCGACGTGGACCAGGCCTATCCGGGCGATCGGCTGCCGGGGGTCTGGAACTCGCTCGACTTCATCGAGGCGATCAAGCTCCGACACCTGACCGCGATCGGCCGGCGCGTGGCGGTGATCGGGGGTGGCAACACCGCCATGGATGTGGCCCGCGAAGCGGTCCGACTGGGGGCGGAGGACGTCCGTATCCTTTACCGCCGGAGCGAGGCCGAACTGCCGGCCTACCCCTTCGAGGTTGCCGGGGCCCGCGCCGAAGGGGTACGGTTCGAATGGCTCACCAACCCGCTGTCGTTTGTGGGGGAGTCGCGGTTGAGCGGGGTGATCTGTCAGCGGATGCGGCTGGGCGAACCCGACGCCTCCGGGCGAGCCCGCCCGGTGCCCCAGCCCGGCTCCGAGTTCCTGCTTCCGGTCGACACCGTGGTCCGGGCCATCGGCCAACAGCCCCGGCTGGAGTTCCTGCGGTGGATCGACGGCCTGGCGCTCGACGCGGGGCATCCGGTCGTGGATCCCGCCACCGGCCAGACCTCGAATCCCCGCTATTTCGCCGGCGGCGACGTGCTCAATGGCGGCGCCACCGTGGTCGAGGCGGTGCGGGCCGCCAAGATCGCGGCGCTGGGGATCGACACCTTCCTCCGCGCCACCGAGGGCCAGGTGGCCTCATGAGAGCCGAGCCGGTGCGCTACGCCCAGGGTGCGATGGCCCTGCTGGTGCATCGAAGCTTCTGCAAGGGCTGCAACATCTGCGTCACCGACTGCCCCGAGAAAATCCTCGCCCTGGACCAGCACCGCATCGCGGTCGTCACCAACATCGGCCGCTGTGTCTTCTGCGGGATCTGCGCGGTCCGCTGCCCCGACTTCGCCATCGTCCTCGAACGGCCGGCCCCGCATTGGGTCCCGCCCTCGCATGACCCCGGAGGAATGGCATGCGCCTGATCCAGGGCAACGAGGCCTGCGCCCTCGGCGCCATCCACGCCGGCTGCTCCTTCTACGCCGGGTATCCCATCACCCCCGCCTCCGAGATCATGGAGCACATGGCGCGGCTGTTGCCGGCGCGGCACGGCGTCTTCCTGCAGATGGAGGACGAGATCGGTGCCCTCGCCGCGGTGATCGGCGCCGCCTGGGGCGGGTCCAAAGCGATGACCGCCACCTCCGGGCCGGGGTTCTCCCTGATGCAGGAGAACCTCGGCTACGCCGCCATGACCGAGACCCCCTGCGTGGTGGTGGATTCCCAGCGGATGGGACCGAGTACCGGGCTCCCTACGCTGCCCTCCCAGGGCGACGTGATGCAGGCCCGGTGGGGCAGCCACGGCGACCGTGCCGCGGTGGTGCTCACCGCCTCCTCGGTCGGAGATGTCTTCGAGGTGACGGTCGCGGCCTTCAACATCAGCGAACAGCTGCGCATGCCGGTGGTGCTGTTGCTCGACTCGGTGGTGTCGCACCTCCGTGAAGGCGTCGAGCTCTCCGATCTCCCGGTGGTGACCCGGCGGGCGCCCGCCGCCCTCGAGGGCTTCCAGCCCTTCGGGGGCAGCGAGTTCATGCCCTTCGGCGCCGGCAAACCGCTGGTGGTCACCGGGCTGGCCCACGCCGAGTCGGGGCTGCCCCGGGCCACCGATGGGGCCAACGCCGAACGGATGCTCCGGCGCGCGGTCGAACGCGTGGCGGCCGCCGGCGACGCCATCCTCCGCACCCGGGAGACCGGGCTCGAGGACGCGGAGATCGCCCTGATCGCCTATGGCATTACGGCGCGCCCGGCCCGGGGAGCGGTGGCGCGGCTCCGGGCCCGGGGGATCCCGGCCGGGCTGCTGGAGCTGCAGACCCTCTGGCCCCTGCCCGAGGCGGCGATCCGCTCGTTAGCCGATCGGGTGCGGCTCCTGGTCGTCCCCGAACTCAACCTGGGTCAGCTGATCCTGCCGATTCGGGCCGCCGTGGAAGGCCGTACCGCGGTGCTGGGGCTCAACCGGGTGGATGGACAGGTCTACACCCCGGAGGAACTCGCCGAGGCGACGCGACGGGCGGCCGGCGCCGCGCCCCCCACCGCCGACTCCGGTCGTGCCCTGCTGGAGGCCCACCATGCCTAGGATGGGCGAAGACCTGCATCGCTACCTCCGCGACGAGCTCATGCCCGGCGTCTGGTGCCCCGGATGCGGGCACGGAAACGTGCTCCGCGGCATCGCCACGGCGCTGGACCGGCTGCACCAGGATCTGGGTCGGGTGGTCTGCGTCGGCGGCATCGGATGCGCCGGACGTTCCCCCTTCTACCTCAACACCTCGGCCATGCACACCACCCATGGCCGGGCGCTGGCATTCGCCACCGGACTCAAGACCGCCCGTCCCGACCTCACGGTGCTCGTCACCATGGGTGACGGCGACGCCGCCGCCATCGGGGGGAACCACTTCATCCATGCCTGCCGGCGGAACGTGGACCTCACGGCCATCATCTACAACAACGGCACCTACGGCATGACCGGGGGCCAGCAGGCGCCCACCACACCGGCCGGGATGCGCTCCACCACCACCCCGCTCGGCGCCATCGAGCCCCCCTTCGACCTCTCGGAGCTGGCGCGGGCCGCGGGGGCGAGCTACGTCGCGCGTACCACCACCTTCGACTTCCAGGAGCTGCCGCAGTACCTCGCCGAGGCGATCGCCCATCCCGGCTTCGCGGTGGTGGAAGTGCTGACCCAGTGCCCCACCTATTTCGGCCGGATGAACCACCTGGGCGACCCGGCCACGATGCTCGACTACGAGCGCGACCTCACCTTCCCGGTCGAGCCGATGACCCGGGAACAGGTCGCCGGCAAGCTGGCCGTCGGCCGCTTCCGGCATGAGCGACTGCCGGAGTACACCGCCCGCTACGCCGACCTCTGCGATCGCGCCCGGGCCGCGGCCGAGCGGGAGCCGGACCCGCCCGAGACCGCGCTGTCTGTTGGAGGCGGGAGCCTGCCGCACGACCCCTATCAGGTGCGCTTCTCGGGCGAGGGGGGCCAGGGAGTGATTCTCGCGGGAGTGCTGCTGGCCGATGCCGCCTGCGCCGAAGGGCTGCAGGCGGTGCACACCCAGAGCTATGGCCCCGAAGCGCGGGGCGGAGCCTGCAAGTCGGAGGTGGTGCTCTCGCGCGAGACCATCGCGTTCCCCGGCGTCGACCGCCCGGACGCCGTAGTCTGCCTGTCGCCGGAAGCGATGCGGACCTACCCCGTCGCCCCAGGCGGCATTCGGCTGGTGGAGGAACGGGCCTGCCTGGGTCAGCCTGCGGCCGGGCACGACATCGTTCTGCCGATGGTCCAGGCCGCGGTGGAGGCGGGTGGCACGGTGGCAGTGAATGTGGTGGCGCTGGGAGCGCTTGCGGGGCTCACCGGGATCGCGTCGCGCGAGGCACTCCTCGCCGTCCTGGGGCGGCGGGTGCGACCGGAGTTTCTGGCGCTCAACCAGCGCGCCCTCGACGCCGGCCTCCGCCTGGGTGCGGGGGCGATGGCCGCCACCGCCGGGGCTGGATGACGCGCGCCAGCGCGCTCCTACCCGCGCCGCCGCGCCCCTACTGTGGGAGCGACCGCTCCCGACCCGGCG
The DNA here is from genome assembly GCA_964642475.1 of uncultured Gemmatimonadaceae bacterium. Taxonomy (GTDB): domain Bacteria; phylum Gemmatimonadota; class Gemmatimonadetes; order Gemmatimonadales; family GWC2-71-9; genus JADJOM01. Next base: position 31,679 of record CAZXRC010000009.1, on the reverse strand, counting down.
GCTTGGGTGGATGACTGATGGCCCAGACGTAGGCCGCCACCGCGCGGGTGTCGAGCTCATTCATGGGCGCGGCGCCGCGTGACGGCATCGGGTCGCCGGTGACGGTGAGGTTCTCCGGGATCCCGTGCCCAACCTCCTGTACCAGCCACTCGTAGGTGCCGGGCCCATGCCACCAGATGGCATCGGCCAGGTCGGGGCCATAGGCGGTGCCGCGCCCGGCCTTGCCGTGGCAGCGGCTGCAATTGGCGGATCCCTGGAACAGCGCCCGTCCCCAGGTGATCGCAGAATCGGTGACGCCGGCCGGACGTTCCCGGGGCGTCACCTGGCTCAGGGCCGGCGTGGTCGACAGAAGGGTTCCGAGCAGGACGACGACGTACCTCATGGGGAGACCCTCGTTACAGAGGCACTCCAAGGTCGCGACTCGCCCCTGAGCCGCGCGTGAGCGGCTCATGAGAGCTTGCATCACCCGCGGCTCCCGGTGCCCACCAGCGGGCATGTCGACGAAGGCGAGCGGGTCATGTCCGCCTCCCGTGGCGACGCCGGGAATCGACACCACGATCCTCCGCCGAAGGACGTCATACATGCGGAGGGCGCAGCCGGCCGCGGGGCCCTGGATCCTGGCCCGAACCTCCTTGGAGAGTGCCGTCAGGGCCGCGACGGTATCCGCCGCCTGAGTGGCCACCACCTCCAGCCCGATCAAGTAGGACCGGAGCCACCCCGCCCGGTCGCCAAGGGTACGCGCCCGGCTGCCGGGCGTCGTCGTAGTCCTACCGATTCTCCCGGAAGTAGGGCTCAAGTACAGAAACGGCTGCGACAGTACCCCGTCCACCACCACCAACATCAGCTTCAGCGGCAGCCGGCCGACCCGTCCGTTGCCGTCCGGGCCCCGCCGGTTGGTGGGTAGGTCAGCGGAGGCTCGCCACTCCGCCACTCCTCTCGGCGCCTCCATTGACCGCTCGGCGACAAGTCATGGTCGGCTGGCCTCGCGGAGCTTACCGTGCCCTCTCCACTCCGCCGCGGAGGCCCGATGGCCCTGCTACTCGAGAACCTGAAGACGATTGCGCGGCAGGCACGGCGGCGTCCCGGGTTTGCCCTGGCTGTGCTGGCCTCGCTGACGATCGGCACAGGGGCCGCAGCGGCCGTGTTCTCGCTGGTGGACGCAGCGTTGATAAAGCCGCTGCCGTATCCGGAGCCAACCCGGATCGCGGGCGTCTGGTTCGGTTCGCCTAACTTCCCGGGCGGGCTGAGCCGGGTGCGGCAATCGGCCGCGACCTTTGTGCACCTCCGCGACCGCACGGAGGCGTGGGAGTCTTTCGCGCTCGCAGAGCGGACCGCCGTCACCATTGACGAGGAGCGGGAACCGGCGCGCATAACCGCAGCCGTGGTCACTCCGGAGATCTTCCCGGTCCTCCGCGTGATTCCGGCGCTGGGCCGCGGGTTCCGTCCGGAGGAGAATCTGCCCGGTGCCGCCCCCACAGTCATCCTGAGCGACCAGTTCTGGCGGGCGCGTTTCGCCGCAGATCCGGGAGTAATCGGGCAGACGGTAACGGTTGACGGCGTCGCCCACCAGATCATCGGTGTGCTCCCGCCCTCGGTGCGTTTTCCTGAGGAGGAAACCCAGCTCTGGATTCCCCTCATCATTGACCCGGCCAACCTGGTCGGTGGCGACTTCATCTACACCGGCTACGGCCGTCTTAAGCCGGGTATGACGCTGGATGCCGCTGAGCGGGACTTCCTCCGCCTGGTGGATCTGCTGCCGGAAGTGTATCCGACAGCCTTTCCTCGCCCGTTGATCGAGCGGCTCAAGCTTGGCCCGCTCTTCGTGCCCCTGCTGGAGGAACAGGTCGGCGGGGTGCGGCAGACGCTGCTGATCGCATTGTCGGCCGTGTTGGTGGTCCTGCTGGTGGTGATCGCGAACGTGGCGCACCTGTTCGTCGTGCGGAACACCGGCCTCGCTCGGGACCTCGCCGTGCGCGCCGCCATCGGCGCCACGCCCGCGGGGCAGGTCTGGGCGCTGGTGGTCGAGGGAATCTGTTACGGGCTTCTGGGCGGCGGGCTCGGTCTCGGCCTTGGTGCGTGGTTGCTCACCCTGCTGGGACGGCTCGGTCCCGGCCTGGTCCCACGGTTGCAGGAGGCGTCGATCGGTGGGCGCACGGCGGGGGCAGTACTCCTGCTTTCGCTGGTGACTGGCGTCTTGGTCGGACTGCTGCCGGCCTGGCGGCTCCGACGGCGGGACTTGGCCGCCACCCTTCGGGTGGGCCGGATGGTCGGGGAGGACCGCTCCACCCACCGGGTGCGACGCCTCCTGGTCGGAGCCCAATTCGCGCTGGCGCTGGCGCTGCTAGTGAACGCCGGCCTCCTGGTACGGAGTCTCCGCGCCCTTGCCGCTGTGGACCCCGGATTCAACGCGGAGGGCCTGCTGGGGGTGCGGCTCTTCCTGCCGGCGCGAGACTACCCCGGCTTCCCGGAGGTGAACGCCATGGTTCGGAACCTGGTGGACGGAGCGCGGGAGTTGTCCGGCGTCACCGGGGCTGCCGCGGTCTCGTTCCTCCCGCTCCGCGACGGGCGCATCTTCTTCGGCTACCTCGCCGAGGATGCCCAGTCCGAGGATCTCGCCGCACCGCGCCTCACAAAGGTCGTCACCGAGAACTACTTCGAGACCATGGGCATCGAGCTCCGGCAGGGGCGGAGCTTCACCCGTGACGACCTGGAGCACGACACCCAATCCGCGGTCGTCTCCGCCGCCTTTGCGGCGGCGCTCTGGCCTGGGCAGGATCCGATCGGGAGGCGCTTCCGGACACCGGCTCTTGCGGGGAGTCCCGCCGGCCCCTGGCTGTCTGTCGTGGGGGTCGTGGGGAGCGTGCGAGATCGCGACCTCACTGTGCCCGGCGCCGAGATCGTCTACCTCCCCTTCCGGCCGGAATACGCCATCCACAGCCGCTGGCGCGAGGTGAGCCTCGTAGTGCGCGCACCGTCGCCTGCCGCGACAGCGAGGCCCCTCCGGGGACTGCTGGCGCGCCTCGACCGCCGTATTCCCGTCTCGGATGTGCGGACCATGGCGCAGGTCGTCCAGGACACCACTGCGCGCACCCGTTACACGATGATACTGGTGATCGTGGCCGGACTCGCGGCGCTGGTGATTGCCGGAGTCGGCCTCTATGGACTTCTGGCCCAGCTGGTGAGCGATCGGCGCCGTGAGCTCGGGATCCGGCTGGCCCTCGGTGCAACGCCCGGCTCGGTGCGGCGAATGGTGCAGCGGGAGGCGCTTGTGCTGGTGCTTGCGGGCGGGCTCCTCGGCGTCCTGGTCACTCTGGGAACAAACCGGGTGATCGCGAGCGTGGTATTCAGCGTGCCGCTCGCCGACCCAGCGACCTTCCTCGCGGTCTCTACCATCCTCGGCCTGGTCGGGATCGGCGCCGCGTCGCTCCCCGCCTGGCGCGCTGCGCGCACCGCGCCATCGGTGACGCTGCGGGAGGGGTGAATGGTCCGCACCATCGTGGCCACCCTCCTCGGCCCTGTAGCCCTCGCGGTGGCCGAAGCCTGGGCGGCTTCTCAACGTAGTCCTGGTGCTTGGCCTTGCCTATGCGCTCCCTCCCTCGACTTGGCGCCGGCGGAGGTCCTGCCGCGCCGAGGCTGTCAGCCCTCAGCACCGAGCTCGCCAGCCGCCGCGCGCCGGCGTCCGTCCCGCTGCCGCAGCCCTCGTGGGCCTGCTCGACGCGTGGGCCGGTGCCCGACCAACTTGCCGGAGACTGGCAGGACCCGCCCCCGGTGGCCTGCCTGTCTCGTTGTGCTGGTATTAGGGGGCACCCCGCTCGCCGGCCAGTCACCCGCACAGCAGCCCACTGCCTCACTCGCGCCGCTCGGCTTCCTGGCCGGGAGCTGCTGGCGCGGGACCTTCGGGGATGGGAAGGGAACCGACGAACACTGCTTTGACTGGGTATTCAACCGCCGGTTCCTGCGGGACCGGCACCTCGTCCTTGGGCGGGGCGAGCCGTACCGGGGGGAGACCTGGTACTTCGTGGACCGGGCCCGGGGCGCCGTCGGCTTCCATTACTACAACAGCCAGGGGGCACTGACCTTCGGTGCCGTGGAGACGGCCGGAGATACACTCGTCTTCCCCGAGAAGATCGTGACCGAGCTCGGCACGAGGGAGCTGCGCACGCTGTGGACCCGTCCCGCACCCGCCCGGTATGAGGTGTGGGTGCAGGAACAGGCCGGCGATGGCTGGCGGACGCTTTGGCACATGGAACTGGCGCGCCAGGCCAGCTGGAACGCCGCGGTGGCGCGCTAGGTCCGCAGCTTCGACGCCCGCCGCCGGCTCATGGTGTACGGCTTGCGCAGCCCGCGCACGTATACATGGAAGGTTTGGCCCGACCACTCCTCCACGCGCTCCACATGGTCGAGATTCACGATGGTGCAGCGATGGATCCGTTTGAACCGACGGGGCAGGGAGCGCTCCCAGTCGCGCAGGCTCCGGCCCAACAACAGGTCCGCACCGTCGGTGGTGAGGACGTTGGTGAAATCGCCGTTGGCCTCGATGACCGCAATTGTCCCGATACGAAGGAAGCGCCAACGGGATCCGCCGGCGCGGATGAAGAGGCGGTCGTCGGCGTCGAGCGGAGCGGTTCCCGGATTGGGGGCAGCCAGCCGTGGGGCCAGGCGGGCCAGGGCTGCCGCGAGCCGCTCGGGGTGCACCGGCTTGAGCAAATAGTCGCGGACTGCCTCGTCGAAGGCTCGGGCGGCGTGCTCCTTGTGTGCGGTCACCACGATCACGTCGTAGCGCCCAGGTGCCTGGGCAAGGACCTCGAAGCCAGACTGCTCGCCGAGCCGGAGATCGAGAAAGACCAGGTCGGGGGCCGTGGTGGCCAGGAGGGCGGTGGCACCCGCCACCGTGTCCGCCTCTCCCACCACTTCCACCTCGCGGTGCGCCGCCAGCATTCGCCGAAGCTCTTCACGGGGGAGGCGCTCGTCGTCGACCAGCAGGGCTCTATGCGGCATCGGGGGACTTCCGTACCTGTATGAGGACGGTGGCGCGGACCATTTCCCCCACCTGCACGAGGGAGAACCGGTGACGCCCGGGGTAGAGTCCTTCCAGGCGCTCTCGCAGGTTGCTGAGCCCGACCCGGCCGACGGGATCGGCGGCAGGCGCGTAGCGCCCGCTGTTCTCGACGACGAGAACCAGCCCAGCCTCGGTCAGGCTGGCGCTGAGGCTGATCCGGAGCCGTCCATCGAGCTGGCGGCCGTGCTTCACGGCATTCTCTACCAGGGAGTGGAGCAGGAAACTGGGAATCCGACTGGTGGCGGCCATAGAGTCGAGGCGAAGTTCCACCTGCAGGTGCTCCTCGAACCGCACCTTCTCGATGGCCAGGTAGTCCGCCACCACCTGCAGTTCTTCCGCCACCGTGGCGGTGGTCCCGCCGTGTGGATGCAGGGTGGCGCGCAGGAAGTCGGCCAGGCGGGTGACGGTCTCCCGCGCCTCCGCGGGGCGCTCCGAGATGAGTGAGCGCACCGAGGTGAGCGCGTTGAACAGGAAGTGCGGGTTGAGCTGGTACCGCAGCATCTCGAGCTCCGCCGAGCGCGCGTGGCTCATGGCGGCAAAGGACTTCCGTTCCTCCGCCACGGAGCGGCGCCAGTAAGCGAGCGCCAGCCAGGCGCCGCCCCAGGCGAGCAGAATCAGCACGTGGTTGAGTGCCACGAAGGGGAAGCTCCGCGGAGTGTAGATCATGTCCGGCACGCCGGTCACTGCCCGCGCCATGGCCCCGAGTGCGAGCACCCAAAGGACGCCGGCCGGAATCCCGAGCGTGGCGGCGAAGCCGAGTCCGCGGACCGGGCCCGCTGTCGACAGCCCCAGCGCGCCGAAGACCCGCGCCAGCGCGGCGCTGACCGCGACCCCCGTCGCAGCCCAAACGAGCTTGAAGGCGAGCAACCGGAGCGCATCGAGCCCGCTCTCTGGCAACACGGCGAGGTAGTAGACCAGCGCCACCATGACCCACGCGATGAGCTGGGCCTTCCAGAAGTGCCGGGACCCCGGGCCGGGCGTGGTGGCGGGATCGTCGAGCATGACGCCCAACATCGCCATCGAGCCGGGATGGGTCATGGGTGGTCCGCCCGGCGGCGGGAGTTGTCGCCGGGCGGTTTCCAAGGCCGGTGGTCGGCGCCTTTCGCCGCACAGGGGAGACAGCATTCCATATCCAGCTCCGGTGCGTCCCTCAGTACCCCAGCGCACCCACAGTCCCCACCGGCCTCGCCCTTACCCGCCCCAGGGTCGAGGCGCCCAGGGCAAGCAGGAAGAGGCTGATGCCGAGCCCGCCGTCGCTCCAGGCCATGGTGCCGGGAAGGAGCAGGGCCACAAGCAGGCCGAGGTCCGTGGCGCCGACGATGCCGAGGTTGAGCCAGTAGCCCAGGCGGGAGTTCTGCCAGTTCAGTGCGGTGGCGATCATCGTCACCAGGGCCCCGATCCACAGGATGTTGTAGGCGCCCATTCCCATGAACCTGGCGGCGGCGGCGGGAACTTGGGCGGACGCCTCGGTGAGCGGGGCTCCGCTCGAGATCATCCGGGTGAGGGCCGCACCGCCCTCCCCGCTGAGGGTCGCCAGCTGCACGGCACCACCCACCACGTGCAGCAGACCCCACAGAGCATAGAAGATGGCGCCGGCCTTGGCCGCGCGATTCCCGGTCGGTTGCATGTCATGCCTCCAGGGTATCTGGGCGTTCGGGGCGCTTGCCGGACTCGATCCAGGGCTTGAGGCAGTCGTTGAGGAGCCAGCGCCAGCCGTGCTCCAGATGCTTCATAGCGTCGTCGGAGAGGAGCCCGAAAGGGGTGTCGCGGAAGCTCACCACAGTCCCCTTGCCGTCGGCAGTGGGTTTAAGTCTGAAGCTGGTCACCGAACGGGCCGGACCGCCATACTCGGCGGACATGTCTCCCGCCCAGGAGAGGCACTTGTGCTCTTCGTGAATCACCACCGTGGCGAAGAGCACGCCCTCGTCCCCCCCCCAGTCCTCGAAGACCCGGCCTCCGACCCTGGGCTCGATCAGGAACCGCTTCGGGGCAGGCCCGACATAGAACTGCTTAGGCCACCACTCGCCGACGCCGGTGGTAAGGGAGGACCAGACCCGTGCGGGGGGAACGCCGATCTCCACGTCGAGCTTGATGTCGAGCGAGCGAAACGTCGCGGTGTTGCTCATGGCTGCCTCCTCGAGTGCCTCAGCATGAAGTTTGAGACGCAGCAGCCGGTCGGCGGCAGCGGTCTCGAAGGGTTTGATCCACCGGCGATAGATCTGGTGGATCGGCATCGGGTTGAGCTCGTTCCAGCGCTGGCGCCCTTCGCGCCGCGCCGTTACCAGCCCCGCACTAACCAGAATGCCCAGGTGCTTCATCACCCCGAAGCGGGTGAGGGCAAACTGGTCTGCCAGGTCCCCGGTGGTCCGCGGCCCGTCTCGCAACAAGTCGAGAATGTCTCGCCGGGTCGGGTCTGCGAGCGCGCGCCAGACCCCGATGAGTTCCTCCTGGGGCTTGGGACGAGGACTTGGCATAGGTGACTAGATAGTCACATGTACATCGGCCGTCAACCCCTCGCAGCTTGTGCCCGGGATCGAGCAGCTGCCGCAACACGTTACAGCAGAACGCCTTAGCCACTCGGCGACCGCTGTGGCCACTCAGCGTCCCACCGACTGTCGCGTTCCCTCCCTCAACTCGAGGCGACCTGCCAAGCTTCGGGCAGCCGACGAGCCCACAGGGAACCTCACTTGTGAGGCGCGAGCCGAAGGCGAGCGGCAACGGCAAGAACACGCCGACACGGCAAGGCCCCCGCAAGTGGGCAGGCGCGGTGGGCGGGCGGCGGGATTCGACCGGACGGGCGCGAGCCGAAGGCGAGCGGCAACGGCAAGAACGCGCCGACACGACAAGGCCCCCGCCACATGGCGGGGGCCGAGTCGGGACGGCGGGATTCGACCGGACGGGCGCGAGCCGAAGGCGAGCGGCAACGGCAAGAACGCGCCGACACGACAAGGCCCCCGCCACATGGCGGGGGCCGAGTCGGGACGGCGGGATTCGAACCCGCGACCCCCTGAACCCCATGCGGCTCTTGCAGTTACGCGATTTCTACAAGTTGTTGAACCTACGCGCTGTTCTGGGCATCGGCGTTGTGGTTCATGGGGCCCTTCGGGGCCCTTTGTTGTGAGAAACTCGCAACGCAACTCACAACACGCGAGACCGACTGCAGCTCGGGCGCGGGGCTACATTTTCATCATCCCCTCGTGCAACGCTAATATCCGGTGCATACGGCCGATGTGTGCTTGGGTCCGGGCCTTCAGCGCGCCATCCGAAAGTCCCGGCAACTCAGCCAAGTCTTGGCGCAACGAGTCACCCAGCGCCGCCCAGGCGGAATCGGGCCTCATGTTCATCCCCCTCATGTCCGCCCCCATCGCGTCCATCATCCGGGACGCGAGATCCTGGTGTGCGGCCATGGCTGCAGTGATCTGAGCTGGCTCCATAGCCCCCAGCGAGTCCAGGTGGGCCCGCATCACCGGCATCATCTGCATCCCCTGCATGGACATCTGCATTCCAGTCGAGCTGTCGGCCGCCGGCGCCTTCGCCGCCTCCTGCTTCTTGCCACATGCGGCCAGGGTGGCCAACGCAACCGCCAAAGCTATCTGCTTCGCACGCATCGCAATCTCTCTTCATTTAATGGTTAGGTCCGTCCGCTCTGCCATCGTTTTCCCCTGCCTTCGTCAACTGTTGCTAGCTCGGTCAGTCAGCCCTCGGCGACGCCAGATGAAATACAGAACTGGAATCACCAGAAGCGTCAGGACCGTCGAGGTGACCATCCCTCCGACCATGGGGGCTGCGATCCGCTGCATGACTTCGGCCCCGGTCCCGTGGGACCAGAGGGCAGGCAGCAGACCGAGCATGATCGCAGCGACGGTCATCAGCTTGGGCCGCAGCCGGTTGACCGCACCATGCTCAATGGCGTTAATCAAATCCCCGATAGTTGGACCGACCGTCTGATCGCCTGACCGCCTGACCGCGTCCTCCCATGCATGATCCAGATAGAGCACCATCACTACTCCGGTCTCGGCGGCCACCCCGGCCAACGCTATGAACCCCACCGCGACCGCGACCGACAGGTTGAAGTTGAACAACCACATCGCCCACACGCCGCCAATCAAGGCGAACGGCAGGCTCAGCATTACGATCGCCGTTTCCGCTATGGTGCCGAAGGTGAGGTAGAGGAGCAGCATGATGACGGCTACGGTGAGCGGCACGACCACCTGGAGCCTGGACTTCACCCGTTCCAGCGCCTCGTACTGGCCGCTCCATTCCAGCCGGTAGCCAGCTGGGATCTTCACTTGCCTCGCCACAATCTGCTTGGCCTCGGCGACGTATCCGCCCACGTCGCGGCCCCGCACATCGATCGAAACCAGGTCATTCAGCTGGCCGTTCTCGCTCCGGATCATTGGCGCCCCGGGCGCGAAGCCGATGCTCGCTACCTGGGCCAGCGGGACCTGGATCCCATCCTCGCCGCTTACTAGCAGCCGGCCGATGGCCTCCGGGGTATCCCGGAAGTCTCGGGCATAGCGGACCTGAACCGGGTAACGCTCCCTCCCCTGAACGGTAGTGGTCACCAGGTCACCGCCGAGCGCCATGCCCAGTTCCTCTTGCACATCGGCTGTCGTGAGACCGTAGCGGGCCAGTGCCTCCCCGTCGGGCCGGATATCCAGATACCGGCCGCCAAACGAGCGTTCGGCGTAGATACTGGCGGTGCCGCGAAGCGAGGAGAGCGCACCCTCAATGTCGTGTCCGATCTGCTGAATCACTTCCAGGTCCGGCCCGAAAATCTTGACCCCGAGCGAGGTCCGAATGCCGGTAGAGAGCATGTCGGTCCGGTTTTTGATTGGCATGGTCCAGCTGTTGACTGCCCCGGTGATCCGAAGGCGCTGATCCATTTGGGCGATCAACTGGTCCTGGGTCAGGCCGGACCGCCACTCGTCCTGTGGCTTGAGGTTGACGGTGGTCTCTACCATCGAAATCGGAGCCCAGTCGGTGGCCGTGTTCGCCCGTCCCGCCTTGCCCCACACCGACGCCACCTCCGGGAAGGTCATGAGGATGCTGTCCTGGACCTGCAGCAGTCGTCGCTGCTGGGTAAGGGACACACTCGGCAGCGTATTCGGCATGTACATCAGACTCCCCTCCCGAAGCGGCGGCATGAACTCGCTACCGAGTTGTCCGAGGGTCAGGAAGGTGATGGCAAGCAGCGCGGCAGCGCCGCCCAGCACGACCATCCGCCTCCGGAGCGCCCACCGAAGGAGCGGTCGATAGAGCGCGGCGGCCCACCGGTTAAGAGGATTGGCATTCTCGGGACGGATGCGTCCCTTCACGAAGAAGCCCATCAGCACCGGCACGAGCGTCACCGAGAGCAGGGCCGCCGCGGCCATGGCAAAGGTCTTGGTGAGCGCGAGCGGTCGGAACAGCCGCCCCTCCTGATCTTCCAGGGTGAACACCGGCAGGAAGGACAGGGTGATTATGAGGAGTGACATGAACAGGGCCGGCCCAACTTCGCGGGAAGCGGCCAGCACCCGCTCCCAGTGTGGCCGGTCGGGCTCATGCTCGATGTGCTTGTGCAGGTTCTCGATCATCACAATGGCCGCATCGATCATCGCGCCGATTGCGATAGCGATACCGCCCAGGGACATGATGTTGGCATTGATGCCCATCCACCGAATCAGCGCAAGCGCCGCGAGGATGCCCAGGGGCAGGGTAATGATGGCGACCAGGGCGCTCCGGGCGTGCAGCAGGAACACCGCACAGACCAAGGCGACGATCACCGACTCCTCAAGCAAGGTCCGGAGCAGCGTTGCGATGGACCGATGGATCAATTCAGTGCGATCGTAGGTGCTCACGACGTGCACTCCGGACGGCAAGGAGGGCCCCAACTCGGCGAGCTTCGCCTTGACTCGGGAAACGACATCCAGGGCGTTGGCGCCGATCCGCATCACCACGACACCGCCTACCGCCTCTCCCTTCCCGTTCAGCTCGGCGATGCCAACCCGGAGATCGGAGCCCAGCGTCACGTCCGCCACATCACCCACCCGCACCGGTCGCCCCCCGGTGCCAACACTCACTCCGACGCCAGCGATATCCTCGACGCCCCGGAAGTAGCCGAGCCCACGGATCGCATAGTCGCTGCCAGCGACTTCGACCGTTCGGGCGCCCACGTCCTGATTGGCATTGCGCACGGCCTCGGTGATCTGCTGCGCCGTGACGCCGTACGACTGAAGCCGGGTGGGATCGAGCAGCACCTGGTATTGCCGGACGAATCCTCCAATGCTGGCCACTTCGGCCACACCAGGAACCCCTTGTAACGCGTAGCGGAGCTGGAAGTCCTGAATTGAACGCAGCTGAGCCGGGGAGTAGCCCGCCCCCTCGACGGCGTACTGGTAGACCCAACCGACCCCAGTAGCATCAGGTCCGAGTTCGGTCTTGGCGCCCGCCGGCAACCGTGACTGGACTGCGCTGAGCCGCTCCAACACCCGGGAACGAGCCCAATAGAGGTCGGTGCCCTCCTGGAAGATCACATAGACAAACGCGGTACTGAACATCGACTGCCCGCGCACCACCTTTACTTTGGGGACACCGAGCAGGGCGGTCACCAGCGGGTAGGTCACTTGGTTCTCTACCACCTGGGGGGCCTGCCCCGGATAGTCGGTGTACACGATCACCTGCACATCGGAGAGATCGGGGATTGCGTCTACCGGCATGGATCGCACGTAGAGGCCGCCGGCCATAAGAAGCCCGAGAGCGGCCAGCGCGATCAGTCCGCGCCGGGACAGCGACCAGGCAATCAGCTGGGCGATCATGGCTTGCCTCCCTTTCCCGAGTCCATCTTCATCCCCTTCATTTTGTCCTGGCCCGGTTCCGCCGCACCTGCCGGTGGGTTCGAACCACTCATGCCGCCCATGTTGAGCCCCATGCCCATCTGCAGCATCAGCCCCTGCATTGCCGCGGCGAGATTCGACTCGGAGTCCAGCAGGTACGTGGCCGAGGCGACTACTTCATCGCCGGGCTTGAGACCACTCCGGACTTCGATGAGCGAGTCGCCCCGGGCGCCCACGGTCACCTCCCGTGGCATGAAGGTGCCGTCTCCCCGGTTGACGAAGACCAGATTGGTATTGCCGGTGGGGAGCACGGCCTCCAACGGAACGGCGAGGGCTACCTGGGCAGTTGGCGCGAGTTCTACCGCCGCGTACATCCCGGGACGGAGCTGGCCGTCGCGATTCGACACTTCTACCCGAGCGGTCAGGGTGCGGGTCTTCTCGTCCACATTCGGCTGAATGAAGGCAACCCGCCCGGGGTACAGGCGTCCGGGAAGTGCACCGACAGCGACCGACACGGATGTCCCGATCTTCACCACCGGTGCGTCCATCTCGAAGACAGCCACATCTACCCACAGCGCGCTTCGATCGGCAATGAGAAAGAGGTTGTCGCCCGCATGGATCGCCTGACCGTCGGTCACCATCTTCTCGGCGATCTCGCCGCTCCGGGGTGCCCGTAGCTCGAGTGTGCGTCGGGGCTTCCCGCTCCGCTCCAGTTCGGCGATCTCCTCCTCGGGAATATTCCAGAGCATGAGCCGCTGGCGGGCGGCGGCGAGCAGGGTCGCATCACCCAGCCGCCGGGCCGCAAGGTATTCCTCCTGACCGCTCACCAACTCAGGCGAATAGATGGCAAGCAGCACATCGCCCGCCCGGACCGGCTTGCCGACATAGTCAGCGGTCAGATGCTCGACCCAGCCGCCGATGCGGGCGTTAACATAGACCCGCCGTGGTTCGGCGTACGTCAGCGTCCCGGCCAGTCGGATGCCTTGGCGCACTGGCCGAATAGTGACCCGGGCGAAGCTGATGCCGAGCCGTGAAGCGGCCGCCCGATCCAAGGCGACACCGGAATCTCCTGACACGTTCATCCCGGGCATGTCGGCCATGCCTGGCATCCCCGCCATGTCCCCGCCCCCCGACGGCTTCGCCTTGTTACAGCCCGCCAGGATCAGCGCCAGGCCGGTTGTGGCCGACAGTAGCTTGGTTCGAACTCGCACGTGCTGGCTCATGGAGTAGCCTCCGGCTCAAGCAGCTGCTCAAGCATGACGAGGTGGGTGAGGTGTTCTGCGGCCACCTCGGTCGCTTCGAGTTCCGCGCGGTAATGCGTGTCCAGCGCAGCAAAAACACTTAGAAAGTCATTCTGCCCGGTGCGATATCCTCGGAGTGCGGCACCCACACCCTCTCGGGTGAGTGGCAGCACGCTGCTCGCCAGCAGGCGGAGCCGGATGGCTCCTGCCCGGGCATCGGCCAGGGTTCGCTCCAATTCAGAGGTGAGTGTGGCTTGCTCTTCATCGAATCCGCGTCGCGCGGCCTCAGCATCGATCCGCGCGGCTTCGGTGAGCAGGCGCTGTTTCCGTCCGGCCCAGAGGGGAACGCGGATACCCACGAATGCGGAGAAGAAATCCGCGCCCAGCGGGCGTGCGCCGTATCGAGTAGACACTTCGAAATCGGGGCGGGCACTCAGGGCCTCGGCTCGCACCGTTGCCTCAGCTGCCTCGATCGCTGCCTGACGCGCCTCCATTCGAGGATGAGTGGCCAGCGGGTCGGCCTGCGACAGGTGGAGTGCGTGTCCCGCCTCGGCATCTTCCAGAATCGCCGCGACGCTGTCGACATCTATGGGAGCGACCAGCACTTGCTCCGCTCCCCTGGTACCACGCGCCGCACGAAGGTCGGCCTGAAGGCCAGTTTCTTCCGCCTGCAACGACGATTGCTCGGTCACCAGTCGCGCGAGTGCGATGCGGGCTTGAAGCGGGTCGGTCTGGGGCACGCTGCCGGTGCCGTATCGGGCGGTAGAGATATCGACGGCGCTCTCCACCAGCGTTCGCTGTCGGGTCAGAGTCTGTTTCGCAGTGGCGATGTAGCGCAGCCGGTAGTACAGCATGGCGACGCGCACCGCGATCTCCCGGCGAAGAGCAGAGGTCTCTGCCTCGGCCCCTCTAGCCATTGCTCGGGCCGCACGGGTCTGCGAGCTGAGAGTGCCCGGCCAGGGGAATTGCTGCGACACCTCGACGTCGACCTCGGTAAAGTCACTCTCACGAAAACCAAATCGGGGCAAGGTGAGGTCCATGACTCCAAGCGTCACCATGGGATCAGGGAGGGCGCCCGCCGGTCGAACCCGGGCCGATGCGGCGCGCGACATAGCGTCGCTTCGCAGCAAAGCAGGGGCGGAGGCCTGGGCCTCCGCGGTGAGACGTTGCAGCAGGGAGTCAGTGCCGGCCGGCGACTGCCCGTTTAGTGCTCCCGGCGCGCCTACGGCCACGCTCAGCAGGATTCCCGCTATCGACGTGGAAAGATTGGTCATTGCTCCCTCGGCAGTCGGGGCTAGGGAACAACAGCCGGTTCGACTGTTGTTCCCGCCGCGCCCGATCGAGTGATCGGGTTTACCTGCTTAGAGTGTCGAGCAACTGGGAGGCTTTGGCGCGCTGGTCGGGGTCGAGGACCCGTAACGCCTGGTGGAAGGCCTCTGTGGCAGAAGTCCGGATTCGTTCGAGTCGTGGTACCGACTTTCCGGGCACACCGTCCAGCCCGCGAACTACGAGGCGGCCGCGCTCGTGGCGCATCTGGTTCGAGAGCACCGTGAGCCGCTCTACCTGAACAGGATTGAGACCAAGCTCGCCGCGACCGGCGAGGATGCGATCAAGAACGGTCGAAGCAGGAACGTTCCTCAGGTGGGCCGGCAGGGGCTGCGCGGCATTGACAGAACTTCCCAGCGCCAGGATGAGCGCCGTGAGGGTAAGGATTCGGGTACGCATGAAACGAGATCTCCCAATCGTGAAGTCGTGAGTGTCCAGCGGACAATCGTCCGCATGGTTGAGCCGCGCCTTGGCGCAAACGCGCCGCGGCTATGTGTGGCTGGAACTCGACTTCAGGCGATGGGAGGGGGCTGGGGCGGGGAGATCGGATCGCCGGGTAGGAGCGATGCGGGCGCGGAATAGTCCGTAGAGGTTGGCTTCGAGGCGGTAAACTGCTGGACCGTGCCCGGCACCACAGGGTTGGCGGGCGCACACACGACCATCAGGGCGCAATCCTGGGTCGGAGCGGAATGGGGCTGCCCGGTTTCGTGGGTCATCCCCTGCATCGGCATTGCGCACTCGGCCTTGGGCTGCGCTGCTGCGTGCATGCACACGGCAGCCCCCGCCAAGGGGCCGAACTGGAGCAGCAGAAGGAGAGTACCCACGAACCGGCGCATGAAGAGACGTTAGCTAGGTGGTCGAGTCAGGGCAAGTCTGTGGGTCACATCAGACATCCAAACCGGAGGACATCGCTGCCACTGAGTCAACAACGCCAGCTGGTGCCGTTTGGTTCGCTCTGAGGTCGTTTGCCTTACTGGTGAGGTCTTCAAAGGGGTGTTCATTCTGCGCGGGAGGTGCGGCCAGCTGGTCGCGATGGGCAGCCGCTCCTGTCATTCGTTTCCGAGCCGCGGGATGTCAAGACAAGGAGGATCTAGATCGCCAGTTTGATTTGCTGATCCCAGTTCAAGGGCTTAACACGTGACGGTGTCGCGAATCCTTTGGAGTCCAGTAGTTCCTCAATCGTACGGATCTGAAGTCTCGGGTATTCGTTACTGGCGTAACGGTACATGCCCGCTTTCGCCGCTTCCTGGAGCATACCCTTCGTTGGCTTCTCCAAGCATATCAGCCCGGCCATCTCCGCTGAGTTGTCGGCCTCCATGGTGCCGCGAAGATCTCGGACGAAGGATGGGTTGACTGTTTCACCGCCTTTGACTGAGAGGACCATGCTGCGAAGCCCGTCACGCGTTTCAAAATACAATCGTCCGTCAACACCTTGATCTCCTGATCGTCTCGCATTGCAAAAGCCACCGGAAAGCTCAACCGCCCAATGCTGAAATTGCGTCTTATCCCTGCCTGCAAGGTAGCGGGCGCCGTCCACACTGCTTGGAACGCCTTCGATGCAATAGTCCTCGCCCTCTCGAAGGCCGTATCGACTCGATAGTACCTCACGTACGATCCTCACGGATAGTATCGCGATGTCGCAGCCTATCCATCTGCGCTTGTTGGCGTGAGCGGCGTAAATGGCGGTTCCACAACCCGCAAATGGATCAAATACTACGTCTCCCTCGTTGCTTGAGGCCTTAATGATCCGTTCCAAGAGAGCAATCGGCTTCTGGGTAGGATATCCGAGGCGTTCGATCGCTTGGGAATTGATGGGCGAGATGTCATCCCAGATTGTTCCCATCGGCGTACCTGGCATTTCGTCCAAATATCGTTTCAATCGAATGCGCCCATCCTTGCTCGGCGGAAAATATAGAAGCCCTTTGGCGTCGTACTCCTTCATTTTTTCTAGAGTGAAAGCCC
Organism: uncultured Gemmatimonadaceae bacterium; assembly: GCA_964642475.1. Classification (GTDB taxonomy): domain Bacteria; phylum Gemmatimonadota; class Gemmatimonadetes; order Gemmatimonadales; family GWC2-71-9; genus JADJOM01. The sequence continues at coordinate 15,276 of CAZXRC010000009.1, read as the reverse complement.
AACCATTGGCATGTGGTTTGTACCCCTTGTACTCATAGTGAAGATTGGGGCGCATTCCAGGATTGCGAAGATCGCGCGTAGTGAACCGTCTACCGTCCGCATCACGCTGTGAGTAGTGGGACTTGATGTACTCTTCTGAGTATGGACGATATTGGATATTGAAGGTCGGATGCGGTCCTTTGCTATAGGCGAGAATTGTGTCCGTTTCGTCTCCAAATCGATTCCGTACATTATTGTGTGAGACAGTACGCTTCCAAATGATCTCGCTGCGGAAATTGGCGTGCCCGAATACTGCATCCATCATGATCTTAATGTAATGGCTCGCAGTCGGATCGCAGTGCAGGTAGATGGAGCCGTTCGGCTTCAGTACCCTCCTCATCTCGAATAGCCGGTACGTCATGTACACCAGGTAAGCGAGCAATTCAGGCTGCGTATTTCTCAGCGCCTTGATCCAAGCGGACCAGAACTGGACGACATCGTCGGCAATGCCATAGGTCTGCAACATGATTGGCATGTCGCGGGCCATTTGGTCCTTCTCCGCGTCGAGTTCCCATGCGTCGCAAAACGCATTCACCTGTTCCGGCACCGGCAGCCCGGTCAGCTGCTTGTAAATGAGGTTGTAGCTTCGCTGACTATTGAACGGGGGATCTAGATAGATGAGGTCGACTGTGTTGCTCCCCATCTGCCGCATGATGGTGAGGTTGTCGCCATACAGAAGTTGATTTGGTTTGGCGGTCGGTGCGACTATGACTCCATGGAGCAAATCCCTGCCGGTGGTCTCATCCGGGCGGGAGCGACGGGCCATGTCTCGTCCTCTCGAACTAAGTTGCGGTCGTGGGGGCAATCTAAGATGTTGCCCCTACCTCACTTAGTCAACGCGGACGGTCGTGAACGCCGGACTGGCCCTCAACTCGGCCTCCGCCTCTAAGGGACTTTACAGACAGAGTCGCCCCAGCCATCATCCCAGCCGTGAACAGGTTCCTTGGCCCCCGTCTTAGTCGCGTTTTGACCGTCCTCATCGCCTTCGGGCTTTTGGGTGCGGGCGTGGAGCCGTTGCTGCCGGACACCCACGACGGCGACGCCTTGGGGATCTCCGTGTCGGCGCCCTCGCCGGCCCCTGACCACACGCCATCGATTCCGGCCCACGGGCCTGAAGTACCGCACGTCTGTCACTGCCTTCACGCTCATTTTGCTGCCTTGACCGCCACCGGGGCTCCGTTGGTGGCTCCGCTTTCGTTTGTTGAAGTCCCCATGGTCCAGGCACAGTTCGCAGTAGCCGCACCTCCTACCCGCCACTTCCGACCTCCCATCGCCTGATCTCCGGTTGAACTGACGCGGCACTCGGCCGCGTTGGACAGACTTTTTCGGAGATCGTATGACCGTGCGCCATCTGTTGGCGTGCGTGCTTCTCGTATCTGGGGCACTACGCCCCGGAACTGTGAGTGCGCAGGCACGCCAAATCACCCTGGAGCAGGCTCTCGCTGAGTCTCGCGACCGAAACCCCGACGTGCGCCTGTCAGAGGCTGAACTCGGTATCGCTCGCGCGGATCTCAAGGCAGCCCGCATCTCGCCCTACAACCCTGAGGCCGGTTTCACCATCGGCCCTTCCTCGAACGACGATACGACCCTCACCAGCTACCAGGTGGGGCTAAGCCAAACCATCGAGCTTGGCGGGAAACGAGGGTTTCGAACCCGAAGTGCTGCGCGCAGAGTCGAGGCGGCCGAGGCGCGGCTGGTCCGAGTCAAAGCCATCAGTGCGGCCGCCGTCCGCCGTGACTTTCTGCTCGCAATCATTGCGCAAACGCGCCTGACAGCGTCCATCGAGGCGGATTCCGTTACGGTCCTGCTTCGTGAGGCTGCCGAAGAACGGCTCCGGCTCGGCGCCGGCACCCAACTGGAAGTAAACGTCGCGGCAGCCGCCGCCGCTCAAGCCCGTCGCACTCGGCTCTCCTCCGAGCGTGAATTACGCACTTCGCTCCTGCGCCTCAGCGCGACGATAGGTGTTCCGGCCGCTGATACGTTGCTGCCCGAAGGGTCAGTTCCCCAAGCGACGTTGCCTACTCAGTCAGAGGAAGAACTCGTACAGCGTGCCCTTGAAGGGCGGGCCGATCTCACCGCGCTCCGAGCCGAACGGCAAGCAGCTGAATCCGACGTTCGCCTCGCGCGATCATTGGCCTGGCCCGACCCCACGTTCGGTATCTCGGCAGGGAAGGCTGAGGACTTCCGGGTCCTCGAATTTGGACTGTCGGTACCCCTTCCCCTCTGGAACCGCGGTCAGGGAGCACGCGCCCAGACTGGGGCCCTGCTGCAGCGAGCACAGCTCACCGAATCAACCGCAGCACGATCGGCGGAGCGGGAGATCCGCGACGCCTATCGCGGGCTGGCGACGGCCATCGAGGCGGAGCGGGCCTTTGATCGGGAAGTCGTCGAGAAGCTCGGTGAAAACCTCAGCCTGGCGGAGCAATCCTTTCGCGCGGGCAAGATCGGTCTTCTGGTGTTCAACAACATTCGGCGTGACCTCGTCGAGGGACGCCTGGCCTACCTGGATGCAGTCGCAGAGGTCATCGAGCGCCAAGCGGCTCTCGAAGAGGCCGTCGGCGGTGCGTTCGAGATCAGCGAATGAGGGAGATGATGCGCAACGGAGCGATGCGATGGGCTGGGCTGATGCTTCTGGGAATCGGGTTGATGGCCTGCGGTTCAAAGGAGACACCCAAACCCGAGGGAAATGCCGACGACGGTTCCTCAGTTGGCGTCGTCGAGCTTACGCCAGCACAGGTGGCCGCAGCGAAACTGACATTCGCCGTGGCCGAGACACGTCCGACCTCTGGCGGACTAACCGCAACGGCACAGATCGAGGCCTCCCCGGGGCGTCTCGCCCGGGTTGGGTCCCGAGTTGCAGGTCGGGTTACCGCCGTACTTGTAGCAGATGGAGATCGGGTAGGCGCGGGATCGGTCCTTGCGAGAATCGACGCCCCTGAACTTGCCGAAGCGACGGCCCAGTACCTCGCGGCGAATGCGGAATCGAAGGTGGCGCGCGGAATCGCGGATCGTGAAAAGGAGTTGTTCGAAAAACGGATCAGCGCTGAACGGGAGTGGCGCCAGGCCGAGGCGGTTGCGGTGCGGGCGGAGGCTCAGAAAGAAGCAGCCGAAGGCCGCCTGCACTCACTAGGTCTCTCCGATGGTGACCTTGATGCCTTGCAGGTGGTTGGTCACTACAACTCGGCGGTTGCTGTGCGAACGCCAATCGGTGGCATCGTTGCCAGCCGCAAGGCGGATGTCGGCCAGGTAGTCGCCCCGGGAGAGCCCCTATACGAGGTAGTCGACCTACGGGATGTCCGGCTGGTGGTGGATGTCTACGAAGAGGCAATCACTCGTGTCAAAGTCGGGCAAAAAGTGGAGGTGCGGACCACTGCAACTGGTGCGCGCATCTTCACGGGTCACGTAGCAAGCGTCGGAGCGGTCATCGATCGTGATACGCGGACCCTCAAACTTCAGGTTCACCTTCCGAACCCCGACGAGATTCTCCGTCCAGGTATGTTCGCCAGCGTTCGGCTGGCAGGGCTGGCGGTTCGCGGCGACACCGGCATAACCAGCATCCCCGAATCAGCAGTCCAACGCGATGGCGACTCCAGCATCGTGTTTGTGCCCACGGGGGCCGGGAAGTTTGCCCCCAGGGTGGTCCGCCTGGGACCAGCGACTGACAGTGGATGGGTGACGGTGACGGCTGGCCTCGCACGAGGTGACAGTGTGGTCAGCACAGGAACCTTCCTCCTCAAGTCAGAACTTCGCCGAGGTGAGCTCGGCGAAGGGGACGAGTAGGGGGCCACATGATCGAACGATTGCTGGAATGGTCGCTCAGGAACCGGTTCCTGGTGCTGGCGCTGACAGTGCTGCTGATCGGTGGGGGTGTTTGGGCGCTCCGTGGACTGCCCATCGATGCCGTACCGGATGTTACCAATGTCCAGGTCCAGGTACTGACAACCGCTCCTGCGCTTGGGCCGGAGGAAGTTGAACGATTCGTAACTACCCCGGTGGAGCTGGCTATGAGCGGCCTTCCGGGTCTGACTGAGCTGCGGTCTATCTCCCGCTTCGGCCTCTCCGCAGTGACGGTCGTGTTTAAGGACGGAACCGACATCTACTTTGCGCGCCAATTGGTGAATGAACGGGTTCAAAGCGCCCGGGAGGCGATTCCGCCAGGGTACGGAACTCCTGAAATGGGTCCGGTTAGCACCGGTCTGGGAGAGATCTACCAGTTCGTGGTTCGGGGAGATGGCAAGTCACCGATGGAGTTGAGGACCATCCTGGAATGGGACGTCGCCCCGCGCTTACGCCAGGTGCCCGGCGTGATCGAAGTCAATGCGTTTGGGGGCGAGTTACGTACGTATGAAGTGTCGGTGCGGCCTGAGCGGCTGACCGCCTACGGTGTTTCGCTCAGCCAATTGTTCGAGGCGTTGGAGCGAAACAATGCGAACGCAGGCGGCGCGTACATCGAAAAGAACGCCGAGCAGTACCTGATTCGTGGGGAGGGCCTGGTCGAGACCTTGGAGGATCTCGGTGATGTCGTCGTCACTTCCCACGCCGCAGACGGAACCCCAGTCTACGTCCGCCAACTGGCGGAGGTCCGGTTTGCTCCGATGGTCCGGCAGGGAGCGGTGACGCGGGACGGGGAAGGAGAAGTCGTGTCCGGGATTGTACTCATGCTGCTCGGTGCTAACAGCCGCGAAGTAGTGAGTAAGGTCAAGGCCTCGGTTGAAGACATGGAACCGACTCTCGCCAAGCTCGGTGTGAAGATCGAGCCATTCTACGACCGAACTGAACTGGTCAAGAAGACGATCAAGACGGTTGCCAAGAATCTTGCTGAAGGTGCTCTCCTCGTGATCGTGGTTCTGTTTCTAATGCTGCGGAACCTTCGGGCAGGGCTGTTGACCGCCAGTGTGATTCCACTGTCCATGCTGGGTGCCTTCATCGGCATGCGGGTGGCCGGGGTTTCCGGCAATCTGATGTCGCTCGGGGCAATCGATTTCGGGCTGATCGTCGATGGAGCCGTAATCGTGGTGGAGAACGTCGTTCGCCTGATCGCCGAGCGCTCTCACCGACTTGGCCGTGCCCTCACTCCGGACGAACGGACCGTCGCGGTCCTGGAGTCTTGCCGTGAAGTGCTCGGCTCCACGGTCTTTGGCGTGACCATCATTTCTATCGTTTACCTCCCGATTCTCACCCTCACTGGGATCGAAGGGAAAATGTTTGGGCCCATGGCGCTGACTGTGCTGTTCGCGCTTGTCGGGTCTTTACTCCTGGCCGTAACGCTGATTCCGGTGCTTGCCTCGCTCCTGCTGCCGGGCCGGCTGGAGGAAAAGGAGATCCGGTTCCTCACCTGGATCCGCGAGCGCTACGAGCCCGCGCTGGAGAAGACTCTGGTTCGGCCGAAGCTGGCCTTGGGTGTAGGAGCTGCGCTATTCGCCATCGGGATTCTCATTGCGCCCTTCCTGGGTGCGGAGTTTGTGCCTCGGCTGGATGAGGGGGCGTTAGCGGTGCAGGCCTGGCGGCTTCCCAGCGTGTCTCTGGAAGAGTCGGTTCGTCAGACTGGAGAAGTAGAGCGCGTGCTCCACGACTTCCCCGAGGTCGTGACGGTGGTATCCAAAACCGGCCGGGCTGAGATAGCCACAGACCCGATGGGCGTCGAAGTGTCGGATATTCTCGTCACCTTGCGCCCTCATGGTGATTGGAAGACTGCGGATAGCCGGGAAGGGCTCATCGTAGCATTCGACTCAGCATTGCTGGCACGGGTCCCCGGCACTGTGTTCAGCTACTCGCAGCCCATCGAACTCCGTGTTAGCGAGCTGATTTCGGGAGTCCGGTCTGATGTTGCGTTCAAGATTTTCGGAGATGACCTGGCAACTCTGGAACGCACGGCAGCAGCGGCTGTCCGAGTACTCTCAAAAGTTCCCGGTGCTGCGGATGTGAAAGCGGAGCAGACAGCTGGCCTGCCGGTTCTTCGAGTCCAACTCGATCGACGTGCGCTGGCGCGCTACGGGATTAATGCTGCTGACGCCCTTGACGCGGTTACCACTCTTGGAGGGCGTGAAGCCGGGGTAGTCCTCGAAGGCCAGCGGCGTTTCGGCGTTCAGGTGCGATTTGACGAGCGCTCACGCCGTGATCCCGCTGGTATCGGAGCCCTTCCGATCAGATCGCCAACGGGACAGTTGATTCCTTTGTCCCAGCTCGCCGATATCAGGGTAGAGGATGGTCCAGCCCAGATCAGCCATGAAGCAGGAAAGCGACGAATTACTGTCGAGCTCAATGTCCGCGGCCGAGACCTGGCGGGATTCGTTGCAGAGGCCCAGCGAGCCGTTGCGGCAGCTGATGTACTGCCGGCGGGTTATTTCGCCGAGTGGGGCGGGCAGTTTCAGAATCTCCAGCAGGCCACCGGCCGCCTGCTGGTGGTCGTTCCTCTGGCATTGGGGCTCATTTTCCTGCTGCTGTACCTCAGCCAAGGCTCGGCTTCTCTAGCCGGAATCATTTTTCTCAACGTGCCGTTCGCGATCAGCGGAGGCATTTTCGCACTCGCTGCCCGTGGACTCCCGCTCTCGATCTCCGCCGGCGTTGGCTTCATCGCCCTTTTCGGCGTAGCCGTGCTCACGGGACTGGTTTTGCTCGGGTATGCGGAGCAGCGTCGCCGAGAGGGTGCAGATGTGCTTACGGCGGCAAGGGACGCCGCCCGAGTGCGCCTCCGACCCGTCCTCATGGCAGGACTGGTTGCCGCACTTGGTTATGTCCCGATGGCGATCGCAACTGGCTCGGGCGCAGAGGTTCAACGGCCGCTCGCTACCGTCGTAATCGGCGGGCTGGTGACATCAACCCTGCTGACGCTCCTGGTCCTGCCAGCGGTCTATGCATGGATCGAGGGTAGAGGCTCAAAGCCGGCTGCAGACTCCACGGAGGGGACTTCATGAAAGCGATACTGGCCTATGTACGGCCTCACATGGTCCAAGCCGCAGTGGCGAAGCTGGTTGAAGCCGGGTGCGAAGATATCGTGGTACACGACGTAAAGCGGGTCGTCCCCGGCCTGAGAGGGAGTGAGTACGCTTACTCGGTTGAACTCGGCCAACGGTATGAGGCTATGACAGCGCTGATTTGCCCCGCGGACGATGAAGCTGCGCCAAAATGGGTGGAGGTACTCCGCACTGCGGTCTGGACTGGAAAGCACGGCGATGGGGAGATCATGATCCTTCCCTTGTCGTCAATCCTCCGAATCAGCGGTCCCCGATAACCGGACGAGGAAGTCAAAATGTCGCAAGGGCACAGTCACGGGGCGCCGAGTCACAACCGGGCTTTTGCAATCGGCGTCGGCCTGAATCTCGCATTCGTTGCGGTCGAGGCAGCCTACGGGCTTCGTGCCCATTCTCTGGCGCTCGTGGCCGACGCCGGACACAATTTCAGCGATGTTTTGGGCCTCCTTCTGGCGTGGGGCGCAGCCTACTTAGCGGTTGTGAAGCCGTCTGTCCGGCGCACCTATGGACTTCGGCGCACGTCGATACTGGCGGCCCTTGGCAATGCTCTCTTGCTGCTAATTGCGGTTGGAGCCATTGCCTGGGAGGCCGTCAACCGGCTGCAGCGCCCAGAAGTGGTTGCGTCCGGAGTGGTGATCGTCGTTGCAGTGATTGGCATTGTCATCAATACTGCAACCGCACTCCTGTTTATGCAGGGGCGTAAGCATGACCTGAATATTCGCGGTGCCTTTCTTCATATGGCCGCCGACGCAGGGGTGTCGATTGGAGTCGTCGTTGCGGCGCTTGTCATGCGGCAGACCGGTTGGCTTTGGCTCGATCCTGTCGTCAGCCTCGCAATCGCCGCGGTTATTACTATCGGTACATGGGGTCTGCTCCGCGACTCGGTGAATCTCGCTCTCGACGCAGTGCCTGAGGGGATCACTCCCGCCGAGGTTCAGACGTACCTTGCACAGCTACCAGGCGTGGTGGCTGTGCACGACCTCCACATCTGGGGAATGAGCACAACAGAAGTGGCCCTGACCGCGCATCTAGTAAAGCCGGATATAGAGAACGAGGATGTTCTTCTAGGCAAGGTAACCAGCGAGTTGCATGACCGGTTCGGTATCGAGCACGCTACGATACAGCTTGAACGCGATCCTACCTGTGCTGGTTGCAAGCAAGCGCCAGCAGAAGTGGTGTGAGGTCTATGCCTCGCCAAAGCCTGGCACCGCGTTGCCTCAGTGTTGTGATTGTATTTGGCCTGATCGCTTGCCAGCAGCAGCCTCGGCAGAAACATGGCATGAATGAACTGAGCGACGGTCTGGAAATCTCGGTGCCCGAATCAGTATCCAGCCGACTCGCTCAGACTTCGGTACGTCTTGTGGGCGCCCGCCCCGTCCTTTTCGCAGCTTTCGTTGAGGCTGACCGCGACCATAGCGAACCTGTCGTAGCCTCTGAAGCTGGAGAGGTGCGAGTCCTCTCCCTGCTCCAGGCGAGCCCGGTTCGGCTGGGAGATTCGATCGGCGTACTGCACTCGATTCACGGGGGCGAGTCGAACACCGTTCTGCGGGCGCCCGCCGTCGGTCGCTGGAGACCGGGCAAACACCCTGGTGAAGTTGTATGGCCGGGAGACACGATAGGAATTGTCCAACTACCGGGGTGGTTTCTGGCTGTGGGTACCGTATCAGACGCAGGCACCATTCCGGTCCACGTGGGTGATTCGGCTGTAGTGGTCTTCGATGGAGCCGACCAGAGGCCCGTTAGGGCCACTGTTGCGAAGGCGGTGCAGGATGGCTTTGGATCGGCTGAGGTGACCCTGCACTATTCGGCCAATCAGGATGCCACAGTCTTCTCCCGTCCAGCACAGGCGACCGTCTTCCCTCGGGAGTCACTCCTCGTGGTTCCTGCGGAGGGGCTTGGGAATTCATCGTACGGACCGATTGTTTTTCTCCCGATGGAGGACGGCAAGTTTCAGGTCCGGCTCGTGAGCGTCGATCCTCACTCAAGCCTTGGAATCGTCGTTCATCGTGGCCTGACTCCACCGGCCACCGTTGCAACCGGCGACCTGCGCCTACTCCAGGCCGTTGCCGAGGAATCGCTGCGCGTCGCAACATCCCGCCCATAGGTAGACCCCCTGAATGCCGGGTATAGCTTTTCCTACAACCTGTAGTATTTTCTAAACCATGGCTTACGCACGAGAGGCACGGATCACCTGGGACCGACCTGGCTTGTTTCAGGGCGTGACCATCGAACGGGAAATCGATGGTCAAGTCTACGCCGAGCGCATTCCGCACAATGGCCTGGTCTCGCAGGCGTTGGCCGCGTTACTCCTCGGAGTCAGCTTGATGACTATCAACAACTGGGTGCGCGATAAGAAGCTTCGGCACATCAAGGTGACGGGGCAGCCATCTGCCATTCCCTTGAGCGAGGTAAAGCGGGTTCGGCAGATTCTTGCCACGGAGCGCAGGCTTCGCGGTAGTCGTTAGGGAAGGAAGCAAAGCATGGGTAAGCAGCTCACGATTGGCCAGACGGCGAAGCGGCTGGGGCTGGAGGTGGACACGGTCCGCAAGCTGGAACGAGCGGGGAAACTCCGAGCGATTCGCACGCGAGGCGGTCACCGCCGCTTCACTGAGGAGGAGATCGACCGATTCCGGAGAGGTCGGCGCAAGGTAACCCGCGCCAAGTCGCGACCAGTTCGGCACACTGAGAGTCGACAACAGCCCTGCGGGTCAGTCCAGAGTCGGAACCCAAGAACCGGCGAATTCCTGCCGGTTGGTGTTGAGATGGCCTTCGATGACTTCGACGAGGATTTGCCGTTGGACGAGTTTGACGACGAGATGGAGCGGGAGACCCTAGCGCACCCACAGGCCGCTCACTCCGCGTCTCGCAGGGTAGACCTTGCTCCCGCCTCCGGTCGTCCACCCCTGTTCGAGTCTAGGTCCGTCGCCCCAATGCACCCGCCAGCGCGTGAAATGAGTTTCGCAGATCCTTCACGCCTCCAAACCATCAAGGGCTACGGGCGAACGGCCATCCCTTGGAACACACCTCCGGAATGGCAGGGAAGGGTCATTGCGGACCTGGAGCGATACGTGACTGCTACCCAATTCCCGGCAGATCTGTCCTTTGTGCAGGCAGCAGAGATCGTGCGCGCCCGCGTAGCGGAGGTCCTCAGGCCGCACCACGAGGCCCAGGAGAAAGCTGCGCGGGAGAAGAAGAACCGGGAGGAGGCCGACCGCCACCGGGCGCTGCTTATCGCGCACGGGAACAACTACGCGTGGCGCGAGACAATCGGCTGGGACTGGTCCTGCACCAGTGACGCGCGGGATGAGGTGAAAAGGGTTCTGGAGCGTGAGGTGGAGCACGACTGGACCGAGCGCGAAGTCGAGAACGCGGTCGACGAGGTGCTGGAGGAATGGGAGGATGACGACGAGGAATCGGATGAGGGGTAGCTATGCGCGCAGTGGAATCTGGGATTTTGGCCGTGAAATCTGGGATGCACCGGGACGACAATCCCAGATTCGATTCCGGGTGGTCTCCCGGACTTGTCGGCTGGAAACACTGTTGGACCAGCCCGGCCGGTAACTCCGGCCGGTAACTCCAAAGCAACGATCTCGATAGCACGGCGGTAACTCCGCCCAATTCAACCGAGCGATGCACCAATGGCCGCGCCTCTCACCTCAACCGCTAACCTCCCCCACGGGCTCCCCCCGTGGCTGGTGGCGTTTGTGGACGAGGCGTTGCGGGAGAATCAGACCCTTGCCGAGAACGGGGCGCAGCAGGCCGTCAGGGCCCGGGGAGCCCTGCTCCAGAGGCTTGTAGCGGCCGGCCAGAAGTACCTGGACAGGGAGATTTCCGTCGAGGAGGCCGCGACGATCCTCGGCCGCCACCCGGAGACCATCCGCAGAGCCGTGAGACGCGGAGCACTCCCCGACAGCCGAGAAAAGCCAAGGGGCCGGGTGCGCATTCGTCGCGGAGACCTCGAAGCGCTTGCTGCCCCCAGCGCCAACAGATATGATCCCAATGCCGATGCCCAGGACATCGCCAGACGACGGAGACCTCTATGAGGAACTCACGCCGCCGCTGGTCGAAGTCCATCGGCGACCGCGGCAACCGGGTGCGGCTCTACGAAGCCCGTCCCGGCGGCCCCATCATGCGATCAACCTGGATCAGGGGAAAGGAGGACCGGAAGAGCCTGGGCCATCGGGACCGCGAGTTGGCGACCCGTCAGGCCTACGAGCTGTTGCAGGGTGTTGCCGCCAACGAGGAGGCGATAGAGGAGGAGAGTGTTACCCTTGGCATGTTGGCCCGACTCTATCTGGACAGCCCTCAGCACGCGGCCAAGAAGGAGCGGACCCGGAGGGAAGACGCGAGGAAACTCAATCGCGTGGTCAACTTCCTCGGTACCAACCGCAATGTGGTGAGCCTTTCGGAGTCGGATCTGCTCCGATACTCCATGGCCCGGCGGGCCGGAGACAAGACGCTCGACAAGATTGTCGGCGGCAATGTGGTCAGTAATCGAACGGTCGAGCTGGACCTGATTCTCTTGATGTCGGCCCTTAACTGGGGAACCAGGGAACGGAACAGTACCGGTCGACGTCTGCTTCGAGAGAATCCGCTGCACGGGATCAAGTTGCCGAAGGAGAAGAATCCGAGGCGCCCCGTGATGCGGCACGATGTCTACCTCAAGCTGCTGGAGGTCTCGGCTCAGGTCGATCCGCTGCTCAAGCTGGCCCTGATTGTCGCGGAAGGCACCGGCCGTCGAATATCGGCTTGGCGCAACCTCCGTTGGGATGATGTCGACTTTCAGAATCAGCAGATCCGCTGGCGGGCCGAGTTCGACAAGAAAGGGTTCGAGGACGTGGTCCCGATGAGTGATGAAGTGCGGGATGCTTTGAAGGAGGCACGGAAAGCACAACGAGCGATCGGCTCAGCCCCCGTCTTCCCAGCTCCTAAGAACCCGATTGTTCCTTGTGATCGTCACCTGCTCGACAATTGGCTCCGGAGAGCGGCCAAGCCCGCCAAGGTCACGCTGGAGAAGGGTGGACTGTGGCACTCGCTGCGCCGGAAGTGGGCGACCGAACGGAAGGGCTATCCGGTGAAAGACGTTGCCGCAGCGGGAGGCTGGCGAGATGAAGGCACAATGCTCACCAGCTACCAGCAGGTAGACGCGGCGACGATCAAACAGGTGGTGCTGCACCCGACTCAAAGGTTGGTGGCAGTGAAGTGAGATCCCTCGCCCGCTACGCGGACTCGGGATGACGGGCTAAAGCCCGTCACTCACAACACAACTCGCAACACCGGTTCAGGGACAAGAAAAAGCTCCACAACGGAAATCGCTGCAGAGCTTGATCTTTTGAATATCGGGACGGCGGGATTCGAACCCGCGACCCCCTGAACCCCATTCAGGTGCGCTACCGGGCTGCGCTACGTCCCGTCAAATCCTGCATCTCCGGCTGCGCGTAGCCTGTCCCGAGCGCAGCGAGGGATCCCGTACACTAACCGACGTTTCCTCTCGACCCCCTGACGGCCCGAAGACCGCGAGCCGCGGAGCGGCGAGACGGCGAAGGGACGGACCGAACGGAGTGAGGTCAACCCCACTCAGAGCCTGTCCCGAGCCGGCCCGCCCGGCGAGGGATGCGCTACCGGGCTGCGCGTAGCCTGTCCCGAGCGGAGCGAGGGATACCGTCAAATCCTGCTTCTCCGGCTGCGCGTAGCCTGTCCCGAGCGCAGCGAGGGATCCCGTACACTAACCGACGTTTCCTCTCGACCCCCTGACGGCCCGAAGACCGCGAGCCGCGGAGCGGCGAGACGGCGAAGGGACGGACCGAACGGAGTGAGGTCAACCCCACTCAGAGCCTGTCCCGAGCCGGCCCGCCCGGCGAGGGATGCGCTACCGGGCTGCGCGTAGCCTGTCCCGAGCGGAGCGAGGGATACCGTCAAATCCTGCTTCTCCGGCTGCGCGTAGCCTGTCCCGAGCGCAGCGGAGGACTCCTCACTCCACCCCCCGAAGCCACCCGCTCCTCGAAGGGCCGGTAAGCTACCCGGACCCCCGTCCCTAAGGAAGGGCGCCCACGAAAACAAACAGCGCTGGAACCGAACCAGGCTCCGACGGAAGCCCGCGTTCAGGTCCAGCGCCTGGGCCCTGCTTGGTGGTGCGCGGCTGACCTCGAGGCGATCACGCGCCGGACCCTTCCGCCAGGGCGCAATCCTTGTCGTGGGGAACATCCTCGAGGCCAGCCCCGCCGGCGCCCCCGGTCGCGAAAGGCATACCACACCAGTCATGTTCTGCTAACTCATTTCCCGTCAATGCGTTAGCGACCAGCCGCCCACCGCCGGACGCCGCAGCCACCCCACAAACTGTTCGCCTCACGCAATTGGCCGGGCAAAACAGCGGCCCCAATCGCCTCCCAACTCCAAACCCATGCCGTACGGGTCCGAAGTTCCAGGTTCTACGTTTCCACGTTCCGAGTTCCGAGTTCCGAGTCTCGTGAGCTTCCCGGTTTTCCCCAGGTTGCAGTCGCCCGGCGAGCCAGTCCGCGGAGAGACATGCCGCCGAAGGCGGCGCCGAGAATCCACCGCATCGCGTGTCCCCGCCACCCCCGCCCCACCCACCCCCTAAGACTCGGAACTCGGAGCTCGGAACTCCTTGCATCACGCGGCCTTTCACCTGCTGCATGCACCTTCCGTCACAAGCCTCATCCCGGCATGAGTAATGCCGATAATGAGCGTTGAACCCGGGACGGAGGAGACCATGTCGGGGTGGGAGCCGGAGCGAAGCGCCGAACGCTGGAGCGACACCGACGCATGGCGGGGTGACGTGTACCTCGACGGCGATGACTCCTGGCGGGGTGAGACCCTCGCCTGCTGGGAGGACGAGGAGGCCGCCTCGGATTCAGAGGAAGACGACTCCGCCGACCAATCCGACCCGGACTGGCCCGAGAACCTGGCCGGGCCCGAGTACTGGCTCTTCAAGCGGGACGGGCTCTGAGCCGCATGCCGCCGAACGAGCCTCAGTGGAGCCACCGGGAATAGACCTCGAGCGGTCGCCCGGTGCGATCGACCGAAATCACCGCCAGCCGCACCCGTCCGTCCCCCAACAGGTCCAGGCGCATGAAGCCCGCCTCCCGAATCGCCACCCGCGTGCCGGGGACATCGGTGAGCGGCCCGTTGTGGCCGTAGATCCCCGCCCCGCTCACCAGCTGCCATCGGGCCGGTCCCCCCTCCAGGACCTGGAGCCCGTGCTCGTGCCCGGCAGCGTAGACCAACGGTGCCTGGCCCCGAAAGGCGCGGCCAAATGCCCGGATCATCCTCTGGTACCGCCCCCCAGGGATGTCCTGGTTGGTGATCCCGAAATTCCGCGCGATCGGATAGATCGAGCCCAGCCCCGGCAACGGCAGCCAGAGCCAGGGCACCACGTTGCGGAGCGGAAAGAGGTGGTCCTTCCAGTCGAAGAAGCCGCCATGCTCCCCGCCGGACGCGAGGGGATGGTGCCCCGCCACGATCACGTGCCGGGCGCCGGCCCCCGCGACCGCGGCACGGAGCGCCCCTTCCACCCCGGCCTCGGTGAAGGTGGGGCAACCGTCGTCCGCGGCGCCAGGGCGGGCTGCGCCCTGCAGCCACCACTGGGTGTCGAGCAGCACCAGGCGCAGCCGCTCCCGCACATCCACGACGACCGGGCCGGGGCAGCCCCGATCGGGAAGCAGCTCCACCAGCGGGGCGCCGATCTGACTGACCCGGAGGTCCTGTCGCCGGATTGCGTCCCACCCCCCCTCGCCAAACCGGGCCCAATCGTGATTGCCCGGCACGAACCACCCCCGGACACCGTGGGACCGCAGGACCTCGATCTGGGCGTCGAGGCGCCGGGCCGCCTCGGCAAAACCGGGATCATCGGGCGCGGGGAGACCGCGCGGATAGATGTTGTCGCCCAGGAAGAGCACCAGGCTCCGGGCGGTGTCTCCCGCGATCACCGCGCCGAGTGCGGCCAGGACCGGCTCGCCCGGAACCGGCGCACCCGCGTCGCCGACCAGGAAGAGGGTGCTCTCGATCGACTCGGCCGGCGGCACCGGCACCGGCGTGGTGGTCGGAAGAATCCGTTGACCACAGCCCGCGAGAACGGCGGCCAACGCAAGGGCCAACGATCGGTTGCCGAAGGGGCGCGGTGGCATGAGATCACCCTGGGTCAAACAAAACAGCCGCCAGCGAGGGCGGCTGTTCATTCGTGTGCGGGGCCAGAGCCACTGGTCGGGATTGAACCGACGACCGCTCGATTACGAATCGAGTGCTCTAC
>CAZXRC010000008.1:0-143958 GCA_964642475.1 uncultured Gemmatimonadaceae bacterium | reverse complement strand
CGAACATACTACGGTTTCGGTTATTACTCAAGCTACTTCCGCTTCATACCACTAGCGAGTGCAGCCCGCCGGGGTCGTTAGCCTGCACGGTTCGGTTTCGCGCCGAGCGTCTTGAGCTTGACCTCGGGCATCCTCTTAGCGCTCATCTCCACGAGCCCTGCTCTCTGGGTCAAGACCTCCCCCAGAAAAGCGAGGACCAGTTGAGTCACTACGCCACGGCTACGCATCGGGTCGATCACTGCTCCTCCGAAGCGCGTGATCGTTGTCGGCATGACGAACGGGGCGTCACTGAAGCTCAAGTGGCCTGTCCCGGCAATCCATGCTATCTGGAGCGGGATACGAGAACGCGCGGCCAACGAATCCCACCCGGTCAGGCCTGCCCCCGCCCTCTGGCGCCATTGCGTGCGTGTGAGCCCTCGTCGAGCGAGATCAGCGTCGCTGTAGATCGGTTGACTACGCAGGACCAGGACTGGCTTGGTGACGCCGGTGGCGACAAACGGGGCTAACGGCTCGTTCTCCGGAGTGACTATCCCTCCATCCATGTCGATACAGCCTCGAACCTCCTGGACCGACTCGCACGCCTGCATCGCGACAAGGCCCCCGCTCGAATGACCAATCGCTCCCACGGCCGACCAATCGATTCGCCCCTGCAACACTCGGAAGCCCTTCTGTCCGGCTCGCAGTTCCCGCAGGACCTGACCCACGTCGCTCGCCCATTGCGACACCCGCTCACGGTGCTCAGCGGCGGTGGGTCCCGTCGTACTTGTGTCAGTGACGACCTGACCGGCCGCGTCGATCATCATCCCGGCCATCGGACTCTCGACCATGGCGATCACATAGCCATGACTCGCCAGGTCCATGGCAAGGAGTGAGTAGTTGGCGCGGATCATCCCCAACCCCACCGACATTGTGACCAGTGGGTACCGCCCTTGCCGAACCGGCGCGTCCCGAACGGCAGGCAAGGATGCGCACATCCACTCGGTGAGGACGGTCGAGTCCTGCCGATAGTAGCCGGTCGCTAGCAGGGTGGGGCCAAGCTGTGGCTCGCTGAGATACGGGACCGTGGTGGAGACCGCTGCGTCGCTGGGATACCAAAGTTGGACAATGATATCCAGGGGTCCTCCACTCTTGGGGTCTCGGTGGATCCGCTCGATCCGCGTTCCGACCCGCAATCCCCCGCTGGGACCCGGCAACACAAGCGCGCAGGAGGCGTCACTCCTCGGGACAGGAGGCCGAAACCCACTTGGGGAAAGTTGAAGCGCAGCCATCATTGCCCCTGCGAGCCTGAACACACGGACCATGGCCCCAGCTCCAGTGACGGATCTCGCCACTACGACCAGTGTAGTTGTTGAGTTTCTTTGCTCGACCTCCAGAGGCGCCGCGTCTCGTCCCCGGCTGCCGTGATTTCAACTGCGAAGTGCAACACTCACGGGGGTGGGCACATAGCAAGCCTCCGGGGTGCGGTAACCGAGGCCCTTGCGCGGCCGGCGGTTGAGGTGAGCGGCGATGTTCCGGCAGTGCAGCTGTGTCAGGCCCTCGAGGCGCATGCCTTTCGGGAGGTACTGCCGTACCAGGCCAATGGTGTTCTCGCAGGTCCGCCGGACCCAGGCTTGGTAGGGCGGCGCAAAATGGAAGGCCGTACCGTCGCCGCCTCAATCGCCGGATAATGGTGGAACTCGGTCCCGTTGTCGGCCGTGATGGTGTGGACCAGGTGTCCCGCGAGGAGCTGCAGGGCCCGCACCCCTCGGCTGTCCGAACGGCCAGGAGCCCGAGCAGCAGGTAGCCCGTCACCCGCTCCGCCAGTCAGAGCAGGACCCCCTGCCCGCCCGGTCCCACCATCGCGTCAATCTCCCAGTCCCCGTGGCGGGCTCGGGCGCCCACCACCGCCGGCCGCTCCGCCACGGTGCGCTTGCCCGCCAGCCGCCCCCGGCGCTCGACCGTCCCGTAGCGCTTGCGCGGTTTGCGCCCTCGGCGCAGGCAGCGGTAGAGCTCACTGCCCAGCCGCCGGTTCCGCCGCACGAAGGGATAGATCGTGGTCGCTGTGATCTGCAGCCGTCCCTCGGCCGCGAGCCGCTCGGCGATCTGCTCCGGGCTCCACCAGGCATCCAGCCGCTCGATGAGCAGCGCCCAGTCGACCAGGGAGTACCGCCAGCGCCGGTGGCTGAGGTGCCGCGGGTTCTGTTGCGCTGGAGTCCCCGGGAGATCGTGCTGGGTGCTCGGCCTAAGAACCGGGCAATCTCCCGGACCGACTTCCCGTGTTTCAAACAGCGGCTAATGGCGTATCTTTCGTCCGAGGCAATCTGGTGTCCCATGGTACCCTTCGTTCTCTTGGAGGAGATCTGAAGTTTACCTGGGCGCCAGGTTGTCTCTTCTCGTCTGGCCCGTGTTGCTTTAACAATGCCAATTCGCGCCGCCTAACCGCCGCATGAAGCTGACGTCCCCGGCCATCGGACTGTGTGGTCCTTTGGACCACCGGACGGCGGCCCGTTCGCTTGCGCGAACGCGCCTCGGTCCGCAGCTTGTGCGGGGCCAGTAGGCCGCATCCTCCCTTTTCGCCACCAGTGGGCAGTAAGGCCGTCGCGATGCACCGCTCCCGGAGCGCCTTCGGATTCAGCATCCTCCTTCTCACGTTCAGTCGCCCGACCCATGCCGTTCAAGCAGCGCCCTCCACCCCCTCGACCGTCATTATCACGCTCGGAACCGGTACGCCGCGGCCGACGCCCGATGTGATGGGGCCGGCGACGGCCATCGTCGTGGGAACCCGGGTCTTTCTGGTGGATGCTGGCACGGGAGTTGAGCGCCGCCTGGCAGCCGCGCACTTGCCGGTTGATGGCGTCACCGCCCTCTTTGTCACTCATCTCCACTCCGACCATGTCCTTGGCCTGGCGGACCTCATCTTCACATCCTGGGTCGTCGGGCGGACCCGCCCGTTTCCGGCCTATGGGCCTCGGGGCCTCCGACAGATGACCGACCATCTCTACGCGGCCTTCAAAGAGGACATCCAGATTCGTACGGGCGGACTTGAGCGGGAGTCCCCGGGCGGCTACCGCATCGCCGTTCATGAGATCAAGGCTGGCGTGGTGTACGACAGTGGTGGCGTCCGTGTGACCGCCTTTCTGGTCCCGCACGGTGAATGGAAGGAGGCGTATGGGTACCGCTTCGAGGCGCCGGGTCGCACCATTGTCCTGTCGGGCGATACTCGCCCCAGCGAGGCGCTCGTTCGGATGGCCGCGGGCGTCGATGTCCTGATCCATGAAGTTCAGCCATCCGACACCACCCGCCCACCCGGCACGCGCACAGCGGCCGCCTGGGCCGCGTATGTCCGGCAATACCATACCACCGCACTCCAGCTGGGAGAGCTCGCGGCACGGGCCCAGCCCAAGCTTCTCGTGGTCTACCACGATGGGCGCCGCGCTCCCAGGGAGCAGATCCTGGCTGACATTCGTCAGACTTTCACAGGTCCGGTGGTGCTGGCGCAGGACCTGCAGCAGTTCTAAGGGTCATACAATCGAGCGACGCGGCCTAACCACCGCATAAGGCTCGTCCCCGCCATCGGTTTGTGTGGTCCTCCAGACCACCAGCCGGTGGCGCGTTTCGATTGCGCGAGCGCGCTTCGATCCGCAGCTTGTGCGGGGGTCGTTAGCCCGCAGCGGTCCACACTTCCCCCCCAAACTCGGAACCGCTGGTGGCGTCCCTAGCCCTCGACGACCCGCACAATCCCTGGCCTGGCTCGCCACGCCACGAGGCCGCCTTGCTCGGCCTCTATGGCCTGATCCTACTCGGCTACCTCTTCTGGCACCCGGAGCCAGAGCTCTGGCACTGGCTCACCCTCGTCGCCCTGCCCCTTGCCCTCGTCGCCCGGGCTGGACGCTATCCGAGCCCCAGCGCACTCCTCCAGTCCGTGGGCTTCGCTCCGAACCTCCCGTCCCGAGGCCGCGGCCTGACCCTCGCCTTCCTCATCGGCTTCCAAGGTGTGCAACTCCTCAATCGCGCCCAGCGCGCGGACCTGCTCGCGCTGGCACAGACACGGTGGGGGCCTTTGCTCCCCATGCTGGCGTTCGTTTTGCTCCTGGGGACCGCTGCCACTACGGAGGAGATCTTCTTCCGAGGGCTCCTGCAGGCGAGGTTTACCACAGCCCTGCGGAGCCCCCTTGGCGGCGCCGTGCTCACTACCCTCGCGTTTGCCCTCTATCATGTCCCTTACGCCTACGCCCATGCCGACCCGGCAAGCCGCCGTCTCGTCAGCGCGGTCGGGGAGGGGGTGGCCAACGGTCTCGTGGGCGGCATCCCCCTCGCGCTGGTCTATTGGCGGACCGGATATCGCCTCCTCCCCGCCATCGCCGTCCACGCCGCGATTGACCTCCTGCCCGCCACCCGCTGGTTGGGCGCCCGCCTGGCCACGGTGTGAATCCAACTGCGAAGTGTCACACTCACGGTGAGGCTCCATAGCCGGCCTCCGTGGTGCGATAGCCGAGGCGCTGCTCGAACGCGCCTCGGTCCGCAGCTCACACGGGGTCGTCGGCCGGTCACCGGGAATGCCCATGTCCAGCCTATCCCCACCCCTCCACTGGCGGCAAGCGGTTGCACCACATAGACTGCAACCCAGGCATACAAGCCATCCGCGACGGCCCGCATCAGGCCTTCTATCGACTCCCCTGACGGCCACGAGCCGCCTCATCCGCCTGTCGAGCGGGATGACAGTGTCGCGGCGTCTTGCCTGGATCCTGTGGCGGCTTCGATGCCAAGACGCTCCTCACAATCGAGCCGTTGGTACTCGGGCGTGAACAGCTCTTGAGGACATGGCATGACTACTTCGCCGATTGATGTTCGTCCCCCGCTTGCTCCGTGCCGCTTGCTTGGTGCCCCCGGTTAGCGGCAGCCACTATGGCGGCACGATCAAGTCCCGAGTTTGATGAGCGCGTGAGGGTGGCAGCGCTCATCGCGGGTCATGGGTCGACGGAAATTCAGGTGTCAATCTAGGACCTGGCTCGAGACACGACACCCCTAGGCACCCACAGCTGTGGCGGAGACATCATCCCGACCCCGACTCCTTCCTGAGGTTAGACGGGTCGCGAAAGCGATCCGCTTGAGCCCGCGGACACTCAAAGTCTACATTCTCTGGATTCGCCGCTTTGTCAGATGGGCGGGGCTACGGCACCCGGCCGACATCTCTGAGCAAGAAGCGGCCTCCTTCCTTGACATGCTTGTCACCCGCTTACAAACCTCTCCGGTCACTCAGGGCCAAGCGCGAGCGGCGATCCGCTTCCTCTACGGACGGGTTCTCGGCAAGGATATCACTCTCCCTCTCCATCTTGAGCACATTCGTAGGCGCACGCGCATTCCTATCGTCCTGTCGCCAGACGAGGTCAAGGACATCCTCGCTCAGCTTCAGGGTGTGCCTTGGCTGATTGTGATTCTCCTTTATGGTAGCGGACTTAGGCTCTTCGAATGCCTGCAGCTCCGTGTGAAGGATCTGGACCTTCGCAGAAATGAGATAGCTGTCAGGTCCGGCAAGGGAGACAAGGACCGGTGGGCGCCTCTCCCCGTGGTTGCGCGAGCCCCGCTGACGGCGCACCTGGTGCGCGTCAGAAACCTTCACCATCAAGACGTGGGCGCAGGTATCTCAGGAGTCCCGTTACCATCCGCGTTAGCTCGGAAGTACCCCAAAGCGCCTCGAGACTTCAGGTGGCAATGGATCTTCCCCGCACGGACGCCGTATGTGGATCGACTTGACGGCCGGCGGTACCGGTTCCACCTGCATGCATCGGCCGTTCAGCGTGAAGTGAAGGAGGCGGTAGAAAAGGCCGGCATTACCAAACACGCCACACCACACACATTTCGGCATTCCTTCGCAACTCATTTACTTCAGAGCGGCACTGACATCCGCACCGTTCAAGAGCTTCTAGGTCACAGTGACGTCCGCACTACCATGATCTACACCCACGCGCTGAGTCGGGGGAGCGGCGTTCAGAGCCCGGCAGACTTACTCTTGTCGACAGCCTCTGGACCTGCGAACGGTGGTCGCTAACTACCGCACGAGGGCGACCCACCTGCGGCCATCGGATTCCAAGTGCCGAGACAACCAGCCGTCGATCTGGACGTCGGCACGAGCGTCAAGAAGCTTCCTCGAGGGACCAGTGCCCGAGAGACCCTTGAAAACTGGGCGTACAGTCACAGCATCTCCTGCGCCCCTTCCACCCTACCTATGGCCCTGACCCTGCCCGACACAGCGACGACTCAGCTCCTGGCCTCTCTGAAGCGATTCACTGCGGAACACTGGGACCGTGAGCTCGATGATCTTGGCGCGCGGCTCTTCCTCGACTTCCTGCTCAAGGAACTCGCGCCGTCCGTCTACAATGCGGCCGTTGCCGATGCTCAAGCCTTCATGCGGGATCGGGTCGCCGACCTCGAGGCGAGCTGCTTCGAGCCAGAGTTCACCTTCTGGCCCAAAGGGACTTCGGTGCGTCGAAAGCGAGTGTGACTTCAACTGCGAAGTGCAGCACCCATGGGTGGCTTCAGAGCCGGCCCCCGGAGTGCGCTAGCCGAGACGCTTGCGCAAACTCACTTCGGTCCGCAGCTTATGCGGGATCGTTAGCGATCAGCCCAGCACACCATGCCATCACCCGGCCCTCTTCTCTCCGACCTCATCCTGCCACCCTGGGATACCAACGCCCGGGTCACGGCCGAGCTTATCGGCGCCCTTCCTGCCGGGATCTTCCTGGCGGCAGTGCCTGGCTCCCCGCGCCGCACCGTGGCCTCGATCGCCCTCCACCTTCACAATGCCCGCTGCCGCTGGCTGCGTACGCTCGCCGAACCCCTCGGCGTGCCCGTGCCACGGCTCCTGGGCCCGGCCTGGGAAGGGAAGCCCGCGATGCTCCGCGCTCTCCGGGCGAGTGCCAGCGGGATGGCGGCTCTGCTCGCCCTCGGCTGTAAGCATGGAGGCCGGGTCCCCGCTACCTCACGGTATGTCTGGCGGAACCTGGCCCTCGACGTGGGCCACGTCCTGACCTACTTCGTGGCCCACGAAGCCCACCATCGCGGCCAGCTCCTGACGGTCGCGCGGCAGCTGGGCCATCCCCTGCCAAAGGCGGCGGCCGGCGCCCTCTGGTGGTGGAAACCCCCGCGCGGGAAGCGGCCCGTCGACCGCCGCAACGGCTGACTACCGGGCGAAGCTACTTCGCCTCAGCCAGCCGTCGTCTGAGGGGACAGACCAGTGACTGTCGTTCACGACTACCCCGCCCAGCAATAGGCGACCCATACCGTGATCCCCCTCTTCGCCCTGGCCGTCATCGCCCTGCACCTGTGGGTCTGGTCGCATCTCACGGAGGTCGTCCGCAGCGGAAGCCTCACGAAGGTCAGAGCCGCCCTCCGCTATGCTCTCTGGGCAGCGCTTCCACTTGCCGCTTTCGTATGCATCATGGCCGGAGCCGTGGCGCTCGAAACAGGCCTGGGTGTCACCTTGATCTCTGAGGGGCTTGCGCGGAGCAGTCCGCTGGCTGCCGCGATCCTGCTCGTCCAAGCCATCCTCGGCTCCCTTGCCTTCAGCTTCTGGTGTGCCTTCATCCCAATACCGAAGAACCCAGGGCGGGAACCGTCGTAAGGTCCAACAGCCTCCAGACGGCTCCCTCCGGCGGCCCGCGCACCTCGCTATTGCATGATGCTGACGACCAGGGCCATCGGTGTGTGAGATCCTGCAGGTCGGAGGTTGTGCATCAACAACGACGGGAACGGGCCCAGAGCCAGGCCGTGGCACCCAGAAATCCCATGATGGCGCCGATCAACCAGCTGGCCGGACTCAGACTCGCTGCTATTGCGCTCCCAACTGCTGTGGTGACGGTCACCGTCAGAACAAGGCGACCCAGCGGCACCCGGCGCAGGGCGGTGAACCCGGCCAGCGGCAGCAGGACCGCTCCAAAGGGAGCGCCCATGATACCGGCGACCCACCAGATCGCCGGAGTAAGTGCTTCGCGGATGCTCGAGGTGGCGGCGAGCCAGAGTGCCGCTCCTAAGGCGCCAGCGACGGCTCCCGCCAAGGCGCCTGTGCCGATGAGTCCAACCGTGACGACCGCGGCGCGCACTGGGTTGATGGCCCGCTGAACGAGGGCCGGATCGGAACCCCGCCACAGATCCCCCTGGGACAGCCGGCTCACCGGAGGCGGCCGCTCAGCTCCGCCGGCGGCAGCTTGACGGAGCCCGGAGGCCGCGTCTCGGCCGCTCATTCCAGTCTTACCGTTGTCGCCTTGTGAAGGAGACTCCCTTCGTCTCCGATGATGCAGCAGCCGGGGAACCGCCCCGCCCCTTCCCGCGCGACTACGAGGCCCTCGATAGCGACCCCGGCGGGCAGAATGAAAACCCGCGACGCGGGAACGCGCGCGCCGGGCTCCAACAGCGTGTCAAACGGGACCTCACCCGTTTGGGGGACGGGTGCGTAGCGAACCCCCGTCGTGTCCTTCACGTACACTCTCACAAACCGCTCCCGCTGGGCCACCCCGCGCGCCCGGCTGGACAGCTGGAACTCCACAACCAGCCTCGGACCCTGGGGCGTCACCTCGCGCCGGCTGCCGACGACGCTGAGGCACCAGTCATCGGAGCACTGTGGCTCACCTAACGGGACAACATGCCTGGGGGTGGCAAGCGAGACACCGGCGACGGTCGCCAGGTAAAGGCCAGCCGTGAGGCCGCATCGCCTGAGCAGCCCCCCGGCGCGCGTCCCCCGGCCGCGCAGGGCGTGGTAGCCGGCGACGAGGAGAGTCCCGAGGCCGGTCAGGAAGAGGAGGCCGAACGCCAGATCGAAGATCGTCACGGTAGCTCATTGTGTGAAGTGCTTTGCACGGTAAAGCCGATTCACATTCCTGTCAACCCGGCGCTGACCGACTCGGACCCGCGGCCACGGGCCGACAGTCCCTCCGCCGCACACCCCACACGCCGATGACGTCCACGTCGAGCCAGACGATCAGGTGCCCCCGGCGACCCGGAGCATGCGGCACTTGCGGTTTGCTTGGATGCGAACCCGCGCCGAGCGCTTGGCCGGGCGCAACATACCGGTGGGCGCCCGCGCCGTCCCATTCTGAAACCTCAGCCACCGCCCGTGCGTATGCGGCCCAGTGTCTACGTCTGACCCAACCACTCCTGACCCACTCCCCCATCGGCCCGCGGTGCTATGGCCGCTGCTCGGCGGACATGGGGTCCGGGGTGGGTGGCGGGCGCTTGCCTTCGCGGCGCTATTCATCGCCGGGTCGGAGGGGCTTGAAGCCATATGGCCTCATGGGACCAGCCTCGGCGACCTGCTCCCCCTGCCCCTCCTCGGGCGGGAGACAGCCCTGCTCTTCGTCGTTCTCACCGTCACCCTTCTGCTCGGCCGCCTGGAGGGCAGGACTCTGGGCGACTACGGCTTGCCGCCCCTCCGGGGTAGCCGGGTCCTACATGGTCTCGGGGGCGGGTTCGGAGCCGCCAGCCTCCTCATCGGGGCACTGGCAGTATTGGGCTTCTTACAAGTCTCGCTCGCTCCACTCCCTCCAGGGGCAGCTCTGGTCGCAGGGCTTGAGTGGGCGCTGGTCTTCCTGGTGGTCGCCCTCTTTGAAGAGCTGCTCTTGCGAGGCTACCTCCAGTCGACCTTGGCGCGCAGCGTCGGCTTCTGGCCCGCCGCCGTCCTGCTCTCATCCCTTTTTGCGCTCGCGCACGCCCGCAACAGCGGCGAGACCCCCCTCGGCTTGCTGGCGGTCGGTGGTTTTGGCCTCTTCTTCTGTTACACCCTCCGTGCCACCGGCGATCTCTGGATGGCCATCGGGTTTCACGCCGCGTGGGACTGGGCCCAGTCCTACTTCTATGGGGTCCCGGACAGCGGAGTGCACGTGGCGGGTCATCTCTTCAATGCTTCCGCCGCCGGGCCAGTGTGGCTCTCCGGCGGACCGGTGGGTCCCGAAGGAAGCGTCCTCGTCTTCGCGGCGCTCGGGGCCAGCGCCACGCTGCTTCGGTGGGGCCACCCCCCCAGGCTCGGCGCGGGCGCCGCCTGACTACCGTATGCGGCCGACGCACCTGGGGCCGCCAGTCCTCCGGGAGCGCCGGCGCCTGGCCGGCACATCGCCAGCCGGCCCAAACGCCACGGCAACAGGTCCCACCTCAGCCCTTTGGCTTGCTCAGTCGATCACGTAAAGCCACGATCGCGCGTACACAGGCTGCCGAAGCAAGTCCATATGGTGTTCCCCCGGCCAGGCGCGCCTCCGCATCTGGCGTCGGAAGGCGCGAGACCTCCCGTATCGTTTCAGCCGCAACGGTGTGAAAGTGCGCGTGTGCCGTCTTCACCGCCTCGAACTCCGGCAGCGCGCGCTCCTCGGGTGTCGCGGCATGAATCCAACGCCCCAGATCGCAGTTGTCATCGCGACCAATCGGGGAGGCATCGAGCCGCTCCCCGCTATGAATGCTCCCTCGGATCCGGTCCTTCCACCGGGAATGAGCTACGACGGCAGCGTCGAAGTCCACATTGCCCCCTCGAGACGTGGTGATCGTACCATGAAGCGCGGCTCTGCGCCCTTGCACCAACCTCTCCTCGTATCGTCAGCGCGGGGGGTGCGCTTGAGTCCGAGCGCCCTGAGCGCACCGAGCGCTAGAGTCGGCTTTCCATGCGGGCTCTGCTGGAGGCATCTCTGCCGGGGGCATCTCCCCCACTGAGGTCTTGCGCTCCGTACAAGCTAACTACCGAATGAAGTTGACATGGCTGCGGCAGACGGTGCTGGACGCCGCTCTGATCTGCCGCCAAGGCGCGCTCGCTTGCGCAAGCGTGCCTTGGCCTACAGCTTATTCGGGTCGTTCGATCCCTGGAAGGACTGACGCCGGGCTCAACGGCCGAGACTCCCGTAAACGACCGTCGCATGACCCTGGCAAGCGCTCAGGATACGGCCATCGACCATGCCCATTGACGAACGGCTCGCGGACAGGGTCCGCGCCTACCTTGCCCCCCGACCAGGCTACAGCGAGCGCCGGATGTTCGGCGGGCTCTGCTTCCTGCTCAATGGCCACATGACCGCGGGGGTGGTCGGAACCTCCCTCATGCTTCGCGTCGGTCCCGACCAGTATCGAGAGGCGCTTGCCCAGCCTTCCGCCCGCGAGATGGACTTCACCGGCCGCCCGTTGACGGGCATGGTGTATGTCGACCCAGCCGGCGTCCGGACACGCGCGGCCCTTGGGCGGTGGCTGGACCGCGCCGTAGCGTTCGTGAGCTCCCAACCACCGAAGCCCATGAAAGCCAAGGCGCGACGGCCGGCGCCCCGCGGTGCGAAGCGCTCTCACCGGTGATGCCGCACCCAGGCACGTCCTCCTCGAGGAGCGACTGGTGACCGACGGCGTCCAGCTGCCACGCGGTCGGCTGCTTCAGCGCCGGGGCTTCCTCGGAACTTCGCAGACCGTCTGGGATCGCGTCTGGGGCAAGCTCGGGCTGGGTCGTGGCCGCACCAGTCGTTGGCGCCCCGATGGTACTTGGCGCCGCCAAGTACCCTCTCCGGGGAGGCTTGTCGCACCGCACCTCGGCCGCCACTTTGCCAATCATTCCCCGCTCGGGAGCCCGTTGCTGACAACCCCTGAACACGCCGTGCGGGCCTACATCACGGCCTTCGAGACTCTCGATCCGAGCGCCGTGGCGGCCTTCTACCATCCGCCGTGCCTCTTCATCAGCCCTGCGACCGTGGCACCGGTGCCCGATGCCGACGCCGCTGTGGCCATGGCCGGCTTCCTGGTCCAGCAGGCAAAGGCGCAAGGCTACCGGCGCTCGATCATCGCCCGGCTGGATACCACGATTCTGGGTCCCGGCCTCGCCTCCGCGACCGGCTCCTTCATACGACTCGGATCCGAGGATCAGGAGATCATGCGGTTTGGCTTTCTGTACCTTCTCCGCCAAGTCGAGGATCGCTGGTTGATCTCGGTGGCTGTCGCGCATCCGTAACCCCACGCTCCAGACCCCGCCGGACCGTGTTTCCAGACGAGACATCACGACCCACTGGCAGCTTGCGCGTGTGTACGTCGGCATACAGGCTCTGCCAGTCGCCGGGACACCATTTGCCGCTCCCAACCAGCACCGCCTGCCCTCGCTGGCCCCGACTTGGGGCTGCGTACGGAGTATCAATGAAGCTCGCGATCGGGGTCCTCACCGTCGTCCTCGCCGGGACCGCCACTTCCGCATCGGGCCAAGCCCCTTGTGCAGGCGCCTTCCAGGATTCGGTGTCCGTGGCCACGCTGAGCGCCTTCGCCCGCGTGGCTGCCGTGCCGCCGGTGTGGGATGACTACACCCTGGCCCGCCATCCATTGCTGCTCCTCGCTGACTCGACCTTTCGCGGCCGGCCGGACACCCCTGTGTGCGCCGCCATCTGGCGGTACGACTCCCCGCTGGAGCCGATCGAACTCTCGGTCCGTCCGCCCTTCGCAACCCCGCTGTACGGCATGATCGACACGGAGCGACTCGGACCCCGGTCGATCGAGGGTGCCTCGGACCTCGTGGTGATCCGGCGGGCCGCTTCCGCCGCCGTGGGGAGTACCCTCCGCGAGCACGGGATCACGCGCCTCGTCATGTTCAAATGTTCCCTTCAGATTCAGTGCGCTCGGCCGGCTGGGGGAGATGCTCCAAAATGCCCACGTCGATCCCGCAAACCTCCAGGCCGACCTCGCCGTCCATGAGAGCTTCCACCTGCATTCCCAATTCCCGACCTGGCTCGACCAACCGCGCACGTATGCCTGGCCCGCGTGGGACCAGCAACCGGATCGGACCGAGCTGCGCGAGCGGTGCTATGCCGGCTCACCGCAGCTGACCACGGCCCTCGACACCGAACTCCAGGCGCTGGTGGCGGCCTTCGACGCGCTGGCGACGCCGGTCGGCATTGCGGACACCGGCACGGTACTCCGGCAGGCGCGGCGGTTCATTGCGCTGCGGGCCGCGCGGAGGGCCCTGCAGGACACGCTGACCGTCACCCAGGGCTCACGGAGGATCTCCTGTGGATTCGCGGAGGACCTGATGGAGCTCGAAGAGGGCGCCACCCAGTGGCTCGGCCACGCCACCGCGGTGCAGGCGGGGTTGACCACCCTGACGACCCTTCGAGGCTCATACGCGGGGGTGCAGCCGGAGCGGTTCTACCAGTCGGGGCCACTCCAGCTGTGGATACTCCACGGCCTTCTCGGGCAGCAAAGGCTGCGCACGATCACCGCCGCGATCGCACGATCCGAGAGCCCGAATGGGCCCACGGGCGGAGTCTTTGCCCAATTTCAGTATCAGATTGAGCTCTTGGCGGGCCGTGGCCGGTAGGTCGAGTGCCCGGTCGGTTCGCGGCTGCAACGGCGGGCCGCTCCTCCCGGTCGCTGACATTCGCCTCCGGTCCTTCGGCTCTCGAGCGCGCGGGGGACGCCATGCGGTTCCGTCAGCTCCATCTTGTCACCGCGGTTGTCCAGGCCTCCTGTTCGGACTCTACCGCTCCGACCGCCACTGGGTCGTGGGGTGGGACGGAGGCCAGCCTGCTCCTCGCCCCGGAGGCGGGACACTCGGGTATCCCTCCTGCCAACAGCTGCTCCGGCACCTGATGTGAGGTTCGGCAGGCGTGGGTCCTTTGCTCACCTGGTCCCACTGACACACGTGCCCGCCTCTCATCGCTCCGCGTCACCCCTTCGCCAACGCTTCACCCTCCCCTCATGCGTGGCTCATATCTTCGCCGGCAAGCCTGCTCTCCTGCGGGCCAACGTCGTGGCCACTCTCGCCACTCTCATCAGGTCGATGGAGGGGCCAATGCCCCAGACCCACCCCGCCCTGCCCGGCCCGGACCCTCACCATCTCGCGCATCGGGTCACCGAGATCGGCTGGGCGCTCTTCCTTATTCTCACTGGCGTAGTGTGGCTCGTGCCACCCGATCGCCTCCCACCAGGAACGTGGCTGCTCGCGACCGGGGGGCTTCTGATTGGCCTCAACCTGGCTCGCGTCGGGCTCAGGCTCCCGGGAAGCCCTGCCCTGATGGTGCTCGGCAGCCTCGCAGTCCTGGCCGGGCTCTTCGCACTTCTCGGTATCAAAGTGTCGCTCGTGGCGGTCTGCCTGATCATCCTGGGCGGTTCGATGCTCCTGCGGGAGGTGAAGCGCAGCAGGTAAGGCGGCCCGTGACCTGGCTCGAGTCGAAGGGAGCGGTGTCAGGTCCGCGCTTGCGCCGGTCCGGAAGGGTTTGCAGCTTTGGCGAGGTGATCGACCCCTTCCTTCGAGTCTATCGTGAGACGACAATCCATCGCATCCCTGGCCGATGTAGCCCGACTCGAATCCCTGGTCACGAGCTCGGCCCAGCTCGCGGCCACGCGGATGCAGACGCTGCTCCAGGCCTCGACCGGCCTGGATACCCTCGCGCGACTCAAGTTCTCACCGGTCGGCTGTGATCCGCTGGATCCGGCCCGCAACCTGAATGTCGTCGAGCAGATCAACCAGACCTTCACGTACCTCGCCAGTCTCGCGGCCGCCCGATGGTTGCTCGCCAGGCATCCGGCCAACGTGCCCTACACCCTCAATCTCGGCACCATGGCCGGGACCGACATCGTGTCCGCCGACGGCGAGGTCGCGGGTGAGGTCTTTGCCGCCACGCACCCCGACTCCAACGACAAACTGCGAAAGGACATGGACAAGGTCGGGCTGAGCCCGGCGACACACAAGTATGTTTTCTATCTATCGCCCAAAGGCTCGCGTCGGCCGCCGCGGCCGGGCATCGTGGCCGTTCGGCTGGACCACCCATCCCTGGCGTTCCTTTCCGCGCGAGGCGGGGCCTGACCCAGCGGTTCCCTTCGGTGGAGGTACCATGTCTTTTCGAGACTACTGGAAGCGCCCCGCCCTATGCGCCGGCCGCCTCAGAGCGCGCGACTGGCCGATCCTGCTCCTCGTCGCTGCCATGCTCGCCTTTCTGACGCTGCTTCTCGTGGAGCCAACGGTTGGGCGGGGTGGCCGGTAGGCTCGCCTGTCTCGTCCCCGCCGTGGCGATCGCGGGCCTCACGGCCTGGCTTCAGGTCCGTCCAGCCCACCGGCTGCTCCAGACCGGCCGCCGAACGGCGGCGACGATTACCCTGGTCTCCTGCAAGGCGCCTCCCGTCGTCCGATATGTCTTCGACGCCGACGGCCGGACCTACTACGCCAGTACCGATCCGACCGCCTTTGCCATCCCGTGCCCGGATCTCCAGATCGGGGCGCAGGTCCCGATCGCCTACCTGCCCGGCGATCCCGCTACGTCCGCCGGGCTCGCCGGGCTTGAGCAGACCCAACGAGCCGGATGGTTCGCCACCGCGGCCGGCTTCCTCCTGGTCTTCACCGGCATGGGCACCCTGCTCTGGGCGCGGGCCCGATCAGGCAGAGCTTCTCCATCACGCGCCCGGCCCAACCGACGCCTGACGGCGGTCAAGTCGGCCCACACCCTTGTCTGGGCCCTTTTCGTTGGACTGATCCTCGCCGTGTGGGTCAGCGCCCTTCTGGGGCGGTATGAACAGGCCCTCCTCTTCGGCGGGCTGGTTGCGATCGAGTGTCTCGTACTGCTCGTGAACCAGTGGAAGTGCCCCCTTACCGCGATAGCCGCACGCTACACGCCAGACCGGCGTGCCAATTTCGATATCTATCTCCCCGAGTGGCTGGCGCGATACAACAAGGAGATCTTCGGCCCCCTGTTCGCGCTCGGACTCCTGTTCACGCTCCTCAGATGGCTCGGGTTGGTCGGATGATCGCTTGCGGAACCGAAATGCGTGGCGCAGCTTTGGCGGGATCGCCCGACCGCCACGGAGTCATGCGAGACAAACGACCCGCCTCCCCCGAACCCCTGATCCTCGCCCGCGGCATCCGATTCGCCGATCCTCACGAGCTCCCGTCGGGGGCCAAGGCGGAACGGGACCGGATCGACCGAGCCAGGGTCACGACCGGCTACCGACTGCTGCCGAACACCGGTGGCACGTATGCGGCGTACATCGAGGCCAACATCCACGCCATCAACCTCTACGCCGTCTTCTGCGACCTGGCCAATATTCTTCTCCCTCGGGTCGCCGCCCCGATCATCGCGGCCAGCGGCGGCGAAACGCATACCGGCCCCGATACCATCCGGGCCGCCGCGTTACGGGTCTTCGAGCCCCACAGCCAGGCCCTCCAGCATGATGGGTTTCTGGCGTTTGGCCTGATCTGTCAGCGCGAAGGCATCACCGAGCAGCTCTTCGTCCAGCCCTCGAAGCACTTGCAGCTTTGGACCAATCAGCCGGCCCTGGCTCGCACGGTCCTGGCACGGCATGACCTGCCAGAGGTCCCCGACCTCCAGGTCGTGGATCAGTTTCTCCTGGTGCGCGAGTCTCTCCCTGATGCCAACGGGAGTCCCACCTGGCTGCCGGTGCTGGAACGCATTCGCGCCGAGTTTGCCACCCTCCCTCCACCCGAACGGTAGACCGGTCGCGCACCTCCTTTCGGGGGCGCAACACCAGGGTGCGCCTGTGGACCGGAGGGCCGACCGTGCCTCATCGTCATCGTCGGCGCCGCGTCGAGGTGCAAGGTCTGGCGGCTTCCACGTCCACTTTGCCGAAAAGGCGAGGCCGTTCCGGGGCCTCCTGTGCGCTCAGTTACCCTGATCCGCTGAACGATCGGACCATGCTCCCCTGCGTTACCCTGACCCTCCGTCGGCTTTGCGCCTGTGCCCTGGGGTTGACCGTGGCGATTCCATCGACGGGTCGGGCCCAATCGGTAATCGACCTCCACCGCGAAGCTGTCGGCCAGGCACGGGCTGGCGGCAACCTTCCCTGGTCGCCCGCCCAGGCACTGACCTGGCAGAACTTTCGCGGGCCGCCACGCGAAGGGCTCTTCAAGGCGGCGGAGACCTTCAGCAGCGTCACATACCTGATCGGGTGCTTGGGCCGGGAGACCCGCTTCACGGTCCTGGCCACGTTTTCGACGACCGAGTCCTGGGTCCGACGGGATATCCGGTCGGACTCGGTCGCGGGTCCACAGACCCTGCGGCACGAGCAGACTCACTTTGACCTGACGGAGGTGCTGGCGCGGGAGCTTCGCCGCACCCTGCACCAGGCCGAGGGGCTGTGCCCGAATCGGCTGCAGCGGGCCCGGGAGCTGTTCGACAGTTTGAGCACGGTGTCCCAGGCGCTGCAGGCACGCTACGACGCCGAGACCCTCCACGGCACCAGCCTAGAATCGCAGGGGGAGTGGAGCCGGGCGGTCCGAGCCCGGTTGGACTCCCTGGGCTCCTTTTCCGGGCTTCCCGCCGTCCCCTGATATCCCCGCCGTGTCCTGAGCCCCTCGCCGGCACCGCTCGGACCGCTCCCGCCCGGCCCCGGTTATCAGGGGATACCGGGGCCGGGCTGCAATGGCCTCGCATGGACCGCTAGCTTCCGGCATGACGACCCCACCGGAAGTCTGGCTCCGCGGTCCGCTCCCCGGGATCGAGCCCCTGGTGCAGCCCGCCGCTCACGCCCTCCTCCAGGCTCGCGAGGACGTTGAGCCGGTCGTGGCCACGCTCACCGACGCCCAACTCTGGCTCCGCCCTGGCGGGGCGGCGGCGATCGGCTTCCACCTGCTGCACCTCGCGGGGAGCATCGATCGGCTCATGACCTATTCCCGGGGAGAGTCGCTCTCTCCGGCACAGCGTCAACTCCTGGCCAACGAGAAGACAGTCCATGAGGACCGGCCCGACCGCTCGGCACTGCTGAGCGGCGTGACCCACGCGATCGACGAGGCGCTGCACTACCTGAGAACGGTCTCGCCCGAGGCCCTGCTGGTGCCACGCGGCGTCGGCCGCAGGAACCTCCCCTCGACCACGCTGGGACTCATCTTCCACGCGGCGGAACACGCGTCCCGCCACGCCGGACAGATCGTGACCCTGGGCGCAGTCGTTCGGAGCCACCCCGCCTCCTAGCGGCGGGCTCACCCGTCCCCGGGCGCTCGACCGCCGGTGTCGACCCGGGTCGGCGGAGCGACGACCCTTGCCGCACTTTGCACTACAAAGTACCTTGTATCAGGAGGACGCACCCTCCCCCTTCCCCCGAGGCCCATGAGCGATCCCGCTATGCACTCGCCCCCGGCCGCGGAGGCCGCCGAGGCCGAATCGACGCTCCTCTGGACCGCGGCGGTGGCCGTGGCCGGCGGGGGCAGCTGGGTCCTGTTCGATGCCCGCCCGGGCATCAACTGGGTCCTGTGGACCGGTGCGGCGGTGGCCGGTCTGCTGGCGTTCGCCCGGCGGCGCCGTCCGCTGTCGCGGGCGATCCTGCTCCTGGCCGGCGCGCCGATCGCGATTGCGGGGGCGGCCGCGGTGACCGCCAATCCCGTCCTCGGGACCCTCATCTGTCTCGCCGTGGTCTTCTTCCTGGCGAATCTGATGCTGCTGACCGCCGGCCGCTCGCTCCGGGCACTCACACTCCGATTCGCGGCGATCGCGCCGCTGACGGCACTTCGACACGCCGCGCTGCAGACGCTGCGCCGAGCGGTCGAGGCCACCGACCTGATCCGGTCGAGCCGAGCCCGGGCGTGGGTCCGGGGCACCGTCATCACCCTGCCGGTGCTGGTCGGCTTCGGGCTCCTCCTGGCGGAGGCCGATCCGGTGTTCGCGGCGTGGCGGGACCTGGCGGGTGCGCTGGTAGCGAACTGGGATTTCGTGCCACGAGCGATCTTCTTCTTGTTCCTCCTGCTCATCGTCCTTGGCGCGTACGGCTACGCCGCGCGGGCACCGGTGGACGCCCCGACCATGCAGAGCGAGTTCCCCACCCGCTGGCTGGGATCGACCGAGCGGCTCATCCTGCTCAGCGGGATCGCCTCGCTGTTCTGGCTCTTCCTGGCGGTGCAGGTTGGCTATCTCTTCGGCAATCTCCCCGCCGCCCCGGCCTCCGGGATGACGTTCGCCGACTACGCCCGGCGGGGCTTCGGCGAGCTCTCGGTCGTCGCCTCGGCGAGCGCATTGCTCATCGTGCTGTCGGAACGCTATGGCGACGACGACGGGCGGGAGCGGATCCTGCGGCTCCTCACTCTCGCGGTCATCGCGGCCGTTCTGCTGCTGCTCGGCTCCGCCTTCCGGCGGGTGTGGCTCTACGAGGCAGCCTATGGGTTCACCACAGCCAGGCTGTATGCCCAGTTCTACATGGCCGCCGTCGCCCTGGGGTTGGCGATGCTCTGGCGCGAGGTGACTGGCGACTTCGACACCGGCCGGCTGTTTCGCCGCGCGGCCGCCGGGGCGACGATCCTCTTCATCGCTCTCATCTACTGGAATCACGAGGCGTGGATCGCGCGGCGGAACATGGACCGCTTCGCGAGCACCGGGAAGCTCGACGTCGCCTACCTGGCGAAGGAGCTGTCACCCGACGCCCTCCCGGCGATCGGGGAGCGGCTCGCCACGATTCCGGAGCCGGTGCGCTCCGACCTCACCCGCGCGGTGCGGGAGCGGTATGCCAGGGGCATCGATCGCCGGGAACGGACCTGGTACGAGTGGAACCTGGCCAGCAGCCGGGCCCGGGAGGTCCTGGGGACCAGCTTCCCTGTGCCCTGAGCGCCGCGCCGCTCCCGAGTTCCTCACCGGCGCGCCCCGGCTCGGCCCGCGCCGAGCATGTCTCCAATCGGACTGCTTGCGCCTCGGTGGCCCGACCTCCAGCTTACCGCTTGCCGGAAGGGGCACAGACAGCGGTTCCCCCCCATCGGAGGGCCGGCTCGATCATCGAGGCGAGGGCTCCGAGCCCATTCGACGGCCTCCGCCATCGCCCCACCACCCACGCTCCCGTGTTCCTGACCGCGATATCCGCCGGCCTCGCCCTGCTCGCGTTCGCCGCCAACTCCGTCCTCTGTCGCCTCGCTCTTTCTGGTGGCACCATCGACCCGGCCACCTTCACCCTGGTCCGGTTGGCCTCGGGCGCCGCGGCGCTCGCAGTCCTCGCGCGCCGGTTCGGCGGCGACCGGCCACCCGCCACACCGACCTGGACCGGCGGGATCCTTCTCTTCCTTTACGCCGCACCCTTCTCCTTCGCGTACCGGTACCTGACCGCGGCCACCGGCGCCCTCCTCCTGTTTGCCGCGGTGCAGGTGACGATGGTCTGTGCCGCCTTCCGAGCCGGGCAACGGCCGTCGCCGGGTCAGTGGATCGGACTGCTGGTCGCCTTCGCCGGCCTCGTCTATCTGGTCGCGCCCGGCGTCACCGCCCCCCCGCTGGGGGGAGCGGCGCTGATGCTCCTGGCCGGGGCCGCCTGGGGGCTGTACACCGTGCACGGACCGACCTCAGGGGACCCACTCAGAGCCACGGCGGCAAATTTCGCCCGCAGCCTCCCCTGGGCTCTGCTGCTCCTTCCGCTGTGGCTGCCGGCACGGTGGCCCGGGCCCAAGGGTTTCCTCCTGGCGATCGTCTCGGGGGCCGCGGCCTCAGGCCTGGGATACGTCCTGTGGTACCGAGCGCTTCGGGGGCTATCGACGGTATCGGCGGCGGTCGTGCAGTTGGCGGTGCCAGTGCTCGCCGGGCTCGGCGGGCTGGTCGTGCTCCAGGAGCCGGTCACCTGGCGGCTGGTCGTGGCCACGGTGCTCGTCCTCGGCGGGATCGCCCTGGCGTTGGCGATGGTGCCACGCCCGCGCGGTCTCAACAACCCCTGATACCGGCAGCTGGGCTGGTCCACGCCCATGCCCCTATCGGTACGACCCGACCCGAAGGGTCTGGCTCGCCCCGGCCCGGGACGCCACCTTACTTTCGACGGTGTCGGCTTCGCGGAGGCCGTGGCGGGCGTCGAGCACCATCGGGTGTCGTAAACTGCGCGGACCTCGTCTGCCGGGTCCCACCGGAGGCAATGGTCGATCGTCACACCGGCGCGCTGGTGTAGCTCGGTCGAGACGGCTCCAGGCGCCGGCCCCGGAAGCGGTGGCGGACAATCAGACCACTCGAGGTCCACTGGTTCATGGTCAGAATGCCTGAGTCGGAGCCCCAACGCCGCGCGATCAGGGCGCTGCTGGCGTCAGCCGGCGCGGGTGCCATCATCTACGTTGTGATAATCCGGGTCGCTTTGCCCGCCGCACTGGCGAGAATGACCCCGGACCAGCTCGCCTGGCTTCGTGAGGCCTTTCGGGTCCACCCGTGGGGGATCCTGCTCGGAATTCTCCTGGGATGCGCGATAGCCGCGCTTCCGGTTCTGCTGGTCTTCCGGCTGGTGTACGGGCCGCTCAGGCAATCGCCCCACGATTGACCTCGCCGTAACGCGCCGGGACCGGATGCCCCGGGCCCCGGCCAGCGGAGGCTCGCTTGCGCGCCCGCACCGGGACCGGCACCTTTCGCAGCGTCGTCATCCTCCAGCCGGTCTCCCATGGTTCCGCGTCAACCCTGGTTCCAGCGTCGCTTCACCTTCGATCTCCCGGTCGCCGCCGCGCCGGGGCTGCTTGAGCGGCTCCGGGGAACGCCGCCGCGCCTTGCGCATCGGCTCGCCGGCCTCGACGGTGGCCGCCTTACCCGTCGCCACGGCGATCATTGGTCCATTCAGGAGAACGTGGGCCATCTCTGGGATCTTGAGGCCCTGTGGTCGGCCCGGATCGACGATCTCGCGATCGGGCGCGACACGCTGCAGCCGGCCGATCTCGAGAATCGGCGCACCCACGAGGCCCGGCACAACGACCGGCCGCTCCCGGACCTCCTCGCCGCCTTCGAGCAGGCGCGACTCGGCCTCGTTTCCCAGCTCGACGCCGCCGACGAGGCCGACTGGCAACGCGCCGCCATGCACCCGCGCCTCCGGGCCCCGATGCGGCTGCTGGACCTCGCGTTCTTCATCGCGGAGCATGACGACCATCACCTGGCTACCATCTCCGACCTCCTGCGCCTGGGGTAGGCCGCCGACGGCGGGGCCTCGCAGGGGTCAGGTCCGCTCGGAAGCCCGCCCGAACCAGACCCCGCTGAACACCGAGCAGGGATAGCCCGCCTGGGCGGAGGCGGATGCCGCCAGGTCAATGTCCAGGGTGACGAAGGGAGCTTCGGGTGAAGTGGTCGCCAGGACCTCACCCTGTGGGCTCACGATCCACCCGACGCCGCCGCAGGCGCCGGTCGGATCCACCCGATTGGACGAAAGACTGAACGCACCCGATCGCACCGCGGCGACCACTCCCACCGACATCCACTTGGCGGTCGTAGCCGCCGCGGTCGCACGGGGCGACAGAATGACCTGCACCCCCATGTCGACATAGGTCGCATAGGTCTCCAGCGCCCACAGCTCGGTGCAGATGTTGAGCCCGAAGGCCAGGGTGCCTGCCCGGTAGACCGGGAAGTCGGGATCT
Organism: uncultured Gemmatimonadaceae bacterium; assembly: GCA_964642475.1. Classification (GTDB taxonomy): domain Bacteria; phylum Gemmatimonadota; class Gemmatimonadetes; order Gemmatimonadales; family GWC2-71-9; genus JADJOM01. The sequence goes on along the minus strand of CAZXRC010000008.1, from coordinate 121,706 downwards.
CCCTGGTCGAACCAGCGGGCCTCCCACCCCCCCGGCTCATCGGGCAGGTAGTACTTGCTGCGAAGCTCCATCAGGCCGCCTCCGGCCGACCAGAGGTACCCCTGGTTGAGGGGCCGGCCATCGCTGTTCGCCGGCCTGGTCCCCACCACATACTCGGCCCCAAGCTCGGGCAAACGCTCGAGCCACTCGACGCTTCGGGCCAGGACCCCGGCCCAGTGGGCCCGATCGAACCGGTCTTCCTCCCATACCGGCTCCACCAGCGCGAACTCCGGTAGCAGCACCAGGTCGGAGCGGTGCCCCGCGGTGTGCCGGCAGAGCCCGGCCCAGGCGGTCGCCAGGGCTCCGGGCTCGTGAGGCAGCTCGCAGACGGTGACCCGCATTACCAGACGCGGACCCGGGCCTCGGGCGGCAAGTACAGGCGCTGCCCCGGCCGGACGTCGAACGCGTCATACCACGCATCGATGTTGCGGACCGTGGCGATCCGATAGGTGTCCGGGGCATGGCTGTCGGACGCGAGCAGGGTCCGCAACCCCTCGTCGCGGATCTTGCTCCGCCAGCTGCGGGCAAATCCGAGGAAGAACTCCCGGTCCTGCTGCCGTACGTACGCCTGGTCGCTGGCGCGAGCTCCGAGGGTCCTGCGGTAGGCGTCGAAGGCGGCCGCGAGACCGGCGAGGTCGGCGGTATTCTCGGTCTGGGTCAGCTTGCCGTTGACCGAAAGGTCGGGCAGCGGGTGATAGGCCGAGTACTGGGCAGCCAGCACATCGGCGGCGGCCTGGAAGCGGGTCAGCTCCTCCGGGGTCCACCAGCGGCGCAGGCGGTTCTCCGCGTCCCATTCCGCGCCCAGCATATCGACCAGGTGACTGACCTCGTGACCGACGATGGCGCCGATCGCGCCATAGTTCGACGCGTCGGAGGCGGTCGGGTCGAACTTGGGAGCCTGCAGCAGAGCGGCGGGGAAGTTGTAGGCGTTCTGCTGGAAGACCAACACCGCCCCGACGGTCTGCGGAGCGATCCACCAGTCGGTCTGGTCCACCGGCTGGCCCAGGTGGGCCACCGCCCGGCGGTAGTTCCGGTCGGCCACCCGCCGGAGATTCCCGACCGGATCGGCCGGATCCACCATCAGATCGGCGTAGTCCTGCCACCGCTCCGGGTAGCCGATGCCGAAGTACAGGGTCTTGAGCTTGGCCAGCGCCACCGCCCTGGTGGCGGGGGACATCCACGGGGCCGCTTCGACTCGCTGGCGGAAGGCCGCCACCACATTGCCCACGATGGCTTCCACCTTGGCCTTCTGCGCTGGCGGGAAGTACCGTTCGGCGTACATCCGTCCCACCGCGTCGCTCAGGGCGGCCTGGGTCACCTCGAGAGCACGCTGGGCCCGCGGAGTCGGCTGAGGCTGATTGGTCACCGCCGCCCGCATGGCCAGGGCCGGCTCGGCGAAGGCGCGCGGCAGCACGTCGGCGTAGGTGTCGAGCGCGCGAACCCGGAGATAGTCCTTCCAGCGCTCGAGGGGTTGGGCGCCGACCAGGGCCGCCGCACCGGTAACGGCGGTGGGCTGCCACGCCACGAAGGTCGCCTGCCTTGCCAGCCCTGCCGCCGCGAAGAACATCGACCAGTCCATCCCCGGAGCCCGACGGGCGAAGTCGGCCCGGGTCCACACCGAGTCGGCATTGTGGTCGTTAGCGGATGCCTCGCGGGTGGCCTGGGTCTCGGCCAGAGCAGTCTCCAGGGCCAGGACCCCTTCGGCGCGCTGGTCCGCGCGATCGAAGCCCGCCAGCGCCAGCAGGCGCCCGACGTACTTCTGGTAGGTGGCCCGGAGCGCTTCCATCCGTGGGTCGGCGCTGACGTAGTGCTCCCGGTCGGGGAGGCCCAACCCGCCCTGCAGCAGGAACGCGACATAGGTCTTCTCGCCGTGGATGCTCGGTTCCACGGACAGGCCCAGCAGATGAGACGACCGGTAGATCCCCCAGTTGAGCGGGTCGACATCGGCACGAAGGCCCCGGCCGAGAAGCCGGGTGAGACCCGGCCGATCCCGTACCGCCTCGATGCTGTCGAGGATCGGCCTGAGGGGCGTCAGGCCTCGACCCTCGATGGTGGCTTCGTTCAGATAGGCCGCCCGGAAATCGGCGACCTTGCGTGCCACCACGCCCGCGGGGGCGGCCCCGGCCTCCTCCAGCAGCCGGGCGACCTGCTGTCGGGTGACTTCGGCGATCTCGTTCCGGGCGGTCCAGCGCTCCTTCCCGGCCGGAATCTCGGTGGCACGAAGCCAACCGCCGTTGGCAAAGGCGAAGAAGTCGTCGCCCGGCTGGACGCCCGGGTCGGTGCCGGTTTCGAGGGCCGAATACGGCCGGTAGCCGGATTGGGCCTCGGCTATACTCCCGCTGAACCCGACCAGGATGGTGGCGAGCAGCAGGCCACCGACGAAGGAGAATTTCGACATGCGCGTGACCTTTGAACAGGATGGCCGCCAAGGTATGACGCCCCGCTCGCGCTGTCGCGCCGCCGGTCGGACAGACTTCAACCAGTTTCAGACATTCGATCGGTGGCCGGCATGATCGCCCGGGCACAACGCATCGACATCCTGTTCGTCATCGCGCCGCATTCGCTGCTGCTCGATATCGGGGGGCCGGCGGAGGCCTTCCGCCTGGCCAATCTGCATCGGCAGGCGCGGGGGCAGCCGCCCCGCTTCCGGCTGCGCTTTGCCGGCCCGGTGGCGGCGCCCACGACCTCGGTCGGTCTGGGCCTGACCGATCTCGAGCCGCTGCCGGCCGCCCTCGAAGCACCGACCTGGGTGGTGCTGGTCGGTCAGCCGAGTCTCCAGGTGCGCCAGGTCACTCCAGCGGTCAGCGTCACAGCCCAATGGCTCAGGGGCGTCATCGGCCCGGCGCTACGTGTGGCTGAGCCGGCGCACCGGGTACTCGCGATCTGCTCGGGGGCCCTGCTCGCCGCGCGGGCCGGGCTCCTGGCGGGGCGCCGCTGCACCACCCATCACGAATTGCTGGCGCAGTTGCGAGCCCTGGCCCCCGCGGCGGAGGTCCTCGCCAACCGGGTATTCGTGGTGGACGGACCAGTGGCCTCCAGTGCCGGCATCACCGCCGGCATCGACCTGGCACTGCATCAGATCGCGGAGGAGTGCGGGGAGGCCCTCGCCGCCCAGGTGGCCGAGGACATGGTGGTGTACCTGCGGCGTTCCCCCGGCGACCCCGAGCTGTCGCCGTTTCTGGTGCATCGCCGCCACCTGCACGTAGTGGTGCACCGGGTCCAGGACGCCATCACTCTCGCGCCGGAGCGGGACTGGGACATGGCCACGCTGGCCGGGGTCGGACACGTTACCGAGCGGCACCTGCTCCGGCTGTTCCTCGACCACACCGGGGTATCTCCGTTGCACTACCTGCGGTTGATCCGGCTGGAGCGGGCCCGGCAATCGCTCGAACGGGGGGCGAGTGTCACGCAGGCCGCGGAGATGGCGGGCTTCCGGTCCGACGTGCAGCTGCGCCGGGCCTGGAGTCGCCACTGGGGCGGGTCGCCGCGAGATGCATCTCGGCCGGGGCCGTCCTGTTCGCCGGGGGCAGGTACTCGACTCCCCGCCTAGCGCAACCGGTTGTACCGCTGGCAGGCTCAAGCGGATCGCCGTACCTTGGACACCCGGTCGCGGGAGTGTCGGGCCTGACCGGCGCGGGTATCGGCTCGCCAGCGACCCCGCGTATCGATGGCCCCCGACGGAGGCGACGGAACCGTGGACATCCGCCGCGATGACCTGACCGACCAGCGGGTGCTCGATCTGCTGGCCGAACACCTCGCCAGCATGCACCAGGTCACCTCCCCCGAGCACGTGCATGCGCTGGATGTCGCGGGACTCAAGACCCCCGAAATCACCTTCTGGACGGCGTGGGACGGCCCGGTCCTGCTCGGCTGCGGCGCGCTCAGGGAACTCTCGACGACCCATGGGGAGATCAAGTCGATGCGTACCCCGCTGGCCCGGCGCCGCACCGGCGCCGGCCGCGCGATCCTCGCTCATCTCCTCGCCGAAGCACGACGTCGGGGCTACACCCGGGTCAGCCTCGAAACCGGCTCCCATCCCGCCTTCGCCCCGGCACAGGCACTCTATCGCAGCGTCGGGTTTCTGCCTTCGGGGCCGTTCGGAGATTATCGCGAGAGCCCCGAGAACGTCTTTTTCACTCTGGAACTGACCGAGCGCCGGCGCTGAGGCCGGTGCGGGTTGCGGTGTACCGCGTCGCGGCGCACCTTTGCGACATCGTCGCGCGCCGCTCCTCTCATCCTGCACCTGCCCCGCAACCACATCTCTATGCCGCCAAGTTTTCCGACGCGAGTCCAGAGGGGACTCCAAGGCGCCTTGCTGCTGCTCCTGGCCTGCACTCACCCGGGCGCCGCTCCACTGACCGAGGGCCACCGGGCGGCCCTGGGGGACTCGCTGCTCACGTTGTTCGACAGCCTCAGCGCCATCCACACCGGGCATCCCGATTCCGGGCTCCTCCGTCGGCTCCACCCGCCGTTGGATACCCTCACGTTCATCGAAGGTGGCGTGGTGGAACAACTGACGGGGGATTCGCTGTTTCGGCGGGTCCTGGCGCTTCATCGCCCGGTTCACGAGATGACTCAGCGATTCACCGAGCGCCGGGCCCAGGTCCTCGATCGAAACACCGTCGTGCTGACCGCCGCCGAAACCGTCCACTGGGGGGATACCGCCGGGGTTCACGACTGGGGCGGCCTGCTCACGCTGGTGGTCACGCGGACTGAGGGGGGGTGGGTGATCCGGACCTACCGGGGCTGAGCCCGTCGGCGCAAGTCACCCGGCATCACGGACCGGAGCCGTTGGACCTTTCGTTCGCCAGTCATCTCCACCCTTCCCGGGCGCCCTGAGAATCCCAGCCACCTCACGGCGTCCTTCACTTGAGGGGAGGCTCCCACCCGGGGGATGTCCCTCCGCCCCGAGAAGGACGCCGACCCGGACCTTCGGCCCGCCTTCCGCCGGCGCCACTTTCGCCCCTGGTGCCACCCATGCTGGCCACCGACTTCGATACCGCCTCGACTCATCTCAAGGACCTGCTCGGTATCGACCTCGCCCGGCACCTGGTCTTCTCCCGTGCCGATACCCTGCGTGACTTCTCGGTCCTCGGCACGCTGGTGGTGGTCTATCGCTATGCGGAAGCGCTCGGACGGCGGCTGGTGGTGCACGACATGACGACCGGGGGACACGAATCCCACCTGCTCGGCACCGAGCTGGACTTCGACCTCAACGCCCCACGCCGGCAGCCGCTCTCGCAGCTCAATGTCGTGGCGGATCTCCTGCGCATGCGGAAGGCCCTCGCGGGCGAGCTCGAGGCATTTCGTATCGGCTATTACTTCGACAAGCTGAGCAACACCGAAGCCGACACCCTGGAAGAGTTCAAGGCGCGTTACGGCGATACAGCGACCTCCGCCTCGATGCATCTCGGCGTGCGGTACCGCTGGTCCTGCCGGGAGTATCGCGGCCTCCCCATTCCGGCAGATGGCAGCGCGTTCGTGCTCTGGGGGAAGGGGAAGAAGGGCTTCGGGAACAGTGGCTTGTGGACCCGGAGGATTGCCTCGTGGGACGTCGGGTTCCTCAAGGCGCGGGCCGAGGGTCTGGCGCGGACCGTCATCGCCCTCGACTTCCGAGCGCTCGACTACAACCCTCCGCCGCTGCCCGCGGTGGAGCCCCTGATCGTCGCACCCTAGCGGGCCGCAGGGCATCCGTGCCCGGGGGCCTACCGGCGCCCAGAGCCGCCGCATTCGACGGATCGTCAGACGATGGCACGCTGGAGCACCTCTTCCAGGGCCGACGCGGCCCGGTCCCAGGTGAAGTGGGCGGCCCGATGATACGCCGCCTCCCCCATTCGCCACGCCTCCGCGGGATTCCTCACCAGGAACCGCAGCGCATCGGCGAAGGTCGGGAGGTGCCGCTGCGGGACCAGGAGACCGGTGCGCCCATGCTCGACGGCTTCGCGCAGCCCGCCGGCATTCGTCGTCACCGCGCACGTCCCAACCGCCGCGGCCTCCATGACCGTGAGGCCCCAGCCTTCGCGGCTGGACGGCTGCACATGGGCCCAACTCCGACGAAACAGCTCTTCCCGTTCCCGATCGCTGATGTAGCCGGCGAACTCCACCCGCTGTGTCACGCCCAGTGCAACCGCCAGGCGCTTGAGCGCCGGCCCGGTCGGGCCCGTCCCGGCGATGACCACCCGGCAGGGGCACCCCTCACGAGACAGCTGCGCCGCGGCCCGAAGGAGCATATGCACCCGCTTGTACCGTTGCAGCCGGCCGACGAAGGCAAACAGCGGGTCGGACGAGCGCTCCCCCTCCTGCGCCGGGCCGCGGGCCGAGACGTGCACCCCATTGTGTACCACCCGAACGGCCTCCGGAGGGAACCCCCGGTCGATCAACTCCCGCCGTCCACTGTCCGACACGGTAACCGCCAGCTGCCCCCGGTAGGTCCACGACAGGCCCTTCTCGGTAAGCCAGGTGGCGAGCGCGATGGGCCAGCGCGCGGCCTGAAAGGCCGCGCTACCCCACAGGTGATGGACCAGGAGCACGGCCCTCGCGGGCGCCAGCCGCCCGACCCCCAGCGGCACCTTGTTCAGGTCCTCGACCAGCACGTCGAATTGGCGCGGCCCGCCCAGCCGACGGACTGCCCCGCGCCAAAGGATGGGAAAGGTCCAGAACCCCCCGGCACGCACGATGCGCATGCCCCGTATCCACTCCTCCGGCGGTGCGCCCGGCCAGGCGCTGGCCACGACCGACACCTCGTGGCCGCGTGTCACCAGCCGCGAGAAGATCTCGGCAAGATGCAGCTCCGCCCCCCCGGCTCGAGGCGCGTTCGGGTCGAGCCAGTTGACCACCAGGATCCGCACGCGAGACTCCCGCCGGGACGAGCATTAGACCCGCGCACCGGCCACTGCGTCACACCCGCCACCGAATGACTGTGCCATGAGGCCGCCCGCCCCTGCCCTCCGGTTGTCAGGGACGGACGCCGGGCAACGGTCCGGCCTTGCGCCGGTGTGCCTCGCCCGGCAGCTTCTGCGGAATCGCCGGGCCGCTCGGCGCTTCATCGCCTCACTGCTCTACTCGCATACGTTCAGCCGGGGCGGCTTCGCCCGAAACGCTCACGCCGACCCACCAATGTCCGTCATCCACGTCCTTCGGCCCGAATCCGTCACGCCCATCGGGCGGTACCTCGACCGGGCCCGAGCCTCCGCCGGCGACCACGACTGCTGGCTGGATCTCGCGTGCCTGCTCCTCTACCGCGAGCGCGAGTACCGCGCCATGACCGGTGCCCCCTGGACACCCGAACGACTGCCACGGGCCGGCGCGGGACTCGGGTTCGCTCCGTTCGATCTGACACCGGACGCGCAATCCCATATCGCCGCGGTGGCGCAGAAGCTCGGGAGCGGCGAGGCGCCCGGAGATGCGCCGGAGGACCTATTCGGACTGAAAGCCGAAGTGCTGGCCGGGCTTCAGCCGACGCTACGGCCGCGAAAGAGCCACGCGTTCGCCCACCTGGTCGGGGGAGTCCTCGCGCGCGACCTTTGCCGCTACGACGACGCCCTGACATTGGTCGATCGCGCCGTGAACACCATGAACGATGCGGTGGCGGCGTTGGCCCTGACGTGGAGCGTGGCGGTCCGGGCGCCCCGTCTGGAGGGCGGCCTCGACACCGCCGCGGTGGTGATGCAGGCCGAGAAGCGGGCGCGCCGGCTGCTGACAGGGCAGCGCCGGCGACACGACTGGCACTGGCGCGCGCTGGAGCAACTGGACGAGCGCATTCGGCGACGGGCACTGACCGTGCGGCGCCAGGCCGAAGGCGCCACCTTCACGCGCTACCTTGCTTCCGAGATGGATTTCTGTGCCAGGGAGCACGCGGCGGCGCTCGACGGTTTCGACGAGCGCGTCGTCCCTGAAGAGGTGCGCGAGCTCATCCCACTGGCCCGGCGCTTCGGCATTGGCGACGACAGCTGCCGCGCGCTGGTGATTCGCCGAACGCGAGCCGCCGAGAGACGTATCGCTGCCGCAGCCGTAGCGGCTCGGGCAGATCGCGTCGAGGCGTGGCTCACGTCCCAGGGCGGTCCCCCGTACGGGCGCGAAGCGGCATGTTTCTTCTGGCTCCTCGAAGCGGCGGAGGAGATGCGGCCCGTGCAGCGGAGCTGAGCCCGACGCAGGCTGCCTGGCGAGGCCCGTGCATCGGCGCGGCGGAAGGGCACAGCCCCTTGCTGCAACCGGAATCCGTGGCTTTCATCTTTGTCGACAACTTCAAACGAAGGACCTGCCATATGCGAGGGGCCGGAGGAACGCCGGGAGGACTGGGGGCTTTCTTTGGCGGTGCCGCCATGGTCATCGCCGGGGGCTATCTGCTGCTGACCCGGGTGACCGTGACAAGCGGAGGGTGGTATGTCTACGGCTACAACGCCTTCGGGCTGTCGCTCTTGCCCCTCCTGATCGGTATCGGAACGCTGTTCTTCAACGGCCGTTCGCCCATCGGCTGGCTGCTGACACTCGGGGGCGCGCTCATTATCGTCATCGGCATCGTGTCGCACCTCTCGATCTACTTTCAGCCCGGTTCCCTGTTCGACACGCTCCTCATTCTTGGCCTGATGGCCGGGGGCCTGGGGCTCGTGGCGCGGGGCCTCAAAGCGGCCGGTCCCGCGCTCGACGACCGCACACCGCCCGGCGCCTGACGACCGGCCCCGCTCGGCACGCCCATCCGCGGGGTGGGCGACCTGCCTCTCACGACCTGGGACCTTCATGATCCGGCGGGCTTCCTCCCTCGTCCTCGCCTGCCTCGCCGCCTGCACCCCCGATGTCCCCCGGTCCGGGGCCCCCGACGCGGAGTTCTGCGCCAGGATTCATCGCGACACCACCGTCACCCTGGCCCGGCAACTGGAGCCGGTCGACTCGCTGATGGCCAGGAAGACCGGGGTGTACGTGCTGGAAGACGGCGGCGGCGCGTTGATCGCCCGGGCCTGGCTCAGCGAGTACGCCGAGGAGTCGATCGATGTGCAGTACTTCATCTTCTCGGCCGACAACGTGGGGCGGATCGCGGCGGACTACCTGGTCCGGGCCGCCGATCGGGGAGTCCGGGTGCGGGTCCTGGTGGACGACGTCCTGGTCGACGCGGACGCCGCCGAGCTGCTGGCACTCGACGCGCACCCCAATCTCGAAATCCGGATCTACAACCCCAATGTGAACATCGGCAAGAACCTGCCGCGCAAGCTCCTCAATACGGTGACCAACTTCCGGGGCATCAATCAACGGATGCACACCAAGACGTTCATCGTCGATGGGCGCATCGTGATTACCGGCGGGCGGAACATCGCGGACGAGTACTTCGATTACGACCACGACTACAATTTCCGTGACCGGGACGTGCTCCTCCTGGGCGGGGTCGCCACGCGGGTCGAGCGCGTCTTCGACCAGTTCTGGGGCGACGCCCTGAGCCGCCCGATCGCGACGCTGGTGCCCGGTGCCGTTCCCGACAGCAGCTATCGCGCGGGCCTCGAGGCGCTGCATCGGTACGCCTGCGACCCCGCCAACTACTGGCCCCAGGTCCGAGCCCGCGTGGACAGCATTCCCGTGGCTTTCGAGGCGATCCGGACCTCGGGCAAACTGCGGTGGCTCGATAGCGTGACCTATGTGGCCGACGCACCCGGGAAGAACGACGCGCGCCAGGGCCTGGGGGGCGGCGGCGCCACGCTCGATACCCTGCTGGCGCTGGTTCAGCGGGCCCGGTCCTCCATCGCCATCCAGTCCCCCTACCTGATCACGACCGAGCTCGGGCGAGCAGCGCTGAGGGCCGCGGTCCAGCGCGGCGTCCTGGTGCGCATCCTCACGAACAGTCTCGCGTCGACCGACAACCTCGAGGCCTTCAGTGGTTACCAGCGCGATCGGACGCGCCTCCTCGGCACCGGGGTCCGGGTCTTCGAGTTCCGGCCCGATGCCGCCGAGCGGGTCAGGCTCCTGACCGGTGCCCTGGCGCCGACGCTCGACCACCAGCCGATCTTCGGCCTGCACGCCAAGTCGATGGTGATCGACGGGCATATCACCGTCATCGGCACCTTCAATCTCGACCCCCGCAGCGCCAACCTGAATACCGAGTGCATCACGGTGATTCACTCGGATCAGATCGCGGCGGAAGTGCTGGCCGGCATGGAGGTGGAGTTCCGCCCCGAGAACGCCTGGGAGACCACCCTCGGCGACAACCCGGACGCTCAAGCCGGCGTGATCAAACGCCTCAAGGCCTGGACTCGCCGGGTGGTGCCCAAAGGTATATTGTAGGCCCAGCCTTCCCGCCGAGTCCCCGCGCGGCTCGCGTATCTATTCGGCCGGCATCCGAGGAACTCATGGGACCCTCCGCGTGGCATGACCTGCTCCTCAACCTCAAGCTGCAGCTGCTGGGCCTTCCCTATCTTGCCAAGTGGGGCCTGCTGACCTTCGCCGGTATCCTTATCCTCCGCGAGGCGATCACGGCGGGCTGGAACCGCCACCAGCGCCGGAAGGGGGTGACCGGACCCGGGGCCACGCCGGCCATGCTGCCAACGGAGACCGCCCAGGCGAATCGACCGGCGGCACTGCCGGCCCCGGATCCATTCGCCGCGTCACGGGCCCCGGTCGACACCCTCGACTCGGTCCGGGTTCGGACCCCGCCGGCGGGTCGGGACCGGAGGTAGCATCCCGATGAGGGGCCCCCGCACTCCGCTCCTGTTGTCGCTGGCGCTGGTCGCGACCGCGCAGGCCCAGGCGCCGGCCGCCCTCGACTGGTGGAGCGAAGACTCGGCCCGCATCGCGTTCGTCCGTGCGAACGGACAGGCGCGACACTTTCCCCACACCGTCATCTGGGCACCGACCGATTCGCTCGACGCTCAGTGGCTGTCCGGCTTCGCGGACTCTCTGGCGATCGGGCTGCGGGCGTTGCAAGCCCTGGTTGGTGAGCATCCCTGGCAGCGGCTCGGCGGCCGACCGGTGGTCTACATCATCGGCCCCGGCCGGTTCGTCTCCCATGCGACCGGCCAGGATACCGTCCTCATCGCCCTCGCCACTATCCGGCGCGGCGGGGGCCCTTTTCTCCACGAAGCAGCCCACGAGCTGCTGGCCCCGTATGCTCCGTTCTTTCCGTTCGAGTATGCCGATACGCTCCTCGGCGAGCGGAAGGCGGCGGAGTTTCCCTTCTGGCTCAGCGAGGGGCTGCCGGATTATCTGGCCCAGGCGGTGGTCCAGACAACGGGGTTCCGGGAGGGAGATGTATTCGAGGTCGGGGGACTCGCCAGGGTCGACAGCACCTGTCGTGTGCGCCTGTCGGGCCATCCTGAGCGCCGGGCGATCGCCGCGAAGATCGGCGCCCAGGGCCGCCTGGCGTCCCTGTATACCACCGCGCGCTCCCAGGTGGCCCCCACCTACTATGCGTGCAGCCTGTCCTTCACCAGATATCTCGTGAACCGAGTGGGGGTCTCCGGGCTGGTGGGACTCTTCCCGGCGATCGCCTCGGGACAGTGGCTGGGCAACCTGGAGGCCCGCGCGGGTGCCTCCCTCCCGGCCATGCGGCGCGAGTGGCTCTCGGGTCTCCGGGTCCCGGACGATGGCGATCCGTGATGCCCGCCTGCACGAGGCCCGGCACCTCCGGTGGTTAGCAATTGAGCAGGCCGGTGGGGCGGTACAACATTCTGTCGACGAGGCGGTTATCTTTCGGCTTGGTGGAGCCCGTTCTTCAACTGCGACCCCGAGCCTATGACCCGCGCCGAGATCGTCGCCGCCATTCAGGACCTTCAGACCAAGCTCGACAACCTGGCGCCCGATCCGCTCAAGACGGAGGAGGAGCAGCTGGCGGTGTCCGCACCGATCCAGCGCGCCCTGACCGCCTTCCAGGAGCGCCTCCGGCGGCTCGACGCGCATCGCTGAGGCACGATGCCGGCTGCCCCATCGCCGACGGGGAAGAGACCCGTGTCGTGCCGACCCAGGCCAAGAGCATCCTCCCGATGAGCACCCGAGCCCGGAAGGGCTTTCGCATTTTTCATCTCGAGCCGCGACCCTATCAGCTCCTCGCGACGGGCATGTGGACGGTGGAGATCGAGATCCGTCGCAAGGGCCGGTTGTGCCTCTTCAGTGGCAGCCAGTCCTTCCCCACCGAGGCTGAGGCCACGGCCGCCTCGTTGGCACTCGGCCGCCGGATCGTGGCCGGGGAGGAGCCAGGATGCTCGCTCGCCAACCTTGAATGAAGCCCCACCCGACGAGAGCGGCAGGGTGTACGGCCGATTATGATTCGGATGTTCCCGCTGTCCCGCGGCTGGTGCGTCGGCGCCAACTCCGGTCCCCCGAGCCACCGGAGATGCCATGAGCACCCCCAGACCCCAGCAGCGGCACCTCACGATTCGCGGCCGCGCCTTCCACTTCGTCTCGTATCAGGGCAGTCGCGGCAACCCGCAGCGGGCCCAGCTCCCCTACCCCGCGATGTGGTACCTCATGGTGGAGGGTCGACGCTGCCCGGTCCTGCCCTGCGATGCGAATCTCTCGGCCGCCGAGGTCGACGCCGCGCTTGCGGCCTGGGCCGAGGATAACGCCATGGGGCCGGTGGAATCGACTCACCTGCTTCGCATCGGCCCGGTCCGCCCCAATGAGAATTGGTGGGGCCCCAACTAGCCCAGGCCTGACGCCGTTCGCGCGGTGACCTGCCCCTGAGCGGGACACTTCCCTCACGATCCGCCCGCGAGCCGGCCCACTCGACTACCTTGCAGTGTACCGAGCCCCACCAGACCAGTGGACGTCCTGATCTGGGATCTCTCTGACCGGAGGCCTCTCATGGCCGATCTCACGTCCGCCGAAAAACGCTCCCGCGCCGCTGCCCTCACGGCGGACGCGGACCTTCCGCCGGTCCCGGGTAATCTGGAAATCGACTGGGGCAGCCCCTTCGACCGGCTGTGCTATGACGTCAGTGCCGCCGCGATGGCCCGAAAGCAACCGGAGCGCTACGGCACCCTGATGCACTCCCTCACGCACCGCACCGGCTGTACCGAAGCCGAGGTGCTCGACCACGGCTTCAAGGTCCGCAGCGTGCTCTTCTTCGCGGAGGATCGGCTCGGCCGCCAGGGCCAGCTCTCGCGGCTGGTGGGGGACCAGCAGGTCCCGTTCCGGCTCGCGCCGGTCACCCAGAGTTTCTGATCGGCAGTTCCCGCCCGCCGGACGCGATCATGCCCTCGTGCCCCTTCTGCGCTCTCGTGATGCAGGCAGGCGTGATCCTGGACCGCAGGGCCGGCACCAACGTCCGGCCGACGTGGATTCCCGAGCCGGCCACGGAATCGTGGTTTGGCGGGTTGCGGGAGCCAAACGGTCCCGGCATGCAGGTCGGCACGTGGCGTTGTCCCGCCTGCGGGTTCCTTGCCTCCTACGCCCATCCCCATCCGGCCGGGAGCGACCAGCCGGTCCCCTGAGCAGGCCTGGTTCCCAGAGGCTGGTCAGGGTGAGGCCTTGCCTGGGCCATCGTCGTACCTGACGACACCCAGCTGACCATCCCGAGGGTCCCGGTCCCAGGTGGCGGCCGGATCGCTTGCGGGAACCCGCCCCGGCCCGCAGCTTACCCTCGCTGAATGACAACCCGCATGCCATGACCGAGCCTGAGCTGTTGGCCACCGCACTCCGCCGGGATTTCGGCGCGCTCGCCCCCTCCGCGGACCGGGCCTGGTTTCGCCCCCTTGCCCTGCGGCTCATCGACTGTGTACTGACGCTGCGACGAGCGGATGACCGTCCGATCAGCCCCCGGTTGGACGCGTTTCGAGAGCGGTTCCCGGCCGTCGAGTCGATCAGCGACCTGCGGAGCCTCCTCCACAGCTACAAGGCCCCGGTTCAGTTCGCCCGGGACGCTCTCGCGACCAACGACCCATCGCCCGCGGCGACCCTCCTGGCGCTGACCGACTACCTCACCCAGGTGGCGCTGACCGGACCCGGGGCCGAAGGACCGCAGCTCCGAGCCTGGGCCGCCTGTGCCCGGCCCCAGGATTATCTCACCCTCAAGATCCCGACGTTGAGTCTCGCCGGCTTCCAGTATCTCCGGATGCTGCTCGGCGCCAACACCGCGAGGCCCGCCCCTCACATGGGCCGCTATGTCGCCCGGGTCCTCGGTCGGCCGGTCTCGGACGTGGAGGCGATCCTGGTACTCGAGGAAGCCGCCCCCCTGGTTCCGCTCCGGCTGCGGGATGTGACCGGTGCCCGATGGGCGGACCCGCGGGTAGGACGGGGTCTGACGCCTGCCTGACCCCCGGGTCGCGTTGCCCGGTGCGGCGCGCCACCGACTTCTGAGCCCGAGAGACCGATGCCCACGCCCCGATATATTGACGTCAGCCATACTGTCGAGCACGGCATGGTGACCTACAAGGGACTACCCGCACCGATCATCTGCGACTACCTCAGCCGGGAGGCCTCCCGGGCCCGCTACGCCCCCGGCACCGAGTTCCAGATCGGCAAGATCGAAATGGTCGCCAATACGGGGACCTACATCGACAGCCCGTTTCACCGCTACGCCGACGGCACCGATCTCGCCGGACTCCCGCTGAGCTCTCTTGCCGATCTCGACTGCCTGGTCGCCCGCCACGATCCGGGTCGGGGCCGGGTCATCGACCGGCTGCCGTTCAGCCGCGAGGAGGTCCGGGGACGGGCGGTGCTGATCCAGACCGGGTGGGACCGGCATTGGCGGACCGACCAGTATTTCGAGGATCATCCATACCTGACCGGCGAGCTGGCCCAATGGCTGGTGGCCGCGGGCGCGGTGCTGGTGGGGATCGACTCGTTCAATATCGACAGCGTGCACACCGGCGAGCGACCGGTCCACACCATCCTGTTGGGCCAGGAGATCCCGATCGTGGAGCATCTCACCGGCCTGGATCAGTTGCCGGAGCGAGGCAGCCGCTTCTTCGCGGTCCCTCCCAAGGTGAGGGGATTCGGCACCTTTCCCATCCGGGCCTTCGCCATCGGATGAGGGCCCGTCTCATCGAGGACGATCATGACCGCCGCACCCAGAAGCAGCACCCCCTTTCTCCTCATCGGCCTGGTTTGGCTCGCGCTCGTCATTGCCGCCGGCGCCACGGGCCGGCTCGCGGGCCTCGCACCGCCCGGACCTCAGCTCCTGGTGATCGGTCTGACAGTGGCGCTGGTCCTGGCGGGCAGCTTCGTTCCGGGCTTCCGCGGGTGGCTCGGCACGCTCCCGCTGCGGGCCCTGGTCGCGTTTCACATCACCCGCTTCGTGGGCATCTACTTCCTGGTGCTCTCCAGTCGAGGAACACTCCCCGCGGCCTTTGCGCTCCCCGCCGGGATCGGTGACATCGTCGTTGCCGTGCTCGCGCTGGCGATCGTCCTGCTGGTGCCGCACCTCAACCAGCACGGCCGCCTGGTGGGTGGATGGAACCTCCTCGGTCTGGTGGACATCCTCTTCGTGGTCGGCACGGCAGCCCGCATCGGCATCGCCGATCCACCCTCCATGGCCCCCCTGCTCCAGTTGCCGCTGGCCGTCATCCCGGCTTTCCTGGTCCCGCTCATCATCGGGAGCCACCTCCTCATCATCGTCCGAATTCGCCAGACGGCGGTCTGATGCGAATCGGGGCTCTGGCGCGGCTCCTGCCTGACTCCGGATGGCCGGTCCCAAAGGACTAGGCGCCAGTCCGCTGCACGCCCCGCTTCGCCTACCCGGGAGATTCCCCTGTTCCAGTGGCTCCGTCGCCTCCTCGGGCGCCCGCGGGACCTGCCCCCACCCCGCATCGCCGTCGACGCCACCGGGTTCACCGTGACCGTTGGGGGTCACAGTCGGGCGGTTCCGTGGGCGTCAGTCACCCGCATCGCGGCCTTCAAGCGCGATCTCTCCACCCATGACCAGATCGTGCTGGTGATCAACGCCGCGATTTCCGGCGATCCCGTCCTCACGCTGCCGGAAGATTGCCCCGGTTTTGCCGATCTCTTCGGCCCCATGGAGACGGCCCTGGGCATCAACCCGAGCTGGTACCTCGAGATCATGACCCCGGCCTTCGAGCCGACGCCGCGGGTGATCTATCTGCGCGACTCCGGGGAGGGGTAGGCGATCCGCCGGTCTCCGCCTGGGTCCGGGCCAGTGGCGCGGGCGCCCTCCTGGTCATTACCCGACTGAACGAGGCGCCGCCGGTATCCGTCGAGTTCGCTTGCGGACCCGGCCCGGGCTCTTCAGCTTACCCCGACGTGACGACGCCCTATGCCGTCCGGCTTGCGACGCCGGCTGACGCTGAGCTCCTCGCGGTACAGCGGGTGGGCATGTTTCGCGACATGGGCCGCACCGTTCCGGCCATCGAGCGACCCCTGCTCGATGCCTGTGCCGAGTACTTCGACCGGGCACTGGCGAGCGGCGAGTACGTTGGCTGGGTGGCGCAGCTCGCCGCCCCGCCACACACGCCGGTCGGGGGCGCCGGAGTGCAGTTTCGGCCCCTTCTCCCCCGCACCGACCCGGCGGGCCAGAGGCTCCTGATCGGCAGGGAGGGCCTGGTCCTCAATGTCTATGTTCTTCCCGAGCATCGGCGCCGGGGTCTGGCCCGGCGGTTGATGGAGACCCTGCTGGCGTGGGCGCCCGGCGCCGGCATCGTGCGACTGGTGCTGCATGCCGCGCCGGACGGGCGGCCACTCTACGAGTCCCTCGGGTTCCGTGCCAGCAACGAGATGTTGTTTCCGCCATTCGGGCCACCCGCCTCGACCACCTCCGGCACCGGCTTACCCTGACGGCATACCCGTTAGCGCCGCGACCGCCCCCCTACGGCCGCTCGGCTATGACCTCGAGCACCATGGGAGTGATCATGAGGCTCATGGGGTCGGCTTCAGCCTCCTGCAATTCCCGCAGGACCGAGTCGCCCCAGGCGGCGGAGACTCGTCCCAATTCAATCAGTCGCGCCACGTTGCTCGCCACGAATCCCGCCGGCCAGCGCCAGGTCAACTCCCCGGGCCGGGTCACGAAGACCAGCGGCCGAACCGATCGAACCCGGAACCCGGCGCTCCCGAGCGCTGCGATGAGGACCGGAGCCACGTCGGGCTCCCCTCCCGAAGCCCGCCAACTGGCCATCACCTCGGCGACAAACTCCTCCAGCCGACCCCGGGGCGGAGCGAAACGCCAGGTGCCATAGGCGGCATACTCGTGAAAGATCGCGGTGCCGCCGGGCCTCAGCGCCCGATGGATCCAGTCGACCAGTTGTGGGACCGATTCCGTGAACGAGGCCACCCAGCGGCACCAGGCAAAGTCGTGCGCCGCCGGCGCCGGGATCGTCATCAGGTCACCTTCGAGCACCCGGACGTTGGCGAGCGCGCGCCGGTCGCACTCCCGGCGCAGGGCCGCCGTGAACCGCTCGGCCCGCTCCACCGCCAGCACTTCGCCGGCCGGCCCCATTGCCTCGGCCAGATCCCAACTGGCCCACCCTGGTCCTGCCCCGACGTCGATCACCCGGGACCCGGCCCGCAGCCCCGCTCGCCGCCAGGCCCCGAGGACGGTTTCCCGCCAGGCCCGATGCTGCAGGCCCAGCCGCGCGACTTCGGCCTCGTTAGTCCCCAGGACATAGTCACCCTGCGTTGACATGCCGTCTCCCGGTCGTGGAGAGCGCAGTTTGGCCTTGGGGCGGCGGCCGCGCTATCCGGATCTTGCGCACCCCGCGGACCGGGAACCGCTCGGTGGGCGTCGGCCGGCACCGGTTGAGGCTTGCCGAGCCCGCGGCGACCCAGCAGGTTGGGACGCTGACCGGAGGCAACCGATTGTGTCCCGTGAGATAGGGAGCCCACTATGGCCGTCACGATCACCGATATTCTGACTGCCTTCCGCACCGGGACCATTTCGGCGGAGGATGCCGCGAGCCAGCTCCTTCCTCTGCTTCAGACCAGCGGCCGGCTGAGCCTTCCCATTGCCCCGGATCTGCGTCCCCTCCTCGAAGCGCTCGGCCGGTTGGCGGGGCCAGCCACACCCCGCCCGATGCCGGCGCTGACCTGGGAGTCGCCCCACTGGAAGCGCCTCGGGCGAGTGCCGGATGACTTCTGGACCATTCTCCGGGACCGGCGGATGGAGCAGGACCCGCAATGCCTCCGCTACGCCTTCACAGTGGGATCGGCCGAAGCGGCCAGGGCACTCGAGGATTGGATCATGGACCACGCCGACCATGCCGTCAGCGTGGAGCTTCCCCCATCCTTCGAGATGGGGCCGGGCCAGGTCGTTGGGGTGGTTCCGGCCAAACGGCTCCAGAAGGGGGACCTGGAGGCGTGGGCCAGATGGCTGTCCGAAATTCCCCCGGTGGCGGACGCCGCGCTCACGGACCTGGGCATCGTCCCGCCCCCCGCGGCCGCCGGCTAACTACCTCCCTGGGACTGGCGGGGCCGTCCTCCAGCGGATAACTTGTTCCGGCGCGGCGCGACCGCTCGACTCCGCGGTTCACATCCAGGAAAGACCGATACCATGACCCGACGACACCTGTTCCTCACCGTGGCCGGCCTCACCGTTGCCGCGGCGACCGTCGCTGCAGCCGCACCGGTTCGGCCTTCCCTGCCACCGGCGGCAGTCAGGCAAGCTCCGGCCCGGACGGCATCCGCCAACGAGCCGGCGGTGCGGGTGGACTGGGTGGCCAGGTACGGCCGGTTCGATGCCCGGAGTGGAAAGTGGAACCTGATACCAGAGCCCAACCCGCGAGGGTGCTGACCCACGGTTCTGGATCGCGAGTGAGGTAACCGGTCGACCGGCCACCCCAGGTGACCGGTCGCGGTCTTTGTTCAACCCGGCCTGCGCGGCGGAGGTTGCCATGCCGTTCGTCTCCATCCTCGCGGCGCCAGGCGATCACTACCTCCACATCACCGCCACCCCCGAACCGGTGGCGCTGCCCCAGCCGCTGGCTCCGAGCGGGATGTTCGGTGAGCGGCAGCGGATCGTGGTCTTTCAGCGGGAGGTCCCCGATCCGCCCCGCCTCCTGGCTCGGGTCGCCGAGCTGCTGGCCAGCTCGCGGGTCGCCGCCGACTCCGATGCCTACTCCTGCACGGCCCCGCTGGCCATTCGGGCGGTCGAGATCGCGGTGGCCGAGTTGTGGCCCCCGAATCGGCTACGCTGCTCCGAGTGTCGGCAATACTTCGTAACGCCGATTCAGGAGGCGCGCCGCATGTATGTGGCCTGCCCCCACTGTCACAACCCGATGCTCAATCCCAGTGGGCATGTCGCCTGACTCTCGTACCGCTCCTACGTCCGTGGGCGCTGCGCGCCCTATCCCCCGGTCGAGGCGCAGATCGGCCCGGTGAGGAGGTCTCCTGACTTCCGATAGCACGGCCATGGCCGGCTTACCCGAAGAGCCCACCTGGCAGCCCCGGAACCCCGACTACCAGGCGGTGGTGCGGGAAAGCTTCGCCCGCCAGGCCCATATGGCCACGCTGGGTGCCACGATCCGGCGTCTGGAGCCGGGCCGCGTGGACCTCGAGGCCCCGTTCGACGCCCGCTTCACACAGCAGAATGGCTTCTGGCACGCCGGCGCGGTCACCAGCCTTGCCGATTCGGCCAACGGGTATGCCGCCTTCAGCCTGGCCCCGGCCGGCACCGATGTGCTGGCGGTGGAGTTCAAGATCAATCTGCTGGCCCCGGCACTGGGCGAGACCTTCCGCGCCGCAGGCCGGGTCCTCCGGCCCGGCCGCACCTTGACGGTCTGCCTCGCCGAGGTCTTCGCTCGCCACGGCGGCGAAGATCGCCTGATCGCCACCATGCTCTCGACTATCATCGTGCGGTCAACCGCTCCCCCGCCCCCCTGACCCAGCGCTTTCGGCCCATGGATGATCGAGTGTACCATTCGCACGGGAGGCGACAGGGCTCGAGACGACACCATCATCCGGATCCGGCACGACCGTCCCGACGTCGAGGTTGGCCATGCTTCTGAATCGACTGGTGCGTACCGACAACGACCCGGGGGCGCTGCTTGCCCGGGTGGCGCTGGCGGTGGTGATCTTCCCGCATGGCGCGCAGAAGGCGTTGGGGTGGTTTGGGGGCGGCGGCTTCCAGTCGGCCATGGCGGGGTTCGGCCACATGGGGATCCCGGCTCCACTCGCGCTGCTCGCGATCGTGGCCGAGTTCGCCGGAGCGATCGGCCTGGTGCTCGGCTGCCTGACCCGCCTGGCCGCCTTCGGCATCTTCTGCAACATGCTCGTTGCCGCTGTGATGGTGAGCGCGCCGCACGGCTTCTTCATGAACTGGTATGGCAACCAGAAGGGGGAAGGATTTGAGTTCCACATCCTCGCGATGGGCCTCGGCCTGGCCCTCGTCATCCAGGGTGGAGGGGCACTCTCGCTGGATCGCTGGCTCGCCGGGCGGCTGACCACACCCGCGCCGGCTGACAAGTTGGGCAGATTGGGCTAACGCTCCCAGGCCAGCGGCCATGGTGCGATTGCGCGACGCAATCACTCTTCCCGCCGGCTCGTGGCCCTCGCTGGCGGCCATCGGGGCGCGGTGGCCCCCGCCCACACGTAGACCCAAATGCCGAGGAGGACCCGTGCGGCTCAGACTTCCCCCGGTACCCGGCGGACCCCGGCTCCAGATTGGCGTGGCGGTCACCTCCCTCACGCTGCTCGCGCTTTGGGCCTTCAGCCGAGTCTTCGTTCCGCCGGCCAGCGAGGCCTGTCTCCACCTGTATCGCGACGCACGCACCGCCGCTGACACTGCCCGGGTGGATCATGTTATCACCGACTCCGGGGCGGGCCGGTCGGCGGAGGCCCGGAGCTGCGGGTCGATCCGCCAGTCGGCCCGGTGGTTCTGAACGCTCCTGGCCCATGATCCCGGTAACGGCTGGCCTTGGAAGAACGGTTTACGGAAGGCCTTGCCCGGTACGGCGCGGCTTCGCACCTTCCCCAGCATGTCGTGCTTCCTCGCCAGCGGACACGCAGGCTCTCCCTCCAGTGTTGGTGGCCAGCCACTCTTCAGGGTCGGCCGCCGTTCGGTTCTTTCCCTCGCGAGCGCCTTGTGGGCCTGCCAGCCGGCGCCGGCCGGCATGCCCGCACCGCTCTCCTGCGCTACCGGCACAGCGATGGTTCGGGAGGAGATCTACTTCGGGCGGGGCCTCGCCGATGGCGGCGAGGTGTCCGATTCCGCCTGGGCCGCGTTCCTCAAGGAGGAGGTCACCCCCCGTTTCCCCGATGGCATTACCGTGCTCGAGGCCCGGGGGCAATGGCGTGGACAGGACGGCACGCTGGTTCGGGAGCGAACCTGGCTCCTGCTGCTGTACCACGACCGGTCCGAGGCGACCTCCCTGGGAGTTACGGCAGTTACTGCGGCCTATGCCCACCGCTTCGCCCAGGAAGCGGTCCTGCGGGATCGATCCCTCACCTGTGTGTCCTTCTAGCCCCCGCTCATGCCGCGGAGCAACATCATGACCCTCGACCTACGCGGGCTCTGCCCCCTGCTCCAGGTCTACGACATGCCCACGGCCCTCCGCTTCTATCGGGATCTGTTGGGCTTCGAGGTCATCGGCGCGGCGCCGAACCCGCCCCCGACGCCCGATGGATTCGGCTGGGTCTGGCTCCGCCACGGACCGACGGAGCTCATGCTTAACACCGCCTACGATCCCGAGGCCAAGCGCCCGGCGCAGCCCGAGCCGGCCCGGGTAGCCCACCATGACGATACAGCCTTGTTCATCGGTACTCCTGACGTCGAGGCCGTCTACCGGCATCTCACCACCCAGGGAATCGCACTTGATCCGCCGAAGGTGGCACCGTACGGAATGCGCCAACTCTCCCTCAAGGACCCCGACGGCTTCACCCTCTGCTTCCAGTGGCCCGCAGAGAGCGCTTAGCGTCGGCCTGGCATCGGCACAGGCCCGCGTGCCTCGATCTGCGATTCTGAGGGCAGGCGCCGCGGCGGCCACCATGGGTCGCCTGGTCGTCGCCCCCCTGCTGCTCCTCATCGCGGGGCCAGTGCTCACGCTCGCCGGGCAGACTCCCGAAGACTCGGTCCAGGCCGCCATCGTCTCCTGGACGCCCTACGAGGCCGCGGGGATCCGCCTGCTCCTCGATCCCGGACTTCCCGCCTCGGCCCGCCCCGAGCTCTGGACCGCCGACCTCGCCCGGGCCCGCGATGAACTCGCGCGGCGCCTTCGCCTGACGGCCGCTCCCCTCCCGCCAATCCTCCTGCTCGCATCCCGGGCCCGGCTTCACGAGCTGACGGGGGTCAGCGCCAACGGCCTGACCGACTACCGGCGCCCCGCGCTCTTCTTCGTCTACGCAGGCACGCCCAATCGCCTCGCGACCCGGCACGAGCTGGCCCACTGGCTGCCGTTCCAGGCTTGGCGGGCCCCAACCCGCGTGGCCGACTGGATTCTGGAAGGGCTCTCGACCTGGGCTCAGGACCAGTGTTCGGGCTACACCATCCGGGCGGCGGCGGCGACGCTGGCCGCCGCGCAGCAGCTGCCAGACTTGGACCGCCTCACGGATTCCTTCCGGGCCCTCCCGGACCTCAATGCCTATCTGTCGGCCGGGAGCCTGGTGGCATACCTCGAATCGATCCGGCCTGATCTGCTCCAGACCCTCTGGCAGAGGGGAGTCTCAGGGGTGGCGAGCGCGCTGGAGACCGACCTGCCGACCCTCACGGCGGGGTGGCGGCAGTGGCTGGCGGATGTCCCGGTCGGCGACCGCGCACCGGTGGAGGCACTCGAGGGTGGGTGCACCCAGTAGCCGGCCGATCACGCCCGTAGTGGCGAGCCTCCGGCCCGGTGTCGCGCCATTGCCCGGACCGCAGGAATGTTCCACCTTACGAGGTCGCGACCGGTCAGCAGTGTGCCATGCCTCTCGAGAACTGGATGCCACGGTGGGATGTCCGGTCCGCGCACCAGGTCGTAGTGGCGGCCAGCCAGGATCGGGTCTATCAGGCCCTCATCTCCAGCGATTTGAGCCGCAATCCCATTCTGGCCGCGCTCATGGCGCTCCGAGCCATTCCGGCGCTGCTCTTCTCGCCCCGGACCACATGGACCTCCTGGCGGACGCTGTCCAGCGCCGGCACTGCCCGACCCACCCGAAACCTCCTCTCAGGCGCGTTTGTCCAGCTCGAAGCCACCCCGCCCAGTGGAATCGTATTGGGCCTGACCGGGCGGTTCTGGAGTCTCGCCGGGGGCCTGGTGACCACCGACCCGGACACCTTCCGGGATCCGGTGCCACCGGGAATGGCCCGCGCGGTCTGGAGCTTCGAGATCGACCCGGTCGCACTCGCGAGCAGCCGCCTGCGCACCGAAACCCGGGTGCTCTGCGCCGATCCCGCGTCACGAGCCCGCTTCCTCCGCTACTGGGGTCTCATCCATCGCGGCAGCGCCGTCATTCGCTGGGCGCTGCTGCGGCAGATAAAATCCGCCGCCGAGGTGTCGAGTGCCTGACTACCGTGCCCTGATCCTGGCCGGGCTCCTCTGCTCCGCCGCCGTCCCCGCTCCCGCGGTCAGCCAGGCGTCGATCGTGGTGCTGGTGCGCCATGCCGAAAAGGCCGACACATCGGCCGATCCCATCCTCTCTCCGCGAGGGCTCGCCCGGGCCGAGTCGCTGGCGGCAGCCCTGCGCGATCTTCGCCCTGGAGCCATCTTCGTCACCCAGTATCGCCGCACCCAGCTGACCGCCGCCCCATCCGCCGCTCGTTTCGGCGTAACACCGCAGGTTATCGGAACCGCAAGGGATCTCACGACGCACGCCGAGGCGGTCGCGCAGGCGGTGCGCGCGGCCTCCCGGGGCTCGGCGGTCCTGGTGGTGGGACACAGTAACACCCTGGGCCCGATCATCCAGGCCCTCGGAGGACCGGCTCTGCCCCAGATCTGCGAGGCGGTCTACACCACACTCTATCTGCTGGCGCTGGATCGGGATGGAGGCCCACCTCGATTGCTCCGTACCGCCTATGGCGAGCCGGATCGCGTGGGACCGTCCGAGTGCGCTCAACTCAGGCCATGAAGCACCCCCATTCCGGGCTTCCTGCCCAACTGAGAAGCGAGCCTTCCGGACATTGACCCGATCAGCCCCGCCGCGTTAACCTCCCTCCCGGCGTGCAGGACGCCACCCGTCCGCGGAGAGGACCGAGTCCACCTGTGCTGTGCCGGTTCTCATCAGCGCTGCGAACCTCCTGTGCCCGACGCCGGCGGACCCCGGGCTCCTCAAGGAGGCTCGTCATGCCGTTGCGCCGCCTGCCGGTTCGCCCCGACCTCACCCAACTCAAGCATCAGGCGAAAGACCTGCTCCGGGATTTCCGCGGTGGCGACGCCGCGGCCCTGGAGGACTTCGCCCGGTTCCATGGCGGGCCCGTCGATCCCGCGACGGCGCGCCTGGCGGACGCCCAGCTCGTGCTGGCCCGGAGCTACGAGGCCCCGAGCTGGCCCCGGCTGGTGCAGTGCTGCCAGCTGATCGAGGCCATCTGGGCCGACGATGTCGCGGGAGTGGTCGCGCTGGTCACACGGCACGCGAACCTCCTGCACGAGAATGCCGGGATCGGGAACCGCAACTGGGGACCACCACTCAGCTACGCCGCCAACCTCGGTCGCATCGCCATCATCGAGGCCCTCCTGGCCCTCGGCGCCACCGATGCTGCCCACGCCATGGGCCGGGCGGCGCTGCAAGGCCAGGTGGAGACCGCACGGCGGCTGCATGAGCGCCTGGGGCGACCGGCCCCGCCACCGGACTCCCTCGGGGGACCGGCTTACACCTTGAGTGTTCCCGGCACGGCCCTGCTCTTCGAGCTGGGCGCGCAGGTGCGCGACGCCGAGGGCAGGATGATCGCCCCGGTGGACGTGGTCCTCGAGACCGACAGTCGCAATCCAGCGGCCAAGCACCGGATTCTGGCGATGTATGTCGAAAATGGAGTGGAGTTACCCGACACCCCGGCGATGGCGCTCCATCGCGGGCGGATCGACCTTCTCGAATCCCACCTCCGCCGCGACCCGGGCCTCCTCCGGCGTACCTTCCGCCATAGCGAGATCCTCCCCCCGGAGCTCGGCTGCCGGGGAGACTACTACCCCCGGACTTCGCTCGAAGGGGCCACGCTCCTCCATGTCGCGGTAGAGTTCGATGAGATCGCCATCGCGGAGTGGCTGCTGGCGCAAGGTATGGCGGCGGACACTCCGGCGGCGATCGACGGGGACGGCTTCGGAGGTCACACGGCGCTGTTCAGCGCGGTGGTGTGCTACGCCAATTTCTGGGGTAACTACCGCGGAGGGCTCACCGATTCCCCGTTCGCCCGGCTCCTGCTTCGGCATGGGGCCAATCCCAACGCCCGCGCATCGCTCCGGGAAGTGCTCCGGGACGGCACCCGGACCACGACCCGCGAGTTGCGCGACCTGACGCCGATCGGCTGGGGCGAAGCGTTCGGGTACCAACTGGTGGTCAGCGCACCGGCGATGGCCCTCATCGCCGCCGCGGGCGGCAAGCGATGAGCCACCGGCGGCGCTGGACCTCATCATCCACCCGGGCCTGACGGCGGTGCGGCCGTCGGGTCCACCGTCGTCTCCCGCTCATGCGTCGCCACCTTCGCCCCGCCTTGGCCCTGCTGGTCCTGAGCAGCTGCGCCATGACCGACCCGGCGTCGGCCCCGGTCCGAGTGCTCTTCGTCGGCAACAGTCTCACCTATGCCAACGACCTTCCCGCGATCGTCGAGCAACTGGGTCGCCACTCCGGTCACCGGATCCAGACGGCCATGATCGCCTTTCCCAACTTCAGCCTGGCCGACCACCTGGCCCAGGGCGACGCGGCACGGCGCATCGCCCGCGAGCCGTGGGACCTGGTGGTGCTGCAGCAGGGCCCCTCGGGCCTCCCCGAGAGCGGCGTCGACCTGATCGCCTCCACCCGCCAGTTTGCCGACCTTTGCCGTCCCCGCAGGGCCGAGGTTGCGCTCTACGGGGTCTGGCCGGCCTCCGACCGTCCAACGGCGTTTGACTCGGTCACCGCGAACTACCAGGCGGCGGCGGAAGCGGTGGACGGCCGCTTCTTCCCCGCGGGCAAGGCGTGGGTCGCCGCCTGGCAACGTGCGCCGGCCCTCCCGCTCTATGGGCCCGACGGCTTTCATCCCTCGCCCACGGGCTCGCTCCTTGCCGCGCTGGTGATCCA
Organism: uncultured Gemmatimonadaceae bacterium; assembly: GCA_964642475.1. Classification (GTDB taxonomy): domain Bacteria; phylum Gemmatimonadota; class Gemmatimonadetes; order Gemmatimonadales; family GWC2-71-9; genus JADJOM01. The sequence goes on along the minus strand of CAZXRC010000008.1, from coordinate 95,624 downwards.
CCGCGGGATTACCCGGCAGCCACTCGCGACCTTGCCGGGAGACCTGACCGTGAACGGCACCCCCCTGCCCCTCACGAGCGACCAGGCGGCGATCCTGCTGGCGGCGGCCGAAGCTGCCTACGTCGAAATGGCCGGGAGGCACTGAAGGTCCGGAAGCGTGGTGCCGGCCCCGGTGCCGCTAGCTATCTTTCCGCATGCCCTTCTACATCCGTTCCATCCCCCGCCGGCCGTTCTGGCACGCGGCTGTGCTGGGTGCCGCGGTGATGCTCATCTGGGCCACCGCTCAGGCGGTGTTGCTTCCCTCGGCGGCGAGTGCCGCTCGGCCCGGCGCATTGGCCCGCGCCCTCTACGTCCTCGGCACGACGGCCATCGGCGGCGGGGTCGCCGGTGGGCTCCACTGGGCCCTGGGTACCGCCCCGATCCGCGACAACACGGCGCTCCGGATCGTGCTGGGGACCCTCGGCGCCGGGCTCTATCTCACGACCATGACGGTCGCGGCAACGGTGGCGCTCCCCCTGGGGCCGTGGTCCCGCCTCGGCCGCCCGAGTTTTCTCCTGAGTACGTCGGGGATCTCCCTGGTCCTGGGCTGGCTGATCGCCAAGGACCCCTTCGGGTTGTCTCAGCGCTCCGCACGGGTTTATCTCACCCCGGCGGATTTCGGGAAGCTCTCGGCCGCGGAGCAGGAACGACTCCGGCTCGATTCCTCCCAGACGCAGGACCCCCCGAAGGCGGGCGGGGCCGCCTGAGGCCCCGGCGGCGAAGAGTCGGGCGGCGCACCCGATGAGCATCGCGGCCGTCATCTTCGACCTCGATGGCGTGCTGGTCGACTTCGTCCCCGGCGAGCGGACCCGCTATCTCGCCGCCCGCACCGGCATCGCCCCCGCGACCATTGCCGCGCTCTTCTCCTCCGCGTTCGAGCAGCGGGCCGAGGCGGGCGCCTTCGCCACCGGCGACGAGTACCTCGAGGCCTTCAACCTTACCCTTGGCTCGGACCTGACCCGCGATGAGTGGGTCACCGCCCGCAAACGCGCGATGCGACCTCGGGCGGAAATGCAGTCCCTGGTCGCGACGCTCACCCGTCGGGTGACGGTGGGTGCGCTCACCAACAACGGCGCGCTGGTCCGCGAGTCGCTTCCCGACCTCACCAGACCGCTGTGGCCCCTGCTCAACCCGAGGCTGTGGGTCAGCTGCGAATTCGGCGCGCGCAAGCCCGAAACCCGCGTGTTCCGGGAGCTGACCGCTCGACTCGGCCTCGCGGCCGGGGAGATTCTGTTCGTCGACGACTCGGCCGCCAACTGCGATGGCGCCCGGGCGGCCGGTCTGCAGGCGCTCCACTTCCTCGATGAACCGCGGGCCATTCCGGCCATCCATGCCCTGGTGGCGGGGGGCATCGCCAGGGCCCGCTGAGACGCGTCATTCGCGATTCGGGGTGACCCGGCGTATGTTGAGTGAGGCCAGCGGCCTCTCTGGACGCTTCGCCTGGGTCTTCCCTTCGATCCGTCACGGATCACCTCGCAGGATCAGCCATGAGCACCATCGCCCCCGCCCCACTGGCCGCCCGGTACGAGCGCCAGGTCGTCAAGACGTTCCGGCAACGCAAGGCCACCTCGGGCCCCCGGGCTCAGCGGCTCAAGGACCTTGGCCTCAAGGACACCGACCACCTTCGCAGCATGGTGGCGGCGACCATCCTCCGGAAGGCGGGCCCGGAGCGCTTCTACCTGCACGAAGCGACCTGGGAAGCGCGCGATCACATGTCATGGGAGACCGTCGGAAGGCTGGCGGCTGGTGCGGGGATCATCCTGCTCGGAGTGCTGGCGTACTTGTTACTCACCTGATCGGCGCCGCCAGACGCCGCGCCTGACTCTCCGCCTGAGCCCGGTGGCGGGCCCGTCGGCAGCAGGGATCGGTACAACCGGCTAGATTGATGGTGTCCCGCTGTCGGGTGCGGGCCCGCTCCTCCTCCTCGGCCCAGGCTCCAATGCCAGAACCATCTGATCTGCCGCGTTCCGCCCGCGGGGCGGATGCGGCGCTTGCCCCCCTGACCGACCGGGTGCGCCAGCGACTCGATCTCGCCGGCCTCGCGTATGACCGCCGGGCCTCCGCCTCTCTGCCGCGGGGCCGACGGCGGCGCGCCGCATCCCCGCCGACCGAGACCATCCCCACTCCGGATCACCCGCTCCAGGCCCGCGAACGCGCCTGCCTGCGGAGCGTCTTTCATGAGCTGGGTGCCGCTCATCGCCGCTACCGGGCAGACACTGGCCAGGCGGTTTCGCCGGCGCTCCGCGCCGCGACGACCGCCTTCAAACAGGAGCCGAGTCTGCTCTCGCTGGTACCGGTGGTCGCCTTCCTCGACGATCTGGGTATCCTGGCCTGGTAGGCAGCAACCCATTGGGGGTCGCTGGATTCTCAGCGGCTCCCGGGCACCCCCCTCTTCTTCCCACCCCGGATCGTGGCCCAAAGTCCCACCATCTACAACTTCGACGTGGAGCTGTCGCACGTCGACCGCAACATCTACGAGTCGCTCACTCTCCGGGTCGCCTGCCAGCCGTCCGAAACCGCCGAGTATCTGGTGACCCGGGTCCTGGCCTACTGCCTGGAGTACCAGGAAGGCCTGAGCTTCGGGAAGGGCTTCACTGAACCGGGTGAGCCGGCGCTCGCGGTGCGGGACCTGACCGGAGCGCTGCGGGTCTGGATCGACATTGGCGCGCCCGACCCGGCCCGGCTTCACAAGGCCAGCCTGACGGTGCCCCGCGTGGTGCTGTACACCCATAAGGAGCCGCGGGTGCTTCTGGCCCAACTGGGAGGCGCCCGGATTCACCGGGCCGAGGCGCTGGAGGTGTACAGCTTCCCGCGCGACCTGCTCGAGCCGCTGGCCGCGCATCTTGAGCGCCGGACCCGCATGGCGATCTCGGTCTCTGACGCGCACCTGTATGTGACGCTGGGGGATCGCACCTGGGACGCGCCGATCGAGCGACATACCCTGATGCCGGGCTAGGGAGTTGGTGTAAGGGAGGTCGGCGGTCCCGGGTCCGCCGCTTTCACCTGCGATTCAGCCTCATCTCAGGACCGTGGCCGTAGCGTACATGCCCCTCCCATGGGAGTCTTCAATGACCTCCCCACAGGCCGTTCTCGGGCCCTGGCACCGTACCCTGTCCGCCGTTCTCCTCGCCGCATACCTGCCTGCCTGCACCTCGTGGCAGATGGGCACCCCGTCCCCGGAAACGTTTGTCACCACGGAGCACCCCGAGAGGGTCCGGGTAACCCGGACCGATGGGGCCACTCTGACGCTGCATGCGCCGTTTGTGAGAGGGGATTCCCTGCTTGGGATCCGCGCCCGCGGACTGGCCCAACCGGAGCGGGGCGATACCCTTGGGCTTCCACTTTCCGAAGTGCGACGGGTCGACGTGCGTCGCACCAACACGACCGGCACGCTCCTGGTGGTCGGCGTCGGGCTGGTGGCTGTTATCGTGATCGGGGCTTGCGCCGCCTCCGACAGCGACCAGCTCTACGACCCCTGCTGACGCGAGCCCATGCGACGCGGCTCCATCCAGTGCTCCTTGAACCCATGGATCAGGACCGGCAGCCCGCGGAGAAGGCACAGGGCCACCGCGACCCACGCGACGACCAGCCCGGCGACCGCCAGCCGTTCCGCCATCCCCCTCGGAATGCTGGCGGGCGAGCCGCCATCGAGCGCCTGGCTCAGCGCCAGCAACCCGAACGCGAGGATCTTGCTGCCGCTGTAACCCACCCGCATCGGCGTGGATCCGACCAAGAACCGCCCCAGTGCCGTGCGATGCTGACTGAACGGCGTGGCGCCCTGGCTGACCCCGATCCCGCGAAAGGCGTCCGTCAGGGTCGTTCGGGCGATGACCAGGACTGGAATGGCAACGGGTACCAAACGGAGGTAGGCGAAACAGACCCAGAGGACCAACTCGTAGGTACGGTCGGCGGCGATGTCGAGCACGCTCCCGAAGAGGCTGGTCTGCTTCGTCTTCCGTGCCACCACGCCGTCCACCGTGTCCAGGAACAGGCCCAGTAGCAGCAGGGGGACGCCGGCCAGTCGCACCGCCGGCGACCCCAGAAACAGGATGAGCACATTGATCGCGAGCAGCGGGAAACGCGACAAGGTGATCCAGTTGGCCAGCACGCCGGCCTCCAGTGTGAGCGGTAGACCTGAAGACGGCCGGGGGATAGTCGCACGCACATCCACCGCCGGCGATATTCCCTTCGAGCCGAACACGACCGACAACCTCATGCACCGGCCTCCCAACGACTACGCCCTGCCGGCGTTCCCCCGCGGCGCTCAGGCCCTCCGCCCAGCCCTGCAAACCCTGTCCCTCGTGTCCCTGATGCTGGGACTCTTCCAGGGCGTGATCCTCCTCCTGATCGCGTGGATCAGGACGCCGGAGGCACTGTTCATCTCGACCGACCCGCTGCTGCCTCAGGTGGTACGGGGCGGCGAGTCGGTGAGCGCCATAGCCAGCTGGCTCCGGGCGGAGCTCTGGCCCGGCGTGCTCCTGGTGGTCGGCGGGTGGGCCGGACTCGTCGGCCTGTCCCGGCGGTCTCCGCTGCCGACCGGATGAGGCCGGGCCGCTCCCCCGGCACCACGCAGTGCAACCGTGAGACGGCACCGCGCCACGCAGCCTCGAGGCGCGCCCGGACACCCGGGGAGGTTATGTTTCCGGCGTTGTCGCCCTACCCAAAAGGAGCGATGTGCCCAAGCGCAACTACGGTTTCGAGAAACGTCAGAAGGAACTGGCCAAGCAGGAGAAGCGCGCGGCCAAGGTGCTTCGCCGGCGGGAGCGGGCCGAATCGACCGACCAGCCGCCGGCCGTCGACCCAGCCCACGACCCGCTACCCCCATCGCCCGGCGTTCAGGACTAGCGCTGAACCCCGCCGTTACCAGACTGGAGCCAGCCGTGACCGCCTTCAAGCCGCAGCAACGCCACATGACGCTGAACGGCCGCGCCTTTCACTTCGTTGCCTATGAAGGCCGGAGCGAGAACGTGGCCCGCAATCAGCCGGGCGAACCGCCGATGTGGTACCTGATGGTGGAGGGTCGCCGCTGCCCCGTGAGCCCCTTCGTGGCCGACCAGACGGTCGAGCAGATCGACCTGATGCTGTCCCGGTGGCTGCAGAAGAACGCCCTGCTGGCGTCGGCCCACTAGGTGGCGCCCCAGAAACGGGGTTGGGCCGCCGCAGCTTGCCATTTTCGGTCCAACGCCGTATCCTTATAGTCGCACGGGGCTTCGGCCCCGCTCCAATTCCAGCGGTTCCTCGTGAGGGCTGGCCTGGGCGCCAGCCCTCGGTCGTTCCTCCCCCGAGCCAGAAGAATGTGCCTATCGTGAGGGCCTGAAGATCACGAAACCACGTACCTCGGCGCTGAGGGGCATTCCGCCCACACAGCCGAGGCAGCTTTCAAGGAGCAGGTATGCGGACGACGGGTACCGTCAAATGGTTCAATGATGCAAAGGGCTTTGGCTTCATCACGCCCGAAGGTGGACAGAAGGACTGCTTCGTCCATCACACCGCGATTCAGGCGAGCGGGTTCAAGAGCCTGGCCGAGGGTGATCGGGTGGAGTTCGACATGGTGGCCGGTCAGAAGGGACCCGCGGCCGAAAAGGTCGTGAAGCTCTAGTCTTCCGCGTACACTGTTTGACTCCGACGTGGCCGGTCTGCCTCCGGGTAGGCCGGCCACGTTGTCTTCTCTCTCGCTTCCCAGGAGCACACGCATGCTCGAGGTCACCATCGGCGAAGGCGATCGCCTGGATTTGGCCCTGAAGGCGTTCCGCCGCAAAGTGCAGCGCGCAGGGGTCCTCCGGGAGCTGCGCTCCCGCCGGCATTACCTGAAGCCGAGTCTCGCCCGCAAGCTCAAGCAGGCCGCCGCCCGTCGCCGGAAGGCCCGGGCCCGGAAGACCCGGCACGAGGAGTAGCCCCGGCGCCTGACGCGCGGCCAGCCGATCCGGCTATCTTGTCCGGATCCTGAGCCGCGCCGGGCCGCCACAGTCAGGGGCGCTGGCGGCTCCGAACGACTTCACGCACGCGCCCCGACGCCCCTCCGCTCCCGATGGATCTCCCTTCCCAGCTCTCGCGCTACGCCCCCATCCCGGTCCAGGCTCCACCCCGACTCGACCGAGCCGACGCCCCACCTACCGGTGTTCACGACCTGATCGAGGGACTCCTGGCCCTGGCCCGCGGACAGGGAAGCCCGGAGGAGAGCCTCGGCCTGCTCCTCTCGAACGTGACCGTGGAACCCGATCGCGATGACGAGGGTGAGTCCATCGCGCCGGGCGACTATGTCTCGCTTACCCTGCAGGGGATGGGGGAGTGGTCGACCGACTGGCGCTGGGTGCCCGGCCAGGCATCCCCGGTACCGGCGCTGTCGTCCGGCCTGCTGAACGGAGCCGGGGTCCGATTCGCGTACGGCCGCGCCCTGCAACAGAGCGCGGCCATCACGGTTTTCTTCCTCCGCGGCTGAGCGCAGGCTCGGCCGCCTGCGGGTCGGGCTGCCGAGGCGTGCCCCTACACGTCCTCCGAATCGGGACGGAGTCGGATGCGGAACGAAGCCTCCTCGGTGACATCCAGGTCGCTGCTGACCCGGGAACTCCGACGCACCGTGGTGCCAAGCACGGTCCGGGGCATACCATCGACGGTCACGATATCGTCGACCTTGACCGTCAGGCCGATGCTCCCCACGTCCAGCATGTTCTCATCGACCAGAATACCGAGGTCTTCACTCCCATCCGGGAAGAAGACCTTGACCGGTTTCGGATCCATAGCACCCTCCGCACTGAGACCAACCGCGCGGGACCGCCGGCGGCCGCTACTTGAACCTAACGGGGGCAGTCGGTTCCTTGCGCTGGCCCGGCGATCGGGGCACTATTGGCCCGCTCGGTTCAACCCCCACTCCCGCCGCACCATGACCCCTGCACCCGACTCCGGCTTTCGGCCATACCATATCGAACGCAGCGGCGCCTTCGATCTTCCCATGCGGCCCGAGACCGCATTGGCCTACCTCTCGCCGGAGGGGGAGCGGGCCTGGGTGCCCGGCTGGGCGCCGGTCTATCTCCACCCCGATACCCCGGCGGACTCGGCCGGAACCGTCTTCCGCACCAGCCACAATGGCCAGGAGACGGTCTGGCTGGTCCTGGAGTATGATCCCGACGAAGGACGAGCCCACTACGGCCGCCTGGTCGAGGGATCCCATGTCGGAACCGTGCGGGTGGTGTGCCGTGCAGCGGCGTCGAACCGCACCGAGGTGCGCGTCGCTTACTCGCTGACCTCCACGACGCCCGCCGGAACCCGGGTACTCGAGGCGATGCATGAAAGCGCCTATGCCGCGATGCTGCAGGAGTGGCGCCGGCTGATCCTCGAGGCCCACGAGACCGGACCGGCGCTATCCGGTCGCTGACCGGCGGCGGGGACTGAAGCGGTCGCGAAACGGGAGAAACAGGTGCCACATCGAGAGTTCCATCGCACTGCCCACATCGGCTGGCTCCGGGCCGCCGTGCTCGGCGCCAACGACGGCCTGATCTCGACCAGCAGTCTCGTGGTCGGGGTGGCGGCGGCCCAAACCGAAAAGGGGCCGGTCCTCCTCGCCGCCCTGGCGGGCCTCGTCGCCGGCGCCCTATCCATGGCCGCCGGAGAGTATGTCTCGGTCAGCTCCCAGGCGGACACCGAAGAAGCGGACCTCGCCCGCGAGAAGAGAGAGCTGGCCACGGAGCCCGAGGCGGAGCACCGGGAACTGGTGGGGATCTACACCAAGCGCGGGCTGAGCCCCACCCTCGCCGAGCAGGTCGCGCGGGAGCTCGCCGCGCACGATGTGCTCGGGGCCCATGCGCGCGACGAGCTGGGGATGACCGAGGCCTCCCAGGCCCGCCCACTGCAAGCCGCCCTGGCCTCGGCCGCGGCATTCTCGGTGGGCGCGGCCCCACCCGTTCTCCTGGTATTCCTCCTCGCGCTTCCCGCCCTGGCCCGCACGGTGGCGGTCACGACCCTGGCGCTGCTGCTTGCCCTCGGCGCCCTGGCCGCGAAGCTCGGCGGCGCACCCATGGGTCGTGGCGCGGTCCGGGTGGGGTTCTGGGGCGCGGTAGCGATGGGGGCCACCGCGCTGGTGGGCCGACTCTTCGGCGCCACGGGCTGAAGGGCCCGGGGACGTCGCTAGTCAGCGATGGTATCCAGGTGCCAGCCGGTGTGGATCCAGCGTCCCGCCCGACGGACGAAGATCTCCGTGCCGCGTCCCCGGGTCTCCTCCCGCCGGCCGGCCGAGTCGCTGAGCACCAGCCGGAAACTGGAGTAGAGAATGACCACCTCGCCGTACATCTGAAAGACATTCCGGGGAAACTCAAGCGACTGGAGCGTCTTCCCGGTGGTCGCGAACCCAGCCATCTGCTCGAGCGTCCCGGTCCGATCGTCCCACGGCCCCCCACCCCAGCCCAAAGCGACCAGCTCCTCGGGAACCGCCCGCTCGAATCCCGCCCGGTCATTGGCAAACCAGGTCCGCCAGGCCATCTCCCGCAACCGGAGCACCTCCGCCCTGGTGCCGGGGTCCGGCGCCGGGCCGTACTGCTGGGCGGCCATAGGGGTCCCGAACAGGGCCAGCAGCAGCAACGACACCTTCCTCAGTCTCGGCATGGTTTTCCTCCGCGCTAGGGTGAGACGATATATTGAGCGTATGACGCCGGCCCCGCTTCCAGAATCCTGCTCCGCCTCGCGCCCCCTCTTCCGGGGAGAGTTCTTCGCGATCGATGACTGGCACTGCGCCGGCCACGACAGCCCCGGGCGGCACGAGGAATGGTGCGAGGATGACCGGGTGGTCTTCACCCGCCGGGGTACCTGGGAGCTCGAGGTCACCGGGACCGCGCATCTCGCCGATACACTGAGCGTCACCTGCTGGAATGGGCAGTCGCCCTATCGCGTCCGTCACCCTCTGCCGGGAGGTGACCGCTGCACCCTGTTCCGGTTGACGGAACGGGGGAGCCTCGCGCTGCGCACTGTCCAGCGCCGAAAATCGAGCGCCCAGCCGGTCTTTGCCACCCGGAGCCGGATGCTGGACGGCCCCGGCTATCTGCTGCATCGGCGACTGCTGGAGCGCGCTCGACGGACTGGCAGCATCCGTGAGCCTCTCCCCATCGAAGAGGCGGGGATGACCCTCCTCGGCCGGGTGGCGCTGGAGGGCTCCTGCCAGGGTCCCCTGGCCCCGGCGACGGCGGCAAGCCGGCGCTACGTCCGCCGGGCCCGGGAGATGGTCGCCCAGCACTACCGGAGCCGACTGACCATCGGCGCGATTGCCCGTGAGGCGGGGTGCTCCCCGTTCCACCTCAGTCGCCAGTTCCGTCGCGCCACCGGTCTGACCCTGTATCGCACGGTAGTACGGCACCGCCTCCGCGACGCGCTGGAGCGGCTGCTGGACGAACCGGCGAGCGTGGCCCGCATCGCGCTCGAGGCCGGATTCGCCTCGCACAGCCACTTCACCGATGCCTTCCGGGTCGAGTACGGCTGTCCGCCCAGCATGGTGCGCCGGTTGCCGCCGCGGTAGCCCGGGTCAGCTCCGCGCCATGACCCACGCCGACACCGGTGTGATGGATTGGGCTGACGCGGACAGCTTCTGCGACGCTGACCGTCACCAGATCTGGTTCTCCCCCCACCAGGACTCGATGTACAGCTACCATGCCCGCCCCTGGACCGACTCGCTGGGGGTGACCCACAGCGGCGCGGTGTATGTACACCACGGCCTATCGCCGCTGTCCGGCTCCTGGCGCGGGATCCTCCCACCCCGAGACAACCGATTCATGACGCTCTCGCTCAACGATCACCTGTCGGACAAGGGCATCGACAAGTGGGTCACGGAGATCGGCTGCACCAGCGCCCCCGTGCCGCGGCAGAATATCCGTACCGCCCTGGCGTTCTTTGCCCGGGAGATGCCCCGGTTGGCGATCGCGGATGCGGTGGCCTTCCTGGTGGCGATGGACCTCTCCAAGCCGGTGCATGTCGTGACCCTCCAGCCCGGGGAGCGTCTCATCGGGTTTCGCACCGGCACCGAGTCGCCCTTCAAGTTGTTCTTTGCCCGCCGAGGCGCCTCGATGCACAGTTCCGGCATCAACCCCACGGGCCGCGGTCCGGTCCACCTCGTGGTCCGGGCCGCGGTGCGAGCGCTGGAATCGTCGACCACCGGGGCCAAGGATACCTGGAGCCGGACCGCCCCGGGACAGCCCGCCACGGTGGCGCCCCGGGCCAGGAAGTGGTTCGGCAAGGAGTTCGGGGTGCTCGCCCAGGGGGGCGGCGGCCAGCTCATCATTCCCGAGTCGTACAGCGAGTTGCTGGTGGAAGGGCACTAGCCGCGTCCGCATGGGAGAGCCGCCCAGCCGCCCCGCGATGCCCCGGTACGTCCTCCTCTACGGACTGGCCGCCGGCCTGCTGATCGCGGGCCTTCGGTTCATCGAGTATCGCTGGCTGGTGCTGGAGCATTCGGTGGAGATTTACGGCGGTCTCATCGCCGCCCTCTTCGCCGGGCTGGGCATCTGGCTGGGGCTCAAGCTTACCCGGCCGACCGAGACGGTGGTGGTACGGGAGGTCGAAGTGTCTGCGCCTCCGACGTTCGTGCGGGATGAGGCCCGGCTCCAGTCGCTCGGAATCACCCCCCGGGAACTGCAAATTCTGCAGCTCATCGCCGAGGGACTCAGTAACCGGGAAATCGCCGACCGGCTGTTCGTGACCGAGAACACGGTCAAGACCCATTCGAGCCGGGTCTTCGACAAGCTGGGCGCCCGGCGGCGGACCCAGGCCGTCCAGCTGGGAAAGGCCCAGCGCCTGATCCCCTGAATAGCACCAACTTTCGGGTGATTCTGGCCCGATACTCCACGGAATCATGCCTTCGGGTGACGCGCGGCGCGGGGCCGGCTGTTAGGATCGGCCGACCTCATACCCCACGGAGTCTGCCATGCGAAAGATCGTCCTGACCTTCGGGCTTATTGCGGGAGGCATCCTCTCCGCCGTGATGGCCGTGACCATCCCCTTCCAGGACCGGATCGGCTATGACCGGGGCGCCATCATCGGCTACACCACCATGGTGCTGGCCTTCCTGATGGTGTACTTCGGAGTTCGGTCGTACCGGGATACCGTGGCAGGCGGCACGGTCTCGTTCGGCCGCGCGATGGTGGTGGGAATGCTCATCGTCGGGATCGCGACGGTCTGTTACGTCGCCACCTGGGAACTGATCTACTACAACGTCGCTCCCGACTTCGCCGAAAAGTACGCCGCCTACGCGGTGGAGAAGACACGGGCCTCAGGCGCGAGCGAGGCCCAGGTCGCGGCCCGGGCCCGCGAGATGGCCGACTTCGTCGCCCTGTATCGGAACCCCCTGATGAACATCGCTTTCACCCTGCTGGAGCCGCTCCCGGTGGGCCTGCTGCTCTCGCTGGTGGCGGCCGGTATCCTGAGTCGAAAGCCGGGGAGTGGCGCTGCGACCGCGTCCCCGACCGGAGCGCCCGCCCGCTAGCGCCCGGCGCCCGCTTGCGCGGGGCGTGGCGATGTTCCACCTTACGGCGTGCTCGTTAGGCTTCGCGCGTTGCCCGTCCTGCTGCTGGCCTGTGCTCGGGTGGAGCACCGGGAGGTACGCCATCTCCACCTCCAACCCGGGGTGGCGATAGGTGCCGCCGAAGAGGGGCCCTCATCCCTGGCCGACATCCGTTCCTTCACGGTCGACCGCCAGGGCCGGTTGTATGTGCTCGAGGCCCAGGCTCAGGAAGTGCGGGTTTTCGATTCCATCGGGGCCCCCCTGCGGACCGTGGGACGACGGGGCGCCGGCCCCGGGGAATTCGCGGTGGCCAACGGCATCGCCCTCGATCGACAGGACCGTCTCTGGGTCTACGACCCCGGCAACAGTCGGGTCACGATCTTCGATACCAGCGGCACGCTGGCCGGCACCCATCTACTCTCCATCACGTCGTACGGTTACGTCTGGGATGGGGGCATCGACGGCGCGGGGCGGCTCCTCGACCCGGTCACCCTTGGGATAGGCGACAGCGCGGTGCCGGCCCTCGCGCGCCGATCGCTCGCGACCGGGGTCGCGGATACCGTTCCCCTGCCTCGCTGTCGCGCCGCCCCCGTGCCCGCCTACCGTCTGCCCCACGGCTTCATTGAGGTTCCCTTCGCCTCCGGAGCATATGCGCGGCTTGATCCGCCTGGGTTCTTCTGGTGCGGCGACAGCCGGCGGGCGGAGATTCTGCAGTACCGGCTGGGCGATACCGTGCTCCTGCGCCGATTCGGGGCGGTGGTCCAGCCAGCCCCGGTATCGGTCGCCGAGCACGACTCAGCCATCGCGAGGGTACAGGCGTTCATGAAACGCGCAGGTGCTGCGAGCCTCGACTACTCCCTCATCCCCGCCACCAAACCGGTCCTGTACCGGGTCGACTCCGACGATCGGGGGCGGTTCTGGATGCAGGTCCTGGATCGCACCGGCTTCCGGGCGCTGGTGTTCGACTCCACTGGCAATCAGGTGGCCGATGCCGACCTTCCGTTCAGTCCCGGTCCCTGGCTCCCCACCATCGTCCGCGGCGATCGTCTCTATGCGATCACCAGGGACTCCCTGGATGTCGTCAGCATTACCCGGTTCACTCTGCGCGAGGCCCGGTGAAGCTCGATCGTCTCTTATGGTCGGTGCTGCTGCTGGCCGCCTGTGACGATGCCCCCGCGCCACCCGCGGCCCCGCGACCGTTTGCCGCGGAGACGCTGACCACCGCCGCCCGGGTCCCGTTTCAGCGACCGGTCGACGGCGTCGTCCTGCCGGACGGCCGGCTCGCGATCGCCGACATCCAGGCGTCACAGCTCTTTCTCCTCAGGCCGAACGGAGACCTGGATCAGACCCTGGGGCGCGCCGGCAGCGGACCAGGGGAGCTCAAGGAACCGAGGGCTGTCCTGCGCCGGGGAGATACTCTCGCCGCGCTCAACGCCGGCAATGGACGAATCGAGAATTTCCTTCCTGACCGAGGGTACGTGAGCAGCCGTCGGCTGGTCGATGATGCCCGGTACCGGGACACCCGCCTCCTGCCCGGCGACTCGGCACTCATTGCCACCTCCGGGAGCGACTCCGCCCTCGCAGTGCTGCAGGACCCGACCGGGACCGTCCTGGAGCGGTACGGCAGCCTGGTGGTCCCCGCGACGCAGATCTGGAACTTCAGCGCCATTCGGCAGAAAATCCTCGACGGCGCCGTCCCCGAGGAATTCCGCAACCAGGTGTTGCCGGTCCGGGGGTCGGGGGGCGATGTCTGGCTCATCTACCTGACTGAGGCGCGGGTCGAGCGCTATGACCGCCGGGGGAAGCGACTCGCCCTGGGTACCGTGCCGGAGGCCGACGTTGGTCCGATCAAGGCCGCCTTCTTCGCAAGCAACAAGCTGGAAAAACGGCCCGGTGTTCTCCGGAGCCTGGCGATGGCGTACAACGGTGTGGCCCGAGACCAGTCGCTCTGGCTGATCCTGGCGGAGCCCGATTCGATCCCCCCGGTTCTGTTACGGTTTGGGAACGACGGCGCGCTGCGCGAGCGCCATGTGCTCCCCGGCGCCGAAGGGGCACGCTACCTGATCGCGGGAAGCGGCCGAGACGAGTTCTATGCGGTCCATCCGACCGAGGGGATCGTGTTCCGGTTGCGACGCCTCGCCCAGGCGCCGACAGTGTCGCCGTCCCGCAGGTAGGGGTCGAGACCGGCGCTCCTTGCCGCTCACGCCAGGCCGGTGCAGCTTTCCCACAGCCGCCCGACGGCACCAGCCCTCCCCAACCCCGCGCCATGGCCGACTTCGCCGACGCAGTGGTCTTCTACGTCGTCTTCCTCTTTTCGACAACCCTGCATGAAGCCGCGCACGCGTGGGCCGCTGCGCGGGGTGGGGACCTGACGGCCTACCATGGCGGCCAGGTGTCCCTCAATCCGCTCCCGCATATCCGCCGCGAGCCGATCGGGATGGTGCTGCTGCCACTGCTTACCGTGTTCACCACCGGCTGGCCTTTTGGCTATGCCAGCGCCCCCTACAACATCGACTGGGCCCGCCGCTTCCCCACCCGGGCCGCGTGGATGGCCCTCGCCGGTCCGGCCGCCAACCTGCTGCTGGTGGTCATCGCCGGCCTCATGATCCGTGGCGGCGCCGCGGCCGGAATCGTCATCGCGCCCCAGACCGTGCGCTTCGGTGAGATCGCCGCGACCGAGGCGGGCGGACTCTGGCCCGGCGCCCTGCACTTCATCGGAGTCTTGTTCTCGCTGAATCTGCTGCTGGCGGCGTTCAATCTGCTCCCCTTTCCGCCGCTGGACGGCAGTGGAGCGCTCCCCCTCGTCCTCAGCCCGTCGGCGACCCGGCGCTACCAGGAGTTCATCTGGAGCACGCCGATGCTGGGGTTCGTGGGGATCTTCGTCGCCTGGCAGCTGTTCGACAGCGTCTTTCATCCGATCTTCTTCGCCGCGCTCGGGCTGCTGTATCCGGGCGTGGCCTACCGGTAGGGTGGCTCGCGCCAAGGCGGGTCCGATCCTCCGTTCCTTCACTGTCACACCATGACGGACGTCGAGCAGCTGGCCGCCGCTCTCCGCCACGACTTCGCCGAACCTTCCCCGCCGCCCGACCGGGCCTGGTCACGGGCAATCGCCGTGCGGTTGCTCGATGCGGTGCTCTCCCTCCGTCGTCCGGACGACCGGGCGGTGACCGAACGGCTGGATGGGTTCGAGCGGCGATTTCCCGCGGTGGAGAGTCTGGGACAACTTCGGGCCCTGCTGACGAGCTACAAGTCGGCCGCCCTCTTCGCCAAGGATGTGCTGGACCTGCCCGAGCCATCGGCGGTCACCGTAGTTCGGGGGTTGCTGGACTACCTGATTCGCAGCATCGAAGGGCCAGGCGCGGAGGTGGAACGACTTCGCCTCTGGGCCCAGCGGGCCCGGCCCCAGGACTACCTGACGCTGCAGATCCCGGGCGTCGGCCTGGCCGTATTCCAGCATCTGCGCATGCTGTATGGCGCCAATACCATCCGGCCCGACGGCATGGTCGGGCGCTACGTCGGAAGCGTCCTGGGCCACCCGGTCGCCGACGTGCAGGCGCTTCGGTTGCTGGAGGAGGCGGCGCAGCAGGCCCGGGTGCGGCTTCGCGATATCGGCCCGGGGGACTGGGCAGGAGCCGTCGAGCGGCGCCGCGCCGGCGCCTGACTCTCGGGGACTTACAACTCTCTTACATGACCCGCGTCGGCGCTGCGGGCCCCCCTCCGATTGCGGGGGTCCGGTCCTCGCCTTCTATTTCCTCCCGCAGGTGGCCCAGCCGGAGGCTTTCAGGTGCCAAGCCCACAGCAACTCGGTGTCCTTCTCGGCCTCGCGGCTGTCCTTCCGTGTGGCGACAGCTCCGGGCCCGACCTCGAGGGGCCGCGGTTCGTCCGGGCAACGATCGACGGCAGCCCCTGGGATCCCGGTGCCTTATCCGCCGGATGTGCCGACTACCCGCCGGTTCGCTGATCTCCGCCCATGCGACCCTGGCTCCTCGCCGGTCTCACCTGGCTGCTGACCACCCTCATCGTCACGCCGGTCACCTTCTTCCTCGTCCTCCTGCTGGCCGGACCGCACAGCAGCCTGCTGCCCAACTGGCTCGGCGGGCCTACCCTGGCACTGGGGTGGATCCTGACCCTCGGCCTCCCGATGCTGGCGGCGCGGTACGTATGCCGCCGTGTCCGCCACAGTCCTCCGGCCTGACCCACGGGCCTCCCCGTGCTACCTTTGGCACGTGAGGGTCATTCGAACCCGGAGGCACCATGGCCGACCTTTCCCGTCCCCTCCGCCGCGCCGGCACCGGTGGCCTGATTGCCGGTGTCGTGGCCGGGCTGGCCCGCTACCTGAACATCGACGTCACCCTGCTCCGGGTGATCTACGTCGTGATCTCCATCGCCTCCGCCGCCTTCCCCGGCATTCTGGTCTACCTCATCCTCTGGTTCCTGATCCCCAAGGAGCCGGATGCCCCCCCGACCTAGCCGGGCCGCGCCTCACCCTCCAACCTCCTTCTCGTAGCGCCAGACTTCGATCGGGATCGGTCCGGCGGCGGTCTCGGCGTTGTTGGTGTACAGGCCGGCGCGCTGCCAGCCCGATTTCTCGTAGAATCGCGCGGCTCGGTCGTTCCCTATGGCGCACGCCAGCCAAGCCGTTCGAACCCGCTGCTCCGCCAGGCGGGCCTCCCCATCGGCCAGGAGAGCAGCGGCTGCCCCTCCACCCCGGGCAGCGGGACGCACGAACAGCTGAAACAGCTCATCCTCCCGAATCCAGCAGAAGCCCAGGGGATCCAGCGGATCTCCCGCCACCATGATAGCCGGGAGAGCCGTCTCCAGTCGCCGGCGAAAGCTCTCGAGGGTGCGGAGCCGCGTCAGCTCCGGCGGGACGAGGTGGGCATGGGCCTCATGCCAGCCGTCGTGCCAGAGGCGGCCTAGCTGGTCGAGTTCCTCTCCCATCGGTGGCCTGATCAGCATTGCCCTGCCTCGCTTGCCCGTACCCTGGTTGTCCTGCACCTTATCGGTCGAGTCCCGACCCATCCTCCGCCTGGAGAGCCGCGATGGACGAGAAGACCCGAAGCGAGATGAAGGCGCAGCTGGACGAGATGACCATTGGCAACGCCCGCTTCCGGGCCCTGGTCGGCATGCCGCCGGTTCCGATCCTCGGCGGCTTGGTCCCGGTCCCCATCTCGGTCGAGCCGGCCCTGATGCCCTATCTGCAGGCACTCCGTTCCCACGCGGAGGACTTCGACAAGCTGGTCATCCTGCTCAAGCGGCTCGTCGAAAAGATGTAGTCGAGCCGGGGGCATCATCCAACACCATGCCATACAATAACTTACGGAGAGTTGACCGGGACTTGATCGGCGGGTGAACACCGCCGCTAGCTTCGCCTCCAGTTCTCGCCGTGCCTGCTCGGCCGGCCCTCATCGAGATCCCTGAACTGGAGGTTCGTCGTGCGTACCCGTTCCCGCTTCCGCCGTCTGACACTGGTAGCCCTCACCCTGCTCGGGGCCTGCGCCGGCATCCGCAAACCGGCATCCGATGCCGCAGCGCTGGTGGAGCGGGGACGCTACCTCACGGTGGTGGGTGCCTGCCACGACTGCCACACACCGAAGGTCATGACCCCTGCGGGTCCGATGCCCGACACCACCCGTCTGTTCTCCGGTCATCCGGCGGAGCTGGCCGTGGGTGACGCCCCCGGCCGGCTGTCCGAGAGTTGGGTCGCGTCGACGAACGGCGACCTCACCGCCTGGGCCGGCCCATGGGGTGTGAGTTTCACCGCCAACCTGACGCCGTCACGCTACGGGCTCTTCGGCTGGACGGAGGACATGTTCATCCAGACGATCCGCCAGGGTCGACACGCCGGCGTCGGGCGGGCGCTCCTGCCTCCGATGCCATGGGCGAATTACGCCCAGATGACCGATGCGGATCTCCGGGCCATCTTCGCCTACCTCCAGACGGTCCGGCCTATCGATAACCAGGTCCCGGCGCCCCGGCCGCCCGCCGGCGCCGCAGCGGCGGTCGTGCAGCACGCCGGCGCCAAGGCGGGATGACCTGGGCAGTCGGCTCGTGTCCGGGCGACAGCTCCGTCGCCCGGGCCGGCCCGAGCGGCTTGCGCCGCGTTCGGTCGGCCGGCACCTTGGGGCCGTCGGGGCACGATTTCAGCACCGCCTTTCTCCCCCCCCGAGTGACGACCGACCAAGCCCTGGCCGACGCGGCCGACGAAAACCTGGCCATCAAGGCGACGCTGCCCTGCAGTGCGTTGCGCGGAGCCCGGGTGGAGCGAACCCCGGAGTTGACCGTGGTCGACTCCGGACTGCCGTGCGACACCTTCAACCTGGTCTGCCGGGCGCGACTGCCGCAGGACACTGCGGTCGGGCGGATCGAACGGGCGCTGGCATTCTTCCGGGTCACCGGCAACCCCTTCTCCTGGTGGCTGGGCCCGGGCGCCTCCCCCCCGGAACTCCCAGCGCTGCTGAAGGACGCGGGCCTCGAACCGTCCGAGTCCGAGTTGGCGATGGCCCTCGACCTGGACAAACTGGGGGCGCCACCGGTCTCGCCCCGTGACCTCAGGGTGACGCGGGTCAGGACGCCGGAGGAGCTTGCCGACTTCGCCCGGCTGAGTGCGGCCAACTGGGACCCACCGGACCCCCTGGTAACGCGATTCTATCACGAAGCCGCCAGTGCTTTCCTGGACACCCGGGCCCGGCAGTGGCTCTACCTTGGGCTCCTCGACGGCACGGCGGTCGCCACGTCCGAGGTGACGATCGGCGGCGGGGTGGCGGGCGTGTACGCCGTCTCCACCCAGCCGGCTCGCCGGGGTCAGGGCATCGGCTCCATGATGACCTGGGCGCCGCTCCAGGATGCGCGAGCGGCCGGCCTCTCGGTGGCGATCCTCCAGGCCGCCGAGATGGGCCAGCGACTCTATGCCCGTCTGGGCTTTCGCCCCTTCGGGACGATTACCGAGTACAAGTGACCCCTCACAGGTGGAGAGCCGCCGTGTCACGATCGCTGTAGTCTCCGGTCCTACATCCCTCCGGCCGGTTTCGTTGTCGGCAGCGGGGCCTCAGCGCCGCATCTCTGGGTACGCCGGCTGCCGTACCTGGCGGCCCTTCTCCCCTGCCCCGAGGAAGATCATGTCCGTCCTTGCCGATCAGCTTGCCGACCGAATCCAGGAGGGTGCGACCACCCTGGCCAACTTCGCGAAGGAACTGTCCGACGCCCAGTGGCGCATCATCGTCCCGCGCGACGGCCGGACCATTGGGGTGCTGGTGCATCACGTCGCCAGCATGTACCCCATCGAGATGGGGGTGATTCAGCAAGCGGTGGCAGGGACCCCGATCACCGATGTGACCTGGGAGGTCGTGGCGGGGATCAATGCCCAGCACGCGCGGGAATTCGCCGGCGTCTCCCGGACCGAGGCCTTGGCCCTGCTGGCGCGGAACAGCCTGGATGCGGCGCGGGGAGTCCGACGCCTTGCCGATGCCGACCTCGCCCGGGCGGTGCCCTTCTCGCTCAGCTTTGGCGCGCCGATGACCGTTCAGTTCATCATCGAGGATCACCCCCTCCGTCACCCGTGGCACCACCTCGCCCGGATGCGGCGCGCCCTGGCCGACTGACCCGGCGCTCCGGGGAGCGAAGCGATCGAATGCCGGTACTCGGAGATGGTAGACCGCGTGACGACATCGGCCGTGATCGGCCAGGCCGCCGTGTCGCGCGATAAGGAGCGAATGGCGGGAAGCGGTTGGATGCGTGGATGGTATCCATGGGGAAAGTCGGGTATCGTTCACGCCATCCCACACATTGCAGAACCCACAGACGTCGCTCGTGCGGCGGCGAGGGAGGTGGCGGAGGTGACTGAGCCGGCGCTCTCCATCCGCCTGGCGCGCCCCGGCGATGGCGCCCGGCTCGCCGAGATCTATCGGCCCGCGGTGGTCCGGGTGCCTACCTCGTTCGAAGCCACGCCGCCGGACGGCGAGGAGATGGCCCGCCGGGTGGACCGGCTGCTGCAACGATTCCCCTGGCTGGTCGGATGTCTCGGAGCCGAGGTGGTGGGATACGCCTACGCCAGTCCCCACCGGGAGCGGGCGGCGTATGGCTGGTCGGTGGAGGTCTCAGCCTACATCGCTGAGGCGGCCCAGCGGCGCGGCGTCGGACGGCGACTCTACACCAGTCTCTTCGCCATCCTGGCCTTGCAGGGGTACCAGAATGCCTACGCCGGGATCGCCCTTCCCAATCCGGCGAGTGAGGGGCTCCATCAGGCGGCGGGATTCTCGCGGCTGGGCGTCTATCACCGGGTAGGATTCAAGCACGGGGCCTGGCGCGATGTCGCCTGGTACGAACGCCCGATCGGCGCCCATCCGACCCCGCCGCCGACCGTGCGATCCCTGGCCGAGGTCACCGACGACCCCGGGTTTGCGGCAGCGTTGGCGGCGGGTGAGCGGCAAGCACTGTAGCCCCGACCCGGGTCAGGCCTTGGTCTTCATGTACGCGATACCGGCCTCGGTCGCCGTCCGCCATGCCGTTTCGGTTTCGGGAGTGAACTCGGGGTCGAACCGGGCAACCGTCTGGATCAGGCTGTCGACAAACGCGCCGTAGTGCGCCGGGTCGACCTTGAGGTCGTTCCGCCCATGCCGCTCGGCCACCCGGGTGAGAAGATTCGGCTCGACGCCTTTCTGGGCGCCGAAGGACAGCAGGAGCCCGATGGCATGCTGCAGCAGTTTGTGCTGCCGGTCGAAATCGGTCCGGGCAAACATCGGCTTCACTACCGGACAGGCCTCGAAGAATCGGTCGTAGAAGGAGGGAAAGAAGTCCTGGGCATTGAGGCACCGCAGGTAACTGGCCTTCGCCAACGCGACGGCGTTTCCGGTCATAGGCGCGGGGTATCGGGAAAAGAGTTGAACCGCATGGCGCCGGAAAACTACATCGACCGCGGGCCGCGGCACAGGCGGATGCCCTGGCGCCGGTGGCGGCCGGATTGTGCCGGCCAGGTGACCTGACGGGCGTCCCGACAGGCCGCTTCCGGCAGCATGATGTCGGCGATGGCCCACCCCGCGACTTCCGCGTCTGTGAGGCGCCTCACACGAGGACGTCGCTTGCGGCAGCGGGGGCGACTGGTGACCTTCCGACGACAGCCCTTCACCCACTCGTCAACGGAGGATGCCTTGCTTGACCGCAAGACGTTTCTCGTCAGAGAACGGGTCGGTTTCCTCAAGCTGACCGATACCTTCGACATCCTCGAGCCCTCGTCGGGCAGGGCGCTGGGCACCGCGACCGAGACGATCAGCCCGGTGATGAAAGTAGCCCGGCTGCTGATCAACAAACGGCTCCTCCCCACCACCGTTGAGGTCCGAACCAGCCAGCCCGACCGGGTGGTGCTGAGCATCCGCCGGGCGGGGCTGCTCCGGTCGACCGTCACTGTCAACGACGCCAGCGGGAAGGTCATCGGCTCGTTCAAGAGCAAGATCTTTTCGCTCGGGGGCGGCTTTCACGTCCTGGATGCGACCGGCCGACCGGTGGCGGAGATCAAGGGCGACTGGAAAGGGTGGAACTTCCGCTTGCTCAACAGCTCCGGGGTAGAGATCGGCAAGGTGACCAAGCAGTGGGCCGGCATCGGGAAGGAGCTGTTCACCTCGGCGGACAATTACGTCATCGCCCTGGATGAGACGCGGGACCTCCCGCCCGGGACCAGCGCCCTGCTCCTCGCCGCGGGCCTGGCGATCGACATCGTCTACAAGGAGCAGTAGTCCCGGCAGGGTTCCGTGGCGCCGTCAGGGCAGCGTCGCACACCGCGGGCGCTGACCGGCGGGCCCGGTCCCCTTGCCGGGCCCGGTCCCCCTCGGCACCTTCTCCACCGTTTCCGCTCCCCCCTCACACCGGTACGTTCGATGCCCATCGCCTCCGGCGAGCTGCCGCTCGATGACGGCGAGCGGATTCACGTGCTCGATATCCTGCGCGGCCTGGCGCTCTTCGGCATGATCCTGGTGCACTTCCACCAGAAGATGCGACTGGAGGTGACCGGTGCCGAGGACCTGATCGGCTGGGGGGTATACCTGCTCGTGGAGCAGAAAGCGTGGGGGATCTTCGCCTTCCTCTTCGGAGCCGGCTTCGCGATTCTGCTCCGCCGTCTGGCCGCGCGCGGGGCGCCCGTCGTCACCACTTACCTGCGTCGACTGGCGGGCCTCGCGGGATTCGGGCTGACCGCCGAGATCGGCTTGGGCTTCAACATCCTGGTCACCTACGCCTGCTGGGGTGTGGTGCTCCTGCTGGTCCGAAACTGGAGCTCACGGGCGCTGTTCGCGCTGGCCGCGCTGTCCGCGATGGCCCGACCGCTGGCCGCGGCGACGGCGGCGCTGGTGGCCCACTACTCCGGGAGCCCGGTCCCGCTCCGGCACGGGGAGGTCCTGGCCCAGGCGGTCGAGTCGGCTGCCCAGCAGGGTAGCTATCTCAGTCTCCTGGCGGCCCGGTGGCATCTCTTTGCCGGAACGACACCCGACGGATGGTACGGGCTGCTCCCCGGGACCAACCTCTGTCTCTTCCTCCTCGGTCTGCTGGCCGTGCGCCACGGGGTGCTGGATGCGCCCCTCGCTCATCGGCGCTTGATCCGCGGGTGGGCGCTTTACGGGCTCGCCGCCTGGCTGTTCTATTGGATCGTCGGGCGGCAGATTCCCGACCTCGGGATACCCGGAGTCACTTGGCCGGTGGCCATGGGACTCGGCCTGCTGCAGGATCAGTGGCTGACGTTCGCCTACCTTGGCGGCGCGATCCTGCTCCTGGCCCACTCACCCAAATGGACGGCCCGCCTCAGGCCGATTGGCCAGGCGGGCCGGATGGCACTCACCAACTACCTGCTGCAAGCGGCCGTCCTCGATTTCCTCGCATCGGGGTACGGTTTCGGCTACCGCATCAGGCCACTGCTCTACCTGCCGGCGGCCATCGGACTCTTCAGCGCCGAACTGGGGCTATCGGTCGCCTGGCTCCGGCACTGCAGATTCGGGCCGCTCGAATGGGCCTGGCGGGCGCTGACCTACGCCCGGCCACAGCCCCCCCTTCGGCGCGGCCCCGGCGAAACCGCGCCGCTGACTCCTTGAAACATTCCGCGCCTAGTCGGTACGGCGGGGCCGGTCCATCGCCACGAAGATGACCCCCACCAGCAGCCAGACCGCGGCGGTGATCCAGTGACGCCCCTGGACCGCTTCGAGCAGGCTGATCAGAAAGAAGAGCGCGAAGATCGCAAGGCCCTGGTACTTCACTCGTTCCTCCCGGTGTGCGCGGCCGACTCCACAGTCAGCCCTGCCGGGTGAAACCAGCATGAATCCAGGTTGAATCCCACACCCGTCGATTGCGCCGCTGCCACCCGTCGTCCACCTTCCCCGCGCCCATGGCCAGCCTCACTCCCGCCACCGATCCATGGCCGCTTCTCGGCCGGGTCAGCAGCTTCACACTTCAGGTCTTCGATCCGGTCGCCGGGGACCCTATCCACGCGGGGGCAGGGGTGGTGCGCCTCGAGCCTGATCGCACCATGCCGGACCGGCAACTGGTCTGGCACGAGACCGGGTGCTGGCAGCGTGGCCCCCTCGCCGGCATGTCGTTTCGAACCTCCACCCGCTGGACCCGGGCCCCCGGCGAGGAGGTCCTTGGGCTCAGCCACCTCCGGCGAGGCGCCCACCGACCGACCCCCCTGGTGGAGCTCCATCCCGGGCCGGGAGAGTGGAGGTCGATCAGGCCCCACCGGTGCGGGGCCGACCGGTATACCGCCCGCCTGAGCTGGGACCCGCGGGTCCTGCGGCTCGAGTGGACCGTGGAGAGCCCCACCGATCCCTACCGCCTCGAGTGGTGCGGCCACCTCGGCTGACTGTCGCCTTCCGTCACTGGCTTCCGATTTAGGGGCAGAGCCGAGAGGGGCTGGACCACTGCCAGGGGGACAGCATGCCGATCTACGTGGAGACCGACAACAGCGACAAGAAGGACAAGCTCTTCGATGCCAGCGTGGCGGGTACCACCGCCGCCAAAGCTGAGGCGAAGATGCAGAAGATGGTGCGGGACGCTGTCGACGCCGCTGCCGGCTTCACCACCGCAAAAACCGACGGGATCCGAGGCTACTTCGTGCGACTCAAGGTGTCGAAGCTCGATACCAAGGGGCACAGCACCAAGTGCTCCATCAGCGGCTCGATCGAGCGCTATCCCAAAACCGCCACCAAGTCCCGGGGCGCCGGAAGCGAAATGGTGACTACAGGGTGGAGCGGCAGCGCGGAGGCCACCGGCACCTCCGAGCAGTCGATCATGGACTGCGTGGAAGCGATCACCGAGGGGATGCTCCCCAAGGGCATCAAGGCCATGACCGACGATATGCGGAAACGCTAAGCTCCTGGGGGGATCCACGGCCCTGTGGAACCCCCGGGCCGTGTCGGCAAATCGCCTCTCGCGGAGGCGGGGATCTTCGGGTAATGTGGAGTCTGGTTCCCAGTCCTTCCTCCCGGAGGTCCCCATGTCGGTTTCCCGTCCCTCCCCCTCCCCGCAAACCTACAGCACTGAGCCGGTCCGCTACCCTCCCCTCAAGGTGCTCGATCTCCTGAGGGAGGCCCATGCCATGACCGGCCCATCCGGCAATATCGTCCTCAGCCAGGTGAACCAGCACTGTCTGCGCCTGGCGGTGCTCGAGGGCGAGTACCCCTGGCACTACCACGTACGGTCCGACGAGCTGTTCATGGTTCTCGAGGGCCACCTCTTTCTGGACTTCCCCGACGCCCCGACACTCCGGGTGGATGCGGGCCAGGTGGTCACGGTTCCGGCGGGCATGGTGCACCGGACCCGGACCGACACCCGGGTGGTCAATGCCTGTTTCGAGGAGTTGGGCGCCGACACCGAGTTCGTGCCGCCCCCCGCCGACTGGGTCAGCCGCGAGAGCCGGCCCAGCAGCCGACAGCGGCAGACGGCCCACGCCGGGTGAACCCGCCGCACGGGGCTGACGGGATCAGCCCCGGTTGATGTTGTGGGGTGCCTGATCGGTCGCGGAAGAATCGGCGGGGACGAAAGCGCCCCGCGGACGGCGGGCGCGAGGTGCCATGGCCGCGTGGAAAATGGCCGATTAAGCATCGCTTCAGAGGCAATTGACCGGTACGTTCACGACCCGACTTCCAGTTTGTCGATCGCCAAACACGAGTGCGGCAATCTTCTACCTGGGTAGGCGTCCATGGCCCTGCGTTCCGGCATCTACATTGTTCCGACCAACCGCTGGTATATCGAGCGGACGGTCTGGCTGATCGCAGGTATCGTCCTGCTGGTTTCCACGACCCTCGCCGCAGCGGTGCACCCCTACTTCGTTCTCGGGGTAATCGTCACAGCCCTTTCGTCGATCGCGGTGAGTCTGACCGGCTTCTGCATCGTGGGGAATGTGCTGGCCAGGCTCGGATTCCAGCCCAATCTGGCCCGGCCAGGATGGAAGCCAGGCGACCCCTACTTCATGCAGACCGACGCGTGGTACCTGGAGCGGCGGATCTACCTGGCGGTGGGCATCAACCTGACGGTTGCCTCCACGCTCTCCTTGCTGCACAGCCCGTACTGGCTCTACTTCACCGGGTTCGTCGGCGTCGCCATGGTGTGGTTCGCGGCCACCGGCTTCTGCATCATGGCCAACGGCCTCTACTGGCTCGGCGCCGAGCCGCGCCTGTCCCCGAGCTGCGAGCGCCGGAGCGAACTGCGTCCCGGTCACCAGGTCGGCTGAGGCTACCTCGAGGTCCAGGGGCGGGAGACAGGATTCGGGCTCACGCTTGTCCCGGTCCGCTCCCGCCTCCACCTTTGGGGGCCATGCTCACCTTGCACCCGGTCACCCTCGAGGGTCACGGCGTCAGGCTCGAGCCGCTCGCCCCATCCCACTCCGACGGCCTGGTGGCCGCGGCCTCAGACGGCAAACTCTGGGAGCTGTGGTTCACCTCGGTGCCTCGACCGGAGGAGGCCCCCGGCTACATCGCCACGGCCCTCGCGGGCCAGCAGGCGGGGCACATGCTGCCCTGGGCGGTACGGGAGCTCGCTACCGACACCGTGGTCGGTTCGACCCGCTACCACGATATCGTGCCGGGCATCGACCGGGTCGAGATCGGCTACACCTGGTACGCAGCGAGCCGGCAGGGGACCCACCTCAACAGTGCCTGCAAGCTGCTCCTCCTGACCCACGCGTTCGAGACCCTGGGGTGCAGGGTGGTGGGACTGCGGACCGACAACTTCAATGTCCGCTCTCAGCGGGCCATCGAAGCACTGGGCGCCAAGAAGGACGGCGTCCTCCGGCACCACTTTGCCCGGCGCGACGGCAGCGTTCGGGATTCGGTGCTCTACAGCATCCTCCTGGCGGAATGGCCGGACGTGAGGACGAATCTGCAGTGGCGCCTCACCCGGCTGACCCGCGCTGCTCCGCCGACGGCCTGAGATCGGCTCCGCTGCTTCACCGCGGCCCGGGCTATCAGAGCGCCTTCACCAGATCGTCGAGCCGGGCGAAACTCACGTCCATGCCACCCTTCATCCCGGTCTCGGCAGCCATGTCGCGTGCCGCCTTGGAGGGGTAGGTGATCGTCAGCGTGATGGTGGTGTAGCCGCCCGCCTCGGAGAACTCGACCGTGTTGATGGTCTCCGGCCACTCCGGACCCCAACGCTCCGTGGTGACCACCCGCGTATCAGGCTGGTACTCGCGCACCTCACCACTCATCTCCATCTCCTTTCCGTCGGCCTTGCGCCAGACGTAGCGCCAACGTCCCCCCGACCGGGGCTCGAACTCACAGACCGGCATGCTCCACCCCTCCGGGCCCAGCAGCCATTTCTGCACGTGCCGCGGCTCGGTGTAGGCCTGGAAGGTGAGCCGCCGCGAGGCCTTCACCAGTCGAGTGACGACGATCTGGGTATCGGTGGGCGTGGCGTAGGTGGTCACGCCGGGCCTAAGGGTGGGCGCGGTCATCGGGCTGTTCCTCGTGGATGAGTTGTGCCAGGTAGCTGTCGAGGCGGGAGTGACTGGCGTCCCAGAACCGGCGGAATTCCCCGGCGAAAGCCGCGACCTCCTTGAGGGGAGCGGCGTCCAGGGTTCGGGGACGCCACTGAGCCTCCCGCCCCCTCTGAATCAGGCCTGCTTTCTCCAGTACCCGGAGGTGCTTGGAGACCGCCGGCCCACTCATCGCAAAGGGGGCGGAGAGTTCCTTGACCGTGGCCGCCCCGCGGCTGAGGCGTTGCAGAATCGCCCGCCGAGTCGGGTCGGCGAGGGCTGAGAAGGTGGCACTGAGCTGGTCGCTGGCTGTTTGCATCCTCTTGTCCCACAATGTATATAACCATCTATTTACTTAACCTATTGGTTATATAACTTGCAGAATGACGGCCGTCAAGGGCGCCCCGGCCAGGGCCCCCCGCGCCCGGGCTGGGTGGGCACCCCACCGGCGGCCCACCTACCTTCCTCCATGGCCAAGATCGCCGCTGGGCTCCTTCTCTATCGCCGGCGTCCCGCCGGGCCGGAAGTGCTGCTGGTGCATCTTGGTGGGCCTTTCTGGGCCCGGAAGGACCACGGCGCCTGGTCGATTCCCAAAGGCGAGCCCCACCAAGGCGAGGAGGTGCTGGCGGCGGCGCTCCGTGAGTTCCGGGAGGAGACTGGGCATGCCCCCCAGGGGACACCATTTGCCCTCGGCCTGATCCGTCAGCCCGGCGGCAAGGTGGTCCATGCCTGGGCCCTCGAAGGGGACTTCGACGTACGGACCCTCACGAGCAACACCTTCGCCGTGGAGAGCCCCAGAGGATCCGGCCGTTTCCGGGAGTACCCCGAGGTGGATCGGGCGGAGTGGTTCGATCTCCCCGAAGCCCGCAGGCGGCTGATCCCCGCGCAGGTGCAGCTGCTCGAGGTGCTCGGAGCCGCACCCCAGTTGGCCGAGGGTGCTTCCGAATCCTGAGGCCGACCGCGATCCCGACCTTGTGCCGCGTCAGGAGCCGCGTCACCTTTGCCGCTCTGTGCGGGGAGTCGTGTGTCCGAGGAGATTCTCATTCGCGACTACCGGTCGGCCGACCGGCCCGCCTTCGATGCCCTCAACCGGGCCTGGCTGACGGGACACGGCCTGCTCGAAGCCCCGGACGAAGCCCAGCTTCAGGACCCCGAGGGGCAGATCCTGGATCAGGGGGGTCGGATCTTCGTAGCGGAGGAGGGGGGGATCGTAGTGGGGAGTTGTGCGGTGGTTCCCTGGAGCGGTCCCGACCTCGAGCTCGCCAAGCTGGCGGTCGCCCCACGGGTACGGGGCCGGGGGGTAGGTCGCCGGCTGGTTGAGGCCTGCCTGGGGCACGCCCGCGCGGCTGGCGCGCCCCGTGTGGTTCTCCTTTCCAACTCCCAGCTCACCTCCGCGCTCCGCCTCTACCGGTCCCTCGGCTTCGTGGATCGGCCGGTGCCGGGCGACGCGCACTACGTCACAGCCGATGTCTTTATGGAACTGAAGCTCGCCCTCGCGCCCCCCACTCGGGGGTGAGCCGGCTCGACGCAGCGCGTGAGCGGTCCTACTGCCCCGACGCCTGGAACATCGACCTCCACCCTATCGACCCATGCCTCCTCCCGCTGACAGCGCCCGCGGTCTCCTCCGGCATGCGCTGGCGACCCTCAGTTACCGGGCCGCCAAGACGCTGGCCGATACCCCCGATTCGTTTGCCGACTTCAGTCCCGGCCCCGGCGCGCGGACCCCGGCGCAGATCCTCGCGCACATGGGCGACCTCTTCGACTGGGCGCTGGCCTTGGCGCAGGGCACGCACCGGTGGCACGACGCCACCCCCCTTCCCTGGCCGGCGGAACGGGCCCGGTTCTTCACGGCCCTCAAGGCATTCGACGATTACCTCGCGAGTGACGCGCCGCTGGGCCACACCGCCGAGCTGCTGCTGCAGGGCCCGGTGGCGGATGCCCTGACCCACACCGGCCAGATGGCCTACCTTCGCCGGATGGCGGGCCTGCCGATCCGGGGCGAGAACTACGCCCGTGCGGCCATCGCGGCCGGCGCCATCGGCCCGACCTACACCACCCGCCGGGTGGAGTTCGACTGACTATCTTCCCCCGATCCCCTTTCACGACAGACGAGCCATGCCACGCTCCGACACCGACCAGCCGACCCCCCAGCTCATCGACCCGATCGGCGACCGGCTCATGCGGGCCCGCACGATCATCATCAGCGGCGAGATCACCCAGAAGCTGACGTCCACCGTCTCAGCCCAGCTGTTGGCGCTGGCCGCGGAGTCCGATGCCCCGGTCACGCTGTTCATCAATTCCCAGGGCGGTCACGTAGAGGCGGGCGACACCATCCACGATCTCATCCGTTTCGTCCGCGCGCCGGTCCGTATCATCGGGACCGGCTGGGTGGCCAGTGCGGCAGCGCTCATCTTCGTGTCGGTGCCACGGGACCAGCGATTCTGTCTCCCCAACACCCGTTTTCTCCTGCACCAGCCGGCCGGCGGCGCCGGCGGGACCGCCAGCGACATCGACATCGAGGCCAAGGAGATCATCCGGATGCGGGACCGGCTCAACCGGATCTTCGCCAAGGCCACCGGACAGCCGCTGGAACGGATCGAGGAGGATACACACCGCAACTTCTGGCTCGAGGCGAGCGCGGCCCAGCGTTACGGGCTGGTGGGGCGCATCGTCGAAAGCGCGAGCGAACTCGACGCGCCGGCGAAGCCTGCCGCGTGACGCGGGCGTCGCCCGCGAATCCCTCGAAGCGGCCCGGCAGGGACCTACCCGTGCCGGGCAACATGCTTCACCCGGTAGGGCGCTGAAATCGGGCGCTTGCGTCCCTTCCCGGGACATCACACCTTTGGCTCGTCCCTGCCCCGCCTTCGTCCCCGAGATACGCGCGCTCATGGCCGTCAGCATGCGGCTGTACCTCGCCCCGGATTCCGATCTCTTCGCCTTCACCGGGGCCCCGCGCACCCTGCAGAAATGGCTCCGCTCCCGCCGGAGCCTTGCCGATATGTGGCTCCACGGCTCCTGGCGCCACATCGACGGGTTGCTCGTCAGCGAGTCGAAGGCCTACGCCAAGCACTCGCCGCTCTCGCCGCTGGGGGGAGACTTCGTGTACCCCACGGCCGCCGATCATGGTGCCCATGGGCTCTCCTCCACCACGGTGGAGCGGCTGGGCCGCGCGCTCGAGACCGTGACTGCGGAGCACATCGCCTCCTACGTCCGTCACTGGTCCCTGGTACATGCCCCGCTCCCCGATCTGTCAGGTGGCCCCATCGAACTGGAGCCCTCACCCACCCTTGAGGAGGTCCAGCTCTATCTCGGCTGCCTCCAGGAGGCCTGCGGCGTCGCCTTCGACAAGAAGTACGGCTTGGTCCTGGCCCTCTGGGATCTGTGACGGTCGCGAGGAGCGGAGTGCGCATCAGCCCATGACCCCGGTGCCACCCTGGCTTTCCCTGCTGGCCGGGCTCCCGCCCGACGCGAAGCCGGCCCGCCACCCGGTGGTGTCCGAGGCCGGGGCCCGCCTCCCCGAGGCCGGGTCCGCGGCGGGCTGGTACTCCCTGGTCCTGGACTTGTCGCTTCCCGGATCGGGCCTGCGGGTGGTCATCGCCACCCTCGATGGGAACACCCTGCTGAGCGGGTCGGACATGGTCTATCGCCAGACCGCCGAGGCCAACATCATGGAAAACGTCGGCGGACGTTTCGAGCCCGACGGCCGCTTCCGCGGCACCCACTGGCGCGGCGTGTTCCCCCCCGGCATCGAGGAGGGCTTCCAACCGAACTGGTTCACCCCCCGGGCACCTACCGACGAGGAGGGGCAGACCCTGCGCGCCTTGCTCGATGAGCTCTGCCGCCGGTCGCCCACCGGCTGACCGACATGCCGTTCCCCACCGATTTCACCACCGACCGGCTTCGGGCCGAACGGCTCCGGCCGGAACACGAGGGTGACATCCATCGGATGCACCAGGATGCCGAAGGCATGGCGCACCTCGGCGGGGTCCGGAGCGAAGCCGAGACCGCGGCATACATGGCGAAGAACCTGCGCCACTGGGACGAATACGGTTTCGGGACCTGGATCCTGCGGGAACGGTCGAGCGGTGAGATTGTGGGCCGGGCCGTGCTCCGGCACCTGCGGATCGACGGTCAAGACGAAATCGAGGTCGGCTACGGCTTTCATCCCCCGTGGTGGGGCCGCGGGCTGGCCCAGGAGATTACCCGCGCCTGTCTCGGCTATGCCCGTACCGCCCTGGCAGCGAAGACGGTCGTGGCGCTGACCGGTCCCCTCAATCTCCGGTCGCACCGGGTGCTGCTTCAATCCGGCTTTCGGTTGGAGCGGGAGATCGAACAGGAGGGCGGACGCCACTGTCTCTTCCGGACCCACCCGGCCTGGATTGCGGGGTGAGGCCCACGGCGTGCGTATCGTAGCGGGCGCCTTCGCCGGACGGGATCTCACGTCGCCGGCCGATCCCCGGGTCCGGCCCACCGCGGAGCCGGTGCGGGGGGCACTGCTCGACCGGCTCGAGCCGCACCTCTCGGGGGCCCGGGTCCTGGATCTCTTCGCCGGATCCGGGGCCCTGGGGCTGGAAGCGTTGTCGCGGGGGGCCCGTTCGGCCGACTTCGTGGAGTTCCGGCCGGCCAGTCTTCACGCCCTGCGTGCGAATATCGCCGCCCTCCGATTGCGGGAACGCACCCGAGTATTCCGGCAGGATGCGATCCCCTTCGCCGAGGCGCTGGAGACCGACCGCTACGACGTGGCCTTCGCCGACCCGCCGTACCAGTCCCGTCTGCTCGATCGAGTGGTGGCGGCCTGGCGGGCCCGGCGCTTTTCCCGGATCCTCGCCGTCGAGCATCCCCGCTCCCAGCCCATTGCCGGAGGCCAGGGACATTGGAGA
The DNA here is from genome assembly GCA_964642475.1 of uncultured Gemmatimonadaceae bacterium. Lineage (GTDB taxonomy): Bacteria > Gemmatimonadota > Gemmatimonadetes > Gemmatimonadales > GWC2-71-9 > JADJOM01. Next base: position 64,282 of record CAZXRC010000008.1, on the reverse strand, counting down.
CTCGGGGAGACCGCGATCACCATCCTCGGGCCCCTGACCCGAGTGCCGGAAGCCGGCCCCCGACATGATTGAGCTTGTCGCATCCCTCCTCGTCGATGGTGAACCCCTGGCCCGGGACATCGCGGTCGAGCTCACCACCGAACCCCATGATCCCGATGGCACCCGTTGGCACGGGAAGCTCAAGGTCGCCGCGACCGTGCCGCTCTCGCTCGGCCGCCGCTGTACCCTGCGGTTCGCCGATGGGCGGGAAGGCACGATGGAGGTTACCCGGCTTACCTACGGCCGGCGCTTCGAGGATATCCGGGTCTTTTTCCGCGGCCGGGGGCGACTGGGGTGAAACCGACCGCGGACCGAGGCGCCGAGTCACCCGAGTCGGCCTACCGGTTCACCGACGACGCCAAGGTCGCCATTCTACAGGCCCGGAACGAGGCGCTGCATGCGGGCGCGCCAGCGGTGGCCCCGACCCACCTGGCGTTGGGCGTGATTCACACCCAGACGCGCCGCCAGTTGGATCTCCTCTTTCCAGACCCGGGGAATTTCGATCTCCTCCGCCGGGCGCTGGGGGGACAACCCGGACCGGCGCCCCTGGTGCCGGACGACATCGGGTACCTGGACTCGGCGCGTGACGCACTGGACGGTGCTACTCGGGAAGCCGCCCGTGAGAGCGCGACTGGCGAGACCTACCCGCTGCACATCTTGCTGGGCCTGCTCCACCCCTGGGATCGGGGAAGGGGGCGCGGCGTCGACCCTGACCCGGTGGCGCTGAGCCTGGCCGCCACCGGACTGGGGGACAGCCGGCTCCGGGCACTGCTCCCGATGTTCAGGGGCGCCCGGTGAGGCCCATCGTTTCAGAAACGTTTCAGCCCCCGCTGTTCCCCCCGTCTGACATTCCACGTACATTTGGAACGCGGTCCCCACGGCCGTCTCAACTGCACCGGGGCTCATCCGACTCCCGGAGGTACCACATGCTCCCGCGCCAGATTCGACACCCGATCGCCTTCGCGTTGCTCGGCGGCCTGATCGCGGCCGGAACCCGGACGCTGTCGGCCCAGGCTCATCCCATCACCTGGACCCTGGGCGCCGGCTTCGTGGCACAGCAGCAAACCGGTCCCATCCGCGAGACGGCCATCGGCTATACCGCCACGCTGGGCGCAAGCCGGCTCCTCAGCCGCGGTCTTCGCCTCCACGCGGATGCGCGCTACAGCTTCGGGCTGGCCCTGGGCGGGAGCCCGGCGGCCGGGTGCCTCAACACCTGCATCACCGACGGTCTCGCGGCCACCAAGGTGCTGAGCACCGTGCTGGGGTTGGAGTATCTGACCTCCAGGCACCGTCCCGGGTTCCTGCTGCGGGTCGGCGGGGGCATGCACCTGCTGGCCTATCCCTCGCCCGGCGGGCAGTCCGGCTTTCTCCCCGCGATCGCCACTGCCGCCGGATTCCGGGTCCCCTTCGGCGCCCGCGGCGCGTTCGTGGTGGAAGGGCGGTACGACCGGATCTTCGGCACCAAGGCCGGCCCCAGCCAACTCCTGCCGATGCTGTTCGGGTTCGAGTTCTGACGGGGATCGCGAGCCGGCCGCTCCTGGCGGCCCGGTGGGAACATCTGCTCCTCCTCAACTATCGTTGTCCCCGTGGCCTGCTCGAGCCGCTGGTGCCGGCCGGTACCGAGCTCGAGGCCTGGGACGGTGAGTCTTACCTCACGCTGATGGGTTGGTACACCCGCGATGCCCGGGTTCGAGGTGTCGGCATCCCCTGTCACCAGGCCTTCGAGGGAGTGAGCCTCCGCTTCCACGTCCGCCGGCGCGGCCCGGCAGGCGAGTGGCGGGCGGGGTCGGTTTCGATTCGTGAGCTGGTCCCCCGGCGGGCAATCGCCGCCGCAGCCAGACGATGGTACCACGCCCCGGCCGTCGCTCTGGTCATGAGTAATGCCAACGACACCGAAGACCGGAACCGGGGCCTGGTTGCCTACTTCTGGACTGTCGCCCGGCAGAAATTCTCCCTCGTGGCCACGATTGCTGGAGCCCCGGAGCCGCCGGCCCCCGATTCCCTTGCAGCGTTCATTACCGATCGGCGGTGGGTCTACTCCCGCACCCGCGGTGGAAGGACTTTCGAATACCAGGTGGAGCACGTCCCCTGGCCGGTGTGGGTCCCCGAGAGTTGCTCCGCCGACGGCCCCATGCACATCGTCTTCGGAAATTCGTTCGCCTACCTCTTTGCCGGCCCGCCCGCCGCGGTCTTCGTGGCGACCGGGTCGCCGGTCGGGGTGTATCCCGGCTCGTTCCTTCCCGCCAACTGACCGGGTGTCGCTCCGGCGCAGCTTGGGTGTTGCTTCGGTGTATCGCTTCCTGCTTTGGTGTCGGTAGCCGCGCAACACCTCACTCCGGACCGCCCCCCCCAGCCCTCCCGAATATCAGGGCCTCTCGGCCGACCGTGCGGTTGGCGAGGGGGGCACCTACGACTATGTTGTTCCACGAGATACGTCACGCCATCGACCCACCGGAGTGGTGTCGCCAGCTTGGGGTGTCTCCCCCCGCGATTCACCCCGCGCGGGGGATTGGGGTGGAATGGTTCGCGCACTGGCTGGGGGGGTGATTCAGCTTGGTGCCGGTGCCCTTTCGGGACCTCGGCACGCCCCTTGCGCGAGCGTACCCGGAATTTGTCCGGCCAGCTCCGACACTTTACGCGAAGGCCACCGATGTCCTCAGTCCTGACGACGCACGCCACCCGCCAGGCCGATCCGACCGCGACCGCATCTCGCGTCAAACTGATTCTCGAAGACGGCAGTGAATACGAAGGGGCATCCTTTGGCGCGCCCAATCGCCCGGTGGTAGGCGAGGTGGTGTTCACTACCGGCATGAGCGGATACGTCGAGACGCTCACCGACCCCTCGTTCGGCGGGCAGATCCTGGTGCTCACCTACCCTCTGGCGGGGAACTACGGCGTGCCTGCCCCGCGCGCCAAGGGCAGCATCGCCGGGCCATACGAATCGGACCGGATTCAGGTCCAAGGACTGATCGTCCAGCACGCCATCACCAAGCCCAGCCATCACGCCTCCGCCCGCACGCTGGGCCAATGGCTGGCCAGCGAGAATATTCCCGGCGTCACGGGAATCGACACCCGAACGCTGACCCGCCGGCTCCGTGAACATGGCACCATGAAGGGGTGGCTCCTTCCGGCTGACCTCCCGGTCGAAGCGGCCCAGCGGGCGGCGACCGGGGTCGAGATGCAGAAGGAACTCTTCCTCCGGGTGGCGCCCGAGCATCCGATCGAACTCGGCGGCGCTGGACCGCGGGTCCTCCTGATCGACGCCGGGGCCAAGGACAACCTCGCGCGGCTTCTGCTCAAGGGCGGCGCCAACGTCACCCGTGCGCCCTGGCACGCCGACATCAACGCCCTGGCCCAGAACATGGACGGGGTCCTCATCGGCAACGGCCCGGGCGATCCCCAGGATCTCATGCCGCTGGTCGAGAAGGTGCGCGGTCTCTTCAAGCGGCCCAACTTCCCGATCTTCGGCGTCTGCCTGGGCAACCAGATCCTGGCCCTCGCCGCGGGAGGCAGCACCTTCAAGCTGCCCTACGGGCACCGGGGCGTGAACCAACCGGTCCAGGAAATCGGCACCCGCCGCTGTTTCGTCACCAGCCAGAATCACGGCTACGCGGTCAACGAGAAGACCCTGCCCCGGGACTGGGAACCCTGGTTCACCAACCTGAACGACGGCACCAACGAGGGCATCCGGGCCCGCTTCAAACCGATCTTCAGCATCCAGTTCCATCCCGAGGCCTGTCCCGGCCCGCGCGACACGGGATTCCTCTTCGAGGAGTTCCTGCGCCTGTGCGGCGCGGCCAAGGGAGGCTCGCGATGACCCCTCGCAAGCACGAGCAGCGTCGGGTCCTGCTCCTCGGCTCCGGTGCGCTCCAGATCGGGCAGGCGGGCGAGTTCGACTACTCCGGCAGCCAGGCCATCAAGGCCCTCCGGGAAGACGGGGTCTACACCGTCCTGGTGAACCCCAACATCGCCACCATCCAGACCTCGGAGGGCCTGGCCGACAAGGTCTACTTCGTCGCCATCACCCCCGAGAACGTCGAGCGGATCCTCGAGAAGGAGAAGTGCGACAGCATCCTTCTTGGCTTCGGCGGACAGACCGCGCTCAACTGCGGTCTCGCACTCGAAAAACGCGGGACCTACGAACGACTGGGCGTGAAGGTGCTCGGCACCCCGGTGAAGACCATCCGGGACACCGAGGACCGCGAGCTCTTCAAGCAGCGTCTGGCCGAGATCGGCGTGAAGGTGGCCACCAGCCGCGCCTGCGACACCATCGACCAGGCCCGGGCGGCGGTGAAGGAGCTGGGGCTTCCGATCATGTTGCGCGGCGCCTTCGCGCTGGGCGGCAAGGGCAGCGCGGTTCTGACGGAGGAGAAGGATGTGGAGCCGGCGCTCAAGCGCTCCTTCGCCGGCAACATCCCCCAGGTGCTGGTGGAGGAGTATCTCGGCGGCTGGAAGGAAATCGAGGTCGAGGTGGTCCGCGACAGCGCCGACAACTGCATCACGGTCTGCAACATGGAGAACTTCGACCCGATGGGCATCCATACGGGCGAGTCCATCGTGGTGGCGCCGGTGCAGACCCTGAACGATGAAGAGGTGCAGCTGCTCCGCACGCTCGCCATCGACACGATCCGCCACCTGGGCATCATCGGCGAGTGCAATATCCAGTACGCCCTCGATCCCACGAGCACGGATTACCGGGTTATCGAAGTGAACGCCCGGCTCTCGCGGTCGTCGGCGCTGGCCTCGAAGGCCACCGGCTACCCGCTGGCCTACGTCGCCGCCAAGATCGCGCTGGGCTACACCCTCCCCGAGATCCCCAACGGCATCACCAAGAAGACCACGGCCTTCTTCGAGCCGGCCCTCGACTACATCGTCTGCAAGTTCCCCCGGTGGGACCTCGGCAAGTTCCGGGGCGTCTCCACCCGGATCGGGAGCGAGATGAAGAGCGTGGGCGAAGTGATGGCCATCGGGCGCTCGTTCCCCGAGGTCATTCAGCGCGCGGTCCGGATGCTCGACATCGGCGCCCTGGGAGTCGACCCCGATTTCTTCACCGGCGCCGACATCACCGAGGCGCTCCGGATTCCGACCTCGCTGCGGGTCTTCGCGATCGCCAAGGCGCTGGAACAGGGAATGTCCACCGAGGAGATCAACCGGCTCACCGGGATGGACCAGTGGTTCCTGCACGGGATCGCCGACATCGTGGCTCTCCGCTCGGAGCTCAAGGCCGCCGCGAAGGCCGGCGGCGCGGCGCTGCTCTCGGCCGACCTGATCGGCCGCGCCAAGAAGCTGGGCTTCTCCGACCACGGCATCGGGCGCCTCACCGGTCTCAGCGCCGAACAGGTCCGGAGCCAGCGGAAAGGCTACGGCATCATTCCCCGCCTCGCCCGGATCGATACGCTCGCGGCCGAGTTCCCGGCCGAGACAAACTACATGTATCCCAGCTACAACGCGATCGAGAACGAGAGCCCGCCCAGCGACCGGAAGAAGATCATGGTCCTCGGCTCCGGCGCCTATCGCATCGGCTCGAGCGTCGAATTCGACTGGTGCTGCGTGAGCGCGGTGCGCGCCGCGGCGGAGCTGGGGTACGAGACGGTGATGCTCAACTACAATCCCGAGACGGTCAGCACCGACTGGGACGAGTGTGACCGACTGGTGTTCGACGAGGTGAGCTTCGAGAGCGTGCTCGATCTCTGGGAGAGCGAAAAGCCCGAGGCAATCATCGTGAGCATGGGCGGCCAGGTGCCCAACAACCTGGCCCTCCGGCTGGCCAAGGCGGGGGTGAAGATCCTCGGCACCAGCGCCGAGAGCATCGACAACGCCGAAGACCGGCGGAAGTTCAGCGCTCTGCTCGACCAGCTCAAGATCGACCAGCCGGCCTGGATCCACCTCAAGGAACGCAACGCCGCCGGTGATGAAATCGAAAAGCTGGGCGGGTACCCGGTGCTGGTCCGGCCGAGCTACGTGCTCTCCGGCGCGGCGATGAGCGTGGCCCACGATCCGGCCGAGCTGGACCGGATCCTGGAACGGGCCCGCACCATCAGCGCCGAACACCCGGTGGTAGTCACCAAGTTCGAGACCGGCGCCCGCGAGATCGAGGTGGACGCCATCGCCGACCAGGGCAAGATGGTCCTCTGGGCCGTCTGCGAGCACGTAGAGGACGCCGGGGTCCACAGCGGCGACGCGACCCTGATGCTCCCGCCCCAGACGGTGCCGATGCCGGTGATCCACAAGGCCCGGAAGATCGCCGCCCAGCTGGCCGAGGCGCTGGCCATCACCGGCCCCTTCAACGTGCAGCTCCTGGCGCGCAACGGCCGGGTCCGGGTCATCGAATGCAACCTGCGCGCGTCGCGCAGCCTGCCGTTCGTCTCCAAGGTCACCGGCACCAACTTCGTCCGCGAAGCCACCCGCCGGATGCTGGGGGTGCGCGACCCGGTCTCCAACCGGGCGCTGGACCTCGACTACGTGGCGGTGAAGGTGCCCCAGTTCTCCTTCCCCCGCCTGGTGGGAGCCGACCCGATTCTCGGGGTCGAGATGGCGAGCACCGGCGAAGTGGGCTGCTTCGGCGATGATGGCGACGAGGCGCTGCTCCAGGGCCTGAACGCCACCGGCTTCCGGACCCCGAAGAAGGGCGTGCTCCTCTCGCTCGGACCCCGAAGCGAGAAGTACTCCTTCCTCGAGGAGGCCCGCGCCCTGCACGAGGAGCTCGGGCTGGCACTCTACGCCACGCCCGGCACCGCCGAAGCGCTCCAGGCCGAGGGAATCCCCTGCACCCCGCTGGCCAAGGAGCCGGGCAAGGAGCGGAGCGCCATGGATGTGATCGACGAGGGGCTGGTGGACCTGGTCATCAACGTCCCCCGGAGCTACGATGAACTGGGACGGCCCGACGGCTATCTTATCCGTCGCCGCGCCATCGATGCCGAGGTCCCCCTCATGACCGACCTCATGCTCGCCACCGCCCTGGTCAACGCGATGCGCAACCGGCGCGAAACGGTGCCGGCCATCCGCTCCTGGGACGAATACCTGGAGCGGCGCCCCCGCCACCTGGTCTAACCGAGGACGCGGCCGTGGTCGAACCACGCGAAACGGCGGAATACGCCACGCCAGCCCAGCTCAGGATGCGCAGCATCCAGCTGGGCCTGATGTTCGTGGCTCTGGCCTTCCTGATCGTCCCGTTCCTGCGCGACCTGCCCCTGGGCCAGACCACCCGCACCGGCCTGCTGGCCTGGCTGCTGGTGGCCTTGTCGCTCTACTGGCTCTACTCCGGCCTGGGGTACCGGCCGCTGCTCATGCTGCAGCTGGCGCTCTTCTCCGGTGCCGCCATGCTGCTGGTGACCAAGGCCGGGTTGGTGCTCTTCGGGGTGAATGCCCTCAGCATCCTCCGGCGCACGGCCAAGGGAATGATCCTGGTCGGCGCGGGACTCAGCCTGCTCAACCTGGGGGCGATGGTCTATGCCCTCTTCCACCAATCGCACCACTTCCCGATCCGGCGGCCACCCGAGTAGCGATCCCATCCCGCCGTCCGGCGGCCGGCCGGGGGGCCGGAGGCCCATGGGAGGCGCAATCGCAGCCGACCGGGCGGTACTCGCATCGATTGCGCGCCGACCTCCTTCAACCAGGCGGGCCCATGACGGCCGACGGAGTGATACGGGCCCTCGCCCTGGCGGGCCTCGCGACGTTCACGGCGCTTGGTCTGCTCCACGTGTATTGGGCCCTTGGGCGGACCCGGGTGTCAGCGGCCGTGGTCCCCACCCGCACCGACGGCACCGCGGTAATGAAGCCTGGCCCATTCGCCAGCCTGGTCGTGGCCCTGCTTCTCTTTGCCGCCGCCCTCCTGCTGGCGGAACGGGGCGGCTGGGGGCCCGGCGTGGTCCCACCGTTCTGGCGGACTGCCGGCACCGCCGGTGTCGCCCTGGCGATGCTGCTGCGGGGCATCGGCGATCTCCGCTACGTCGGGCTCTTCCGGCGGGTGCGCGGGACCGCGTTCGCCCGGATGGACGCGCGCTACTATACCCCGCTGGTGCTGACGCTCGCCGTGATCGCCGGGGTGGTGGCCGCGGGGGGGCGCTGACCCCGAGGGGGACGCGACGGGGCTTCCGCGGGGATTCGCGGGACCGTCGCGCCACCTGTCAGCCGGCCCCCCTCAGGGGCGCTGCCCGATGTCCCGCAGCCGACCCCGCGCCTCCCCGTTGGTCGAGTCACGCTTGATGGCTTCGCGGTAGGCGGTCGCGGCCCCGGCGGTGTCTCCCTTCATCAGCAGGATGTTGCCGCGAAAGACCGAGAGCCCCGAGGACTGCGGGAAGAGCGTCTCGTTATAGGCCAGGACCTTGAGCGCATCGTCGAACTTGTTCTCCCGCCCCAGCCGGAAGGCGGCGGTATTGAGCGACCCCTCCCCGAAATCGTAGGCGTCACGTCCGTAGTAGCGGTCTCGCAGGGCCTGGTAGGCCCGGAGCGCGGAATCCGCCCCCGCCGCGAGCGAGGCTTCGATGATCGCGCTCGAAAGCGGCATGGGTCGGCTGAGGCCCCGGTGGCAGGTGCGACAGGTGACCTCGACCTTCGCGCTGGGTCGCTCGGGGATGGTGTCGAGCCGCGCGTTGATCTCCTGCACCATGCGCATCATCTGCCGGGCCACCAGCTTCGGGCGCTTCTTGTCGCCCGCGAAGTTAGTCTTCTCGAGCGGAGTACCTTCCTCGCCTTCGTGGCAGAAGTGGCACCGCACCCCAAGCCCCTGGGTAATGTTGCGCATCTGTCCCACCACCTGCGCCACGGGCGTGTTCTTAGGGATCACCTTGACGTTGATGAGCGAGTCGGGCGGCCACTTTCCCGGGGCCTGCGCCGCCAGCGCGCCGGGCAGATAGGCGATCGTGAGGAGCAGGACGGCAGGACGAAACATGACACCTCCAGGGTAATGAGAGAGCGGCGAACATCGGCCTCGCGGCCACGGGATCGGGTGCGACCGCCGGGCGGATCGGCGGCGAAATCTGTCCGGCTCAGCCGACGGTCCTTGCCGTCGGAAGAAACGGCCCACAGCTTGTCCCCATGGAAATGATCCCCGAGGCCCTGTCCCCCGACGGACGCGAATTCTGGGTCCGACTCCTGGCCGGCATCGTCTGTGGCGGCGTGATCGGCCTGGAGCGCCAGATCCGCGGCAAGGCCAGCGGGATCCGTACCAGTATCATGATCTGCCTGGGGACCAGCGTGTTCGTCAGCCTCGGTGCGACTGCCGCGCGGGCCGATCCGACCCGGGTGCTGGGACAGGTAGTAACCGGCATCGGCTTCCTCGGCGCCGGAGTCATTCTGACGCGCGAGGGTCGGATCCTCGGTGTCACCACGGCCGCCCTCATCTGGGTCACCGCCGCCATCGGGTCGGTCATCGGCTTCGGCTACATCAAGTCCGCCCTGGTGCTCACGGCGCTGACGATCGCCATACTCCTCGGCATCGAGTATCTCGAAGAGGTGCTCGAACGCCGGCTCCACCGGGCGCAGGCACGGGAGCTCGAAGGCGTCGGGACCGAGCGCCGCCGCGTCGTCTGGGGCCGGCGGAGCGGGGACATCCGCCGGATGCCGGACGACGACCCCGGTCAGGATCGGTGACCGACGTGGCGGAACGATGCGTGGCCCTGCTTCGGGGTGTCAACGTTGGCGGCAACGGCCGCCGCATCGCCATGGCCGACCTGCGCAAGGTGGTCGAGGGCCTGGGGCACCGCGAGGTACGCACCCTGCTCAACAGCGGGAATGTGGTGTTCACCGCCGCCCGGGTCGGGCGCCGACTCGGCGAGACCCTGCGTCAGGCGATCCACACGCGGCTCCGGGTCGATACCCGGGTCACGGTCATCACCCGCGCCGAGCTGGAGGAAATCGTCCGGGAGAATCCCCTCGAGTCCGTCGCCACCAACGCCGCCCGCCTCCTCGTCGCCGTCCTCGCCGACCCGGCCGACCGGGCAAAGCTGGCCCCGCTGACCGGCCAGGACTGGACCCCGGAGCGGATCGAGCTCGGGCGCCGAGTGGCCTACCTCTGGCTCCCGCGGGGCGTCATCGACAGCAGAATGGCCAAGGCGCTGGAAAGGACCCTGGGTGACCGGACCACCTCGCGGAACTGGCACACGGTGCACAAGCTCCACGCCCTCGTGTCGGCCGCAGGGTGAGGGGGAGTCCGATGCGCGCTCCGATCGCCATCCGCCAGGCCGAGGCCGCCGACCGCCCCGCCATCCTGGCGCTCAATCACGCGGCGGATCCGCGGGTGTTCCAGCTGACCAGGGCCACCCTCGACGACCTGCTCGACCGCGCGACACTCGCCTGGGTGGCGACGGCTGACCAGCGCGTGGCCGGATACCTGATTGCCCTGGACAGTTCCGCAGAGTACGACGGCGAGGAATTCAACTGGTTTCGCGGCCGGGGCCCGGGCTTCGTGTATGTCGACCAGGTCGTGGTGGACAGCGACGACCGTGGACGAGGAATCGGCACCGCGCTCTACGCCGACCTCGAAGCCTGGGCCCGCCGCCGACACTGGACGACCCTCGCCTGCGAGGTGCACCTTGCACCGCCCAACCCGGAATCCTACGCCTTTCACCGGCGCCGGGGCTTCGTGGAGCTCGACCGGCTCGATACCAGTGACGGGCGCCGGGTCGCGCTGCTGCACAAGCCGTTGCCGCAGGAGCAGTCGCTGTGAGCGTGAGGCTGGCGGCCCTGCTGCTGGTCGCGGGGACGGTCGCCTGCGCCCCGCGCCGCCCGCCATTCGTCGAGCCTGACTGGGGCGACGCCCCTCCCCCCTACCCGACCGAAATCACCGAGGTGACCCGCGAGTACCGCCACTGCGCCACCCACTGCGTGGTCGACCGGATGGTGATCCGGCGCGACGGCCAGGTGACCCGCCGATTCACCAGCGCCGGCCGCGTCGACAGCGTGCTGACGGCCCGGATCGATTCGGTCGCTTTCATCCGGCTGGTGGTGGCCCTCGACAGCGCCGGTCTCTTCCGCCCCATGGTCGGCGCCGGCGAGCAGGTACCCCTGGCCGTGGACAGCTACCTGGTGTCCGCGGCAAGCCTCTGTCGCCGGGCCGTGGCGACCTCCTCCCCCCTGGCTGACGGCTGGTCGTCGGCCAGCCGCGCGGTCCTGGTCATCGAGCAGGCTTCGGCCCGATTGCGTTGGATCCGTCCCCGCGTGTCCGAGTTCCAGGTCTCCCTCCGGGACTGAGCCCACCTCCCGCACGAGGCGCGAACGGTCCGATGAGCCGGCCCCCACCCAGCGCACCGCGCATTCGCCCCGCGACCCCCGCCGATGCGCCTCGGCTGGCGGCGCTGCGGTATGACTTTCGCGCCGCGCTCGACCCGCCGGCCGAGGCGCGCGACCGCTTCGTACCGCGCTGCCGCGACTGGATGCGGGAACGACTCACCCGAGGCACCTGGCGCTGCTGGGTGGCGGACCTCGACGACGAGCTGGCCGGCTCGGTCTGGCTCCACACCTTGGAGAAGCTGCCGAACCCGGTCGGCGAGCCGGAGTTCTACGGCTACATCAGCAACCTGTATGTCACGAGAGCCTTGAGGAACACCGGGCTGGGCGGCACCTTGCTCGCAACCTGCCTCCAGGCCTGCGATGCCGACCGGCTCGACGCCGTCTTCCTCTGGCCCACGGAGCGGAGCCGGACCCTCTACCTGCGCCACGGGTTTTCGAGTGACGGGCCGATGATGGTACGCCGAACCACGCCCGCCCCGGCCCACGACGGCCCCGCGTAAGCGGCCCATGAGCCACCGGCGCCATGCGGTCCCGTTCGACCCCGAATACTTCGCCCGGCGCGCCGCCGTCGGCGAACGCCTCGAGGCCAGCGACACCTTCCGCCACATCTGGCGCGTCAATCACTGGGCCGGCAAAGACTCGGTCTCGGGACCTGGCTCAGGCGACGACCAGACCGCAGCGCTCCGCACCGCCCTCCCCGAGCTGCTCAGCCGCTACGCGATCCGCACCCTCCTGGATGTGCCGTGTGGCGACTGGCGTTGGATGGCGAAGGTGCCGCTGGGAGGAATCGATTATATCGGCGGCGACCTCCTGCCCGAGCTGGTGGAGGCCAACCGCCGGCAACATGGCGGACCCGGGCGGCGGTTTCTCGCGCTCGACCTCACCAGCGCCACTCTGCCCGCGGCCGACCTGCTGTTGTGTCGCGACTGCCTGGTGCATTTCTCCTTCGCCGATATCGGTCGAGCGCTCCGCAACGTCCGCCGGAGCGGGATCGCCTGGCTCCTGACTACCACCTTCCCCGCGGAGCCAGCCAATCTTGACATCATCACCGGCGATTGGCGCCCGCTCAACCTTCAGCTGCCCCCGTTCGCCTTCCCGCCCCCCATCGAATTGCTCAACGAGCAGTGCACCGAGTGCGATGGGGCGTTTGCCGACAAGAGTCTCGGTCTCTGGCGGGCGGATGAGCTTCCAGTGCCACCACCGGCATAGTCGTCCGGGATGACTCCGAAGATTGCCCGAAAAAACGAAGACCAGGGGACATGTTGTCCACTCCTGACCCGGCAGGGCGACAACAGGGCCCGTCAGGGGCGCGCTGAACGGGGTTGCTTGTTAGCGGGCCGGTGCAGGTGGTACGATGCTGACTAAACTCGTTGGTCCCGGGGCCTGTCACTTTCCCACACTTTGACGTACCTTGTTAGCTGCCGGGAGACAGCAATCCCCCGGTCTTACCGCAGACGAGGACCGAAGCACCGGAGAGTCCCCCCTGACTCTTGCCAGATGCCCGGCCCACCGACCCTTCCTAAAGGAGTCCTCCAATGGCTCGCAAGGTTGCGCGCCGGCCGGCGGCGAAAGCCCGTCGACCGAAGATCAAGTTGCCCGCCGCACGACGCGGTCGCCGCCTGCCGCCCGGCATGGTGCGACTGGATTACCCCAAGGTGCGTGGATACCTGGTGCGCATCGGGTACACCCGGACCAAGACCGGCTGGGTTCCCAAGTACAAGGCGTATTTCAGCGACACCCGCTGCGGCGGCAAGTCCAAGGCACGGGCCGCGGCCGACAAGTGGCTCGAAGGCCTGGTCCGTACCGGTCGTCCCCCCAAGGTCATCGCCGACACAGCGCCGGCCCGGGCCCGTCGCCCGCGCCTGGCACGGTCGCGTTGACGTCATCGGCCTCCGGGGTCCACGCGTGGTCGCCGTCGCGGCCGTGCGTGGACTCCGGGGCCGGCCGCTTCAATCGAACAGCGAAGGTTGTCCTCCGGGGACCACCCCTTCGATCGCCAGCAGCCGCAGTTTCGTGGGGGTGCCGGTTCCTCCTGAAAATCCACCCGGGCGACCCGCCGCCGCGATGACCCGGTGGCAGGGAATGACCAGCGGCCAGGGATTCTCCCCCAGCGCCCGCCCCACGGCACGCGCCAGTGTCACGTCGCCCAGCCGCCTGGCAACCTCACCATAGGTCAGCGTCTGGCCCACCGGAATGGTGCGGGTGATCTGGTAGACCTGCCAATGGAACGGCGAGACCCCGTCGCGGCGGAGTGGAACCAGGGAGAAGTCGGCCCCCTCGCCCCGGAGCAGCCGTTGAATAGCCGCAATCACCGGAGCCGCCACGAGCCCCGGCTCGGTGTCGCCGCCGTCCGGCCAGCGCCGCCGCATTCGAGCGACGGTGGCCTGTTCGCTGGCCTCCGGCAACTGCACCCCCACCAGCGAACCGCCGGACCAGGCCACCCCGCACGTCCCGATCGGAGTGGAGAAGATCGACCAGTGGATCGTCTCCGCCATCGTTGCCCTCGCTTGATCTTGCCGGCCCTGCCTGGAGCCCCCACCTTGAAGGAAAGCTAGCCTCGACCCCTCATGCTCGACGCGATTCGCCATTTCGTCTCCCGCAGGATGAACCCAGGGTCCGCTCCCGCCGGCCCGGCCCGGGTGGTTCCCCCGATCCAGCTCGCGGCCTGCGCCCTGCTGCTGGAGCTGGCCCACGCCGACAGCGAGTTCTCCCAGAGCGAACAGGCTCACATCCAGGGAGCCTTGACCCGTCATTTCGGCCTCACCGAGGCCGAGACTGACGAGCTGATCGCCCTGGCGGAGGCCGAGCGGGCCAGCTCGATCGACCACTTTCAGTTCACCCGGCTCATCAACGAGCAGTACGACCTGGGCCAGAAGATGGTCCTCGCCGAGGTGATGTGGGGCGTGATCCTGGCGGACGGCGCCATCGCCGAGCACGAGGCCTATCTGGTCCGCAAGCTCGCCAACCTGCTCAACCTCGAACCCGGCTACCTCGCTGCCGCGCGGCGTTCGGCCGCGGGCGGGACCTAGACGGCCGGCCCCGGTCACTCGGCAACCGCCTGCGGCCGGGGTCGATACGCCTCTTCCGGGATTTCCGCCAGCGTCGACGGGTGCACCACCTCGCCCAGTCCGAAGAACTCACAGAAGTTCATGATCAGAGGCCGCCACCGGCGCGGATCGATTCGATGCTCGAACCCCTCCATCCGGATCCGCGAGTCGACATGAACCCGGACCACCCGCACCTCGAGCGCGATCAGTTTGCCCTGACGGTCGGGATCGCCGTGGGCCAGTCCGAACTCCCCCTCGAGCACCGCCTCCAGCTGCACCGGGCATTCCGCCACGCGGGGAGGCGCGACGATCGTCGAGTCGACCGGTGTCAGGCCCGCCACGCCGAACTTGTCCGGCTCGTGACGGTATCCCATCGCCACCTTGTGCGGGGGCACCGGGGAGGAGCCGGTGGTCCGTGCCAGCCGGTTCACCGCCGCGACCTGATCCACCGACGGCAGGTTGAGCACACACTCGCCGGTACGGCGCAGATTGGCGGGCGTCTGGGAGCGGGCTCCGAAACCGAGGACGGCGCTCCGCCCCAACCACCAGGCGGACGACATCGGGGCCAGATTGGGGCTCCCGTCCGGGTTGGTGGTGCTCACCAGGACCACGGGAGTTCCGAAATACAGGATGGCCGGATCGATCGTGACATGCATGGATGACATCCCTCGCGGAGACCGGGGCCTGCGCCGGAGTGCGCCCGCCCGGCAGCCAAGATCGGACCACTGGCCCGCTCCGGCTATCCGGCGCTTGCGCCGGCATCGTGAGGCCGCCTGATGGCCTCGCTCCCCTTCCGCCTCAAGGTCCCAGGTCGTGACGAGCTGACTTTCGCCGGGGCCTCAACCACCAGCTTCCGGTTCCGGGGTCTGCTGCACCCGGAGGACGAGGGGCTCTTTCTCGAGTGGACCGGCACCGCGCGGGTGGAGCGGTTCGGCTTCACCGGAATCGCGGACGACACCCTTCCCCTCCCCGATGAGAGTCTCCTCGTTCCCTATGACCGCCTGCGCGATGTCACGCTCCAGGGCGGTTGGCTGCTGCCCCGACTGTTGCTCATGAGCGACGACCTCGAGGCACTCCGGGTGATTCCGAGCGAGGAGGCCGGGCGGGTCTCGCTCTGGCTGGCGCGGCGGGACCGTCACCTCGCGGCCCGAATCGTGGAGCAGGTCCGCATCCACCTCTGAGCGATGCCGTCCCTTACTGCGGATTCCTCATGTACCTGATCCTGTTCGCCATCCTGGTTGGCGTGGCCTTGCCGGTCCAGGCCGGCATCAACGCGCAGCTGCGGCTCACTCTGGGCCAGCCGATCCTGACCGCCTTCGCATCCTTTCTGGTGGGGACGCTGGCGCTGG
Source organism: uncultured Gemmatimonadaceae bacterium (assembly GCA_964642475.1). Taxonomy (GTDB): domain Bacteria; phylum Gemmatimonadota; class Gemmatimonadetes; order Gemmatimonadales; family GWC2-71-9; genus JADJOM01. The sequence continues at coordinate 48,618 of CAZXRC010000008.1, read as the reverse complement.
GCTTGATCGCGCTGGCGATGCGGGCGCCGGTCCCCGCGCTCCGCCTCGCCGCCGCGGCGCCGGCCTGGCACTGGGCCGGCGGCCTGCTCGGCGCGATGTACATCGCCGCCGCGGTGGTGCTCGCCCCCCGGCTTGGTGCCGCAACGCTGACCGCATCGGTCGTGGCTGGCCAGATGCTCGCGTCGCTGCTCCTGGATCACTACGGCCTGGTGGGGTTCGCCCGTCAGACCGCCACCCCGGGCCGCCTGCTCGGGGCCGCGCTCGTCATCGCAGGTGTGCGGTTCATGACCCGCTGAGACGAATGCATCTCCCCGGGGCGGTTCGTCCGGTGCTGGCCACGGCGCTCGTGCTCCTCGGGGCAGGGTTGATCGTCTATGGAGTCGCCGGCACCCGGCCGGAGCCGATGCCCGACTGCCGGGAGACCATCCTCGATCCCGGCCCCGACCAGCAGGACCGGGCCGGTTCGCTGCACCTGCTCACCTGTCCGGGCGAGAAGCGGACCGGCTACTCGATCCAGCTCACCGACTACTGGCGGACACCGCCGGTAAGTGCATGGCTGCTGAATGGAAGCGTGGCCCATCCCGGCGAACCCGCGGTTCCCGTGCGCGGGCGCTGGGTGACCCATGACAGCCTGGTGCTGTCGTACCATCCGGCCCTCCGGATCCAGTGGATCCAGGAGACCGCCGGTCCCGTGCATGTGACTTTCGAGCCCCAGCCGTAGGTAACCGACTCGCGTGACTCCCCGGCGTTCGTCCCGCTCCTCGCTCTGGCTGCTGCTGGGCCTGGCCGCCTGTGGCCTCTCCACCCCCCGGAGCGCGGCCGAACAGGCCCGGGCCCTGGACGCGGCGCTCAACCACTACGGTCGCCTGGTCCGGACCATGGCGAGCGACAGCATCGCCGCGTTGTTTACCGCCGACGGCGAACTGGCCGGTGAGGCGCAACCCACCGTCACCGGCCCCGACTCGATCCGGGCCTTTCTGCACACCTTCGACCAGTACCGGGTGCTGGCGGCAACCATGGTGGTCGACTCCAGCCGGGTCACCGGGGACACCGGCATCCAGCACGGCCGCTATGCCCAGAGGGTGCGGCTCCCGGACGGGGATACCGTGGAGGTGGGGGGGCGCTTCACGGCGGAGTGGGTGGCGGGGCCGGCGGGGGCGTGGCGGATCCGGCGGATGGGCACCGCCCCCATCCCCTGAGGCCGAGGTCTCGCGCGCGGCCCGGTCGCGCGATAGCTTGGCTGTCCCACAGGCAGGAGATCATGAGCTACCATCTGCGCTTTCTCATCACCGATTCAGGCTCGATCGACCTCGACGACCTGAAGACTTCGCTCCGCGCCGTGAACCGCAAGTACCGTCTCGACCTGGAGGATGGCAGCGGGGAGCTGCGGCTTGGCACCGACGTCATCGGCGAGATTCAGCTCAGCACTCCGGAGGACGACGGCTTCGAAGACGAGCTGGCGATGCTGGAAGAAGCCGCCTCCGAGGGCAGTGGCGCGGGGGAGGCCCGGGTAGCCGACGCCCTGGCCACCGTCCAGACGATTTTCAAGGTCCGGGTGTCGGGCAAGGTGCATGGTCGGGAGGCCCTCGAGTCCCTGGATCCCATCTGGGAGTGGCTCTTCGGCAATCGGGAGGGGCTGCTCCAGGCCGACAACGAGGGCTACTACGACGAGGACGGGCTGATCTTCGAGGTGCCATAGGGGCCGGGCCACCCCCGCGATATGACCGGGATCACGGGGGGCGCGCAACAGCCTGACGGGCTTGTCGCTTTCCGCACGGCCGGTCACCTTTTGGGTTATGCCTCTTCCAGCGCTGGATCGGTCCCTGCCCGCCTGGGACGATCTGCCCGTGCCGATCCTCCTCGGCGCGGCGGTAGCCCTGACCCTGTTGCTTGCCTGGCTGGTTGCCCGGCGCCGGGCGCTCCACCCCGCGGTGCGGGCCCTGCTCTATCCCCTCGGCTCGGGGACCCACCGCGTCGCCTGCTGTCTTCGCGGCATGTTCGTCCCCGGTAACGAGCTCTTTTCCCGCGCCCCCGCCGATCCGCGCCAGCCCACCGAAGGCCTCACGGTCCACAAGTGGGTCAAGGTTCCGGAGGTCTACCACGCCCTCGACGTCATGGCGCTGGGGGAGCTGCAGCAGCTTCTCCTGGGCAGCAATCGGCGGATCTCGGTCCGGGTGGTGTCCGGGGAACCCAACCGAAAGGCGTGGAGCGAGCCGACGATCGCGGTCGGTCCGCACTACCAGGCCACCCAGATCCTGGACAGCTGCGAGCCGCGGCTGGTGGCGGTGCGGCAGCCGGCTGCGTTCCGGGTGCTCAACGGCACCGAGGTGTTCGAGGCCCGGGAAGGCCTCGACTTCGGGCTGGTCTACAAGGGCCGCCACTCGGCGACTCATCACATGTTCTGGGTCGTGATGGGGCTCGGCGACAGTGGGACCGCCGCCGCGGCCCACTTTCTCCGGGCGCATGCCCGGAGCCTGGGCGCGCTGACCGGACGGAATCCCTTCGCCGCGATCATCGCGGTCGACCCCGCGAAGGGCTGGGAAAGCAGCGTGCTCCGGTCGCTGCAGCCACGCCCGGCGTGGTGGCGCCGACTGCGGCACCGAAAACTCTGGCAGAAGCTCACCACCACCCCCTGGGCGGTGGCACCCTAGTCAGGGCCGCCAGGCGAGCGCGACAAAGGGCACCGTGTCGAACCGGAGATAACGGGCCCCACCCCCCGACACCCGGTAGCCCGTCACGTAGTGGCTCACCCCACCGCGGAGGGTCATGCGCGGCGCGGCCTCGACCCGCAGGTAGAACTCGGAGTTGAGCGATCCCCGGTCGTTGTCGCCGTAGCGGAAGAGCGACCACCGCGCCGGCGCCAGCGATACACTGCCCGATCGGCGCGACGCCCCGCCCGCCACCCCCGCCACGTCGAGGTTGGCCCCCACACCCACCGGGCCCGCCAGGCGCAGGTCTCCCAGGACCAGCAGATTGACGGACCAGACCCCCGGCGCAAGCCGGATCCGCGAGGCCAGACCGGCGGGGGGGGTCTCGTGGGTGCGGTAGCGGGCGGGGTCTCCCCCGTACCGGGTAAGCCGCGGCCCCGCGCCCAGCCGCAGTGGGCCGATCGCGGTGGTCCACCCGGCGGAGGCACTCACCCGCCAGGACGTGCCGGTGAACCCGCCGGAGAGGTCCAGCACCGGCCGCTGAGCGGCGAGCGGAAGGGGCAGCGGACTGAGCACCAGCCAGAGCAGGATCCGAAGGCGCATGACTCCCAATACCGGGCGATGACCCTTCCGGAACGCTGCCACTGGCATTTTGGTTCTCGGCGTAGCCCGGTCCGGGGGGATCCGGTGTACCTTCGAGGCAGCGTCCCCCCGCGGCCGTCGGGCCGATCCGCGGGTGTCCCGAGGCTCGCCTGCTCGCCCTCGGACCCGGATGAGCCGGGTCCGTCTCCTTCTCCCGACACCCCGATGCGCGCCACCAAGTCCCAGTCGCTCTTCACCGCCTTCGCCAAAGCCGTCTCGCGGCTCACTGGCCGACCCGTCGCCTTCGGCGCGGCGGTCCTGATCATCCTCACCTGGCTGGTCACCGGTCCGCTGTTCCACTACAGCGACTCGTGGCAGCTGCTGATCAACACCGGGACGACCATTGTCACCTTCCTGATGGTGTTCCTGATCCAGAACACCCAGAACCGGGACGCCGAGGCGGTGCAGGTGAAACTGGACGAACTGCTGCGGGTCACGGCGGGAGCGCACAACGCGCTGCTCGACCTCGAGGAGCTGGAGGAGCGGCAGCTGGAAAAGATCCGCGCGAGCTACACCCAGTTGGCCCGGAAGGCGCGAGAAGCGCTGGCCAGGGGCGAGGTCGATACCGAGGTGGGCGAGCTCTAGTGTCGGCGTCGACACCGAAATCCCGTCTCGACCGGCGCGCGCTGGAGCTGGCCACGCGCCGGCTCTGTCGTCGCGATCCCGACCTGGCGCGGGTGGTCGAACGCTGGGGGGTCCCGCCGCTGTGGGCCCGCCGCCCCGGCTTCGTCACCTTGGTCCGCATCGTCCTGGAGCAGCAGGTTTCGCTCGCCTCCGCAAAGGCCATGTACCTCCGACTCGCGGCTCACCTGGGCCAGGTGACCCCCGATGCGGTTCGTCTGCTGGGTCAGGACGGCCTCCGCGGGCTGGGATTCACCCGCCAGAAAGCGGCCTACTGCCACGGGATCGCGATCGCGCTGCTCGAGGGTCGGCTCGACCTCCGCCGGCTGGGCCGCATCGACGACACCGGTGCCCGTCAGCTGCTCGTGGCCCTCAAGGGCGTGGGACCCTGGAGTGCCGACATCTACCTGCTCATGGCGCTGGGGCGGCCCGACGTCTGGCCCCCCGGCGATGTCGCCCTGATACAGGCCATGCAGGACGTGAAAGGGCTCCGGCTCCGCCCCACATCCGAGCGGGCGGCCCGGATCGCGGCCGCCTGGGCCCCCTGGCGATCGGTGGGCGCGAGGATTCTCTGGCATCATTACCTCTGCCGCCGCGCGGAGCGGCGGAGCCAGTCGGCATGAGCCGGTCGGAAGCGGGGCCGGACTGGCGCAACTCTCCGGGTGGGGAGACAATTCGGGCGGAGACCAACGCCCGCACTTACCCGCCTCGATCCCTGAGCATCGTGCCCGCCGAATCGCCACCGGTCGTTACACCACCGCCCAAGCCCCGAGGCACGACCTCCCTCAGGGTCATCGGCCTGTTCAAGCTGGCCCAGTCGCTGCTCATCGCGTCACTGGCGCTGGCGGCGGCCCACCTGATCCGACCGACGGTGGCCGCGCAGGTGCGCGAGTGGGTGGCCGACCTGCCCTTCGACGCCCAGCAGGACGTGGCGCGCCGCGCCGCCAGCTGGCTGCTCGGGCTCCCCCCCAGCGCGGCCCAGGTGCTGGTGGGCGGCACCCTGCTCTACGCCCTGCTGTTTCTGGTCGAGGGAGTGGGACTCCTGCTGAAGCGTCGCTGGGCCGAGTGGTTGACGGTGGTGGCGACCGCCTCGCTCATCCCGATCGAATCGTGGGAGCTGCTGCACCGCCCCGGGGCCGGCAAGGCCAGCATCATCGTGGTGAACGTGGCCGTGGTCTACTTCCTGGCCCGCCACCTCGCCAGCCGCCCGACGCCCCCGCCGGAGGGAGGGCCCGAATGAAGCACTACCTCCTCTTCTATGACGTCGTGCCCGACTACGTCACCCGGCGGGCCACCGTCCGGGAGGCGCATCTCCGGCTGGGCTGGGAAGCGGTGGCCCGCGGCGAGATGGTGATGGGCGGCGCCCTGGCGGACCCGGCCGACGGCGCCGTGCTGCTCTTCCAGGGCGAGTCGCCGGCGGTGGCGGAACGGTTCGCCGCCGCCGATCCCTACGTGCGGGAAGGGCTGGTGACCCGCTGGCGGGTCCGGGAATGGACGACCGTAGTGGGTCCGGGGGCCTGCCATCCGCTGCCCGTGACATGAGCGACCCGGACGAAATCATCCGGCAGTACCGCGACGGGGCCCTCTCGGCCGACGCCGCTGCCCAGCGGCTGCTCCCGCTGCTCAAGGCGGCCGGGAGGCTGGAGCTCCCGCTCACCGAGCACGACATGCCGCTCCTGACCGCCTTGCAACGCCTCTCGCGCCCCCCCTTGCCGGCCGCGGGCCCGCTCGAGTGGGAGAGCAAGGTGTGGCGTGGCCTTGGGAGGATGCCCGACCTGCTGTGGCCTCAGATCACCGAGCATCGGCTCGACCAGGTGCCGCAGTGCTTCAACTACGTCTTCCTGGTGGGCTCCGAGGCGGCGGCCGAGGCCCTGCGGCTGCAGATCGAATCCACCACCGACCATGGCGTCACCGCCCAGCTGCCGGATTCCTTCGAGCAGAGCAACGGCCGCCTCTTCGGCCAGGCCCCGGCGCGGCTGGTGACCCGCGACGATCTGACCCGTTGGGCCGAGTGGCTCCAGGGGCTCACCCCGGTCCCCGAGGCCACGTTGGAAAAGCTGCACTTGAGCCATCCACCGCGGGCGACCGAGGACCATTCATGAGCGCCGACATTCTGCACGACTTCCCCATCGCGGCGCCTCCCGCCCGGGTCTACGATGCCATCACGACGCCCGCCGGCCTCGATCAGTGGTGGACCGCCCAGTCCTCCGGAGCCCCGGTGCCCGGCTCGGAGTACCAGCTCTGGTTCGGTCCCGAGTACGACTGGCGCGCGGTCGTGTCGATCGCGCGGCCCCACGAGGCGTTCGAGCTGCGGCTCACCAGGGCCATGGTCGACTGGCTCGGCACCCGGGTCGGATTCGTGCTTGCGCCCGGCGGCGACGGCACCCAGGTGCGGTTCTACCACTCGGGGTGGAACGGCGTGACCGAACATTTCCGGATCAGCAGCTTCTGCTGGGCCATGTACCTTCGCATCCTGCGGCGTCACCTGGAATTCGGCGAACGGGTGCCGTACGCTGACCGCCTGCTCGTCTGACATCACGGCGAGTCCCGTCGCCACTGCCGGTCGCCAGGCGAGCCGTGCCGCCGGCCACCGAGCCCACTCCTCCGAGGTGCCCCATGACTCCCCCCAACCGCCCCTGGACCCCCGATCCCCGCCTGGGCGACGTCCCCGCCGACGTGCTCCGCACCCGCCGGGACCGCCCGGTGATGATTACCTCCCCGGCCCTGGAGTGGAGCGCGATTCAGCTCGCCGCGATCACCAGCCCCTTCGGTCGGGCATTCTACGACTGGGAGTATGAGATCGTGCGCGACATCTTCCAGTCCAGCGTCGATGCCTCGCGCATCCGGGTGGTGGAAGCCCGGATCCTCAATGCCCCCACCACCCTCGGGAACCAGATCCGGGTGCCGCCCGGCTGGAGCTTCCGCGAGGCCAATCGCCCGGTGCTGGTGCATGAGACCGCCCACGTCTGGCAGTACCAGACGCAGGGGACGCAATACATCACCGATTCGGTCTACCACAACGCCAGCGGCCAGATCGCGACCGGGAACCGCAACGTGGCGTACATGAACTACCGTCTGACCCGGGACGCCAGCATCACTTCGTTTACCGCCGAGGAGCAGGCCACGATCGTGGGCGACTACTACGAGCTCACCCGGATCTATGAGGGCGTGGAACATCCGCCGGCGTGGGTCGAGCTCCGGCGGCCCGACCTGCCGATTTACGAGCGGTTGATCCAGCAGGTGCGCTCGGCCACCCCGCGCACCGACACGATGATCTACCAGCGGAGTCTGATGAACCAACCGTCGCCGGGGATGGACTTCTCCACCCCGGGCCAGCAGCAGTTCGCGCCGGTGATGCCGCTGCTGGAGATCCGTTTTCGGGGGCTCTGAGGCCTGCGGGACGACTTGACCCCGACCCGGGGCGGGCGGATATACTCCGTCATCCGCTCCACTCCAGCCGTGCTTCGACAACTTCCCGAGGAGTCCCGTACGGCGCTCTCGTCCCGTGCCGCGGAGCATCGCGCCGCCGCTGATCGTGCCGGCTTGACCTACGTCACCGACGGGGTCGCCGGCATTCGGCGCCGCCGGGCCGGGTCAGGCTGGGTCTTCTTCGACCCCTCGGGCGCCCGGATCGGGGACCCGGCGCTGCGCAAGCGGCTCCTGGGGCTGGTGATCCCGCCAGCCTGGACCGACGTATGGATCTGCCCCGATCCCGCGGGACACATTCAGGTGACAGCCCGGGACGCGCGGGGCCGCAAGCAGTATCGCTACCACCCCGCCTACCGGGCCGCGCGCGACACCTCGAAGTTCCGCCGGATCCTCGAGTTCAGCGAACTGCTCCCCCTGATCCGCGAACGGGTGGAACGTGACCTGACCGCGCGCGACCTCACCCGCCGTCAGATCCTCGCGACCGTGGTGCGGCTGCTCGACAAGACCCTGATCCGGGTAGGCAACAGCGAGTATGCCCGCGAGAACCGCTCGTTCGGGCTCACCACGCTCCGCGGACACCATGTGGAGGTCAAGGGCGCGGCCATGCGCTTCACCTTCCGTGGTAAGAGCGGAGTGAAGCATTCGGTCTCCCTCACCGACCGCCGCCTGGCCCGGATCATCCAGCAGTGCCAGGATCTCCCCGGCCAGGAGCTGTTCCAGTATCTCGACTCGGCCCGGCGGCGCCAGACGGTCTCCTCCGGTGACGTGAACGAGTATCTCCGCGAGATTACCGGGCGTGACGTCACGGCGAAGGACTTTCGCACCTGGGCCGGCACCATGCTGGCCGCCCGGGAGCTTCGCGCGGTCGGCCCGGCGGCTTCCAGGAAGGAAGCCGAACGGAATATCGTCCGTGCGATCGACCTCGTGGCCGAGCGGCTCGGCAATACCCGCACCGTCTGTCGGAAGTACTACGTGCACCCTGCGGTACTCCACGCCTATCTCGAAGGCATTACGGCCCCGCCGGCGGCACCGCCCGAGGATGCCCGCCCCGGCCGGGAGCGGCCCACGGCCGCGCTCCGGCGCGAGGAGATCGTGGTGCTTCAGTTCCTGCAGGAGACGTCGTAACGTGGGTCGGCGATGAAGCGGCGCCCCCCCACCGGTGGGTTGGTCTATTCCACCGGGTACGGAAGGATGTGCTCCGAGTGCCGGCGGCCGCTGGATGAGTGCCGCTGCCGGGCGAACCAGCCCGCGCCCCGCGGCGATGGTATCGTACGGGTGGGCCGCGAGACCAAGGGACGCAAAGGCGCCGGCGTCACCGTGATCAGCGGCGTCCCACTCGGTGGCGCCGAGCTGGCGGCCCTGGCGGCCCAGCTCAAGCGCCTCTGCGGCGCCGGCGGGACGGTGAACGCCGGTACCATCGAGATCCAGGGCGATCACCGCGACCGCGTCATCGAGGCGCTCCGCCGCCCAGGCTGGACCATCAAGCGGGTCGGAGGCTGAGCGTGACCGGACGAATGGCCCTGCTGGTACCGCTGCTTCTTGTCCCGGGCGCCGCCGCGGCCCAGACCCGCCCCGACTCCCTGGTGGTGTATCCCGGCGCCGCCGTCCGGCTCCGGGCCCCCTCGCTGGGCGGGGGGACCTTCCTCGGGAAGTTCGCCACCGCGAAGGTGCGGGGTACTACCTGCTACGGAGCAGCCGTGACCCTGCCGGGCGGGGCCGGCGCCCCCTCGCTGATCCTGCTCAGGGGGATCAGTCACCTCGAGGTGGACCGCCGGACCAATCTTGACGTCGCGGTGGTAGGTCTCGAACCAGCGACGGATGCCGACTGGGAACCGATCGACCTGCAGCGGCTCCGGGTCCAGGATAGCGCCTGCGCCCTCCAGGGGAAGGCCAACGGGTGAGCATTGCCGGCCCCTGGCATTCCCCGATACCTTGCCGCCCACCTCCGACCTGCCAGGCCCCGATGAACGATACGCCCACCGCGGCACCCGCCCGCATGCCGCTCTTGCTGCTGTTCGTCGGTGGGATCATCCTGGCCTACGGGCAGGTGATTCTCGCTCCGCTCGCCCCCGCCGCGGCCTGGTCCGGAGTGCTCGATTCGGCCGGCCCGGGGCCTGGCCCGGGCCGGAGCCTCCCAGGCAGCGACGCCAGTACCACCATCACGCTGCACCTGCGCGGGGTCGCCACCGGTCGGACCTTCTCGGTGCCGGCCGGCGCCCCGGTCTCCCCCGAGCTGCTCCACCGTGGGGACACGGTCCGGGTCCTGGTTGGCTGGGGCACCTTCCGCGACCTGCCCGGCGCCATCGCGCTCACCAGCGGAGGCACCGTGGTCATTGACTCCGCTCAGGTTCTCCGGGCGCAGCGGACTCAGCGCGGCCGGGTCTCGGCGGTGGGCGGCATCGTCCTGCTGGCGGGACTCGCCCTGCTGATCCGCCATCGGCGGCAGTCCCAGGCCTGAGCGGCGAAATGCGGCGGCTTCTTCAACTCCCCGCCCTGCTCCTCGTTGTCCAGGTGGCGCTGGGAGGGCTGCTCCTGGTCCGTGGCTTCCCCTACTTCGGGTCGCGGCTGGTCCATGGCGCATCGTGGTGGGAGGTGCCGGTCGCCCTCTACCATCTCCCAGCGATCCAGGCCCTCTCCGCCGCGGGGCTCTGTTGCGGGTTGACCAACGGCCTGGTGCTTCGATCCCGGGTGGTCGGTGGCCACATCCCGATGGAGCCAACCGGCACTCTGATCCTGGCGCTGACCAATTGGTTCTGCTGGAGCGCGATCACCCTGCTCCTGGCCTGTCTCTGGTGGATTCGGCAGAGGCGCCCGGCGGCCACCGCCGAGCCGACCGCTCCCGCCGCCTGAAGCGGTTGACGGGCGGTTCCTCCGTTGCCACTCTTCCGCCCTCACCCACCGGGGGGACGATGCCGGAGATCGACGAGCTGTTCGCGGCCAACCGCGCCTGGGCCGCATCCATCACCCGACAGAACCCGAGCTTCTTCGACCAGCTCTCCCGACAACAGAGCCCCCGGTACATGTGGATCGGGTGCTCGGACAGCCGGGTGCCGGCCAATCAGATCACGGGACTCCTCCCGGGTGAGATGTTCGTGCACCGCAATGTCGGCAACATCGTGGTGCACACCGATCTCAACTGTCTGACGGTGCTGCAGTTCGCGGTGGACGTACTGCGGGTCGAACACGTGATCGTCTGCGGCCACTATGGCTGCAGCGGCGTGGCCGCCGCTTATCAGGGCCGCCCGCTGGGGTTGATCGACAACTGGCTCCGCCATATCCAGGACGTGGCCGAGCTGCATCACGATCTGCTGGGGGGCTTTGCCGACGAGCCCACCCGGATGGATGCGCTCTGCGCCTTGAATGCGCTCCAGCAGGCCACCAATGTCTGCCGGTCGACCATCGTGCAGGATGCCTGGAAGCGGGGCCAGAATCTCACGGTTCACGGTTGGGTCTATCGGCTGCAGGATGGCCTCATCCGGAACATGGGCTTTGGCGTCCGGACCCCTGACCAGGTCGAACCGGCCTTCCGGCAGGCGCTGAGTCGAATCGCCTCCAGAGCGGCGCTCTGAGCGGCGCCAATCCCATTCTGGGGACACCACCCTAATCGATTTGCTTCCAATAAGTTACCTGTCATCGTCGCCCCCCTGAACAGGGTGTTCTGGTCCCCCTGGGTCTGCAGAGCGACCTCGGGTCGACTATCTTTACGGTTCATCGGAGTTCTGACCCCTGTTCTTCCGGCCCGCCTGGTTTGTGCGGGCCGGTTTCCGAGGAAGCCGTAATGACCGCTACCAGCCAGGACGCCAAGCGCCAGCGCGCCACCTCGTACACCAGCAAGGGCAAGAGTACGCCCGCCGCCAATTCCGGCTCCTTGTCGGTGGTTTGGGAGAGCGCGTTCGATCAGATGTGCCACGCCGTCGCCGCGGACGATCTTGCGATCAAGAACGCCCGCCGCTACCGGAAGTTGATGGATGAGATCATCGAGTCCACCGGCTGCACCGAGGAGGAGGTCCTGGCGCATGGTCGCAAGGTCCGGGCGGTGCTGTACTTTGCGCAGGACCGGCTGAGCCGGGAAGGCGCCCTGCGCCACCTGACCGGCAAGGCGCGATACGAATACCGTCTGCCTCCGGTCAACCACGCCTTCTAGCACCGGGCCGGAGTGAAGTCCTTTGCCCGCCGGCGCCCGCCGGCGGGTTTTTCTTTCTCCCCGCGGGCCTGATCGACAGGCCTCTGAGGGATTCGCGAAAGGGGAGTCGCGCGAGAGCAGATCGCTGTCATTGCTCCGCCGCGACCGGGGTCATAGGTTGAAGCAGGCAGTCGGCCCGCAGGGGTGCTGCCTGCCTCCGTACCCGTACCGCGGCTCGAGTCCGTTTGTCCTATGCCTCGAAAGTCCAAGACCAATCCCTCGGTCAAGACCCGGTTCTCCTCCCGGCATCAGCCCAAGCGGTACGGCGGCGGTGCCCATCGCAAGGGGAGCGACAATTTCGCCGCGAAGCTGACCGAGGCCCAGGTGAAGACCGCCCGCCGACTCTACCGGGAGGGGAAGGAAATCAAGGCCATCGCCGAACGCTTCGGGGTGTCGCCCTCGACCATGTCACTCGCGGTGCGCCGGATCACCTTCCGGCACGTGCGGTAGGGATGCGCGGGTCAGTCACCCGCCTCGGTGTGAAGCCGCAGGTGCCCGGCGAGTTCGGCCTTCCCAAGCACCCGGTGGAGCGGTGCCAGGTGACAGTCGCCGGCCTCGAGGGCGACTACAACGGCTACCGCGCCCGGACGCTCCAGTGCGACCCGGCCCAGGCGATCCTGCTGCTCACCGATGAAGTTCTCCGTCAGCTCAATGCCGAGGGCTGGCCCGTCGCCCCCGGCGACCTGGGCGAGAACCTCACCCTGGCGGGTATCGGCGAGTCGTCACTCGGCCCCGGCGCGCGGCTCCAGGCCGGCGCCGTGACCCTGGAAGTCACGCTGGCCTGCACGCCCTGCACCGAGCTCTACTCGCTGCCCTACGTGGGCCCCGAACGGGGCCCGGCGTTCGTCCGCACGCTACGGGGCCGACGCGGGTGGTATGCCCGGGTGCTCACGCCGGGGCTGCTCCGGGTCGACGATGCCGTCGAGGTGGCCACCGCGCGCTCTTCTGCCTGAGGTGAACCCCGACTAGCTTCCCGGCTCACTCAGCCGGACTCTCTGTTGCCGTTCGCCAGCCTCAAGCTGCACCCCAGCCTGCTCCAGGGCATTCGGGAGCTGGGCTTCGTTCGCCCCACCCCCATTCAGGCCGACGCCATTCCCCCCGCCCTCGAGGGCAAGGATGTGCTGGCCTGCGCCATGACCGGCAGCGGCAAGACCGCCGCCTTCCTGTTGCCCATCCTGCACCAGCTGGTGGCGCGACCCCGGGGCACCACTCGGGCACTGATCCTCACGCCCACCCGGGAGCTGGCGGCCCAGATCCTGGAGGATCTCAACGATCTCGCCACCCACACTCCGCTCACCGCCGCCTCGGTGTTCGGCGGCGTGGGGATGGGGCCGCAGGAGCACGCCTTCCGCAGCGGCGCCGATGTCATCATCGCCACGCCCGGGCGGCTGCTGGACCACTTCCGGTTTCCCTATGCCAAGCTGAACGGACTCGAGTTCCTGGTGCTGGACGAGGCGGACCGGATGCTCGACATGGGCTTTCTCCCCGAGATCCGGAAGATCCTCCGCCACCTCCCTACCCGGCGGCAGACCCTGTTCTTCAGCGCCACGATGCCACCGCCGATCCGCGAGCTGACCCGCGAGATGCTCCGCCAGCCGGTCACCATCAACCTCGACCGGCAGGCGGCGCCCGCCGTGGGAATCACCCAGGCGGTGTACCCGGTGCCGCAGGAACTCAAGTCGGCGCTCTTCAAGGCCCTGCTGGACCGGGGCGAGATGAACGAGGCGCTGGTCTTCACCCGTACCAAGCACCGCGCCGATCGGCTCCAGAAGTTCCTGGTCAAGCAGGGTATCGCCGCGGAGCGGATTCACGGCAACCGCTCGCAGGCGCAACGGACCGCCGCGCTGGCCGGCTTCAAGGATGGCAAGTTCCGGGTGCTGGTGGCGACCGACATCGCGGCCCGCGGGATCGATGTCGAGGCGCTGGGGCATGTGGTGAACTTCGACGTGCCGGTGGTGCCGGAGGACTACATCCACCGGGTGGGCCGCACCGCGCGGGCCGAGGCCACCGGCGATGCCTTCACCTTCGTTGCCCCGGACGAGGAAGGCGATCTGCGGGCCATCGAGCGCGCCATCGGCAGGCGGCTGCCGCGGGTGACGGTGCCCGACTTCGACTACCGGGCCCGCCCGGAGGGACAGCTCGAGGTCCCCATCGGAGAGCGCATCGCGGCGATCCGGGCCCGCAAGGCGGAGGAACGGGCCCGGGCCAAGGCCAAGGCCGATCGCCGGGCGGCCCACGGCGGCCAGCAGCCACCCCCGCAGGCCCGGGCCGCCGAGCGACGCCACCCGGCCCGGCGCGGTCGCCGGCCCTGATTGACAGGGACCGGAATCGGAGGCTCATTACCTGACACGCCGCGATCCGGGAAGGCAGGCCGCATGATCAGGTCCCCGATCATCTTCGACGCACAGGGTTCGCTGCTGGTCTTCAACAGCCTGGCACAGGCGCTGCGCGAGCTGCAGCCCCAGGATGTACGGGAGGGCCGGTACCCGGTCGCCTACGACGCCGAAGGAAGGCTCCTGCGGGTGGAGGTGCGCCTCCGCGAGCGGAAGATCCTGGGCCTGTGGCGGGAGGTGCGGGAAGAGGTCCACATCGTGGCCTACGAGCACATCCCCACCCATGAGCTGGCCCTGCGCGAGCTGCTGCTCCGGTTCATCCAGCCCCGCTCCGGCGCCACCCTCGAGTTCGTGCATCCCTTCGACGGGATCCTGCGCACCGTCCCCGCGCGCGCGTCGTAGATGCGATCGCCCCGGCGCCGGTCCGGCCGAGCGGTTTGTACCGCGGCCCCAGCCCATGACTGACGAGACCCCCGACCCCGGGGCCCCCACCGAGGCGGAGGCGCAACCCTCCGCGTCCGCGCCGCACCCGGCGCTCGATCCGGTGGCGGAGGCCGCGGTGGCCACCGCCGTCTCCCGCGAGCTGGTCCACGACGCCCGGGTCCTGATGAAGATCGGGGCCGGCACCTACGAGATGGATCTTCTCAAGGGCTCGTGCCGGCAAGGATTCCGCTATCACCCCGCGATGGCAATCGCCGGTTTTACCCGGGCCCGGATCTTCGCGGCCATGCGGGAGATCGAGGTCTCCTGGGATCTGGTCACCCTGGCCCGACTGACCCTCAAGGTCAGCCTCGAAGAGAAGGACCCCGCGCGAGGGTACCGGCCGATGATGGTCTTCGGCCGCTACGAAGGGATCTACGTGCTCTGCCGGATGGACGCCCAGGTGACGGTGGGCACCGACCAGGGAAGCTGGAGCGCCGCGGGCCGGGGCGCGATCGACTGGCCCCGTGACTGGGGGCGGCTGGGCCTGTGATCGCCGACGTGGTGCAGGTGCGCCGCGCCCGCGTCGCCGACGCCGCGCACCTCGCCAGCCTGATGGAGCGGACCTTCCGTGAGGCGTTCGGCCCCGCCAATCGCCCGGAAGACCTCGCCACCCATGTCGCCCGCTCCTACGGCCCCGCCATCCAGGCGCGCGAGCTGGCCGACCCGGACGTCACCGTGCTGGTCGCGGAGGTCGCCGGCGCCCTCGCCGGGTACGCCGAGCTCAAGAGCGGGGAGGTTCCGCCCGAGGTCACCGGGCCTGTCCCGCTGCAGCTCTGGCGCTTCTACGTCGATCGACCCTGGCACGGACAGGGCGTGGCCCAGGCGCTCATGACCGCCGCTCGGGCGGCGGCCCGGGATCGCGGGGCCCGCACCCTCTGGCTCGGCGTGTGGGAGGAGAATCCCCGCGGGATCGCGTTCTACCGGAAGATGGGGTTTCGCGCCGTCGGCACTTTCCTCTTCCACGTGGGCGAGGACCCCCAGCGCGACCTGATCATGGCGCACGATCTCGCCTGATGGGACGGGCACTCTCCTCCCGGGAACGGATCTATCGGGCGGTGCGGCGGATTCCGCGCGGCCGGGTGGCGACCTATGGCGATGTCGCCGCGATGGCCGGTCTCCCCGGCCGGGCCCGGCAGGTGGGGCATGCCCTCCACGCCCTGCCCGGCGGCAGCGGGGTCCCCTGGCATCGGGTCATCAACGCCGCCGGGCGGATCAGCCTCCCCCTCGCCGGGGGCGGCATGGAGCAGCGACTCCGCCTCCTGGCGGAAGCGGTCCGGGTGGACCAGGGAGGCCGGGTGAAGCTGACGGAATTCCGGATGGCCGTGCGACGGCGCGGCTGAGTCATGCCCCTGTCGGTGCTCCTCGTCCTCGGCTGCCTGGGCATCTACTTGATGCTCCGGGGCGGGCAGCGTGAGGCCCAGGTCGCGCAGGCCCTCCCCGATGAGGACGGCTCGACACTGGACCAGTTGGCCCGGGCCGGCTCCGACCTGTCCCGTTCCCACCAGATCGAGTTCTTCCTCTACTTTCCGGAGCGCTCCGCCGCGGAAGCGGTGGCCCGCGAGCTGGCGGCGGAGGGCTACGGGACCGCCCTCAGTCAGGAAGAGGCGGCCGCCGACTGGCTCTGCCTGGCGACCCGTGCCATGATTCCCGACCTTGCCGGGCTCCGCGCCTGCCGGACCCGACTGACCGCGCTCGCCGAATCGCACCAGGGCGTCTATGACGGCTGGGGAACAGAGGTGGAGCATGCGTAGCGCGTCGCGCCACTGGCTCGCGCTGGCCGGACTGCTGCTCCTCCCGTCCACCGCCGCGGCGCAGCAGATCGGGACCCTCGCCTGGATGGCAGGGTGCTGGCGCCAGCTGGACGCCGGGGTCCTGGTGGAGGAACTCTGGCTGGCCCCCGCCGGCGGATCGATGGTCGGCATCAGCCGGACCGTCGAGGGCGACTCCACCCGCGGCACCGAGCATATGGTCATTCGCCCCGCGGTGAGCGGCGGACTGGTTTTCGAAGCGGCCCCCTCGGGCCAGGAGCCCGGGGCCTTCCTCGCCGCGACTGTGACCGACACCCTGGTGGTCTTCGAGAACCTGACCCACGACTTCCCCCAGCAGATCCGCTACAGCCGGCTCAAAGGCGATTCCCTCCTCGCCACCCTGAGCGGGATGGTCCGCGACCGGCTTCGGACCATCACCTTGCGCTACAACCGGGCCGCCTGCCCCGGTTCGTGAGACCCGTCCGGTGACCGAGCCTCCCGAGAGGCACCGGGGAGAGCGCGATCTCTCCCGCCTGCTCTGCACGATGGCCCCGGTACTGGATCCGGCCACCTACGTCTTCTGCCGGTTGGGCGAGGGCCTCTCGACGGACCGATTGACGGCCCGGGGCATCTTCCACGAACGGGAGGGTGTCACCCTCATTCTGGAGGAAGCGGAAGCGGGGCGCGCCGGGCTGGCCGTCGCATTCGTCGCCCGCCGGATCGAGCTGACGGTCCACTCGGATCTGGACGCGGTGGGATTCCTGGCCCGCGTCGCGGGCGAACTCGCCGCCGCCGGCATCCCCTCCAATGTCGTGTCGGCCCTGCACCACGACCACCTCTATGTCCCCGTCGACCTGGCGGAGCGGGCGCTGGCGGTGCTGACACACCTCGAGCGTGAGGCCCGGGAGGACCGATCGGCCCTGACCTACGCCGTCACCGTGCGGATCGACCGATCCCTCGCCGAGGAGTGGCTCGAGTGGATGCGGCGTGTCCACGTCCCCGAGATCCTGGCCACCGGCTGCTTCCGTCGCTGCACCGTGGAGCGCCAAGACCCGGAGCCGGAGGAGGGGCGGGCGGCGTTCCTGCTCCTGTACCAGGCCCGAAGTCCGGAGGCGCTCGAGCGCTACCGGGCCAGCCATGCGCCCGCGCTCCAGCGCTCGCACAGCGCGCGGTACGCCGGCCGCTTCGAGGTGTCGCGCGAAATCCGGGAGGTCGCCTTCGAGATACCCGGGGCCCTTGCGTGACGCTGCCGGCCGGCTCACGCTTCAGCATGCACGAGAGCCCCGATGACGCGTTCCCCTTCCGCGAGCCCGGCCCGCTCCGCTGCCCCAAGTGTCAGTCGACCATGACGCCGGTCAGGGTGGTGGACGTCGAGGTCGACCGCTGCGGGGGCTGCGGCGGCCTCTGGTTCGACCTGCTGGAGCACGAGGACCTGAAGCGCTCGGGGACGGCCGAGACTCTCGACAGCGGCGATGCCCGCACCGGCGAGCGCTACAACCAGGTGGGCCTGATTTCCTGCCCGGTCGATGGTCAGCCGATGGTGCGGATGGTAGACAAGGCCCAGCCCGGCCTCTGGCTGGAATCGTGTCCGGTCTGCTACGGCACTTTCTTCGATGCCGGCGAGTTCCGGGAATATGCGGACGAGCGCCTCCGGGACATGATCCTCCGGCACCGCCGACCGCGGCCCCTCTGAGGGGTCCGCGTGACCCTGACCCTGGGGTGGCTGGCCGAGTGGCCCGAGGCGATACCGACGCTCGCCCGGTGGCACGTGGCGGAGTGGCGGCACCTGCTCCCCACCTGGACCGAGGCAGAGGCGGCCCGGGAGCTGGCGACCCACCGCGATCGACGCGTGCCAACCACCGTGATCGCGCGGCTCGACGGCGCCCTGGCCGGGTCCGCGAGCCTGCTCCTCGAAGACATGCCGGGGACGGAAGCCTGGTCGCCCTGGCTCGCCAGTGTCTATGTGGCGCCCGGCTGCCGGCGCCGCGGCATCGGCGGGGCCCTGGTGGACCGAGTGGTCGCGGAGGCCCGGCTCCAGCGCTTCCCGCGACTCCACCTCCTGACGACCGAGGCCGAAGCCTGGTATGGCCGGTGGGGTTGGCGCCCCCTCCAGAGGCTGACGTGTGCCGGCCAGCCGGCGATCGTCATGGGCTTAGACCTGGGCCCCTGAGCCGCTACCTTTCCGTGAGCGGGGGTACGATGGCCTTGTCGGGGAGGCGCACATGGCGGACTGGCGGACGGCGTGGCAGGAGATTCTGACCGACCTCGAGCGACAGCGGGACGAACTCAAGGTGCGACTACACCTTGCCCGGGCCGAGGCGCGGGACGAATGGGAGCGGCTTCGGCTGGACGAGAAGCTGGCGACCCTGCGGCAACGGGCCGATGCGGCCGGGGTCGAGGCCCGGGGTGCCATGAAGGAGATTGGGTCGGCCGCCGAGAAGCTGGCGGACGAAATTCGTGACGGCCTCGATCGAGTGCGGAAGACCCTGTAGCGGTCGACTTCCACTTTCCTGACGCGACCATGACCGACAATACGCTGCTCCAGCAGATCGCCGATCTCCGCCGCCAGCTTACCACGGTCGACGCCCAGCTCGCCAAGAGCGGCCAGAACGCCGAAGGGCTCGAGGACCTGAAGGGCGCGGTCGACAACCTGCGGACCAGCGTGTGGGCCGTGCTCTCCGCCTCGCGGACCACCAACTATCCCGCGTTCATCACCCGGTTCCGGCTCCGGCGGAGCATCGACGGGCTCAAGGGGATCCTGGCCGACCTCGACAGTGACTCGGGGCGGATCCTCCACCCCGAGCACTCCGAGCTTCAGATCCTGATGCAGCAGCTTAACGAGCGGGTCGGGCGACTGCGCGCCGGCGGGTGATCGCCCGATGCCGGGGGGCGGGCTCGAGGGACTGATCAGTGTCGGGATCGGCCTGGGCCTGGCGGCGGCCTGCGGTTTCCGGGTCTTCACGCCGCTCCTCGTCGCCGGCATCGCGGCCCGCTGGGGCCGCCTCCCGCCGGCGGGCGGCTTCGAATGGCTGGGCACCACCCCGGCCCTTATTGCCTTCGGGACGGCCACCCTGCTCGAGGTCGGTGCGTACTACGTCCCCTGGCTGGACCACGCACTCGACGTCCTGGCCACTCCCGCCGCCGTACTTGCTGGCATGGTGGCCGCCGCCTCGGTGATGACCGATCTGCCGCCC
Organism: uncultured Gemmatimonadaceae bacterium; assembly: GCA_964642475.1. GTDB lineage: Bacteria > Gemmatimonadota > Gemmatimonadetes > Gemmatimonadales > GWC2-71-9 > JADJOM01. The sequence continues at coordinate 29,337 of CAZXRC010000008.1, read as the reverse complement.
CTCCTCAAGTGGACCATGACGATCGTCGGCGGAGGCGGCGCGGCCGGCCTGATCCAGGCCGCTTCGGTCGTGCTCCGGCTCAAATCCGCGGCCGTTACCGGCGGCCTCGCCAACCCGCTGGTGGCGACGGTGGAGCTGATCGGAGCGGTGGTGACCGCAATCCTGGCGATCATGCTCCCGCTTCTCGCCGTGCTGCTGGCAGCGGCCGTGACCGTGGTGGCGTTGCGACAGAGGAGGCCGGCATGAGACTCGAATCGCCCGCGTTCCGGCAGGGTGAGACCATCCCCGAGGTCCATACCTGCGAGGGAAAGGACACCTCGCCCCCGCTCTCCTGGCGCGACCTCCCCGCGGGCACCCGGAGCCTGGCCCTGATCGTGGACGATCCCGACGCCCCGGATCCCCGGGCCCCCAAGCGAACCTATGTGCACTGGGTGCTCTGCAATCTGCCGGCGGAGGAAGGGGGGCTTCCCCCGGGGGTCCCCTCGGGCGATCTGCCGGCGGGGACGGTCGAGGGCCTCAACGACTGGCAGCGCGCCGGCTACGGCGGCCCCTGCCCGCCGATCGGGCGGCATCGGTACTTCTTCAAGCTCTACGCACTGGATGCCCGGCTCGAGGGGCTGGGACAGCCGACCAAGGCCCGGCTCGAGGCAGCGATGGAGGGCCATGTGCTGGCGAAGGCGGAGCTGATGGGGACGTACGAGAAGCGGCGGGGGTCGCACTGACGCCCGTGGCGTAGATCGGGTGGGTCCGGCGTATTCCCGGTACCGGTAGTGTGCGGTGCCGGCGCCATCTTGTTTCCGGGGGGGGCCCCCCGCGTCCGGCCCTGGGCGCCGAGGGAACCACCCGCCAAACTATCCGACGTTGTCGGTGTCTGTCTGGCCGCTGAGTCGCTGGGTAATGTGGGACCACGACAGTCCGATGGCCAGCACCAGCCCCACCGCGATCAACACCAGGTGGGCAATGCCTCGACTGCTGGTGGGCGCGATGACACCGTAGTATATCATTGCCCAGATGGTACAGGCGAAGAGCGCCACCACCAGCAGGGCCCCACCGGCACCAAGCGACCGGCGGGTGGCCTGGAGAAACACCACCCAGATCGCGACCAACCCGAGCCCCGCAAAGGCCTTGAGCGGCGTGAATCCATGGAGCAGTCCGGAAAGGCCGCCCTCACCCGGCTTGGGCTGGAAAATCCAGTGGAAGAACGAGAACCGCTCCGGGTTGTAGGTCGCGTAGACCAGGACCAGCGCGCCCGCCAGCCGCGCCAGGAACCCGCCCCAGGAGAAACCGCCCGATGGCATCGAAGCTCCAGAGCAGAAGGAAGAGGATGGGGGCGAAGGTAGCTGCCGCCGGCGCCCGACGCCAGCGGGGACCATCCCGGGACGAATTGCGGACCATCCCCGGCATCGGCCCGGCGATGGCCGTCGATCTCCGCGAGTTGGGTATTCGCCGGGTTGCCGATCTCAAGGGCCGGGATCCCGAGCGGATGTACCGACGCCTCATTCGGCTCCGGGGGAGTCATCAGGATCGCTGTGTGCTCTATGTGTTCCGTTGTGCCGTGTACTTCGCCAGCACGCCGTCGCCGCGGCGGGCGCTGCTCGACTGGTGGAACTGGAAGGACCCTCGCTGAATCACCGCTGGCCCACCCTTTCCGGACACATCCATGGTCAAGTACCTCACCGAATTCATCGGCACTTTCTTCCTCGTCCTCACCATCGGCCTGACGGTGCTGGGGCAGTCCGCCATGGCCCCTCTGGCCATCGGCACCAGCCTGATGATCATGGTTTACATGGGGGGCCACCTCTCGGGAGCGCACTATAACCCCGCGGTCACCCTGGCCCTGGCCATGCGTAAGAAGCTGCCCGGCGCCGAGGTGGTCCCCTATATGGTCTCGCAGGTCCTCGGCGCGATCGTGGCAAGCCTCATCGTGTACGTCATCATGGGCCGCACCTTCCCCGTGGCGCCGGCTCCCACCGCCACCGTCGTGGCGGCGCTGCTGGTCGAGGTCCTCTACACCTTCGCCCTGGCTCTGGTGGTGCTCAATGTGGCCTGCCATTCGGCCACCAAGGGCAATTCCTTCTACGGCCTCGCCATCGGCTTCACCATCGCCACCGCCGCCTTCGCCGGCGGGGGCATCTCCGGCGGCGCGTTCAATCCCGCGGTCGGCATCGGCCCGACCCTGGTGCACGGGCTCCTCGGCGGCGGCAGCTTCGCCAATCTCTGGCTGTATCTCGTGGGGCCGTTCGCCGGTGGGGCGCTGGCCGCTTTCGTCTTCAAGGGTCAGGACGCGTGAGGCCCACCCTCTTCGTTCCACGTTCCCCGTCACATTCCGCCGAAGCCGATGGGTCGATGTAATCCAGGCGGAACGGGGAACGGGGAACGGGGAACGGGGAACGGGGAACGAAGGGATGCCAAGGAACAAGGAGGCACCAATTAATACTGTGCTGTGGCGCACCGCCGGGCTCCTCGCCCTCTCCAACGTCTTCATGACCTTTGCCTGGTATGCCCACCTGCGGAACCTGGCGGGGAAGCCCTGGTACGTGGCCGCGCTGATCAGCTGGGGGATCGCCCTGTTCGAGTACCTCCTGCAGGTCCCCGCCAACCGAATCGGCTATACGGTGCTCACCCTCGGACAGCTCAAGATCCTCCAGGAGGCGATCACGCTGACCGTGTTCGTCCCCTTTGTCGTCCTCTACATGAAGCAGCCGTTCAAGCTGGACTATCTGTACGCCGCCGTCTGCATTCTCGGCGCGGTGTATTTCATCTTCCGGAGCCCGCGGGGATAGACCGGGGCCCCAGCCGCGCATGGCCAACGGCCCAGGCTCCGGTTATCCTACTCCTCCGGATCGGCATCCCCCCCGCCCTTCGAGGAGAAGATGACCCAGCCGCTGGTCGGCATCGTGATGGGAAGCGACTCCGACTGGGACGTGATGCAGCACGCTGCCGCCGAGCTCGCCCGTTTCGAGGTGCCCCATGAGCGGCGGGTGGTCTCGGCCCACCGGACTCCGGACCTGCTTTATCAGTATGCGGAGTCGGCGGTGACCCGCGGCCTCCAGTGCATCATCGCCGGTGCCGGCGGCGCCGCCCACCTCCCCGGTATGCTCGCCGCCAAGACCCCGGTCCCGGTTCTCGGCGTGCCGGTGCCATCCCGGCATCTGAACGGTCTCGACTCCCTGCTCTCGATCGTGCAGATGCCCGGCGGGATCCCGGTCGCCACCTTCGCCATCGGCGAGGCCGGCGCCCGGAATGCCGGGCTGTTCGCCGTCGCACTCCTCGCGCGGCAGCAGCCGGCGCTGGCGAAGAAGCTGGATGCGTTCCGCCAGGGCCAGACCGATAAGGTCCTGGGCCTGACCCTGCCGGAGACGCCGTGATCCCACCCGGTTCCGCCCTCGGCCTGCTCGGTGGGGGACAACTCGGCCGGATGTTCACCCAGGCGGCGCAGCGTCTCGGCTACGAGGTGGTGGTCCTGGACCCGGACCCGGACAGCCCCGCCGGCCAGATCGCCGCCCTGCACCTGCGGGCGGCCTACACCGATGAACCGGCCCTCACCGAGCTGGGCCGTCGGGTCCGGGCCATCACCACCGAATTCGAGAATGTCCCGGCCAGCTCTCTCGCCTTTCTCCGGCTCCTCTGTCCGGTGCGTCCCGGACCCGAGGCCGTTTCCCTGACACAGGACCGTATCGCGGAGAAGATCTTCGCGCGCGAGCAGGGGCTCATGACCGCCCCGTTCCATGCAGTGCTCTCGGAGGCCGACCTGGTGCCGGCCTTCGAGACGATCGGCGCCCCGGCGATACTCAAGACCAGCCGACTGGGCTACGATGGGAAGGGTCAGGTCCCCGTCGACAGCCTCGAGGGCCTCACCCAGGCCTTCGGCGAGTTCGGGCGCCAGCCCACCATCCTGGAACGGCGTCTCCCGCTCGACCTCGAGATCTCGGTGGTGCTCACCCGGGCCGAGGACGGTCAGATCGTGACCTTCCCGGTGGCGGAGAACCGGCATGTCAACGGCATCCTCGATACGACGGTCGTGCCGGCCCGTGTGTCGGCCGGGATGGCGGACCGGGCCCGCCAGGCGGCCAGCAAGTTGGCCAAGGCGATGCACTATGTGGGCACGATGGCGGTCGAGTTTTTCGTGGTGGACGGCGATCAGCTGCTGGTGAACGAGATGGCGCCCCGGCCCCACAACAGCGGGCACTACACCCTCGATGCCTGTGTCACCGACCAGTTCGAGCAGCAGGTTCGCGCCCTGGTGGGGCTGCCGCTGGGCGACACCGGGCTCCACTCCGCTGCCGCCATGGTGAACCTGCTGGGCGACCTCTGGATGCACGGGGAACCGCGGTGGGACCGGGCCCTCTCGGACCCGGCCGTCAAACTGCACCTGTATGGCAAGAAGGAACCGAGAGTGGGCCGGAAGATGGGACACCTCACCGCCCTCGGCGCCGGACCGGCGGATGCCCTCACCGCAGCCTTCGCGGCGCGGGCCCGCCTCACGATGACCACTCAACACTGACCCCGAGACTCACACCATGCTGACCCTTGTCACCGCACTCACCCTGCTCCTCCCCGCGCCGCAGCAGCCACTCGCCTGCGTCACGATGAACACGACCAATCTGCCGCTGGCCACCCGTAAGAGCCCGCTCGACTCGATCACGTTCAAGGTTGGGGCCGCGGAGGTGAAGCTCTGTTACGGGCGCCCCTCGGCCGGCGGCCGCACCATGATCGGCGGGAGCAGCGTCCCCTTCGGCAAGATCTGGCGCAGCGGGGCCAACGAGCCGACCATGATCCACACCACCGGCCCGCTCACCATCGCGGGCGTGGCGGTGCCAGCGGGCTCCTATTCGATTTACACGATTCCCGACCCCAAAGAGTGGCACGTGATCGTCAACAAGTCGATCACCCAGTGGGGTCACGAGTCGCGATACACCGACGCCGTGAAGGCCCAGGAAGTGGGGCACGGCACGGCGCCGGTCACGGCCCTCGGCACAGCAGTGGAGCAGTTCACCATCCGCACGGAGCCGGGCGCAGGCGGCGGGGTAAACCTGCTGCTCGAATGGGAGAAGACCAGGGTGACTGTTGCGGTGGCGGCCGGGAAGTAGGGGTGGCCGGCCAGGGGCTATGGGTGAGCTGGAAGCCGTAAGCCGTAGGCCATGAGCGGCGACAAACGAACTCGGCCCTCCTGCCACTGGCTCGGAGGGCCGAGTTCGTTTGTCGAGCTTGGGCTTCAGCTCATGGCTTACAGCTTACAGCTTCCGGCCCAAGCCCAGTGGAGGCGGAGGGAATCGAACCCTCGTCCGAGTAAGCTTCCAAGACCACGTCTACGCGCGTAGGTACTGCTTCTGGCTGTCGGTCCGGACCGGTGCAGCACCGACCTTCCCGGACTCTATCTCCTGAGATCTCGCGCCTGCCGTCGGAGTGGCGGCAGTTGCCAGCCCGGTTTTGCGATTCGATGGCAGCGCCCCGGACGAGCTCCGTTCATCGAAGGTGCTATAAGCGAGCTGAGCTCAGCTTACGCAGCCATTGCCAGTTCAGAGTTGGCAGTTGAATCGTTCCAGACGGTTTTACCAGGAGACTGGACCTGGGCGCGCTGCGATCCCTTCATCAAACCCGTCGAAGCCTGTCGCCCCCGGGAATGCACCGGAAATCTACCCTCCTGGGACACCGGGTTCAACATCGCGTCACCGATGTCTCCCCGAGGCTCCGGCCCGCCTTGCCGCCTGACCGCCTGACCGCCTGACCAGAGGGCTAACCGATGGGCTTGGCCGCTTCCACCCGGTCACGGCCCTGCCGCTTGGCCTCGAGCAGCGCGGCGTCGGCCTGGGCCGGGAGATTCGCGATGCTCCTGGTGGTATCGGGGACGGCGGCCACGCCGAAGCTGGCGCTGAGCGGCCACGAGCGTCCCTGCCAGTCCCAGCCGGTGGTCGCGAGTTTGATCCGGATCCGTTCGGCCACCTTGGCGCCGTACATCAGCGAGGCTCCCGGCAGCCAGATGGCGAACTCCTCGCCGCCGATCCTGGCGGCCACGTCGGCTCCTCGGACGGCATCGTGAATCAACCGGGAGAAATGCACCAGCGCCGCGTCACCCGCCGGGTGACCCAGCGTATCGTTGAGCAGCTTGAACTTGTCGCAGTCGGCGTAAATCAGCGTCCCCTGCGAGACGCCTACCCGGTGCATCTCCTCGTCGAGCCCGCGGCGGTTCTTGAGCCCGGTGAGCGGGTCGGTCACCGCGGCATTCCCCTTCTCTTCGCTGACGCGGGCCCGGGCGATGCGGGGGCCGGCGTTACGGAGCGCCTCCTGCACCTCCGCGATCACCGGTCCGATGGGGGCGCCGTCGTCATCGGTCCAGATAGCCACCGATCCGACCGTGACATCGCTGGACCGGATGGGGTAGACGATGGCCGGTGTGAAATGGGAGCGCCGGTCGTGCACGATGCCACCCAGCGGGTCCGCGATGCTGGTGAGCGACCCCACCTCCCCCCGTGCCACCTGGTACATCGGACTGCCCGGCTGGGCCAGGTTGTCGAGCAGACGGCGATCGGCCCGACTCGACGTCCCGATCACCCGCACTCCCACCGCCGTCTCCGCCGCGACGATCACCTCGGCCGAGAGGATGCGCTCCATCTGGTAGGCCAACCGGAGCCCGATGCTGCCCAACGATTCGACCGGTCCGTCATCCTCCGCGATCGCCCGCTCCATCATCGGGCGGCGCGCCAGCCCGTCGAGCAGCGCCGACAGGTCCTGCTGCGCGTCGCGGAGCAGCGTCGCGCGGGCGTCGGCCGGGAGCAGCAGGCCGGCGCCGAGCCCCGAGGCCGCCGTGTAAATCAGGGTACCCGCCTCAAGCCGCTCGGTGCCCGACCCGCTCTGCTGACAGAGGACCGCCAGTCGACCTTCCACCAGCTCGCAGACCTCAGCGGGGAGCGCCTCCCCCGGCGTGGTCCGCTGCCAGCGGACCGCCCGATCCCCCTCGGTCACCGCCGGCGTCACCCAGGCCCCCAGCGCCTGGCGGGCCAGCGCCAGCCAGCGGAGCGCCGGGTCGGGCGCCAGCATCGGCTCCACCCCGCGGGGGCCCGGGTCGGCGGTGGGCGAGGCGCGCCGGGCCAGCGCGAAGCCGGCCAGGATCCCGGCCACCCCGCCCAGCGCCAGCCAGAGGACGGCCATCACTTGAGCCACCCCCGGCGGCGGAACCAGAGCCAGATGGCGACGCTCACGCCGATCATGAGGGCCCAGATGGCGGGGTAGCCCCACGGCTGGGTCAACTCGGGCATAAACCGGAAGTTCATCCCGTACACTCCGACGATGAACGTGAGCGGCAGGAAGAAGGCCGAGAACACGGTGAGGATCTGAACCACCTCGTTGGTGCGATGGGCCGCGAGCGAGAGCTGCATGTGCAGGAGATTGTTCACATCCTCCAGCAGCTCATCGGCGTAGAAGTGCATGCTCTCGGCGTTCTCCCGGAGATCCTGCAGCAGCGGCAGCCCTTTGTCCTGGGCGGTGGAGAACCGGTTGCTGACGCTGATCGTGTGCCACAGGAGCCGCTTGAGCAGGGCCACCCGGCGCTTGATCAGGTACATCTGGTGCAGCAGCGACGATACGTCGGTGTGCAGCAGCAGGGTCCCTTCGAACGCGTCCATTCGCGCCTCGGCCCCCTCCAGCGGCGGCTCGTAGGACAGGACCACCGCCAGCGCGATTTCCGCCAGAAGCTCGATGGTCATCCCGCTCCCGTTGCCGGCCTCGTCCCCCGCCTGCCGGTGCCGCTCGGTCCAGGCGTTCATCACCTCGGTCAGGTAGGGCTGTGCCTTGCGGTGAATCGAAACCAGGAAGGCCGGCCCCCAGAACAACGCCACCTTCCGGGTGAGGGCCTGGATGGTGTCCGCCGTCAGCTCGGCCCGCTCGTCGTAGGCCCGCAGAATGGCGAAACTGCTCCCCCCGAACCGCTCGAACTTGGGCAGGTGCTCCGGGTCGAGGCAGTCGGAGACCACGGTCTCCGGGTACCCGTACTCCCGGGCGATCTGCTCCAGGTCCTTGCGGGACGGATCGACCAGGTCGATCCAGACGAACGGCGGGTTGGCCGATTCGAAGACTTTGCGATACATGGGATTTCGGAAGTGACCCCGGGAGCCCGACGGGCCTACCGGCCCCGCGCGTACAGGATCCGGATGGCGGCCATAGCCGCCCCGAACCCGTTGTCGATGTTCACCACCGTGACGCCCGCCGCGCAGGAGTTGAGCATGGCCAGAAGCGCCGCCACCCCGCCAAACGCCGCGCCGTAGCCCACGCTGGTCGGCACCGCGATGACCGGCACACCCACCAGGCCCCCCACCACGCTCGGGAGCGCTCCTTCCATGCCCGCGACCACGATGAGCACGTCGGCCCGCCGGAGGGTCTCACTGGCCGACAGGAGCCTATGGAGCCCGGCCACACCCACGTCGGTCAGCCGCTCCACCGCCGCGCCCAGGGCGTCGGCAGTCACCGCGGCCTCCTCGGCAACCGGAAGGTCGCTGGTCCCGGCACAGGCCACCAGCACCGTGCCCGGCAGCTTCACGGCCGGCGCCGCCCGCAGCAGCACCGTGCGGGCGACCGGGTTCCATTCCAGCCCCCCGAACCGCCCCGCCAGCGCCTCGGCCTGCTCCGGCGTGGCCCGGGTCCCCAGGAAGCCCCCCTGGGCCGCCAGCCGCTCGCAGATGGCGCCGACCTGCTCGACCGTCTTGCCGCCGCAGAACACCACCTCGGGATGCCCTTGCCGGAGGGCCCGGTGATGATCGAGTTGTGCGAAACTCAGGGACTCGGTGGGGAAGTGCCGCAATCGCTCGAGCGCATCCGCCGGCGTCATCCGGCCGGCGGCCAGGTCGCCCAGCAACTGCTCCAGCCGTTCGGGGGTCACGCCACGCCGGCGAATGGCGCCAGGTAGTCGCCGAAGATCCCTTCCGCCTCGGTCATCGACTCCACCTGGAAAAGCCTCGCCCGCAGCTCGCTCGCGCTGTGGAGCCCTTTGGTGTACCAGCCGAAGTGTTTGCGGAACTCGATCACCGTCTTGCGCCCGTCACCCTGGAGCCGGATCGCGAGACGCGCGTGCGCGAGCGCCACCCCGAACCGCTCGGCCGGCGTGGGGGCCGGGGGACGCGGCTCACCCGCCAGGAGGGCCCGCGCGTCGCGGAAGAGCCAGGGGTTTCCGAACGATCCCCGGCCGATCATGACGGCGGCACAGCGGGTGTGCTCCACCATCCGCACCACATCGTCGGCGGTCTGAATGTCGCCGTTCCCGATGACCGGGATGTCGAGCGCCTCGACCACCCGGGCGATCTCGTCCCAGTTGGCCTTGCCGGAGAACATCTGGGTCCGGGTCCGGGCGTGGAGGGTGAAGGCACGGGCTCCGGCATCCTGCATCCGGAGCGCGATCCCCACCGGGTCGCGCAGCTCGTCGTTCCACCCACTGCGGGTCTTGACGGTGACCGGCAGGTGGGTCGCGGCGACACAGGCCCGGATGATCGCTTGCACCAGCCCGAGGTCGCGCAGGCAGCCGGAGCCTCCGTTGCGCTGCACCACCTTCTTGACCGGACAGCCAAAGTTGATGTCGATGAACTCGGGCCGGTAGTGCTCGGTGATGAGCCGGGTCGCCTCCGCCATCGCCGCCGGATCGGCTCCGTAGATCTGGATCCCGATCGGCCGCTCGCACGCCTCGAACTCGGCACCTTCGAGCGTGCGTGAAATCCGGCGGCGGATGGCTTCCGAGCTCAAGAACTCCGACAGCACCACGTCGGCACCCATTCCCCGGCAGAGCTGCCGGAAGGGCGCCTCCGAGACCCCCGCCATCGGGGCGAGCAAGAGCGGAACGGTGGGACCGGAGAAATACGGTAACCGCATGGAAACAAAATACTTGCGGCGCAGCCTCAGGACAACTGGGCCGTCTTAGCGCCCCCGCCAGGCCGCCAGCGACTCGGCCGGGAACCAGCGGCCGTGCAACACCAGCCCCGCCGGGGCCCGGAGAGTCTCCAGCCGGGAGACCGGATCTCGGTCGAGCAGCACCAGGTCGGCGCCCATACCCGGGGCAATGGTGCCCCATTGAGACGCCTCCCCGAGGAACTCGGCAGCGCCCTGGGTCGCCAGGCGAAGCGCCGCGGCGGGGGGCACCCCTGCCGCGATGAATTCCGCCAGTTCATCGCTCAGGGCCGACCCGGCGGGTACGATATCGATGCCGGAATCGGTGCCGACCAGGAGCCGGGCTCCGGCGCGATACAGCGCCCCCACCAGCCAGCGTCGGTTGGCGATGACAGTTTCACCACCCGGTCCGGGGTCGCTCCGCCGCGCGAACACCCCGGTGATCGCCAGGGTGGGGCAATTCCAGGTACCGGCCCGCACCGTTGCCCGGACCAGCTCGAGCATCCGGGCCGAGTCGCTGCCGGGGGGGTCGGTGAACTGGTGCAACGCGAGGTTGTAGCCGCTCAGGTGCTCGATCGATCGCTGGCCCGCGGCCAGGGCGTGCTCCAGCGGGACCGCCAGCGGTACGTGCCCCAGAAACTGCAGGTGCAGGCTCCGGGCGGTGGCCACGATGGAGTCGTACGCCGGGAGCGAGAGTCGAGTATAGATCTTGAGCCAGCGGTACCCGTCCGGCTGAAGCCGCCGGATCGTGGGGACCACGTCTCCCAGCGAATCGATGAACTGGGTGAGGGGCCAGCTGCCGGGCCGGCCATCGAGACCGGGACTGGCCAGCGCGATCCACGGCCCCGGCGTCTGGCCCCGCGCCACGCTGTCGCGAAGTGCGATCTGACTCGGCACTCCCCACATTCCCCGCACCGCCGTGATCCCGTGCCCGAGGAGCTTCCAGCGGTCGCGGACGATATTGTGGACGTGCATGTCGGCGAGCCCCGGGATCACCACCTGGTCCCGGGCATTGACCACGGTGCTGCCGGTGGGCGGGGTCAGGCTCGCCGACGGACCGATCCGACTGATCGTCCCGCCGCGGATCAGGATGGTCTGGCCCCGGAGTGGTGCCTCTCCGGTGAGCGGCTGAATGGTCACTCCCACCAGCGCGAGGTCGGCAACTTCCGGGGAGTGCAAAGGCCGGCGCGGGTGCGGTACCAGGCTGGCGAGGAGTACCAGGGTCACGGTGGCTCTCACTGACATCCCTCCCTGTTGGGTCGAGCCCGCCCCGCGGCTGCTCACCTCGGCAACCGCTCCCATCCGGCGCGGTTGCCTTTACAGCATGATCGAGCGGCCCTAACCTTATCGCCCCATGGCGCTCCGCGACTTCTTCACCGCCGACAGCATCGCGTTACCCCTCGCTGCGACTTCGCCCGACGCGGTCCTCCCGGCATTGGTTTCCCTGCTCCGTCTGGATGATCGCTCCACCGAGACTCTGCTTCGCGTGCTCCGGCGCCGGGAAGAGCTCGGCTCGACTGGGGTCGGGCGCGGCATCGCCATCCCCCATAGCCGCTCGCTGGTGGTCAATCGGGTCCGGCTGGCCTACGGCTACCACGCCTCGGGGGTGGCCTGGCAGGCGCTCGATGACCGGCCGGTGCATCATTTCTTCCTGATCGTGGCGCCGCCGATCGAGGTCAGCAATCAGTATTTGCCGGTGCTGGGCAAGATTGCCACCTTCGCCAAGGAGCCCGATGTGCCCGATCGGCTCTCCCGGCTGGCGTCGCCCGAGGAGTTCTTCCGGCTGCTGCAGGAAAAGGGCGTATAGGAGGGGTCATGTCGGTCTCGAAATCCGCTGTTGCCGCCGGTCTCGCCGTCCTCCTCCCCACGACATCGCTTCACTCCCAGGCGCATGAACACGTTGGCTCACCCGACGGCGCGGTAGGCCAGGTCCATTTCGTCAGCCGTTGTCAAGCGGCCGCGCAGCCGCTCCTCGAGCGCGGGGTGGCACTGCTCCATTCCTTCTGGTATGAAGCTGCCTCCGACGCCTTTGCCCAGGCGGCCCGGAGCGATTCCACCTGCGCCCTCGCCTGGTGGGGCGAGGCGATGAGCCTGCTCCATCCGCTCTGGACCCCGCCGACGCCGCCAGAGACCGCCGCCGGGGCCGCCGCCGCCGACACCGCCGTGCGCCTCAGCCAGCCCGGCTCCCGCGAGCGCGACTACGCCGAGGCCATCGCCACCTTCTACCGGGTGTACCGCGACAGGGGTATCCGCCCCGGCATCTTCGCGTGGGAATCGGCGCTCGCCGTCGTGCAGTCGCACCATCCCGATGACGACGAAGCCACGATCTTTCACGCGCTCTCGCTGATCGCCGCCGGGCAGCTGGACGCGGGCGACACCACCTACGCGCGGCAGCGGGCCGCCGCGGCGCTCCTCGAGCCGCTCCTCGAGAAGTATCCCGATCACCCGGGGCTGGCGCACTACCTGATCCACGCCTTCGACAGCCCCGCCCTGGCCGGCCTTGCCAGGGCCTCGGCTGACAAGTATGCCCGGATCGCGCCGGACGTTCCGCATGCCCTCCACATGCCGTCGCACATCTACGTGCGGCTGGGCCTCTGGCGCGACGTCGTGACGATGAACCAGCGCTCGGCCGATGCGGCGATCGCCATGGAGAAGGCGCAGCACTGGACGGCAACCTGGGGCCAGCGACTCCACGCCTGGGACTACCTTGCCTACGCCGACCTCCAGCTGGGAGACACGCGCGCGGCCCGTCGCCTCGTGGCTGAGGCGGGACAGGTGACGGCGACGATGCCGGCCCATGACCTGGTGGGGGATTATGCCCTGGCGGCCATCCCTGCCCGCTACGCCCTCGAGCGGAACGACTGGGCCCTGGCCACGCGGCTGTCCGTGCGGCCCTCACCCAGCTGGCCCGCGACCGAGGCGCTGACCCACTTCGCCCGGGCGCTGGGCGCGGCCCGCGGTGGCGACTCGGTGCTGGCCGGCCGGGAACTCGCCGTCCTCACGATACTCCGGGACTCGCTGGCCCGGATGGGGGGGCCCCAGGCGTACTGGTCGGGACAGGTGGAGCTCCAGCGGCTCGCCGCGCGGGCCTGGCTCGAGCTGCTCCAGCGCGACACGACCGCGGCGCTCGCCGACGCCGCCGCCGCCGCTGACCGCGAGGACCACACCGAGAAGCATCCGGTCACCCCCGGCCCGCTCCTCCCCGCGCGAGAGCTCTACGCCGACCTGCTCCTCGCCCTGCACCGCCCCGCTGACGCGCTGGCGGCCTATCGGGCCGTGGAAACGCGCCAGCCCCACCGGGCTCGCACCCAGCGGGGCATGGCAGCGGCAGCGACGGCTCCCGGATCCGACTGAGGAGCGGGGCGCCCTACTCCCACTCGATCGTCGCCGGGGGCTTCGAGCTGACGTCGTAGACCACCCGGTTCACCCCTTCGACTTCGTTGGCGATGCGGTTCGACACCCGGGCCAGCACCTCGGGCGGGAAGGGATACCAGTCCGCCGTCATTCCGTCGCGGCTGGTGACCGCCCGAAGCCCCACCACCTGGTCGTAGCTCCGCTCATCGCCCTGGACGCCGACCGACCGGATCGGCAAGAGCACCGCGAAGGCCTGCCAGATCTCGTCATACAGCCCGGCCGCGCGGATCTCCTCGATGTAGATGTGATCCGCCTTGCGGAGCACATCGAGCTGGTGTCGGTTCACCTCGCCCAGGATCCGGATGGCGAGACCCGGACCGGGGAAGGGGTGGCGGCCCACCATCTCCTCCGGTAACCCCAGGCTTCGACCCACCGCCCGCACCTCGTCCTTGAACAGCTCCCGTAGCGGCTCGATCAGCTGGAAGGGGAGCTTCTCGGGCAGCCCACCGACGTTGTGATGAGTCTTGATGGTGACCGACGGTCCGCCCAGGGGGGACATCGACTCGATCACATCGGGATAGAGGGTGCCCTGCACCAGGAAGCCGACGTCGCCGCCGACCTTCCGGGCTTCCTGCTCGAACACATCGATGAACCGGTGGCCGATTCGCTTGCGCTTGGTCTCCGGATCGGTGACCCCGGCGAGGTCGGAGAGAAAGGCCCCGCTCGCATCCACCACCCGGAGATCGATCCCGTAGTGACGGCGGAAGGTGTGCTCCACCTGGTCCCGCTCATGGAGCCGGAGGAGCCCGTGGTCCACGAAGATGCAGGTGAGCCGATCGCCCACGGCCCGGTGCACCAGCACCGCCGCGACCGAGCTGTCAACCCCGCCGGAGAGCCCGCAGATCACCCGGGTCCTGCTTCCGACCAGTTCCCGGATCCGGGTAATCTCGCTCTCGATGAAGTTCCCCGGGGTCCAGTTCGGGGTGCACCGGCAGACCTCGAACAGGAAGTTGTGGAGTATCTCCCCGCCCCGCGGGGTATGGGCCACCTCGGGATGGAACTGCACGCCGTAAAGGGGCCGTGTCTGGTGCTCGAAGGCCGCTACCGGGGCATTCACGCTCGATGCGGTCACGGTGTAGCCCGGCGGAGCGGTGTTGACGTGGTCCCCATGACTCATCCAGACCGGCGTCTCCTCGCCCTCGCCGAACCCGCCGAAGAGCTTCCCCCCCTTTACCGCCACCATCGCCCGGCCGTATTCGCGGCGGTTGGCCCGCTCCACCTTGCCGCCCGACAGCTGAGCCAGGAGTTGCATCCCGTAGCAGAGCCCCAGCACCGGGGTGCCCATCTCGAGCAGCGCCGGCTCGGCCGTCGGCACGTTCTCGCCGTACACCGAGTTGGGTCCGCCCGAAAGGATGATCCCCTTCGGCTTCCAGTCGCGGATCCACTCAACCGAGCGGGAGGGGGGATGGATCTCGCAATACACGTGAGCCTCGCGAACCCGCCGGGCGATGAGCTGGGTGTATTGGGAGCCGAAGTCGATGATGAGGATGCCGTCGTGGTGCGTCATGAAAGGAGTTCCCAGTTCCGAGTTCCGAGTTCCGAGTCTCAATCGGCCAGACGGGCGCGCCGGATTGGATCACCGCGCCACAAGTCGGGCGTTCGCCAACTCGGAACTCGGAACTTGTAGCTAATTCCAGGGGTCTGCGACCTCGCCGGCGTACAGATCCTCCACCCGCTCCCGGGGCCGGACCACTGCCCACCGGCCCCGGTCCACCAGCACTTCAGCGGGGCGCGCGCGCGAATTGTAGGACGAGGCCATCACGAAGCCGTAGGCGCCGGCGCCGAGCACCGCCAGCTGCTCGCCGGCCATGAGCCCGGGAAGCCGCCGGTCGCGGGCCAGGAAGTCGCCCGTCTCGCAGACCGGGCCCACCACGTCCACTGTGCCCTCGTCCCGGCCGTGGGTCTCCAGCTCCACGATGTCGTGATACGCCATATAGTGGCTGGGCCGGACCAGGTCGTTCATCCCCGCATCGACCAGCACCAGTTCCTTGCCGCCGGAGTGCTTGCGGGAAAGCACCGTGGTGAGGAGCAGCCCCGCGCTCCCCACCAGGAAACGGCCCGGCTCAAGCACGACCGTGAGCCCGGTCTCGCGGGCCAGCGGGAGCACCGCCTGGGCCAGCGACGCCGGGTCGAGCGGGGTCTCATCCTTGTAGCGGATGCCGAGCCCGCCGCCGATGTCGATGGTCCGCAGGGTGTCGATGCCGGCGGCGCGGATGCTGGCGACCAGCGTGGCCAGCCTGGTGACCCCCAGCCGGTAGGGGGAAGGATCCAGGATCTGGCTCCCGATGTGCATCGCGATGCTGTCGAGTCGGAGCTTCCCGTGCGCCCGAATCGCACCTGCCAGGTCCAGCACCTGGTCGAAAGGCACGCCGAACTTGATCCCGCCCTGCCCCGTCGCGATGTAGGGATGAGTGTCGGCGGTGACATCGGGATTCACCCGGATGCCGACCGTGACGCTCTGGTTGAGCCGAGTCGCCAGCGCGCCCAGCTTGGCCAGCTCGTCGGCCGACTCCAGGTGGATGTGCCCCACCCCGCTCGCCAGCGCCAGCTCCAGCTCGGCCTCGGACTTCCCCACGCCGCTGAAGACCACCCGTTCGCCCGCAAACCCCGCCGCCACCGCCCTACGCAGTTCGCCGCCGGAGACGATGTCGGCGCCGGCGCCCAGGTCCCGGAAGATCCTGAGCACGGCGAGGTTGCTGTTGGCCTTCACCGCGAAGCAGATCCGATGGGGCACGCCGGTGAGCGCTTCGTCCAGCCGGCGATACTGTCGCCGGATGACCTCGGCGTTGTAGACGTAGGTGGGGGTGCCGGCGCCGGCGGCCACCTCGGCGAGACGCACCCCCCCGAAGACCAGGGAGGCGCCGCGCCGCTCGAGGCCCGCGTCCT
The DNA here is from genome assembly GCA_964642475.1 of uncultured Gemmatimonadaceae bacterium. GTDB lineage: Bacteria > Gemmatimonadota > Gemmatimonadetes > Gemmatimonadales > GWC2-71-9 > JADJOM01. The sequence goes on along the minus strand of CAZXRC010000008.1, from coordinate 13,170 downwards.
CGAACAGCACGGCCCGCTGGGCGTCGCTCACCGCCGAGCCGGCGGCCTTCGGATCGCTCAGTACGCCTTGGCCCACACCGCCTCCGCCACTGCCTTGTTGCCGCACCACATGCAGCTGGCCGGGGCCTGGGGCGAGCGGAATTCCTCGTCCGGGAGGCACCGGATCGTCGCCTTGGTCTGCTCCTTGATGTCGGCCTCGCAGCCGGCGTCGCCGCACCAGCCGCCGTAGGCAAAACCCCCATCGCGCTGCATGAAGTCGACGAACGAGCCCTTGGTCACGCCCCGAATGCTGTTCTGCTCCCGCCGGGTGCGAGCCGCCTCGAACAGCTCCTGCTGCATCGCGTCCATCTCGATGCGGAGCGAGTGGGCCAGCCCCTGCGTCTGGAACGGGGTCTTCTTGCCACCGGTGCGCCGGGCCAGCATGACCGAGCCGGCCGCGACGTCCCGGGGGCCGATCTCCAGCCGGAACGGGACCCCCCGGCCCTCCCATTCGTAGTACTTGGCCCCGGGCTTGAGACCGTCGCGCGCGTCGAGATGGGCCCGGATCCCACCGGTCTTGAGCTCCCGCAGTACCTGGTTCGCCGCCGCCAGCACCGCGGCCCGCTCCTCGTCGCTCTTGTAGATCGGCACGATCACCGCCTGGTACTGGGCCAGGCGGGGTGGCGAGATGATCCCCTGGTCATCGCCATGCGCCATTACCAGTGCGCCGACCAGGCGGGTGGACACGCCCCAGGAGGTGTTCCACACATACTCCAGGCCGCCTTCGGCGCTCTGGTAAGTGACCTGGAACGCCTTGGCGAAATTCTGCCCCAGGTTGTGGCTGGTCCCAGCCTGGAGCGCCTTGTTGTCCTGCATCAGCGCCTCGATGCAGTAGGTCCGCAGCGCTCCGGCAAATCGCTCGCTGTCGGTCTTCCGCCCGGTGAGCACCGGCATGGCCATCCACTCTTCCGCGAACCGCCGGTAGGTAGCGAGGATCGTGAGGGTAAACTCCTCCGCCTCCGCCTCGCTCACGTGCGCCGTATGCCCTTCCTGCCACAGGAACTCGGCGGTGCGCAGGAAGAGCCGGGTCCGCATTTCCCAGCGGACCACGTTGCACCACTGGTTCATGAGGACCGGCAGGTCGCGGTAGCTCTGGATCCACTTGGCGTACATGGAGTAGATGATGGTCTCCGAGGTCGGACGGATGACCAGCGGCTCATCCAGCTCCTTGCCTCCACCGTGAGTGACCACCGCGAGCTCGGGCGCGAACCCCTGCACGTGCTCCGCTTCCTTGGAGAGGAAACTCTGGGGAATGAGGAGCGGGAAGTAGGCGTTCTGAACGCCATGCTCCTTGAACATGTCGTCGAGCGCCCGGGTCATCTGCTCCCAGATGGCATAGCCGTTGGGACGGATGACCATGCAGCCCCGGACCGGGCTGTAGTCGGCCAGCTGGGCCCGCATGATCACTTCGTTATACCAGGCGCTGAAGTCCTGGGCCCGCGGGGTGAGTTTCTTTTCGTCTGCCATGATCGCTGCCTGTAGGCCGTTAGCCGTTGGCCGTGAGCTGTTGGCCGTTGGCCGTTGGCCGTTGGGTCTGTCCCGCAAACATTCCGCGAACCATCTCGACCACCTCAGTCGCACGCACTGCCCGCTGGCCCTTCACCTTGAGATCCTTGAGCTGGACCTCGCCCCTGGCCCGGTCATCCGGACCGATCACGACGGCCAGCGCCGCCTCGCGGGCATCGGCCAGCTTGAGCTGCTTGCCCAGCGCCTCGACCTTGAGTGAGTACTCGACTCGCACACCCGCCTCCCGGAGCTGGTGCGCCGTTCGGAGCACGTGAGGGAGATCCTCCTCCGTCACCCCGGCGACGAACACATCGACCGTGGCCGGCGTCGGCGGTGCCAGCCCCCGATCCTTGAGCAGCTCGCCCAGCACCACGTCGCCAATGGCGAATCCGATGGCCGGCAGGTCCACGCCGCCGAGCAGCTTGAGCAGGCCATCGAAGCGGCCACCCCCGGCGATGGCCCGGAGCGAGCGGCCCGCGTCGAACACCTCGAACACCGTGCCGGTGTAGTAGGCCAGCCCCCGGACGATAGTAAGATCGAGGTCGACGAATCCGCCGAGGCCCATCCCCTCGAGCGCCCCCACCACCTGGCGGATTGGCGCCAACGCCTCTTCGACCCGGGACGAGCGGCCCAGCAGCGCCTCGAGTCCGGGGAGGGTCCGCTCCTGGCACAGCTTGAGGACCAGGGCCTGTGCGGCCGGGTCGATGCCCGCCTCGGCCAGCCTGCTCCGGGTCACGTCCTCCGGCGCGCGGCCGAACTTGTCGAGCGCCTGGTAGAGCACCGCGACCTGCGCCTCACTCAGGCCCAGCGTCGCCGTCGCCGCGGTCAGGAGCCGGCGGTCGCTCACCCGGACTCGCACGTCGCCGGGACTCAGACCGAAGCCCCGCATCAGGTCGATGGCCAGCGCGATCAGCTCGGCATCGGCCAGCGGGCCCGCTTCACCGATCAGGTCGCAGTTGAGCTGGTAGAACTCGCGGAGGCGACCGCGCTGCTGCCGCTCGTAGCGGAAGAACTGCGCAATGGAGAACCAGCGGATCGGCTTCTTCATCCCGCCGGCCCGGGCCGCCACCATGCGCGCCACGGTCGGGGTCATCTCCGGCCGGAGCGACACCTCCCGCCCACCCTTGTCGGTGAAGTTGTACAGCTGCCCCACGATTTCGTCGCCGCTCTTGGCGGTGTACAGCTCGAGCGGCTCTAACGGCGGGCCGTCGTACTCCTCGAAGCCGTAGCGCCTGGCGACCGCGCGCCAGGTCTCGAAGATGTGGGCCCGAAAGGCGAAATCAGCGGGATAGAAGTCGCGAAAGCCCGGCAGGGGCTGGGTTGACATGGGGCGGAAAATAGCGGCCCGCCTTGCTTTTCCAAAGCTCCGCCTGTTCTTCGCTAGGGCGTCATGCCCAGCGCCGCCATCACGTCCCCGACCGTGTGAAAGGACCCCGTCACCAGCACCGTCCCCGCTCCCACCTGCACCTGCGCCAGGGCGGCGGGGAAGTCTGGCACCAGCTGCCACGCGGCCCGGGGCGGCGGCCGGGTCGGATCCCTGAGCCAGCGACGAAGCCACTCGAGATCCCACCGGCGGCCGGCCGCGGTCGGCGCGATGGTGCAGATCCCCCGGTCAATCACTCGATCGAGCTGCACCAGCATGTCGGGCCAGGCCTTGTCTCCGAGTATCGACACCAGTGCGTGGATCGGGCCCGGCAGGTTGGCACCCCCGACCGCCGTGACCAACGCCCGCATCCCGTCGGGATTGTGGGCCACGTCGAAGAGCCAGGTTCCCCGCCGGTCGAAACGACCCGGCACCCGCGCGGCGACGAACCCCCGCTCGATGTCCTCCCGAGTGGGACGGTACCGGGGCGGGAGCGCCATGAGCACGCCGTGCGCCACCGCCGCGTTGCGCCGTTGATGGGGCCCCTGGAGGCCGAGGCCGCCGGACCACTGGTACGATGCCGGGAGCACCCGGACGTCGGCCCGACGCCGGCGAGCCTCCCGTCGCAGTACCTCGATCAGCCTCGGCCGGGTCTCGCCGATGACCAGCGGCACCCCGGGCTTGGCGATCCCGGCCTTCTCCACCGCGATCGCCTCAAGGGTGTTCCCCAGGTACTTCATATGGTCCTTCTCGATCTTCGTCACCGCGCTCGCCAGCGGGGTCAGGACGTTGGTGCTGTCGAGCCGCCCCCCCAGGCCCACCTCCACCACCGCGAGATCCACCCCCCGCGCCGCGAAGTCGGCCAGCGCGATGGCGGTGGTGACCTCGAAAAAGGTGGCCTGCCGCTCCTGGATCAGGGGAAAGAGCCGCTCGGTCCAGCTCGCCACCGCCGCCTCGGAGATGGGCGCGCCGTCGACCACGATGCGCTCGCGGAAGGAGACCAGGTGGGGCGAGGTATAGAGGCCGACGCGGAAGCCGGCGGCGCCCAGGGCCGCCGCCACCAGGGTCGAGACGCTCCCCTTCCCGTTGGTCCCGCCGATGTGAATAGTCGGGTAGACCCGCTCCGGATGGCCCAGGTCGGCGAGCAGCGCCCGGGTGGTGTCCAGGCCGAACTTGATCGTGGTGGTGCGCGGAAAGAGAAAATCCAGCGCGGCCTGGTAGGAGAGGGCCAAGGAGTCGTGTAGGTTTGGAAGTGGGAGCGGCCGCGTGCCGCCGGATCCGACCGTCCAAAAACCTACGTGTTCCGCTCATGGCCCGCTACACCGCACTGCCCGATCCGTTCGTGAAGGAACTGGAGCGGATTCCCGGCTTGCTCGAATTCACCACCGGCTACACGCTCTGCGCCGAGTGCGAGCGGTGCGAGCGGAGCGTGGTGTACCTGACGCCTCGCGAGCAGGACGTCGCCCGGCGGGAGGGCCTCCGACTCTACGGGAGGGGCTCTGCCACCAGGATGAACCGCCAGGGTTGCCGCTGCCCCTTCTACGCCGGCCCCGACCGTGGCTGCCTCCACTATCCGGCGCGCCCCCTGATCTGCCGGCTCTTTCCCATCGACGTCGTAGAACACGAGACCGACGGATCCCACTGGTGGGTCCTGTTCGAGGCCTGCGCCGAGGTGGCGCGGGGCAAGTTGCGGGGACAGGTGGAGGAGGCCCGCCGCCTTGCCACCGAAGTCGACCGCCGCCTCCCCGAGGACCTCCGCCGGGCGTTCATGGCGGACGCGGAGGGGGCGGTGTTCGAACCGACGTTCTACGAGCATCCCATTCACTACCTTCTGCCGCTCACACCGCCCCGCCCAGCATAGCTGGTCTTCGGGCCGGCTCTGCAATCAACGCAGAGGCGCAGAGGACGCAGAGGGCCGCGGAGGGGTCCGAGTCGTCCATCCATCCGTCGCGCATCCCAGTACTGCTTCTTGTTGTTGTTCTTGTTGTTGTTCTTGTTGTTGTTGTTGTTGTTGTTCTTGTTGTCGTTGTTCTTGTTGTTGTTTTATCGTTGTTGCTCTTGTACCTATACACTCTTGTGATCGCCCCTTCTTGCATGAGGGATCTCATCGAGTGCACCAAGCCCTCTGCGGCCCTCCGCGTCCTCTGCGCCTCTGCGTTGATCGGTTCCGGTTCTGTGGATTGCTGTCCTTCTTCTTGCTCCTAGCTTGTACCGATCGCGCGAGGGATCTCATAGAGTGCACCAAGCCCTCTGCGGCCCTCCGCGTCCTCTGCACCTCTGCGTTGATCAGTTCCGGTTCTGGGGATTGCTGTCCTTCTTCTTGCTCCTAGTTTCTTCTTGGTGTTGTCAGTTCAGGTTCTCTGGGTTGATCAGTTGAGGTCGGCCCAACGAAAAACGCCCTGCCGAAATCGACAGGGCGTTGGTCACTTCCAGGACCGGCGCCTACTCGGACGCCTCGTCCGCCAGCCGCTGGCCCCGCATGTGCCTGAGCAGCCGGGCCGTGGTCTCCCGTAGCGATCCCCGCGGCACCACTTCGTCGATCTGTCCCTTCTCCAGCAGGAACTCGGCGGTCTGGAACCCTTCGGGCAGGTCCTGGCCGATGGTCTGTTTGATCACCCGCTGCCCGGCGAAGCCGATCACCGCCCCCGGCTCGGCCAGGATCACGTCGCCCTGCATGGCGAAGGAGGCGGACACGCCGCCGGTGGTCGGATTGGTAAGGATGGAGATGTAGGGGACGGAGAGCTGGCTGAGCTGGGCAATGGCGGCGGAGGTCTTGGCCATCTGCATGAGGGAGAACACCCCCTCCTGCATTCGGGCGCCGCCCGACGTGCAAACGATCACCAGCGGGACCCGCTTCTCGGCCGACCGGCGGGCCAGACGGGCGATCTTCTCACCCACCACCGACCCCATCGACCCGCCCATGAACGCGAAATTCATCACTCCCAGGTGCAGCGGATTCCCTTCCAGCTTGCCGGCGCCGGAGAACAGAGCGTCGGAGGGACCGACTTTCTTGTGGGCGGCGGCCAGCCGCTCCGGATAGTGCTCGAAGGTCAACGGGTCGGCCGACCGGAGGTTGGCGTACAGTTCCCGCCAGCTCCCGTCATCGGTCAGCAGCTCGATGTACTCCTCCGCCGAGAACCGGCGATGATGCCCGCACTCGGGGCAGACATTGAGCGCCCGCTCGAACTTGTCCCGGATATCGACGTGACCGCACGCATCGCACTTCTCCCACGCATCCGGTGGGATCTCGAGGCGCTCCCGCACCGACTGGCGGGGTTTCCTCTCTTTTTTGAACCATGCCATGACGGCCATAGGGGGTTCAGGGAGAGAATGGTTGAGCGTGGATCGATGGCTTGGAACCGAAGGAGACAATTTGGGTACAACCCAGGTCCTACGCTAGACCCTTCAATCTAAACCATTGTCACACATCGACATAGCCGCCGAGCCTGGCGTCCCATGCAGCCCTGAGGCAGATCCCCACCCCGATGGCGGTTGCCAGCAGGAATGACCCTCCATAGGAGAAAAACGGCAGGGGAATGCCGGTAATCGGCATGACGTTGACGGTCATTCCCACGTTCTCGAAGACGTGGGTGAACAGCAGGCCCAGGATTCCGAAGGTCACCAGGCTGGAGAAAGGATCGGTCGCGCGCCGGGCGATCCGGACCAGGACCAGCATCAGAGCCAGGAAAAGCAGCAGCGCTGCCAGCACCCCGATGAAGCCCAGCTCCTCCCCCACCACCGCGAAGATGAAGTCGGTGTGCTGCTCGGGCAGGAATGCCAGGCGCTTCTGGGGACCCTGGAGGTACCCGTTGCCGAACCACCCCCCCGACCCGATGGCCACCTTCGACTGGATGGCGTGATACCCCGCCTTCTGGGGGTCGACTTCCGGATTCAGGAAGGTAAGGAGCCGGTTCTGCTGGTAGGGCGCCAGCTTGCGCCAGAGCGGCAGGGCCACGGCCCCCATCGCAAAATTGGCCCCGAAGACCGCCACACCCTCCCAGAAATACAGCCGCCCACCCCACCAGAGCAGCGAGACCAGGATCATCCAGCCGGCCCAGGTCCAGGCGTTGAAGGCCAGAAGCAGGCTCGCCACGGGCGAGGCCAGAATGATGATCAACACCGGCGACACACCGGCCCAGAAGAGCATCGCGAAGAGGATGCCCACGAAGACCAGGGCACTCCCCAGGTCCGGCTGGGCCAGCACCAGCAACGCCGGAGCCCCCGCGATGAGGCAGGCTGGCACCAGGTCCCGCAGGGTTTCCGGGGCCTCCCGTCGACCCGAGAGGTGGCGCGCCAGCATCAGCAGTGTCGCCAGCTTGGCGAACTCGGCCGGCTGCCCGATGGCGTGCCCACCGAGGTAGAGCCAGCTCTTACTGCTGGCCGCGGTCCCGGCGCCCCCACCGATGACCAGGGTCAGCGCCAGCAGCAGCAGGCCGATGACGTAGACCGGGAGGGCGGCCCACTCGAGCAGTCGGGGGGAAATCCGGAACGAGGCGTATGCCACCACCGATCCGCCCATGATCCAGATGATCTGGCGGCGCCAGGCGCCGGCCGCGGCGAAGCTCGGCACGTCGGTCTGGCCGGCCGAATAGAGCACCACCACCCCGAAGAGGAGCAACAACCCTACGGCGATCAGGAGGGGACGGTCGGGCCCCAGGCTTCGGCTCATCGGCGGGTCTCCACCCGGGGCGCGGCCGGCATCGAATCCGGCTCCACCGGGACGTCTTCGGCGCCGGGGACCGGCTGGGGGGCCGGCGCGGCGTCTCCCGGGAGGTTTAGCCTGGGTGCCGCCCGACGGCCCTCGAGGCTGTCGGGACCGAGGATGTAGCGGCGAATGGCGCGCACCACGTAGGGCGCGACAGTACTGCCATGCTCCCCGAATTCGAAGATCGCCCCGATGATGATCTCGGGCTTCTCGGCCGGGGCGAAGCCGATAAACCAGCCATGGTCCTTCCCGTGTGGGTTCTGGGCCGTCCCGGTCTTCCCGGCCACCTTGAACTCAGCCGCCTTGCTCCGGGCCGCGGTGCCCTGCTCCACCACCGCGACCAGCGCGGTGCGGAGGCCATTCAACTGATCGCGGGTGAGCTTGAGATCGAAACCCTGGCCGGTGTCGGGCTGCACCAGGTAGGGCATCGGCGACTGGCCGGTCTCGGAAGCCAGGGCGGCATAGAACCGGACCATGTTCATCAGGGTCTGGGTGTTCTCGCCCTGGCCGATGGCCAGGTTGAGCGTCACCGCGTTGCTCCAGCCGCGGGCCCCGTAGCGCTCGTCGTAATAGGCGGTGCTGCCGGGCCAGGTGGGCGTCACTTCGTTGACCAGGTCCACCCTGGTCTTGTCCTTGAAGCCCATGGTGACGCCGTCAGCCAGCATGTTCGCCAGCTGAACCCGAAGCCCCAGCTGATAGAAGTAAACGTCACAGCTCTGGGCCACCGCGCCGATCAGGTCGAGCGAGCCATGCCCCCGCTTCTGCCAGCACTTGAAGTAGCGATTGCCGAACTGCAGGCCGCCGTTGCAGCCGACCGGCATGTGGGTGTGAAGGTCCACCAGCCCGCGGCGAAGCGCCATGGCGGCGGTGGCCAGCTTGAAGGGCGAACCGGGAGGATACTTCACCTGCAGGGCGCGGTTGAGCAGCGGCAGCGTCGGATCGGTATTCAGCCGGCGCCACTCGGGCCCCGAGATCCCGCCGATGAACTCGTTGGGATCGTAGGCCGGGGTCGAGTAGAGCGCCCGGATCTCGCCCTTGGGCGTCATCGCCACCAGGGCGCCGGCCTGTCCCTTGGGCCAGATGCTGTCGATGTAGAACTGGAGCTCGAGATCGATCGTCGTGCGGAGATTCTTACCCGCCACCGAGGGAAGCGGCGGCGCCGCGCCCTGCTCCCGCACCAGCCGGCCCCGGGCATCCACTTCGATATAGCGCATCCCACCGGTGCCGCGGAGCGAATCGTCGTACTCCTGTTCCAGCCCCGAGCGTCCCACGACCGAGCCCAGCCGGGCGCCGGCGAACCGCTGGGCGTCGAGGTCGCCCTGATTCACCTCCCCGACATAGCCCACCAGGTGCGCCACCGCGGTCCCACGCGGGTAGATCCGTCTCGGTTCCGACTGGACCACCAGGCCGGGAAGAACGCCCCGGTGTTCCTCCAGGCGGGCCACCTGTTCCCGGGTGGCGTTTCCCAGCACCGTGGCGGGCTGGTAGCGGGCCTGGAGGTAGCGGTTGACGGCCTGGTCCACCTGGGAGCTGTCGAGCGGGACGATCTCCTTGAAGCGGGTCAGCACCTGCCGCAGCGAGTCGAGCGACTGGGCCAGCAGGGCCACCGAAAAGCCCGGGACCGTCTCGGCGATGACCTTGCCGGTCCGGTCGTACACCGTGCCGCGGGCCGGTTGAAGCGGAACCGGCCGGAGCCGGTTGTTCTCGGCCTTGAGCCGGTACCGGTCGAATTGCAGGATCTGGGTCCGGAAGAACGCCCCCGCCAGAACCAGGAACGCCACCGCCAGGATCCAGCGGGCCTGGGTGGACCGTTCTCTGAGCCGGGAGGCGTGGAAGTCCTTCATGCGTCGAGCCGGATATCGAGCCAGCGCTGGAAGAGGAGCAGCACCACTGCGGCCGTCAGCGCGGTGGTGAGCGCCTGGAGCGGCGACCAGACCAAGAGCGCCATGGTAAACCCGCCGCCGGTCGACCCACTCGCCACCAGCAGGATGGCGTTGCGGATCCACACCCCCAGTGCGATCACCAGGCCGTTGACGAACAGGTTGTCCGGGAAAAACACCGCCCGGCCCCAGGCGGCGAGGTAGCCCACCACCGTATGGGCCAGCGTGGCCGCGCCGATCCGGGAGGGCGAGACCGCGTCGCCCGCCAAGCCGATCAGGAAGCCCGCCAGTGCCGCGGTCCCGGGCCGGCTCCGGATGGCGTAGAGCAGCAGTGCCAGCATCAGGAAATCCGGGGCGACCTGCTGGGCGCCGAGCCGCGGCCGCACCGAGAAGTGCAGCACGGCCAGCAACCCGAGCACCATCCAGAGACGGCTCCGATCCGCGCGGATCTGGATCATGGGGCCGAATCCGGCACGAAGGCCTGTCCGACGGGTGCGTTCTTCGGATTCCGGAGGATCAGCACCTGGCTCGCTTCCTCAGGGTTGGCCGCGGGCCGCACCAGGTAGATGCGCTCCCAGCCGGTTTCTTCCGTCGCCTGCCCGAAGACGGTCCCGACCGGAATCCCGGTGGGGTACACGCCACCCAGCCCGGAGGTGGTCACCAGGGTGCCGATCGGTACCGAGTCGCGGATGGCCACGCCCTTGAGCTGGAGCAGCTGCTCGCTGCCGGTCACCTGCAGCGCCGGCCCGATCACCCCGAACACCTGTCCCGGCTGGGTGAACGCGCTGGCGCGGAACTCGGGATGGGCCCAGGTGAGCGCGATGCTGCGCTCCGGCTCCACGAAGCGGACCACACCCAGCAGACCCGTGGCCGAGACCACCGCGTCAAAGGGACGCACGCCCTGCCTCGAGCCGGCCGACAGGATCAGCGTCCGCCCGTCGGTCGGCAGCGACTGGTGCAGCACCTCGGCCGGGACGTAGGAGATCGTCAGCCGCTTGCCGAGGCCGAGCAGGTCACGCAACCGCTGGTTTTCGGAGCGAAGCGACGGGAGGAACTGCGCGGCATAGGCGGCCGAATCGCGCTCGGCCCGGAGCCGGTCGAACGCCGCCCGGCTGGTGCGGGACTCTTCGGCCCGCTGCTGCATCCAGAGGAACGGTCGGAGCACCGATTGCCGAACCATCCCGGTGACCAGGTTGCCCCAATCCGGCCGTACCAGCATGACCACCGAGAGCGCGACGCACAGCACGAAGAGGGCGTTGTCCCTCCGCGACAGCGAACGGTCCGACCCGGGGGCCATTTATTTGTACAGGACGCTCTGGTACTTCTCGTAATCGTCGAGAATTCGGCCGGAGCCCCGCACCACGCAGGTGAGCGGGTCTTCGTCCACGTGGATCGGCAGGCCGGTCTCCTGCGCCAGCAGGATGTCGAGGCCCCGGATCAGGGCGCCACCGCCGGTCATCACGATGCCCCGGTCGACGATATCGCTCGCGAGCTCGGGCGGCGTGATTTCCAGCGCCCGGCGCACCGCGTCGACGATCTGCTGGATCGGCTCCTGCACCGCCTCGCGGATCTCGCTCGAATGGACCCGCACCGTCTTGGGGATGCCGGAGACGAGGTCGCGGCCCTTCACCTCCATCTCGCGCTCATCCCCCGTCGGCGCGGCCGAGCCGATCTTGATCTTGATCGCCTCGGCGGTCGGCTCGCCTACCAGCAGGTTGTAGTTCTTCCGCATGAACTGCACGATGGCCTGGTCCAGCTCGTCGCCGCCCACCCGGATCGAGGTGTCCGAGACGATGCCCGACAGGGCGATCACCGCGATTTCGGTGGTCCCGCCGCCGATGTCGATCACCATGTTGCCGGTCGGCGTCTCCACCGGGAGGCCCACGCCGATCGCCGCCGCCATCGGCTCGGCCACCAGGTCCACCTGTTTCGCCCCCGCGGTCTCGGCCGAATCGCGCACCGCGCGTCGCTCGACCTCGGTGATGCCCGAGGGTACGCACACGATGACCTTGGGGCGAACCCGGAAGACGTGCTTGTCGATGATGGTCTTGAGAAAGTACCGCAGCATCTTCTCGGTGACGTCGAAGTCGGCGATCACACCGTCCTTGAGCGGTCGCACCGCGAGAATGCCGTCGGGGGTACGGCCTAACATGCGCTTCGCTTCGAGCCCGATGCCCTTGATCTTGCCGGTGGCTTTCTCGATGGCCACCACGGACGGTTCATTCAGCACGATCCCCTCACCCTTCACGTAAATCAGGGTGTTGGCCGTGCCAAGGTCGACCGCGATTTCATTCGCGGGAAGAAACGACCCGAGTTTTAGCGACGGGAACTTCATTTCCGGGGCCAGGAGATCGAATTGTGCCAAACCTAAGGGTACTGGTAAGATGGGACAAGACGCAGACTTAGGCGGCGAGGCGGCAAGGCGGCCGGGCGGCAACGCCGTGACATGGGTCACCTGGCTAGAAGGCTGACACCGGGGCCCCGGAGGGCGGGCTGCCGCCTCGCCGCCAGCCGGACCTATCGCCCGGTGCTTCCGAACCCTCCCTCCCCCCGACCGGTGGGCGGCAGGTCGGGCACCTCCCGCCAGTTCGCCTGCTCGACCCTGGCGAATACCAGCTGCCCCACCCGCATCCCCCGGGTCACCTCGAACGGCTCCCCACCCAGGTTGACCAGCGCGATCAGCAGCTCTCCCCGATAGTCGGCGTCTATGGTGGCGGGAGAATTGGGCAGGGTGATACCGTGCCTGAGGGCCAGGCCCGACCGGGGCCGGATCTGGCACTCGAAGCCAGGCGGCACGGCGACGGAGAACCCGGTCCGGAAGAGGCGCCGCTCCCCCGGAGCCAGCACCCCCTGGTCCGCGCTGGCGATGTCGTACCCGGCCGAACCGGGGGTAGCGAGGGCCGGGACCGGCAGGCCCTCGCCATGGGGGAGCCGCGTGAACGGAAGGTCCAGCACCTACAGGACGCTGTCGACCGGGACCAGCGGGAGGTTGAAGGCCTCGGCCACCCCCGGGTAGACCACCTTCCCCTCGACCACGTTGAGACCCAGTCGGAGTGCCCCGTCGTCCTTGGAGGCCTTCTTCCAGCCATCCCGGGCCAGGCGGAGGCCGTACGACAGGGTGGCGTTGGTCAGGGCCAGGGTCGAGGTCCGGGGCACGCCGCCGGGCATGTTGGCCACGGCGTAGTGCAGGATCCCGTCGACGAAATAGGTCGGGCTCTCGTGGGTGGTGGGCTTGATGGTCTCGACACACCCGCCCTGGTCCACCGCCACGTCCACGATGACCGAGCCGGGCTTCATGACTTTCAGGTCTTCCCGCTTGACCAGGTGGGGAGCCTTGGCGCCCGGCAGCAGCACCGCCCCGACGACCAGGTCCGCCCGCTTGATGGCGTCCAGGATGTTGTGGCGGTTGGAGTAGAGCGTGGTCACGTTGGCCGGGAGGACATCGTCGAGGTAGCGGAGTCGTTCGAGGCTGATGTCGAGAATCGTCACCCGGGCGCCGAGAACGGCCGCCATCTTGGCCGCGGTGATGCCGACCACGCCCCCGCCGATGATCACCACCTCACCCGGTGTCACGCCTGGCACGCCGCCCAGCAGGATTCCGCTCCCGCCGAACACCTTCTCCAGGTACTTGGCCCCCTCCTGCACCGCCATCCGGCCCGCCACCTCGGACATCGGGG
>CAZXRC010000007.1:0-149870 GCA_964642475.1 uncultured Gemmatimonadaceae bacterium | reverse complement strand
ACAGATCCTGGCCAAAGTGAAGAGGGCTAAAGACACTTTGGCCTCACTACACTAGAACTCCCCCCGCGGCTCCGGCGCCGTCCCCTCGCTCAGAATCGCCACGTACTTCACGTAGGAGAACAGCCGGTCGCGCGCCCTCCCGGTGATCTCCCGCACGATCCCCAGCTTTGTCAGGCGCTCCAGCGCGGCCGCTACCGTTGGCTTGGTGAGCTTGACCCGCCTGGCCGTGTTCGGGATGTCGATGATCGCCCGCTTCTGCAGGTACTCGTACACCCGGGTCGTAGACCCGCTGGCCGCCCCCAGGCCCAGAATCCTCCGCCGGTCATCCTCCGTCAGCTTCACGATGCGCCCGATCGTGGCAGCCGCCTCGTCCGCCGTCTCCCTGAGTCCCTGGAGATAGAAGTCGATCCATCCTTCCCAGTCACCGGCGGTGCGCACCCGTTGGAGGGCCTCGTAATAGTCCGACCGGTGACGCTTGAAGTAGAGACTCGGATACAGGAGCGGACGGCTCAGGACTCCCTCCGACATCAGGACGAAGGTGATGAGCAGTCGCCCCAGTCGCCCGTTGCCGTCGAGAAAGGGGTGAATGCTCTCGAACTGCGCGTGGGCCAGCCCGGCCTTGAGGATCGGGGGCGTGCGCACCGGGTCGTCGTGGAGGAACTTCTCCAATCGGTCCAGCGCCGTCATCATCTCATGGACCGGCGGAGGGACATACAACGCGTTGCCCGGGCGGCTGCCGCCGATCCAGTTCTGGGTGCGGCGAAACTCACCGGGATCCTTCTCCGATCCGCGGGTCTTCCGGAGCAGTATCCGGTGCACTTCCCGAAGCAGCCTGAGGCTCAAGGGGAACCCGTCCTGCAGGCGCCCGATCCCATGCTCCTGGGCCGCTACATAGTTGGAGACCTCTCGGACGTCCGGGATTGCCACGGCCGGAATTCTGTCGGCCTCGAACAGGAGCAGATCGGAGAGCGATGACTGGGTTCCCTCAATCTGGCTGGATAGGACCGCCTCCTTCCGGACATACATATAGAGGAACTGATCCGGCCGAGGCAGCAGCAGAGACACTCCCTCGAGCCGGCCCAGGGCCAGGCTGGTCTGCTCGATGCGCTCGGCCCGCGCCGCATCCAGCATCAGCGGTGGATCCGGCGGCAAGGGTGCGGGCAGAAAGGCCCGAAAGGGCTCAGCGCCACCCTGGAGAACGAAGCGGCCCGCCCGAGCGGGGGACGCGGAAGCCAAAGTCACGCGGTTTTACCAGCGAGAGGTGTTAGTAAAGTATGTCGGCTGCTAATTTATTATCAACTGCCTGGTAAGTGTGTGCAGGGATAGGGCTTATGATCGTTCGCCTCGTGGCATCGCTTTCCTGGCGCCCTGCTTCGCATCCGGGGCCGACGGCCCTCCCGCGAGTGGGGTACCGGCTCCCCCTTGAAGCCGGGCTCATCCGGTTCTCATTTCCCGCCATTTGACACGCTGCCGTCCGGCCTGCATGATCACCCAACCCCTTCACGAAGGAGGTTGGCCCATGCGGGTCTATGGCACACCAGCCATCCGCAACGTGGCCTTTGTAGGTCACGGGGCGGCTGGCAAGACCACGCTGGTCGACGCGCTCGCGTTTGTCTCCGGTTCGAGTCGCCGTCATGGCAGCATCCTGGAAGGCACCACCCTCACCGATTACTCCGCCGACGAAATCGATCGCAAGCACTCCATCAGTCTGGGCGTCGGGTTCGCGGAGTGGATGGACACCAAGATCAACCTGCTGGACGCACCGGGTTTCCTCGACTTCCTGGGCGAAGCCACGGCTGCGCTCCATTCGGCCGACAGCGCCGTGGTGGTCCTGAATGCCACCGGCGGGGTCGAGGTCGGGACCGAGCGGGTCTGGGACATCTGCGACCGGATCCACCTCCCTCGACTCATCTTCGTGACCCAGATGGATCGCGAGCGGGCCAATTTCGAGCGGGTGTTCGACGACGTGAAGGCCCACCTTTCGCCCAAGGTGGTGCCGGTCGAGATCCCGGTCGGTAACGGGTCCGAGTTCCATGGGATCGTGAACCTGCTCACCGACGAGACCCAGTTCTACAAGAAGGGCACCAAGACCGGGGAGTACGAGGCGGTGCCACTCCCCGACGAGGTCAAGGAGACCTACGCCAAGTACCACGAGCAGCTGGTCGAGGCGATCGCCGCGACCGACGACACCCTGCTCGAGAAGTACCTGGGCGGCGAGGAGCTCTCCCGGGCCGAGATCGTCAAGGCGCTCAAGAAGGGTGTGCTGGCGGGTGAGATTGTCCCGATGCTGGTGGGGAGTGCCACGCTCACCTATGGGATGCGGGCCCTGCTCAACGACATGGTGGAGCTGCTGCCCTCGCCCGCCGAGTCGGCCGAGCCGCCCGGTGCGGTCGATGGCGCGCCCCTCCTGGGTCACGTGTTCAAGACCATCTCGGAGCCCCACGTGGGCGACGTGACGCTCTTCCGCACCTACCGCGGGTCGGTCAAGAGCGGCGACGAGGTCTGGAACCACGAGCACAACGTGGCCGAGAAGCTGAACCACCTCTCGGTCCAGCAGGGGAAGGAACGGATCGAAGTGCCCGAGCTGGCGCCGGGCGACATCGGGTCGGTGGCCAAGCTCCGCGACACTCACACCAACGATACGTTTTGTCGCCGGGACCATGCGGTGCACCTCGACCCGATCCCCTACCCGGAGGCGGTGGCGACCTCCGGGGTGGTGGTGAAGAACCGGGGGGAGGAGGACAAGCTGGCCGCCGGGCTCCACAAGCTGCATGAGGAGGATCCGACGTTCCACTTCGAGTACAGCTCGGAGCTGGGCCAGACGCTCATCCACGGCATGGGCGAGCGCCACTTCGAGATCATCCTCGGCCGGTTGGAGAAGAAGTTCGGGGTCCATGCCGAGCTGGTGCGGCCCAAGGTAGCCTACCGCGAAACGCTCAGGGGGAAGGCCGAAGGGCAGGGGAAGCACAAGAAGCAGAGCGGCGGACGGGGCCAGTACGGCGACTGCTGGATCCGCCTGGCGCCCAGGCCGCGGGGCGCGGGCTACAACTTCGTCGACGATATCGTGGGCGGAGTGATCCCCAACAAGTACATCCCGGCGGTGGACCGCGGGATTCAGGAGGCGGCGGCGCGGGGGGTGATCGCCGGGTTCCCGCTAGTGGACTTCCAGGCGGAGTGTTTCGACGGGTCGTACCACGACGTCGACTCGAACGAAATGTCGTTCAAGATGGCCGGGATCCTGGCATTCCGGAACGTGGCGCCCAAGGCCCGGCCGGTGCTGCTGGAGCCGCTGCTGGACGTGACCGTCTGGTCGCCGTCAGAGTTGTTAGGCGACGTGATGGGCGACCTGAGCAGCCGCCGAGGTCAGATCCTCGGCACCGAGGCCGACGGGCGGCTGACCCGGGTCAAGGCGATCGTGCCGGAAGCGGAGCTGTACAAGTACGCCACCACCCTGCATTCGATCACCCACGGGCGGGGCAGCTTCCACGCCGAGCACCATGGGTATGCCGAGGCGCCGCCGGATGTGACGGCGAAAGTGGCGGCGGAACACAAGAAAGAGGAGGTCGAGGCATGAAGCTACGGGCCCTCACCCTGCTGCTGTCCACTGCCGGTCTCGCGTGCGGCGGCGACGGTGGAACCGGTCCGGGTCAGGGCCCAGGCGGCCTGTCGGTCGACGGCGTCCTCTTCAACCCGTATCACGAGCTCGCCGACGGACGGGCCGCCGCATCGTTTACCGCCGGCGACGAGCTGCCCTTTCAGATCCTCGGCCAGCGACGCGCCGTTCACCTTTCTGGGCTACGAGCTCGGCGGTCCTCAGGGCTTCGCCGACTCGGTAGCGGTCCCCGACAGCCTGAAGGACGCCGATACACTCCTGATCGACGTCAGCCTCTTTCCGACCTCCCAGGTCACACCTGGCCCCGTTCCGATCTTTGGCATCGCCCGTAATACCACGGGGCGTGCCCGGCAGGAAATCGAGAACAGCCCGGCCAGGATCTATGGCGTCGTCCATCCATCGACGGTGGCCGTTTCGACCAACGGCCTCATTCTCGACGCCGTGGTGGATGAAGGCCGCCAGCGCCTCTTCGCCACGGTCGGCGGCGTCACCGAGTTGCGGGTGATGGACCTTCTCACGACCACCTGGGTGACTCCCGTCCCCCTGCCGTTCGTCGCCACTACGATCGACCAGACGGCGTCAGGCGACACGCTCTATCTCGGCGGGGTGCAGACGGACACGCTGGTCCGAGTCGATCTGACGGTGGCTTCCCCGACCGCCGTGAAGGTTCCGGTGTCGATCTCCGGGGGACACCACTTCACCATCGGGTGGCTGCGAGTCGCGGCCAGCGGTCGGGTGATCGTCTCGGGAGGTCGCGAGGATGGGGCCGGGCAGGTGATCGAGTACACTCCCGCGACCGGGGTGACAAAGGAGCTCGGGCAGATCGGGAAGGTCTCGAACGCGGCTCCGCTGGTCCGCTCCGGTGACCATGCCCGCATCGTCGTGATCAACAACGTCGATCAGCCGGCCGGCAACGTCTACGAGTCTTCGACCGGCACCTTCAAGGCGCAGGTGGCCTTGGGCGCCCTCGATGCGCCGACGGTCTCCATGGACCGCACGGGGGCTCGGGTGCAGCTGGGGCTGGCCACCTACGACGGGAGGCTCAAAGAACTGCTGCGGATGCGGCCTCCAGGTGGCTCTACCACGGCGATCAGCGCCGATGGATCGCTGGTCTACTACTCAACCCATAACGGCTTGCTCCGAATCTCGATTCTCGATGCGATACCGCTCGATCTGCTCGCACTGGGATGGCTGCCGTTTCACATGACGCCGTACTCGAACGGCTCCCGTATCATTGCCTGGGACGAGACCCAGATCATGAACGTTCTCGTGCCGGCGCTCCCCGATCTGCGCTTGCCCGCCGGGAGACCGAGCGAGCCTCGCTTCCGCGCTGAATTCCGGTTCCGACGGGTGCACGATGTCGGGCGTTGACAGGTTCGCTGAGCCTTGCCCGCTGTTGTCGCCGAACTCCTCCCCCGCACCCCCGGATCACCTATATGCCGAGGCGCCACCGGATGTGACCGCGAAGGTGGCGGCGGAACACGAGCGGGCGGACGAGGGAGAGGAGTAAAGGCTGTCATCCCGAGCGAAGCGAGGGATCTAGCCCGGGCCGACTAGATCCCTCGGTCGCGCCGCGACCTCGGGATGACAACACCTTCCCTACTCCTCCCGCAGCGCCGCCTGCGGATCCAGCCCGGGCCGACCAGATCCCTCGGTCGCGCTGCGACCTCGGGATGACAACACCTTCCCTACTCCTCCCGCATCACCGCCTGCGGATCCAGCCCGGGCCGACCAGATCCCTCGGTCGCGCCGCGACCTCGGGATGACAACACCCTCCCTACTCCTCCCGCAGCGCCGCCTGCGGATCCTGTCGCACCGCCCGGATCGCGGGGAGGGCGCCTGCGGCGAGCGCCACCAGGGCCACGAGCAGAACCGCGGCGGTCATGGTTGCGGGATCGAGCGGGGTGCGGCCATAGAGGAACGCCCCAACCAGCCGGGTGACCGCCAGCATCCCCAATCCACCGATCACGAGGCCGGCTGCGATCATGCGTCCGGCCTCGCTCGTGACCATCCGCACCAGGCGGGCTCGGGTTGCGCCCAGCGCCACCCGGATGCCGATCTCCCTGCGGCGGCGGGCGACGTTGTAGGCCATGATCCCGTACAGGCCGATCAGCGCCAGCAGCAGGGCCAGCCCTCCGAAGAATCCCGAGAGAGTGGCCAGCAGTCGCTCCCGGGCCAGAGAGCGTTCCAGCTGTCCGGAGAGGGTACTGATGGCGAGCGAGGCCCCCGGCACTGCCTCCTTGCCCGCCTGAAGCACCGCGGCGACCGTGGCCGAGACCGGCCCCGACCCCCGAACCGAGAAAGTCAGGTTGTTGAAGTCCTCGGCCTGGGTCCAGGGCAGGTACACGGTCGGTGACAGCGTGTCCCGAAGATTGCGATACTTGGCGTCGCCCACCACGCCCACTATCTCGACCGGCGGTTTCGGCGGTCCGCCGCCCTCTACGCCGAAACTCTTGCCGATCGGGTTGGCCCCGCCGAAGAACTTGCGGGCAAAGGCGCGATTCACCACCGCCACGCCGGGTGTGTTGGTCCGGTCGCCGGGGCCAATGTCCCGTCCGGCCAGAATTGGGGTGGCGAGGGTCGCGAAGTAGCCCTCGGTGACAGCATTGAACCAGACCAGATTGTCGAACCGATCCTGGGGCTGGTAGCCCGGGACCAGCGCGAAGCCGTTCCAGCCCATCCCACTGACCGGCGTGATCACCGACCCACCGCCGGCGACGATCCCCGGCAGGGTGCGGACCCGTTGCAGCAGGGTGGTCGCCGCCACCTGGCGGGCCGGTGGCGCCAACTGGAGGGAGCCGAAGTCGATCCGGGCCAGGACCACGCCGTCGCTGCTGAATCCGGGGTCGATCGTCGCCAGCGACCGGAAGCTTCCCACCAGGAGACCCGCGAGCGCCACCAGGACCAGCGATAGGGCGACCTGGGTGACCACCAGCGCCTTGCCGCCGGTCAGCGCGTGGCCCGATTGACTGCTGCCGCTGCCGCCGCTCTTGAGCACCGCATGGACCTGAAGGCCAACCGACCGCCAGGCCGGGGCCACTCCGAAGAGAATCCCGGTGACCACCGCGAGCCCGATGGTGAAACCCAGCAGTCGGTGATCGAGCGAGAGGTCCAGAACCGTGGGAGCCCCCGACCCGGCCACCATGCCGGTCAGCAGGCCGCCGCTCCACCGGGCGAAGACCAGACCGAGCAGGGCGCCCGCGGTCGAGAGCAGGATGCTCTCGGTCAGCACCTGTCGTATCACTCGGGCGCGGCTCGCGCCGATCGCCATGCGCATCGCGATCTCGCGCTGCCGGTTGGCGGCCCGGGCCAGAAGCAGGTTGGCCACGTTGGCGCAGGCGATGAGGAGCACCACCCCGGCTACCCCCATCAGGATGATCAGCGCCGTCCGGTAGCGGAGCCGGAGCTCGGAGACTCCGCTGTGGGCGGGATGAAGCGCGAGGCTCCGTTTGAGGTACTCCTCCTGGTTCTCCCGGTCCCACTCGGCCGGCAGCGTCGAAGAGAAGATCGAGGGCGCCAGGGTGGCCAGCCGGCCCTGGGCCTGTTCGAGGGTAACCCCGTCGGGAAGGCGTCCCATGACCTGGAGCCACCAGAAGCTCCGCCGGTCCAGCATGTCCGGTATCCCCTGCACCAGCGGCCCGGCGCAGATCGGGACGTACACCTGGGGCTGACGGCCGACCTCCACCCCGCTGAAGGAGGCGGGAGTGACGCCGATAATGGTGAACGGTTGCCGGTTGACGCTCAGCGTCCGACCAATGGCGTCGGCATTGCCGCCAAAATCGCTCTGCCACAACCCGTAGCTGATGACCGCGAGTCCGGGGCAGCCTCGCCGGTCATCGGCCGGCTGCAGCAGCCGCCCGGCGGCGGGAGCGACGACAAGCGTCGGGAAGTAGCTGCCGCTCACCAGGTTGCCGTAGACCATTCGGGCCGCCCCCGACTGCGCCAGGTCCACGCCCTGGGCCCCGAAGGCGAACATCCCGTTGAAGATCCGGTCCTCGGCGCGGACCGCCTCCCAAAGCGGATTGGTGAACTCATCGTTCCCCGCGTCTCCCATGGCGACCTTCACCAGCCGCTCCGGCTCGTACACCGGGAGCGACTTGAGGATCACGGTGTCGATCAGACCGAAGATGGCGCTGTTTGCCCCGATGCCCAGGGCCAGGGAGAGCACCGCGACCAGGGTGAAGCCGGGCGCGGCGCGGAGCGAGCGGAAGGCATAGCGCAGATCCGCGAGCAGCGATTCCAGCCAGGTGACGATATCCATGTCGCGGGTGCGTTCCTTGACCAGGGTGTGGTGCCCGAAGCGGCGCCGGGCCTCGCGGAGCGCCGCCTCGGGCGAGAGTCCCGATTCGATCAGACGATCGGTGGCTTCCTGCAGATGGAAGGCGAGTTCCCGCTCGAGGTCGCCCGAGAGACGCGAGGGGCGAATGACGTTGACCACCCGGGTGAGCCAGCCCATGCAGCCTCCTCGTTGTCAGGCGAAGCGGAGAACCCGTCCGACACTCTCGGTCAGCCGGTCCCAGGTCTCCTGCTCCGCGGCCAGCTGGCGGCGGCCCGCCGCGGTCAGGGTATAGAACCGGGCCTGCCGGTTCTTCTCGGTGGTGCCCCATTCGGCCTTGACCCACCCGTCCTGCTCCATCCGGTGGAGCGCGGGGTAGAGCGAGCCCTCTTCCACCCGCAGCTGGTCGCGGGAGACCCGCTGGATGTGGTCGGAGATGGCGTAGCCGTGGGCTCGACCCAGGACGTCCAGGGTCCGGAGCACCAGCAGCGCCAAGGTGCCCTGCAGGATGTCGTTCTTGTGTCGCGGCATGGTCACGGGACCGGAGTTCACATAGCTAGCTATGTAAGCCGGTCTGACGGGTCCGGCAAGCGCCCGGTTTCAGCCGGTTAGATTCCCCGGCCGACCCTCCCCCTCCCAGGCCCATATGCCCAATGCCATCCAGAGAGTCCCCGGAGTCGACCCCCGTTTCACCACCACCGCCTTCACGATCGACGGCTATCGGGTGACCCAGACCCTGGGCATCGTCCGGGGGATCACGGTGCGCTCCCGCTCGGTCTTCGGGACCATCGGCGCCGGACTCCAGACCATCCTCGGCGGGAACATCACGATGTTCACCCGCTTGTGCGAAAACGCTCGCGAGGAGGCCTTCAACATCATGCTGGTCCATGCCGAGGAGGTTGGCGCCAACGCGGTGATTGGAGTGCGATACGACGCTGGAGAGCTGATGCGGGGTGTCACCGAAGTGCTCTGCTACGGGACCGCGGTGACGATGGAGCCGGAGGGATGACGCCTCCCGCCCGGGCGCGAGTCGGGGCATTCGCGAGGGATCGGTCGGCCGGTTGAGAAGGCCTGCAACGCCGCGTGTCGCTTCCGGCACGCGGTGTTTCACCTGGGTGAATTCGGGATTCCCGTGCACGGAGAGCTTACCCTCTGAGGAGCGAGAGGATCGCCTGAGGTCCGGGTCTTGCCCCGCCAGGGTCCTGTCCCTCGCGTCGCACCACCCACCAGGATCCGCCATGCACTCCGCCCTGCTGCTCCTCGGCCTTGCCGGCATTCTCCCTGACACCCTCCCGCCGACCCAGGTCCCCGCCCTCGACTCGGCCACCCCCTCTCCCACCCCCAGCCTGGCCCCGACGCTGGACAACGTCTCGCTCCTGGGATCGGTAGTGCGGCGAGGGCCAGGGCCCGCCGAGTTACGATGGCAGGGTGCGGCGTTCCCCGAAGACAGCACACCCCGGCGGCGACGGAGGGCGGTGGAATACAGTGACGGGTATTACACCCGGCTCCGGATCCACCGGCTTGCGAGCTACCTCACAGTTCCCCTCTTCGCCGCCCAATACCTTTCCGGGAGAGCACTTTGGAACAACCCGGACGGGCACGGGCTGGCCAGGAGCGTCCACGGACCGCTGGCGGCGGGCGTGGCCGGGCTCTTTGCCGTCAACACGGTCACCGGGGTGTGGAACCTCTGGGAGAGCCGGAAGGACCCCAACGGCCGCACCCGTCGCTGGGTCCACGGCTTGCTGATGCTGGCGGCCGACGCGGGCTTCGTGGCGGTGGGCGCCACCGCGCCGGACGACGATTTCGAGGAGAATGGCGGGTCCCGCCGCTCCTCAGGACCCAGTACCCACCGCGACCTGGCCATCGGATCGATGGGAGTCGCGCTGTCCAGTTACCTCATGATGCTGGTCTGGAAGTAGGGGAGACGCGATGTCACTGCTGAATCAGCTGGCGACGGCCATGGCGCCGTGGGCCGATTTCTACAACGCGAGCAAGGTGGCCCAGACCACGGTCACTTTCGGGCACTTTGGGGGCATGATGACGGCGGGCGGTTTCGCGCTGGCCACCGACCGCGCCACCCTGCGAGCCTCCTCGGGAGCCGCGGCCGACCAGAGCCGGCACCTCACAGAATTGGCGGGGGTGCACCCGATCGTGGTGGGGGCGCTGGGCGTGACCGCCCTGAGCGGGCTCTTGATGTTCGCCGCCGATCTCGAGACGCTGGCCGTTTCCGCCGCGTTCTGGGCCAAGATCGGGCTGGTGGGGGTGCTGCTGGCCAACGGCTATGCCATGCTCCGCACCGAGCGCCGGCTGCTGGAGTCTCCCGCGGATCCGCGCCTCTGGCGCCGGCTCCGGCTGGCATCGCTTACCAGCCTCGGACTCTGGTTCCTGGTCGTGCTGGCCGGCTCGATTCTACCCAACGCCAGCTAGCGCGCCGCATGTCCGACTGCACCGACTGCCCGACGCCCGACCGGCGGCGGTTCCTGCGCGACGTAACCATGGCGGTGGCGGGGATCATGGCCGGCCTGGCGGCCTCCCCGCGGGAGGCGGTGGCGCTGCCGCTCGCGCTCGGCACCGCCACCAGCCGCCAGGGCGATGACGTGACCTACCCGCTCCCCGCAGCGGATGGCGTCACGGTCGACCGGAACAACGAGGTCATCCTGGTCCGCTGGAAGGGGGCGATCTACGCCTTTGCCCTCTCCTGCCCCCACCAGAAGACGGCGCTCAAGTGGCTGGCGTCGCCCGAGACCCGGTTCCAGTGCCCCAAGCACAAGTCCAAGTACCAGCCCGACGGCACGTTCATCAGCGGGAAGGCCACCCGCAACATGGACCGCTATGCCATTCGAAAGTCCGGCGCCAGTGTGGTGGTGAGCCTGAACCAGCTCTTCCGGAACGACAAGCAGGCGGGGGCGTGGCAGGGCGCGAGGGTCGGGGTGTAGCTCCAAGTTCCACGTTCCACGTTCTGAGTTCCGAGTGAACAACTCTTGCGGCAACCTCCCGGCCGCTGAGGGCGGCGCCTCCTACCGCAGCCAACTCGGAACTCGGAACTCGGAACTTCTTCCACTACCTTTGGCAAGCCACCCCACCCCAGCCCAACCGGAGCCGTCATGGGCCTCTCCGCCCTGCTCCTGGTCCAGGCGCTCACCAGCCTGGCCCCGACCATCGCGAACGTCAGCTCGCTTCCGTTGCCGCAGGAGCTGGCACCGCCGCCGCTCGACTGGCCCGGTGCGGAGTCCCGGCCGAGTTTCCTGATGCCGCGGGCGACGCCGACCCCGCCGCAGGCCATCCAGCTCTCCGACGGCTACTACACCCGGCTCGACATTCACCGCTATGCGGGCTACGCCGTCCTGCCGCTCTTCCTGCTGGAATACGTGGCGGGGCAGAAGCTGCTGGAGGAGGGGAGCGCGGCGCCGCTTTGGGCCGAGAAGGTCCACAAACCCGCGGCCTACGCCGTGGCCGGAATCTTTACGCTCAACACGGTCACCGGGATCTGGAACTTCGCCGAGGCGGGGAAGGTCAAGCAGGGGAGGAAGCGACGCACCTGGCACACGGTGCTGATGCTGGCGGCGGACGCGGGGTTTATCTACTCGATCGCCAAGGCTCCGTCCACCGACAAGATCGACGCGCGGATCGAGTCCGGGACCCGGGGCGGCTGGACCCCTCACAAGGCCTCCGCCATCGCGTCGATGGGGGTTTCGACGATCGCCTACCTGATGATGTATGTGTGGAAGGGGGATCAGTGAGGAGAGTGGAGTGAGGAGAACAAATCCCTCACCACACTCCTCACTTCTCCCCCGCGCCGTCCCACGCCTGATCGAATTCCCTGAGCCAGTTGGTGGCGCCGAGCTGCTCGAAGAGTCGGCGTGCCTCGGCTCGCAACTGCTCCGCCTCCCCCATTCGACCCAGGGCCCGCAGGACCCGCGCTTCCGCGGCGGCGCTTTCGCCCTGGAGCAGGGCGCTGCCGTGGCGTTCGGCGGTGCGGCGGGCCGACTCCGCGGCCGCGAGGGCGGAGGGCAGGTCGCCCTCGGCGAGACCGACGAGGGCCCGGAGCCGGCCGGCTTCCGCCGCCCCGAGTTCATCGCCATGGGCGGTCGCCAGCTGCTGGGCCACCGAGGCGTCCTGCCGAGCCCGCGCCACGTCGCCCAGCTGCAGATGGAGCTCGGCCTGTCCCGTCAGGGCGAGGGCCCGGAGGGACTCGTCGGCGGTGGCGTCGGCGAGGCGCACCGCCTGTTCCACGGTCTCCCGGGCATCCTGGGGCCGTCCCATCTGCCGGAACACCAGGCCGAGGTTGTGATGGGTCTCGGCCATGCCGCGGCGGTCGCCGAGACGCTGATAGCTGATCAGGGCCGAGCGGTAGAGGGAGAGCGCCAGCTCGGGCCGCTCACCCAGCTGTGCCACCGAGGCGAGGTTGTTGGAGGCGCGGGCGGCCATGAGGCTGTCGTCCAGCTCGCGGGCCAGCTCCAGCGCTTCGCCGAGGGAGCGCTCCGCTTCCTGCACCCGGCCCCGCTCGAGGGCAATCACGCCGAGAAGATTGAGGGCCCGCATCCGGCCGTCGCGATCGCCCCGGCCGCGGAAGGCTTCGAGGGCACTCTCGGCGAGGCTCACACCGGTCCCGAAGCGCCCCAGGCGGGTCGCCGCGGTCGCGGCGAGAAGGGCGGCCTCCGGCTCGGATGCAAGCGCCGCCCCCCCGCTCTGAAAGCGCTCGAGCGCTTCCTCAAAGCGGCCGGCCGCAAGCAACGAGCGAAGCTCGCGGTCGCCGTCGCCGAACGGGGAGGTGGGCGCGACCATCGTCGGTCAGCTCAGTAGGCCAGCGCGAATCGACTGAAGCCGTTGAGCTTGGCCTCAATTTCATTGAACTCTTCGGACTTGGCGGTGCCCACCCGGAAGAACGGATCGCCGGGGTGCTCCTGACGCCAGATGTCGAGTTTGGTCTCGACGACGTGATCCTCGCCATCGACGTTGCCGTCCCCGTCGAGATCCTCACCCGCCTCGCCGTATTCGATCTTGAGTTCGGCCGGGTTGGCCAGGTCGAAGAGCAGTCCCGACGGCTGCAGGTCGAAGAGGATGGAGTCGTTCCCCACCCACCTGACGTAGATGAAGATCGAATCGCCGTTGGAGATCAGGGTATTGTCGGGGCGGCGCAGCAGGCTGGTCGGCTTGAGCTTGAGCCGCAGGAAATCCTCGGTGTTCCCGGCGAGGCACCCGCCGGCCGTCTCGGGGAACTCGAGGGCGATCTCCTGGTCCTGCCCGTTCGGGTCCTTCACGAACCAGGCCCCGGTGCTGTCGTTGCAGAGCGTCGGCGCGGTCGGCGCCAGGCGCAGGAAGGTGAGTTCCGAGCCGGGGGTTCCGGAACCGGAACTGTTCGATGAGTCGGAACACGCGGCCACCGCCGCCATCGCGGTCGCCATCAGGGCCAACGGCCAGCGCTTCTGCATACCTGCCTGCTCCTTGCGGGGTGGTTCAGTCACCCTGGTCGTCGTCCCCATGCCCGTCCAGGATCCGTTGCAACCGGGGCCGAGAGATCTCGAGCCGCCGGGCCGCTTCACTCTTGTTGTTATGCACCAGCTTCAGCATTTCCTGGACCGCCACCCGCGTGATGGTCCGGATGCTGGCCGGGAACGGCAGTACGCCATTCTCCGACGTCGATGGCGCGTCCTCGGCCGGCAATTCCGCCAGCTCCAGGGTGCCGGGCGGGCTCAGCACCAGCGAGCGCTCGATGGCGTTGCGCAGCTCCCGCACATTGCCGGGCCAGGACCGCGCCCGGAGGGCGCTCAGCACCTGGGGTGTCAGCACCGGTGCATCGAGCCCGTACTGTTTGGCCAGCCGCGCCGCGAAGGTCCTGGCCAGGAGATCGATGTCCTCCCCCCGTTCCCGCAGCGGTGGCAGCACCAGCGCCACAACGTTGAGCCGGTAGAACAGGTCTTCCCGGAACTCGCCCCGCCCGACGGCGGCCTTCAGGTCCACGTGGGTCGCTCCGATGATCCGGATGTCGACCTTGCGACTCTGCTGCCCGCCGACCCGGCGGATCTCCCGTCCCTCGAGGGCCCGGAGCAGCTTGGGCTGCAGGTCCAGCGGCAGGTGCCCGATCTCGTCGAGAAACACCGTCCCGCCGTGGGCCAGCTCCATCAGGCCGGGCTTGGCCGCGACGGCGCCGGTGAAGGCGCCCTTCTCGTGGCCGAACAACTCGCTCTCCAGCAGGTTGGACGGGATCGCCGCACAGTTGATCTCGACGAACGGCGCCGCCGCCCGCGGGCTGTGGTAGTGCAAGGCCCTCGCCAGCAGCTCCTTGCCGGTCCCGGTCTCTCCGCCGATCAGCACCGTCACGTCGCGGTGCTGGGCCACGCGGAGCCCCTGCTCGATGGTCCGGCGCAGCGCCGGACTGTTGCCCACGATGGCGTCGAAGCCGGCCACCCGCCGCTCGTCCGCGGCGAACTTCGCCGCCTCCGTCCGCCCCTCGCTCTCGCGCCGCTCCCGTTCCAGCGAGCGGCGCAGCAGGCCGAGGTCTTCCGGTAGCGCGAAGTAGTCGCGCGCTCCCCGCTGCAACGCCGCCGCCGCCAGCCGGTGGTCCCGGGCCGCCCCCACCAGGTACTTGGGCAGGTCGGTCGCCACCGCGCTCAGGTGATCCACCGCCTGGCTCTCCGCGCCTCCGGCGAGCAGCAGCACGCAGGTGCTACCGCCAGGAGGGGGCTCCCCATCCGCCGGGCTCCACCGCACCAGCTCCGCGCCAAGGTCCTGGGCCAGATCGGCCAGGGTGGAGCGGAAGCTGTCGGAGAGCTGCACGACGGCAATGTGCCAGGTCGATGGACTCAGTACCGCCCTCCTTGTCTGGCCGTTGGCCGTTGGCCGTTGGCTCTTAGCCGTTGGCCACGAGCACCTGGCGAGAAGATCGGTAGCCGAAGGCCGTCGACTGGTCGATCCAGCCGACAGCCAACGGCCAACGGCCGCCGTTCAGTCATGCTCCCCGTCATGCTCGTCGTCCTCGCCGTCGCGATCGTCGTCCCGGAAGGCGCGGAACGAATCCCGGATATTGTCCTTCACCAGGTTCTCGTTGGCTTCGCCCTTGAGGGCCGAGGTCGGGTTGACCAGCCCGGCGGCACCGTTGGCGAACCAGCTGGAGACGTCGACCTTGATGGTCACGTCCACGTTCTGCATCGAATCCGCGACCACCAGCGGCGGCACCAGCGCCATCCGCTGCGAGGCGTCGAGGTCGGTAATGAAGGTGAAGGGCTGGCCGTTGAAGGTCCCCACCACCCGGATACTCACCTTCTCGAAGGCGGGGTGCGCCGCCAGGAAGGCCGCGTCCCGGGCATCGCCGTCGTCTTCCGGCTTGTGGATCTTGAAGCGCACCTGCTGGTAGGTCCCGGTATCGACCGCGACCGTGAAGGCCTTGGCGACGCTGCTGTCGAGCGGCACATCGAGAAGGAAGGGGCCGGCGTTGAACGACTCGCAGGCGTCGCTGTGGCCGTCATCGCCATCGTCCTCGCCGCCATCGTCGTGCACCGCGGCCACCCGGATGGTATGGAGGGTGTCGCCATCGTCGTCCACCCCGTCATGATCGTCATCGCACATATCCTCGTCGACCCGCTGGAACTTGATGTCGCGCAGCACCAGCTGGACGCTGTCGAGGACCAGGGTATCGGTCGCGGTGGCGATGGTATCCGACAGGAGCGCCGGACCGGCGGCGGTGCCGGTGGCAAGGTTGAAACGGACCTGGGAACGGGCGGTCGGGCCGGACCCGTCGCTGCATGCAGCGAGCAGGCCAGTCAGGACAACCGCAGCCGCCAGGCGGGTGGTAGGACTCATGTTCAGTGTCTCCTGCAGGGGTGGAGAACGGGTGGAACTTCCGTCTGCACCCTTCGAAGTGGCAAGCCAAATGCCGTGCTCGCTATTAGGCTAAACTATTGGTGGGCAAGCTGTTAACAGCATAGATCGAAAACCGCCACCGCATCACGCCGAGCGAGTTGGAACGATTCGTTGCGGCTCATGTGGCTCCATGTGGATCAGCACTCCCTGGACCTTGGGAACCGCCGCCCGGATCGCCGTCTTGACCCGGCCACTCAGGATGTGGGCCTCATGGAGGCTCATCGCCGGATCGGCCTGCACGTGCAGGTCCACCTGGTATCCCAGGCCGACCCGCCGGATCCGGAGCTTTTCGATCGCCTGCACCGTGGCGGTGCCGAGCGCGGCCCGGCTGATCAGCTCCTCCAATTCGGTACCGGGGCTCTTGTCCATGATGTCGTCGATCGCGGGACGCAACAGATTCACCCCGTTGAAGACGATGATGCCGGCCGCGAAAAGCGCGGCCCAATCGTCGGCCATTTCCCACCCCGGCCCGCCGATCAGGGCGACGCTGATGCCGATGAAGGCGGCGATCGAGGTGAGGGCATCGCTCCGGTGATGCCAGGCGTCGGCCTTCACAGCGGTGCTCCCGACCTCGTCTCCCACCGAGAGGACCCGGCGGAAGAGCGTTTCCTTGACGACGACCACCAGGATCAGGACGACGAGCGTGAAGGGTGCGGGCGAGTGGTGCGGCGTGCGGATCTCGCGGATCGCTTCCACCGCGATACCGGCGGCCGCGCCGAGGAGCATGAGTGCCACGACCGCGGCGGCCAGCGGCTCCGCCTTACCGTAGCCGAAGGGGTATTCCTCGGTGGCGTCGCGGGAGGCGATCCGGAGGCCCCGCCAGACCACCAGGGAGGAGAAGATGTCGGCCGACGATTCGACCGCATCGGCGACCAGGGCGTAGGCGTTGCCGAGGACCCCCGCCACCAGCTTGACCGCCGCCAGCGCCGCGTTCACCAGCATGCCGATCTGGGCCGATCGGACCCCCCGCTCTGTCGACGCGGTCATGGCGGGTAAGATACTGGCGGATGATGACGGTCGCATGAAAACCAGAAGGGGCCCGGCGCCGCGCGCCGAGCCCCCTCCGCCGTCAGGTCCCGCGGATCAGTTGCTTCCGCCGTGATCGTCTTCGCCGTCGCGATCCTCGTCCTCGAAGGCGTTGAGCGAGGTCTCGATGTTGCTCTTGACTTCGCCCTCGGCCGCGCCGCCCTTATTGGCGGTCAGGGGATCGATCAGGCCGTTACCCCCGGCATTCAGGAACCAGGCACCCAGGTCCACCGACAGGGTCAGGCTGGCACCGGTGCTGTCGGTGACGGTGATGGGCGGTACCAGTTCGATCTCCTGCTCGACGTCGAGGTCGGAGATGTAGGTGAACGGCGTGCCGTTCCAGGTGCCGACCGCCTTGATGCTGACTCCGTCGAAGTCGGGGTGCTGGGCGATGAAGGCCGCGTCGTCCGAGCTCTCGGGCTTGTGGATCTTGAACTTGAGCTCCCCATAGGACCCGGTGTCGATGGCGACGCTGAAGGTCCGGGCCGCGCCGGCGCCCAGGGGCAGGTCGAGCAGCACCGGGCCGGTGCGCAGCTCCTCGCAGTCATCGTCGCTGATCAGGCTGTCGCAGACCGTGCCACCGACCCGCTCCAGCTCGATCCGCCGCACCACCAGCTGCACGCTGGTGAGGATGATCGTGTCATTGCCCGCGCCGATCGTCTCGCTGCCCGCGAGCAGGGCCGAGCCGCTGGTGAGGGGGGCCGCGGCGACCTGCCGGGGGGCGATCTGGAAGGCCACCTGCTTCCCGGCGCTGGCCGGGCCGTTGGAGTCGCTGCAGGCTGCGAGGCCAACCACCGCGAGCACGGCGGCGCTGGCTACTTTGAGTGAGGACATTGTCAGCTCCGTAAGAGTGAAGTGTTCCTGGTGGTTGCGTGTTCCGGTAGGGAGGAAGGCAAGCCAGGGGCCACTCTCTGGAGCCGGTGCCGAAGCGTTGCGGGGTAGCGGGTTAGCTCGCGGTTGCGACCTGGATCACAAGGGTCGGAGTCGCTCTCTTTCGATCCAGGCGCCACGTCCCGTTACGGTCCACCCGGTTCATGAACTCGGGTTGCGACGAAGCGTCGCTGCCGCTTATGTCCATGCGGTTCCGGATTGTTCCGACATGATCCAGGATTCGTGCCATGCCGATCGTGCGTCCCTCAGCCGACGAATACGCCCCCTACTACGAGACCTACGTCAGCCAGGTCACCGATCCGGACCTGATGGCGCTCCTGGCTCAGCAGCAGGCCAGCACCGCGAAGCTCCTCGCGGGTCTCACCGAAACCCAGGCGGCGTATCGTTACGCCCCCGGCAAGTGGAGTCTCCGCGAGGTCATCGGCCACCTGACCGATGCCGAACGGATCTTCGCCTACCGTATTCTCCGGATCGCCCGGGCGGACACCACGCCGCTGCCCGGCTTCGACGAGAACGCCTACGCCCTCACCGGCGAATTCGAGCGGCGGCCGCTGGCCTCGGTGGCGGCCGAGTTCGCCTCGGTGCGGACCGCCACGCTGGCCCTGCTCGATGGCCTCACGCCCGACGCCCTGGCCCGAATGGGAACCGCGAGCGCCAAGCCGGTGTCGGCGCGGGCCGTGGCGTTCATCATCGCGGGCCATGAACGGCACCACCTGAACGTGATCCGCGAGCGGTATCTGAAGTAGACCGCCGGCCCCACCCCCTCCCCCGGAGTCGTCGTGAAGTTCCGCACCACCTCGCTGGTCCTCCTGACGCTCGCCGCCGGGTGCAAGGGCGACTCCGCCTGCCCCCGGTGCGACACCATCGTGGTCGCCGCCACCGGCGAGCCGTCGTCGCTGCTGCCGCCGCTGGTGGTGGAGACGGTCGGCCGCGACATCTCCGACCAGATCTACGAGCGACTGGCCGACCTGTCTCCCGGCGGCGCGCCGGTCGACAGCACCGCCTTCCGGCCCCGGCTGGCCGACAAATGGGAGCGGATCGACAGTCTCTCCTGGCGCTTCCATCTCCGACCCGACGCCCGCTGGCAGGATGGCCAGCCGGTGACGGCTCGCGACGTGGTCTTCTCGTTCGAGGCCTATACCGATTCGCTGCTGGACAGCCCCGCCTCCGGGGAGCTGCGCGGGCGGATCCGGGCCGAAGCCGAGGGCATCGGGAACGTCCGGGTGATCTTCGACCGCTTCTACCCGGAGCAGCTGTACGATGCGACCTGGCATGTGCGGGTGTTCCCGGCCCACCTCTGGGATGGGGTGCCGCGGGAGCGCTGGGCCGAGGACACCGCGCTCGGGCGGCTGATCGGCTCCGGCCCGTACCGGGTGGAGAGCTGGCAGCGGGGCCAGGCCCTGACGCTGGTGGCGGACAGCGGGGCGGCGTCGCAACCCGGCATCCGCCGGGCGGTGTGGCGCTTCACCAGCGATCCCGAAGCGGCGCTCAACCTGGTGCTGAGCGGCGAGGCCGATCTCATGGAGTCGGTCGGCTCCCCCGAGCGGGTGGCGCGAGTGGAACAGGACTCGGCGCTCAGCGCGGTACGGTATCCCAGCGCGGCCTTCGGATTCCTGGGTTACCGGGTCCAGGGCCACCCGCTGCTGGGCGACCGGGCCCTCCGGCGGGCGCTCAACCAGGCGGTAGACCGGGCCTCGATCGCGACGGCGGTCCACGGCCCGGGGGCCCTCGCGCCTCCGGGCCCGATGTCCAAGCTGCTCTGGATCTGGGACGACGGGATCGGCGTGCTCCCCTACGACACCGCCCGGGCGGCGAAGGCCTTCGACGACGCGGGGTACCGCCGTGGAGCGGACGGGATCCGGCGCAAGGGCGGGCGCAAGGTGGCTTTCGACATCCTGGTGCCGTCCACCAGCACCGCCCGGCGCCGGCTGGCCGAAGCGCTGCAGGAGCAATGGCGCCAGGCGGGTGTCGCGGTGACGGTGACGGCGGTGGACTTTCCGGTGTTCGTCGAGCGGCAGCACCGGGGGGCGTTCGACAGCTACATCGGGGCCTGGCTGGACGAGCCCAGCGCCCGGGCGATCCCCGACCAGTGGGGCCGGGCCGGAATCGGGAGCGACAACTACGGCGGCTATGTCAATCCGGCGGTGGAACGACTCTTTGCCCAGGCGATGGCGGAGCCCAGTCCGACCGTGGCGCGGGCCGCCTGGCGGGCAGCCCTCGACAGCCTCAACGCCGATGCGCCGGCGCTGTTCCTCTATACCCCGGTACAGGTGGCCGCGGTCTCACGGCGGGTTGAACACCTCGTGATCGATCCCTACTCCTGGCTGGCGGCGCTTCCCAGCCTCACCCTCAAGCGATGAGGGGCCGGTTCGGGTCGCTGACGCTGCTGCTGCTGGCCGGGCCGGGCTGCACTCTGGAGCGACGGGCCCCGGTGGTGCCTGCAGACCTGGTGCTCCGTCATGGCGCGGTGTACACCATGGCCCCGGCCCGTCCCTGGGCCGAGGCGCTGGCGGTGCGTGACGGCCGGTTGGTCTTCGTGGGCGACGATCCCGGCGTGGAGAAGTTCATCGGCAGCGCCACCGCGGTGCTCGATCTCGCCGGCCGGCTGGTGCTGCCGGGGCTGCAGGACAACCACGCCCACCCGATCTCGGGCGGCCTGGAGCTGGGGGAGTGCAACCTCTACGGCGCCCGGACCCCGGCGGAGGTCGAAGGAGCCATCCGTGCCTACGCGGCTCAGCACCCCGACCTCACCTGGGTGCGTGGCAACGGCTGGCAACTGCCGGTCTTCCCGGGAGCCAATCCGAAGCGGGAGCTCCTCGACCGGCTGGTCCCCGATCGGCCAGCCTTCTTTTTCGCCGCCGACGGGCACTCGGCCTGGGTGAATTCCCGGGCCCTGGAGCTGGCAGGCATTACCGCCGAGACCCGGGACCCTCCCAATGGGCGGATCGAGCGGGACCGGACCGGAAAGCCCAGCGGCACGCTGCGCGAGTCGGCCATGGCGCTGGTCTCGAAGCTCCTGCCCGACTACAGCACCCAGGAACGGATCGGTGCGGCCCGGCGGGCGCTGGCGGAGGCGAACCGCTTCGGCATCACTTCCATTACCGACGCCGATGCGGGGCCGGCGTATCTCGAGGCCTATCGCGCCCTGGACGATCAGAACCAG
Source organism: uncultured Gemmatimonadaceae bacterium (assembly GCA_964642475.1). GTDB lineage: Bacteria > Gemmatimonadota > Gemmatimonadetes > Gemmatimonadales > GWC2-71-9 > JADJOM01. The sequence continues at coordinate 129,041 of CAZXRC010000007.1, read as the reverse complement.
CTCACGGCCCGGGTGTACGCGGCGATTCATTCGGAAGAGGACAACCCGATCGAAGGTGAGAGCGGCCGGCTGGTGTCGCTCCGCCGCCGATACACCGGCGGCCGGCTCCGGGCCGACCAGGTGAAGTTCTACGCCGATGGCGTGATCGAGTCGCGCACCGCCGCGCTGCTGGCGCCCTACGAGGGCCACGGGAGCGACGCAGGGTCGCTCAACTACCGCCCGGAGGATCTCGCCGCCCGCATCGCCGCCCTCGACCGGCAGGGATTCCAGATCCACATCCATGCCATCGGCGACCGTGGCATCCGCGTCAGTCTCGACGCACTGGCCCACGCCCGGCAGGAGAACGGCCCGCGCGATGCGCGGCCGATCATCGCCCACATCGAGCTGTTCGACCCGGCCGACATTCCCCGGTTCCGCGAGAACGGGGTGATCGCGAGCTTCCAGCCCCTCTGGGCCCAGGCCGACGAGTACATCCGGGACCTGACGCTGCCGGTGCTCGGCCCGGCCCGGTCCCGCTGGCTGTATCCGATCGGGACCTTCCTCAACAGCGGGGCGGTCGTGGTCGGCGGAAGTGATTGGAGCGTCTCGAGTCTCAATCCCCTGGATGCGATCCAGGTGGCGATTACCCGGCGGGGTGTCGACGAGCCGGCCGGCCCGGCCTGGCTGCCGGAGGAGAAGGCCGACCTCCCTCGCATGCTCGCGGCCTATACCATCAACGCCGCCTACGCCCACCGGGCCGAGCGGGAGACCGGGTCGCTGGAGGTGGGGAAGCTCGGCGATCTGATCGTGCTGGACCGGAACCTGTTCGCGGTGCCCGCCACCGAGATTCACAAGACCCGGGTGTTGCTCACCCTGGTGGAAGGGCAGGAGGTCTACCGCGACACCAGCTTCGCGCGCCCCTGAGCCCCGCGAGCCCGGGGCTCAAGCGCGAGCGCCGTTTCTTCTCGCACCGCCGGGACTCGCGCTCCTCCACCAACGCATGCTCCCGCCGGACTGCCCGCTCCGTCCTCCTGCATATCTCAGGCGATCGACCTCCTCGCGGGCGGCGGGCGCCGGTGCGTGGTCGCAGGGGCCCGACCAGAATCCGACGCCGGCGCGCAACGTAGAGCCTGCGGCCCGCCCAGACAGGTGTGTCCCCCCAAAGTGAACCCGGAGGTTCCATGCGTATCGGACATTCGATGGCCGCGCTTGTGACTCTGACCCTGTTCCTGCCCGGCGGGGCACCAGCCCCGGCCCGCGCGGCGGACCCGGTCACCGCTCGGCTGGTGCTGGACCGATCTCTGCCACCGCTCCGCGGCGATCGGTTACAGGTAAAGGTGGTCGAGGTCTCCTATCCACCGGGAGGCTCGTCCACTCCCCACACCCATCCCTGCGCCGTGCTGGGGTATGTGGCGGAAGGGGCCTACCGCAGCCAGGTAAAGGGGGAGCAGGATTCGGTGTATCGCACCGGCCAGACGTTCTATGAGCCGCCCAACGGTGTCCACCTCATCTCGGCCAACGCGAGTCAGGACCGTCCGGTCCGGTTCACCGCCACGTTCATCTGTGACACCAACGTCGCGCTGTCGGCGCCGGCCGCGGAGCACTGATCTCGCGGGCCCGCGCCGTGTCCGGGGAACGCTGTCGATGATGCCGGCATCCGAGTCGGGCCCATGATCCGCTACCTCTGGGCGCTTCCGGTGACCGTCCCGGCGCTGGGGGTCGCGTTGCTGGCCCGGCTCCTGGGCGCCCGTCTCACCTGGCACAGCGGGGTGCTGGAAGCCTCCGGCGGTCCCTTCCCATGGGTCCTGGCGCGCATGTATCCCCCCATGCCGATCGCGGCCATTACGCTGGGGCACGTGGTGTTGGCGCAGCGGCAGGCAGATCTCGACCGTACTCGGCGGCACGAGCGGGTGCACGTGCGCCAATATGAACGGTGGGGCGGCCTGTTTCCGGTGTTGTACCTGGGGGAGAGCCTGCGGCTCCTGCTGAGCGGGCGGGACCCGTACCGGGAGAATCGATTCGAGCGGGAGGCGTTTCTGGGTGAGGGGTAAGGGGTAGAGTCAGCGCCCGGCGTGAATCACCCGGCAGGTGACGTGACGAGTCGCACTCACCTTACCGCTCAGTACCTCATCTTCGCCGTCAGTACGACGCCGGCCTTGTCGAGCCAGGCAATCGAACGACCGGCGGCGCCGATCCCGGCTGAAGCCTGGGCAAAGGCGAAAGGTGGAACCCAAGCCACGACATAGCTCCTGGTATTCTCCTCGACGTAGGCCACCCAGGTGTCCCACGGGGGAGTATCGCGGTCGTCGAAAAACCCGTCGCTGATGCTCCTGGCGCCTCCGCGTGAGTGGGGCGGCGTGGGGAAGTAGACCATCAGGCGGCCACCGCCGAGGGGATCCAGGGTGCGCCGCCAGGAGCGGCCGAGTTGCGCCAGCCGCTTCTCGGCAACAGCGCGGAGAGTCTCGGGCCAGGGGGTGGCGGGGGGCGGTGCCAACAGGGGACTTCGGAGGGCCTCGCCCAGCGAGACGCCCTCGGGTATCCGGCGTCCCGCCCAGCTCACCGTCTCGGCCAGGCGTTCCTGGAGCGGCTGCAACGAGCCCGAGATGTCGGGCTCGCTCCTGAGAATTTCGGGGACCGTCACCCCGGACACGTCAGGGTGCTGCCGGGGTGGAGGGGGCCCCGGCGAGTGGCGTTGGCTGGTCGCTGTTCCAGATGTCCTGGGCAACCTTCCAGCTGCCGGTCGCCCGGCTCCACACCACCAGATACTTGCCGTGATCGCGCTGTTCACCGCCGGGCAGGGGCATCGCGAAACTCCAGTTTCCCTCTTCCACGGCGATGTCACCCGAAGGGGCGACGCGGACGCTCGCGGTCGACAGCGTCAAGGACGCCTTCATGGGCCACATCTGGGCCCAGAATCGCCGGATGGAATCGGATCCGGTTACCCGGGGCTGACCGGGCGGCAGCAGCACGGCGTCCGCTCCGTACATGGCCGCGATGGCCGAGTCGTTCTGGGTGGCGAGGTAGCCGTTCCACTCGGTCACAAGGGCCCGGATGGCAGCCTCTTCCCTGGCGGTGTCGGCGGCAGGGGCTCCGGCGGCGCAGGCGAGGAGCGTTGCGAGAACGACAACCGAGGCCAGCCGGGCGGCAGTCCGCATTCCAGACTCCTGGGATGATTTGGGAAGCCGACTCATGATGCGATACCCGGGCTCAGCGCGCCAGTGGGGCCGGCATGGCCCGGGGGGACGGGAAAGCAAAACGCCCCGGAACCGATGGGTCCGGGGCGGCCGACAGCGGGCTACCAGACTCAGGCCGGCGGCTTCCCGGTGCGGGCGAGGGTGTTGAGCCACTTAGTGGCCGCGGCCAGCGCTTCCTTCTTCCCGCCGTGGCTGTGGTCTCCGAAATACGCGGTGTACTTTGGGCGCCATCCCTTGGGCGAGGGCCGATGGCCGACCCGCACGACGAAGCCGAAGGTTCGCGTGCTCGGCTGCTCGACGCGGCAGATTCCAGGGGGAAGATTCCGATTGACCCGGCGCGCCCTCGGCGAGGGCAGGGCGACCTTCGGCTTGGCAGATTTCTTCGGGGCGGAACGCGGAGACGCGGCCTTACGCTGCGACCGGGCGCTTTTCTTGGGCATTCGCTACTCCCGTGTGGTCGAATTCGTGATCCGCGATCTGTCACGAACGGCGCGGAAGATCACACACCATGGTGGATAATGGAAGAGGTTGCCGGGCGCAATCGGCGCGCGGACTCCTCTCTGGCGGGATGCACCTGTCACGTCGAGCGCCGCCCGGATCGAGGTCCATGCCGCCGCCGGATTGCCGGCGGACGGCCTCAGGATTCCGAGGCGGGCCGTGACGGGCGCCGCAACTAGTACGCGGGAGCCGGCACGATCGTTGGATCAATCGCCATAGGCCGCGCGGAACACCGACCGCGCGAACTCCTCGGCCGTGGTGGCGGTGGTGGTGGCGGGAGAGCGCGGCTCCAGCGATTTGATGGCGCCCTCATTGAACCCGCGGATCATCTCGAGAAAGCGCTCGGCCATTGCCCCGGAGAACCCCGCCGCCAGCAGGGCACCCCGCAGGTCCGCCTGGGCGAACTGGACGTAGGCCAAGTCGGGCCGGCCGAGGGCCGCGCCCAGCGCGGCGGTGAGCTCGCGGCAGGTGTAGTGTCGCGCGCCCTGAAGCTCGCGGGTCCGCTGGCCGGTGAAGGGTGTCTGCAGCAGGCTGGCCGCCACCCGGCCGATGTCGCGGGTCGCGATCATCACCAGGGGAAGGTCAGGCGTGAAGCCGCCGCCGTTGATGCCGGTGGTCCGGATCAGGCCGACATTGGCCAGCCAGTTCTCGAGGAACCAGCCGGGCCTGAGGTGTACCGCATGAATGCCCGGAATGGCGTTGATGCGGCGTTCGAGGGCGTGGAGGTCGGCGATGGGCCCGTTCCGGTCGGGGCGGTCGGCGCCGACCGAGCTGAGGGTCACCACCCGGGGGACCCGCGCCACCTGCAGCGCGGCGGCCGCCGCCTCGGTGCAGGCCCGGGCGGCACCGGCCGGGTCGGGGCTGCCCGGATCGGTGGGCAGCATGACGAACGCGCCCTCGGCGTGGCGGAAGACCCGGGCGAGGAACCGGGGGTCGGTGGCGTCGCCGACGCAGGGCACGGCCCCTCGGGCGGCGAGGGCCGACAGCCGCTCCGGCGAGCGCCCGACGGCGCGCACCGCGACTCCCCCGGCCAGCAACTGCTCCGCGACAACGTGGCCAACTCGGCCGGTGGCGCCAAGCACGGCAATGGTGGGACTCATGCCAGATCTCGTGGGCGTGGGGCGGTGACCCGCGGACGGTCAGTGGCGATCCAGCACCGACAGGCTGATCCGCACGATGTCGAGCAGCCGGTCGCGGCTGGCTCCACCCTTGTGGGCCACGCCCAGGCCGGCGATGACGTTGAGGAGGTAGCGGGCGGTTGCGGTGGTGTCGAGCGCGGCCGGGATCTCCCCCGCCTCCTGGGCCCGCAGCAGCGCCCGGCGGAAGAGTCCTTCCTGCGACTGATTGTGTTCTTCAAGCAGCGTGGCGATGGCGGGGTCATGCGGGGCGAGTTCGATGGCGGAGTTGACGCACAGACACCCGCGGCAGTCGTCTTCCTCGTCGTCACAGCCATCGGTGAGTTCGTGGAAGAGATTGGCGAGCGTGACGCGCACCGGTCCCGGGCGCTCGAGCTGCTCGCGATACCACTCGAGGGTTTCGGCGGAGTAGGCGGCGAGGGCCCGCACGAAGAGCGCGTGCTTGTCACCGAAGGTGTTATAGAGGCTGGCCTTCTGGATGCCCATCCGCTCGGTGAGGTCCTGGACCGAAGCGGCTTCGTAGCCCTTCTCCCAGAACACTTCGAGCGCCGCGGCCAGCGCCTGTTCCTCGTCGAATTCCTTCGGTCTCGCCATGGGGCGGACAATAAACGATTCTATACCGGGCGGTCAAGAAAACGATCGAGGGTGAGACGGGGCCGGTGCGGATGCCGCCACTCGCTAGGTCCTCACCGCCTCGATGGTCATCCCGCTCGCGGCGAGGGCCTCGACCGCGGTGCTGTCGGGAATCCCGGCGGCGCGAGCCGAGGCCCAGGTGAGGGTGATGGCGCCCAGCTTCCCGGCGTCCTGGGCCAGCTTGGAGGCGACGTTGACCGGGGCGCCCGCCACCTCATAGCGTCCCGGGCCCAACTCGAAGAGGAGTACCCGGCCCATGTCGATGCCGATCGCGAGCTGGACCTCCTGGCCCTGGAAGAATTCGCGCAGTCGGCGGGCGAAGTCCAGCGACTGCCGCGGGTCGTCGAAGTAGTAGATCCCCACGCCGCCGGCGCTCTTCACCTCGAGGCCGTCGAACTCCTCCAGGATCACCCGTCCGGCCCGCGCGATGGCCGCGGCAAGCGCCAGGTCGTTGAGGGTGGCCACCTCCGGTTCCTCGCGGTCCTCCCGTTCCCGTTCCACCACCACCACGAAGCCGTCCTTGTACGCCGGCCGAGGCACGACCGAGGTCCGCCGGGTGCGCTGGAAGGCCGACAGGCCGTTGAAGAAGTCATCGGTAAAGGGGAGGGGATAGCGGAATTCCGAGGGTTCGATGTCCTCGACCCGGAGCCCGTCCACCACCCGGTAGACCTCCCGGCCGATGGGGATATCGGCCACGTGCTCGATCTCGAAGGCCTCGTTCTCGCCCAGCTGGCGTCGCAGGTCCGCGGTGACGAGGATCTCGTTCGCGCGGGCGTGTTCTTCGGCGAGCAACTCGACCAGGTCGGCATCGGGACCGTGCAGGCCGCTGCCCATCTCGTAGAAGATGCCGTGGTGGACCGCCAGCCCGATGCCGACCTCGCATTCCTCGTGGACCCGGTCCAGGAGGGCAAGGAGCATCCCCGCCACCCGATCGGCGGGGACGGTGGGAGGGTAGAACATGGCGGTGTTGTCGGCGGCCCAGACCCCCACGGCGGTGCCGCCGATGGCGCGGCCGTAGGCGTGCACCAGCTCCTTGGGCCGGCTGATGATCGCGAGCAGCTCGATGAGGGAGCGTTCGTGGCTCAGCCGGGTGAGTCCTGACGTGTCGCTGCAGACCACCGTGCCTTCGAGGGTGCAGGGCTCGAGGAGGAGGCGGGCGGCGGAGGGAGTCTGGGGGCTCCGGATCCAGGACGCGATCAGCTCCAGGGGCAGCGACTGGCCCGCGTCGGAGGGCAGGTCGAAGAACCCGGGCGGAAAGCGGGTGGGCGAAAGTCGTGGCATGAGCTGTCGGTTAGGCTGCTTCGATCCTACCGGGTCTTGGGCCGGGGCTGCCGTGCCCCAGGTTACAGGTCCCCATCTCGTTGCAGCGAAGCCAGTTGTGACGCCGTTCCGGGCGTCCGGCGGTGAGCCGCTCTACCGGGCGAAGGGGATTCGGGTGGGACGGGTTCGACCGGTTCACAACTCCCTTCGCTTCATCAGCTCCACCGCGTGGTCTACCGCGCGCGCGGTCAGCGCCATGTAGGTGATCGACGGGTTCTGGTTGGCGGTGGAGGCCATGCAGGCGCCATCGGTGACGAACACGTTGGGCGCATCCCAGATCTGATTGTGGGCGTTGAGCACGCTGTCTGCCCGGTCGCGGCCCATGCGGGCGGTGCCCATCTCGTGGATCACGAGGCCGGGCTTCACGTCATCGTCGGTGGGCGTGATGTCCTTCGCGCCCGCCGCCTCCAGCATTTCGGTCGCGGTGGCGACCATGTCCTTCCACTGGGCCCGCTCATTGGGGCCGTAGCTGCAGCTGATCCGGAGGGCGGGAATCCCCCACTTGTCCTTGAGCGTGGGGTCGAGCTCGACCCGGTTCTCGTGCCTGGGGAGCATTTCGCCGAAGCCGTAGAAGCTGAACCGCCAGGGTCCGCGGTCGGCGATGAGCGAGCGCTTGAACTCGGCGCCGAAGCCCTTCATCGATGTGCCCCGGCCCCATCCGGAGCGCCAGCCGCCACCCTGGAAGGCGTAGCCCCGCAGGAAATCGGGGTGCTTCTCCTTCACGTTGCGGAACCGAACCAGGTAGATGCCGTTGGGCCGGTTGCCGTAACTCACATGATCCTCGTACCCCGGAATGGTGCCCACGGCCCCATGGCCCATCGAGTGGTCCATGAGGTTGTGGCCCAGCTGTCCGCTGGAGCTGCCCAGGCCGCCGGGATAGGCCGCCGAAGTGCTGTTGAGCAGGATGCGGGTGCTTTCGAGAGCGGAGGCGCAGACGAAGACAATGCGGGCGCGAAACTCGAGGGCGGCGAAGGTGAGGGCATCGATGACCTGAACCCCGGTAACCCGACGCCGGCCCGCGTCATATACGAGCGAGCGGACTACGCTCCAGGGCCGCAGTGTGAGCCGGCCGGTGGCGCGGGCCGCGGGCAGGGTCGCGTTGAGGCTCGAGAAGTAGCTCCGGGTGATGCAGCCCCGCTCGCAGGGACCGCAGTAGTGGCAGGCGGCGCGGCCCCGGTGGGCCTGGGTCAGGACGGCGCACCGGCCGATGGTCAGGACCCGCTCGCGATGGAACGCCGCCAGGAGCTTCTCGCGCACGTGCCGCTCGGCGCAGCGCAGCTGCATGGGCGGGAGGAACCTGCCGTCGGGGAGCTGGGGCAGCCCCTCGGCCTGACCGCTCACCCCGATAAAGCGTTCGACATGGTCGTACCAGGGGGCGATGTCGCGCTCCCGGATGGGCCAGTCGGTGCCGATCCCGTCGCGGGCATTGGCCTCGAAGTCGAGATCGCTCCAGCGATAGACCTGGCGGCCCCAGGTAATGGACCGTCCGCCGACCTGTCGCCCGCGGATCCAGTAGAAAGGCTGGTCCTCGGGGGTGGAGTAGGGGTTCTCAAGATCGTTGACGAAGAACTTGCCGGACCACTCGTCGCAGGCGTAGCACGCCTTCTGGATCGGCTGCTCCCGGGCCAGCCGGTCGCGGTCGCCCCAGCCCCGGAAGGGCAGCTCCCAGGGCTGGACATGTTCGACGAAGTCGTGCGCCGGATCGACCGGGCCGCCGGCCTCGAGCACCAGGGTCTCGAGCCCATGGCGGGTCAGCTCCATCGCGGCCCAGCCGCCGGAGATGCCCGACCCGATCACGATGGCGTCGTAGGTCTTCACGGCGTCACGCAGCCGTCGAAGCGGCCCGGGATGACAGGGTCGCGGGTGACGTCCCGCACCACCCGCTCGGACGTGAAGTATCCATACAGGGTGAGCGATTTGAGCCGTCCGAACTCGGACTCGGCGCTCCCCGTTTCGCCCGGCGCCTGGTCGATGGCCGCGAGGAGCCGGGTCTGCTCGGCCGGGGCCAGGCCAACGAAGCGACCGCCGGCGCGACGATCGATCTCCGCCAGGCCGGCGAGGAAGGCGGCCCGTTCGTCGTCATGGTACCAGTGGGCGAGCAGATGATCGATGAAGCCGGTGACCCCGACGTCCGAGGCGCCGGGCGTGTCGGTGGGTGGGAGGATGAGGTCGGCGAGAGTGGTGACCAGCTCGGCCTGTTCGGGGGAGAGCGCCTCCGGCGAACGCTCTCGCGCTCGCCGGTGGGCCTCCCGCCCGAATGCCAGGGCCCGGTCGACCGAGCGCGGCAGGAACGGGAGCAGGGTGCCGGTACCGATCAGGCGGAGCAGTTCGCGACGGTGCATGTCCACCCGGTGAAGAAGCCGCGCTAGGTTACCGCCCGCCTTCGGCCCGCGCCAGTGGCCGACCCTTTCGCCGGTCACGCGGGCGCCGTATCGTTGGGCCTCTCCCCGGCGCGACAGGGCCTCCGTCACGCGGGCCGGGCCGGTCTCTACCGTCGAGGTTGGAATCACGATGTCCATGCGGATGCTGTATGCGCTGCTGCCCGCCGTCCTCGCCGTCGCTCCCGCGTCCCTGACCGCCCAAGCCGTGCCCGCCCGCCTGCCGAACCGACTCAGTGCCGAGGAACGGCGCGAGGGCTGGGCCCTGCTGTTCGACGGGACGAGCACGAAGGGGTGGCGCGGATTCCGACAGCGGGTCGCGCCCAGAGGGTGGGTGGTGGAGAGCGGATCGCTGGTGCGCGCGGCCGGCGGCGCGGACCTCATTACCACCCGGGCCTATCGCAATTTCGAGCTGGCGCTGGAGTGGAAGATCGCCCCGGGCGGCAACAGCGGCATCCTCTACCGGGTGACCGAGGAAGGGACCCAGACCTACGAGACCGGTCCGGAGATGCAGGTCCTCGATGACGCGAAGCACCCCGACGGCGGCAGCCGGCTCACCTCGGCGGGCGCCTGCTACGGCCTGTATCCCTCACCGGCCGGGGTGGTGCACCCCGCGGGCGTGTGGAACGAGGTCAGACTGGTGGTCAACGGGCCCCATGTGGAGCACTGGCTCAACGGGGTGAAGGTGGTCGAGTACGAGTTGCAGAGCCCCGACTGGAACACCCGGGTCGCGGCCAGCAAATTCGCGCAGTGGAAGGGCTACGGGCTCGCCCCCAGCGGGTACATCGGCCTGCAGGACCACGGGGATCGGGTGGAGTACCGGAGCATCCGCATCCGGGAGCTGCCCTGATGATCAAGCTCAAGCTGTCCACCATGATGTTCCTCCAGTACTTCATCTGGGGGGCGTGGTTCGTCACGCTGGGCACCTACCTGAGCAGCACCCTCAAGCTGGGTGGGGTGGAGGTGGGGGCGGCGTACGGGGCGATGGCGATCGGCGCGATCGTGGCCCCCTTCTTCGTGGGAATGATCGCGGATCGGTTCTTCGCGACCCAGAAGATCCTGGCGCTGCTCCACCTGGTGGGCGCGGGCGTGATCTACTGGGCGGCGAACGAGCCGAGCTTCGGCCGGCTCTATCCCCTGCTGATCGTGTACGCGGTGTGCTACGCCCCCACGCTCTCGCTCACCAATTCGCTGGCGTTCGACAATCTCACCGACCAGGCCCGGGAGTTCCCCCTGGTGCGGGTGCTCGGCACCATCGGCTGGATCGTCGCGGGGCAGGTGGTGGGGCAGCTGGGCCTGGAGGCGACGGCGGTGCCGATGCAGATCGCGGCGGGGGCCTCGGTGGTGCTGGGGCTCTTCTCGCTGATGCTGCCGCACACCCCGCCGCACGCCGCCGGCAAGCCGCTCAACCTCCGGGACGTGATCGGGCTCGACGCCCTGTCCCTGATGAAGGACCGGTCCTTCGCGACCTTCGTGCTGGGCTCGTTCCTGCTCTGTATCCCGCTCCAGTTCTACTACACCTGGACCAATCCGTTCCTCAACGAGATCGGGATGGTGGCCCCGGCCAGCAAGATGACCCTGGGCCAGATGTCCGAGATCCTCTTCATGCTGGCCCTGCCGGTGCTGCTGCTCCGCTTCGGCAGCAAGGTGATCCTGCTGGTGGGCATGGCGGCCTGGGGGGCAAGGTACCTGCTGTTCGCCCACGGCAACACCGGTACTCACCTGTGGATGCTCTACGCCGGCATCCTGCTCCACGGGATCTGCTACGATTTCTTCTTCGTGACCGGGCAGATCTACGTGGATCAACGGGCGGGGGTGAAGGTCCGCGCCGCGGCCCAGGGCTTCCTTACGCTCATCACCCAGGGTGTCGGCTACCTGATCGGCAGCTTCGTCTCCGGCTGGGTGGTGCAGCAGTACGTCCTCCCGGGCGGCGGCCACGATTGGTCCGCGATCTGGCTCCGGCCGGCGGTGGGCGCGGCGGCGATCCTGGTGATCTTCGCGCTCCTGTTCCGGGGCGACGACGAGCGGCGCAGCGCTGCAGCCCGGGCCTGAACTGCGTACCTCGTTTGAACTGCTTACACAGATGCCACCGATGGGTACGGATGCTGGTCTCCGTGCCCGGGGTCGTGTGCATGTGCCAGGAGCGCAGTCCCCAACCGACGTGACTGATTTGCTGATTCTGATTCCCGACTGATGGATGGGGGAGATTCTGCGGGGCGGTGCCCGGCAGGGGCCGGTGCATCCGTTCTCATTCTGTTCATCTGTGTCTGCAGTTCCCGAAACAACCGAACCGCAAAGGCAGCTCATGCCGAACAAACCCAATCGTCGTGACTTCGTTTCTACCCTGGCGGCCGGGGCGGGGCTCTTTCACATCGTGCCCCGCCACGTGCTGGGACGGGGCTATCGGGCGCCGAGCGATACGCTCAACGTGGCGTGCATCGGCGTCGGGGGGATGGGGCGGAATGATGTGCGCGGCATGGAAGGGGAGAACCTGGTCGCCTTCGCGGACGTGGACTGGAATGCCGCCGATGACGCCTTCCGGAGCTATCCCAGGGCCCGGCGCTACAAAGACTACCGCGAGATGCTGGACCGGGAAGCGAAGAACATCGACGCGGTGACGGTGTCGACGCCGGACCACAGCCATGCGGCCGCCGCGATGCTGGCGCTCAAGGCGGGGAAGCACGTCTACTGCCAGAAGCCGCTGGCCCGCACCCTCGGCGAGGTCCGGGCGTTGATGCAGGAAGCGGCCCGCCGGCCCAAGCAGTTCACCCAGATGGGCAACCAGGGGCATACCTACGAGGGGTGCCGCCAGATCCGGGAGTGGGTCGAGGCGGGGATCGTCGGGCCGGTGCGGGAAATCCACTACTGGACCAACCGGCCCATCTGGGCCCAGGGCATCGACCGGCCCACGGCGATGCACCTCCCGCCGCCGACCATCGACTGGAACCTCTGGCTCGGCCCCGCCCCGGAGCGGCCCTACAACCCGGCCTACGCCCCGTTCAGTTGGCGCGGCTGGTGGGATTTCGGCACCGGGGCCTTGGGCGACATGGCCTGCCACGGCATGGACGCCGCGTTCTGGGCCCTGGATCTGAAGTACCCGACCCGGATCATCCCGGAGACGACCAAGCTGTACAGCGAGACGGCCCCCAAGTCCTCGCGGATCGAGTATCACTTTCCGGCTCGCAATGGCCGGGGCGAGGTGAAGGTCGTCTGGCGCGACGGCGGGCTCTGGCCCCCGAAGCCCGACGGCCTCCCGGAGGGCCTCGAGTGGCCACCGGAGGAGATCGGCGGGCAGATGTGGGTCGGCGAGAAGGGCGCGATCCTGGCCGGGATGTACGGGGAGAGCCCCCGACTGCTCGACAGCAAGCGGGACGCCGAACTCAAGGCCAGCCCTCCGCCGCAGAAGTACGAGCGCTCGCCCGGGGTGTATGCCGAGTGGATCCGGGCGATGAAAGGGGGCGCGCCCAACCTGTCGACTTTCCCGGGCCATGCCGGCCCGCTCACCGAAATGGTGCTGCTGGGCTGCGTCGCGGTGCGGCTGGGTCAACCGATCGACGTGGACCCGGAGAAGGGCTCCATCGCGCAGGTGGTGCCGGACGAGTGGCTCAAGCCGGTGTATCGCCGGGGGTGGGGGCTGTAGGGGGTCGAGAGACAAGCGCTTCGATCGTCCCATCCTGTTGCTCGACTCCTTCCCTTCCGGAAGGGGGGAGGGGACCGGCGCCGTCGGACGCCGGTCCCCTTCTGGTGGCAAGCGGTGGTGCGAGGATGGGTGCGGTGGCCGTGGAGTTCGAGATCGCTCCGGCGGCACGCCGCGGACGTGCAGATCTCGACCGCTAGCCGCCAGTGGCCTCGGCCAGGGACGCGGTCGTCATTGTCTGTTCCGCCAACGACGTGAGTTGTGCGGTGGTGGCGTGGACTTCGGCCAGGCTGAGCGTCAGCGGCTCGACCAGCGAATCCAGCCAGAGGTGCCGCGCGTGTCGGCACACCGACTGATAACCCGCCAGCAGGAAGTGCCCCATCCGGAGCGCTTCCGACGCGATCGCCGCTTCCCGCACGGCCTGGTCGCCGTGCTCGGTCAGGAGTACCACGCTTTCGTCGATCAGCCCTTCCATTCCCCGGCAGCGGACCCCCCACGGGTCGCTCCCGAGTGAGCCGAAGATCGTCTCCAGGCGGTCCAGCTGGGCCTCGGCGTCGTGCGACTGATCCACCAGCATCTGGCGCAACGCCCGCGCATTCACCGCCGAGGCCAGGGCGGGCAGCGCCTTGAGGACCATGGTGCCGGCGCTGTACAGGTCCCGCAGCTCTCTCACCAGCAGATCCCGCATCGAATCGAGGGACATCGGTTCACTCCCGAAGTGCCGGGCCCGAGTGGCCGGACCCATCCGTGTTACGGGCGGGCGAAGACCCGCCACTCGTGCTCGTCGACCAGCGTCGGTCCGGGGGACCGGCGCCGCTTCCATCTATGACTGCAGCAGGCCCGAGAAAACGACAAAGGCGCGTGGCATCCCCGTACGTGGGAGCCGAACGCGCCTTCGACTGATGAGTCCAAAGCTCATCCGCCAAGGTGCCCGGGATACTGCCGGGCGGAATTGGCCTGCACGCCGAACCTACCCACCACCCCCGCCGCCGGATGTGCCGTCGGTCACACCTGTCGGGGGCGGATTCCGTCCAGCTCGAGCATGAGCTCGAGTTTGTGACGCAGCTCGCCCAGCGCCTTCGACTTGAAGGCGTGCTTGGTTTCCTCCAGAACCCGGATGGTCTCCCGCACCGCCTCCTGCAACTGCGCCCCCCGCGGACAGTTGAGCAGCTGACAGGGATGCTGATCGACCGGCTTGCCGGCGAGGGCCCGCCCCAGCTGCTGCAGGTCGGTGAGCGAGCCCATGACGTTTCGCAGAGTGAGCGACAGGAAGACGTCGATGCCATTGCCGGTCCCATTGGTGGTTCCGCTGGTGACCTGCTCGTAGTCGCGGCGCCACTCGACGAGGCGCTGCTCCGCCTGCTGCATCGCCTGCCAGGACCGGAAGCGGCTCACGGCCGCCTCGACCTTGGGGAGGAGATCGCTGAAGACCACCGGCTTGAGGAGATACCCGGCGACCGGCAGCTCCACGCAGGCGATGGCCGAACGGACGCTGGGAACTCCGGTAATGACCAGGACCGGGAGGCCTCCGCGCGACGCGGCGATCGCCCGGACCAGGCCGAGGTCGCTGTTGCCCGGCATCTCCAGGTCGGTGATCAGCAGGTCGTAGGGATTGGCTTCGACCCGGGCCAGCGCGGCGACGCCGTCGGAGACGGTGTCGCACTCGTAGCCCTCCCGGCGCAGCAGGTCGGCGGTGGAGTTCAGGAAGGTCGCCTCGTCGTCGGCGAGCAGAATGCGGCCCTGGCTCATGCGAGCACCTTTGGCGTCACCGGGGGAATCGGCAGCCGCACCACGAACTCGGTGCCACCCCCCTCCCGGTCGTGAATCTCGACCTGGCCGCCCAGCGCCTGCACCGACCGGCCGACCAGGGACAGTCCCAGACCCATGCCACCGGTGCGGACGGTGGCCGACTTGGTGGTAAAGAACGGCTCGAACACCCGTTCTCTGATGTCCGGGGGAATGCCCGGCCCCCGATCGCGCACCTGCAGGGTGAAGACACCGGCCTCGACCGTGGCGACCACTTCCACCACTCCGCCCGGGGGTGAGGCCTCGACCGCGTTCTGCACCAGATTGTAGAGCGCCTGGCGCAGGATCGCCTCCGGCAGCCGGACCGTGCCGGGAAGCCCCGTGAGATTCACCTCGATCTTCACGCCGGTGCCACGATTGATCTGTTCCAGCAGGGCCACGGCATCCGACACCAGTCCGGCCACGGAGGTGCCGTGCGCCCCGTTCTGCTCCGGCCGATAGGTCTCGTACAACTGTCGGGTGACGCCCGCGATCCGGGCGATCTCCCGTTCCACCGCCCCGACGTAGGCCCGGTGCGGGTGATCGGCCGGGACCGCATCCTTGATGAGCAGGAAGGCGTTCTGGATCCCGGCCAGGGGGTTGTTGATCTCGTGCGCCACCCGGGCCGCCATCCGGCCCATGGTAGTCAGCGATTCCACCTCGCGCAGCACATCCTCGGCCCGCCTGCGGACCGTGATGTCGCGGCCATCGGCGAGGAGCTGAACCACCTTGCCGCCGGCGTCGTGAATGGGGGAGAGGGAGAGCTCCAACAGGAGGGGCTCGCCCCGGCCGTCCCGCAGCTCGAGCTCCCGCCGCGTCGCGGTGCCGTCCAGTGCGTCGGTCACGTCGGTCCGGATCTCCTCGACCGCGGTCGCGCCGCCCAGCCAGCAGGGCAGCTCCCAGAGGGGCAGCCCCCGTACGGCGGGGAGATCGAGGGCGGTGAAATCGAGCGCGGCGTGATTGGCCTCGAGCACCCGTCCATCGTCGTCCAGCAGCAGCAGGACCTGGGTGGCGCTGTCGAAGGACGCGCGAAAACGTCGCTCGCTCGCGGCGAGGGCCTCGTCGGCCCGCTGTCGGTCGGTCACGTCGGCACTGATACCCAGGACCCGTCGCGGCTGCCCGGTGGGCGAGCGCTCGACCACCCGACCCCGGTCGATGACCCAGTGCCAGTCTCCCCCATGGCCGCGGATCCGGTAGCGGGCCTCGAAGGTCTGGGAGAGGCCGGAGAGGTGATCGGAGAGGGCATTCATCACCCGGGGCCGATCGGTCGGGTGGATCAGGGTAGACCAGGGATCCGCCCCCGCACTCATGGCCCCGGGGTTGTAGCCGAGGTGGCGCCAGAGGGCGGCGCTCCGACGGGCGGTGCCCGACCCGACATCCCATTCCCAGATCCCGTCGGTCGCGGTCTCCAGCGCCTGGTTCACCCGCACCCGCTCGGCCAGTCTGGCCCGCGTGAGGTTCATCTGGCCCAGCCGGATGGCCAGCGGAAGCAGAGTGGAGACGAGGAGGCCGAGCAGGAGCAGCAGGTCGGGGAGACCGGAGCGGAGCCGGTTCAGTGTCGGGTCGCTGGGCCAGGTCACCAGGTCCCAGACGATGTTCCCGATGGCATAGGTCGAGTGTTGGGTCCATTCAACCGGAAGGAGCACCCGCCCCGGCGGGCTGACGATGGCCCGTCGCTGCTGCGCCACCGCGTGGATGAAGCCGCTCTCGCTGTCGGCGAGCGCTGGCTCGAGGAGGCGATCGGAATCGAATACGCCCACCAGGTAGCCGCGGCACACCGATTCGCCGCAATACGGCAGGGCGATGGCGATGCGGTTGGGCTCCGCCAGGGAGAAGAAGTGGGTCGGCTGCCCCTCGAGGGAGAGGGTGTCGAGTTGGCCGGGGAGGAGCCGCTGGAGCTCGGCGCGGAGACCGGCCGAATCGGCCCGTTCCGGCCGGACCTGCACAATCCGGAACGCGGGGTCGAGCCAGAAGATGGCCCGGAGCCCGTCGACGTCCCGGGTCAGGGCCACCGCGGTGCCTTCGTTGATGCGGATCCGGGGGGAGAAGCGGGCCAGCCGGCTCAGGACCTTGGTGGCGGCATCCACCTGCTGCGCGATCTGCAGCTTCGCGGTATGGGAGGCGACCCGCGTGAGCTCCCGGATCTGGTCCTGCTCGTAGGCCACCAGCGCGCGCCAGAGGAAGAGAGCGGTGGCAAGGCAGGCGACGCCCAGCGTAAGCGGGACCCAGGGAGTCGAGGCGGTGTCGGGGTCACTGCTCCAGGTAATGAGGCCGAGGCAGGTGCCGAGGAGGAGGCTTGCGACCAGGAGATGCACCGAAGTGCCGACCAGCAGACCGCCCTGGGCGTCGGGGCGCCACATGAGGCGGACCGCGATGAGACCGAGACTCAGCACGGCCAGAATGGCGCCGAAGGTCCCGGCGGTCAGCCGACTCCGGTCGAGCCGGGCCGGCAGCGCCAGCCCCGCAAGGCCGACCCCCGCGGTAATGAAGAGGAGGGCGCTCGACACCGGAACCGCAGACGGAACCAGCGTGGTGCCGGGGCCCGTAGCCGGTACGTCGGGCCCGGCGCGCCACAGGAGGCGGCCTATCGCGACGACGCCGAATGCGACGATGGTGATGCCCGCGAGCGCGGTGCCACGGGCCCGCGCCGCCGCGGCGCTGACCAGGCCCAGACCGATCACCAGGATGCCGAGTGATTCGATCAGCGACACCGGCGGGAAGCCGGAGGCCGGCTCGGCACCCCGACCCTGGGCCAGCAGCCACGCGCAGGTGCCCACGAGGCCCAGGATGGCCAGGACCCAGCCGAGCCCCCGCGCGACCGCGTGAACCCGTCGGCCGACGATCCCGTGATCGGTACCGGTCCAGGGTGACAGCGCTGCCTCCGATCGTGCGGCGGTAACCGCGACGGCGAAACGGCAGAAACAAGAAGGCACGAACGACGCCCGGAGGTGCAGGGCTCCATTCGTGCCTTCGACTCGCGGATCTGACATCCGCTCGACAAGGCGGCCCGTTGCCGCGGCCGACGACCCTCGCTTCGAGGGTCAACGGTGGCAGTATACCGGCGAATCCGCAGACGGTCAACGTGACACATCTCACAGCCGAGGCGATCCGGACCTTGATCGCCATCCGGCGCTCGTGCGTGACATCGGTCGCGACGTAGAGGGTCGCCGACCACAGCCTGGGTCGCGCACGGCGTTCCTCTTCGGCGGGCCTGGATCTCCAGGCCCATGGTCCCGTGGCCCGCGATGAAGTTGGGGTCGTCGAGATCGGCCGCACCGGTTCGAGCAATGGGTTCATGGCCTCGATGCCAGGAAGGCGCGGTAGACCAGGTCGGCCGACACGACGTCCTCGACCCCCACCCCCACCGACTTGAACAGGGTGATCTCCGCGGCGCTCTGCCGCCCGGGCTGCCTTCCGTCGAGGACTTCGCCGATCTCGGTGGGCCGCACCCTGGCCGCGATCACGTCGCCCGATTCTTCCATTGCCGCGGGGCGGGAATCGACGAAGAGCCGGGCGCGGGCGAGGAGGTCGTCGTCCAGCTCCCGCCACTCGGGCCGGGTGGCACCGACCGCATTCACATGGGCGCCGGGAGCGAGCCAGGTCCCCCGGAGAACCGGTACCGTCGAGGTGGTGGCGACCACCACGAGGTCGGCTCCGCGCACGGCATCTTCCGCCGTCGCTGCCGGGCGTACCCGGTGACGCTCGGCAAAGGCCCGGGCGCTGTGGGGGCTCCAGACCCGCACCTCCCGGATCGGCCGCACCAGGCGGAGCGCCGCGAGATGCCCCTCGGCCTGCGCGCCCGAGCCGAGGAGCGCCAGAATCGAGGCCTCGGGGCGGGCCAGCGCCTGGGTCGCGGCCGCGCTGGCGGCGGCGGTGCGCATCTCCGTGATGAGCCTCCCGTCCATGACCGCCAGCGGCTCGCCGGTCTCCGGACGGAACAGAAGGATCATCGCATGATGGGTGGCGATGCCCCGGTTGCCGGGATAGAAGGTGACCAGTTTGGCACCCAGGGCGCCGGCATAGGCCGGCATCACCCCGAAGAACCCCTGGTGCTCCGCCACCGGAATGACGCTGCGCACCGGCTGCACCACCGAGCCGGCCGAGAGGCCGGCCAGCGCCCTCGCCATTGCGGGAATCAGCTCACGATAGTCGAGCAGCTGCCTGACGGCGGGCTCGTCGAGGAAGACCATTCGGGGGAATCCAGGTGGGGCCGATCGTGCGCCAGCCGAAGGTACCGTCTCCCGGCCGGGGCGGCTAGGCGCGCCCCGGCGCACGGGGAGAGCGGCCCCGCTGAGTGAGATCCCGGCGCACCGTCTGGCGTTTGCCCTTGATGGTGGTGGCGCGGAGGGCCGAGATGACCCGGTCGACCTGGTCCTCGGGCAGTTCCACCAGCGAGTAGCGATCGCTGACTTCAATGGCTCCGATGTCCTTCGCGGCGACGCCGGCCTCATTGACGATCGCCCCGACGAGATCGCCCGCCCGCATGTTCCCCTGCCGGCCGGTGCCGACGTAGATCCGGGCCATCGGGCTTTCGGTCCGTCGGGGTGCCCGGGCGGCACGCTCGCCCCGTCTCGCCTTGGCCCGGTCCGCACCCGGCGAAGGCAGGGCCGGGCTTTCGATGTCTTCCAGCTCCGCGGCTCCCGCCTCGGCCCGATGCGCCAGCTTCACCGCCGCCGCGGCGACGTCCATGACATCGAACTCTCCCGAGAGCGCCTCCACCACCACCCGGTAGCTGTCGAGCTCCCCGGCGAGGACGGCCTCACGCAACGCGGCACGGGTGAGCTCGAGCTGACGGGCTCGCACGTCCACCACCGTGGGGAGCTGCGCTACCTGGATCCGCTGCCGGGTCCGCTGCTCGATGGTCCGGAGCAACCGATGCTCCCTGGGCTCGGCGAAGGTGATGGCCACCCCTTCGCGTCCCGCCCGCCCGGTCCGGCCGATGCGGTGCACGTAGGTCTCCGGGGACTCCGGCACGTCGAAGTTGACCACATGGGTGATCTGCTCGATGTCGAGTCCCCGCGCCGCGACGTCGGTGGCGACCAGCACATCGACGGCGCCGCCGCGGGTCTTCTTCATGACCCGGTCGCGCTGATCCTGGGTCATCCCGCCGTGGAGCGCCTCCACCCGGTATCCCCGTCCCGCCAATCCCTCGGCGAGACTGTCGACCTCGTGGCGGGTCCGGCAGAAGACCAGGGCGAGTGTCGGCACCTCGAGATCGAGCACCATGCCCAGGGCCTGCATCTTGTGGCCCCGCGCGACGACATAGGCCGTCTGTCGCACCTTCGGAAGCGCCCCCGCTTCGGGCTTCTCGCGTCCGACGAGAATCCGCGCCGGATCCTGGAGGTGCCGGTCGGCGATCTTCGCGATCCGGGCCGGAATCGTGGCCGAGAAGAGGGCGGTCTGCCGCCGGGCAGGGGCCGCCTCCAGGATGGCCTCGAG
The DNA here is from genome assembly GCA_964642475.1 of uncultured Gemmatimonadaceae bacterium. Lineage (GTDB taxonomy): Bacteria > Gemmatimonadota > Gemmatimonadetes > Gemmatimonadales > GWC2-71-9 > JADJOM01. The sequence continues at coordinate 109,042 of CAZXRC010000007.1, read as the reverse complement.
GTCCTCGGCGAACCCCATATCGAGCATCTCGTCGGCCTCGTCGAGCACGATGGCCTGGAGCGCGGTCAGATCGAGCGTGCCGCGGCGGACGTGGTCGAGGGCCCGCCCCGGCGTGGCCACGACGACGTGCACGCCGCGTCGCAGTACGGTGATCTGCTGCTGAAACGACTGGCCGCCGTAGATCGGGGCGGTCAGGGCGCCGACCGCGCGGCCGTAGCGGTGAAACGCTTCCGCCACCTGCATCGCCAGCTCCCGCGTCGGGGTCAGCACCAGCACCGATGGCTTCGAGGCCGACGGGTGGCCCCCGGGAAGCCGCTGCAGCAGGGGCAGCGCGAAGGCCGCCGTCTTGCCGGTGCCGGTCGCGGCCTGGCCGAGGATGTCGCGGCCCGCGAGGAGAGGCGGGATCGCCGCGCGCTGGATGGGGGTGGGTTCCTCGTAGCCGAGGGCGGTCAGCGCCTGCACCAGCGCGGGGAGAAGGCCCAGTTCCGCGAAGCCGACGGGCGTCGGGGGCTCGGGGGCGGGGTGGGTGGCGCTCGGCATGCGATCCTCGATGGAATTCCGTGGCGCGGCCGGATCCGGCCGCACTGCATGGTACACCCGCGGCGCGCCCTTGGGTGTGCGGTCCGGGTGCCTCGACGCCGCCGCGGGGGGTGCGTATGATGCGACCATGACACTCCTCGCTCTCGCCGCGGCCGGGGTCCTGACGCTCCGGGCCGGGCCCCGGCCCCCCCAGCTTGTCGACCTGGCGGCGGCCCGCGCCCTCGTGGCACGGGTCGTTCCCGCCAGCGCCGCCCGCTTCACGGTCGCCGCGATTCCCGACAGCGCCGGCCACGATGTGTTCGAGGTCGCGGGCCGGGGCGGCCGGGTGATCCTGCGCGGCTCGTCGGGCGTGGCCATCGCATCGGCGCTCAACTGGTACCTGGAACAGGTCGCCGGGCTCAACGTCTCGCTCCCGCTCGTGCCACTGTCCCTCCCCGCGCCGCTTCCGCCGGTCCCGTCGGCGGTGCGCCGCACCACGCCGTACCGGGTCCGCTACTTCTTCAACTACTGCACCTTCTCCTACTCGATGGCGTGGTGGGACTGGACCGACTGGCAGTCGATGATCGACTGGATGGCGCTCAAGGGGATCAATGCGCCACTCGCGGTCACCGGCCAGGAGGGCGTCTGGCGGCTAATGCTGCAGGACGTCGGCTTCAGCCGCCGGCAGGTCGCCGATTTCCTGGTGGGCCCAGCCTACCTGCCGTGGGGCTGGATGGCCAATATCGACGGGTTGGGCGGCCCGCTCCCGGACAGCTGGATCGACAGCCACATCGCGCTGGAGCGGCAGATACTCGCGCGCGAGCGTTCGCTGGGGATGACCCCGGTGCTTCAGGGCTTCACCGGCCACGTCCCCAGGGCGATCACGGAGCTGGTGCCCGGGGTCACCATCCATCAGACCGGCGACTGGTCGGCCGGATTCAGCGGGACCTGGTTTCTCGATCCGCACGATTCGCTGTTCCAGCAGATGGGCCGGCGCTTCGTGGAGCGGCAGACCGAGCTGTTCGGCACCGATCATCTCTATGCCGCCGATCCATTCAACGAAATCGATCCGCCCTCCAACGACTCCACCTTCCTGGCGGGCATGGGGCGCGCCATCTACGGCGCCATGCGCTCGGCCGACAGCAGCGCCACCTGGGTGATCCAGGCGTGGTTCCTGGTGTACGGCGCGAAATTCTGGCAGCACCCCCAGGCGCAGGCGCTGCTGGGCGCGGTGCCGGACGACCGCATGCTGGTGCTCGATCTCTGGGGCGATCGCTCGCCCGGGTGGAAGGCGCGGCGGGGGTTCTACGGCAAGCCGTGGATCTGGAACGTGCTCTACAACTTCGGCGGCAAGGTCAGCATGAACGGCGACCTGCCGCGGATCGCGGCCAATCTCGACAGCGCGATCCGGAGCCCGGAGCACGGTCGCTTCGAGGGTCTCGGGATGACGATGGAGGGGCTCGGGACCAATCCCATCGTGCCCGACTTCGTGATGGACCAGGTCTGGCGCGACCGGGTCCCCGACGTCACCGCCTGGACCCGCGGGTACATCGCCCGCCGCTACGGTCGCGCGAACCCGTCGGCCTGGAGGGCGTGGCAACTGCTGCTCGCGACCGCGTTCCGGTCGCCGCAACAGACCGGGAACTTCCTGGCCGAGCGACCGCAGTTTTACCTGCGCGGCCGGCGCTACCGGAGCGAGCCGGTGCCGCCGTATCCCGACTCCCTGCTGTCGCTGGCGCTGGATTCCCTGCTGGCGGCGGCCCCCGCCCTCGGTGCCAGCGATGCCTACCGCTATGACGTGGTGAACCTGACGCGCCAGGTGCTGGGCCTCCGCGGGCTGCCGCTGGTGCAAGCGGTGGAGGCCGCCTACCAGGCTGGCGACCGCGCGGCCCTGCTCGCGGCGGAGCGGCGGGTCCTGGCGCTGATCCGCGACCTCGACACGCTGACCGCCACCCGGCCTGAGTTCCTGCTTGGGCGCTGGCTCGACGACGCCACCCGGTGGGGCACCACCGACGGCGAGCGACGGCTCTACGAATGGAATGCCAGAAACCTCATCACGCTCTGGGGCACCAGGTGTACCGAGGGCGAGAACGACGACCTCAATCTCTACGCGTACAAGGAGTGGTCGGGGATGTGGTCGTCGTACTTCCTTCCGCGCTGGGAGGCGTTCTTCACCCGGCTCAACGCATCGCTCGAGTCCGGCACCCCCTTCGACCGCGCCCCCTTCGCGGCGGAGTCCTGCCGGTGGGAACAACAGTGGTCCACCGAGACCGCGAAGTTCCCGAGCGTGCCGTCCGGAGACCCGCTGGAGACGGCCAAGCGCCTCTTCCTCAAGTGGAGCAAGGCATAGCGCTCCGACGTCAGGGATCAGAACACCCGACCGCGGCCTTCATCGCCGCAACCCAACTGGGGATCACCCGGAGCGAGCCGGTACTGATCTCGGCCGGGTCCTGCACATAGACGATCCCCCCATCGCGGGTCGGGCGGTTGGACCAGCCGGCGGTTCCCGAGAACCGTGGGTCCTTCGCCCAAGGCCGGCGGTCCCGTCGGTGCACCGGTCTCGGCATTCACCCGGACCAGATACCACGACCCTCCCTGCCGGTAGAGGACTTCGGTGGGGGACAGCCAGAGCGGCTCGAGCCCGCCCGAGGCGAGCTGATAGCGCTTCCCGGGGGCGGGGAAGCTGGTGACAACGATGCGGTTGCCGTCGGTCGACTGGTAGAGCCACAGCCGGCCGTTGGTGGAGAGAGAGCGGAAGACGGTACTCGTCAGCACGGTATCGAATCGCGGGGCGGGAAGACTCGGGTCGAACCGGAGCGTAACCAGAGACCTGTCAGGGTCGGGCGACAGGCGCCGCGTCGGTCAGGAGCCGCCGATCGGCGTAGCCGGTGATCTGGTCGGAGGTGACCACCTGATACCACCCCTGGTCGAGCGAGTCCACCCGCACCGGTTCTCCCGGGCGGAGCACCCGGACGATGGTCGCCTTGCTGCTTCGGGCGGCGCGGAGGTTGATCCAGGTGCTGGCGTAGCGGTGCTGGCCGAGAACCGGGCGGGATGGCGCGGGGGCCGCGGCGAGGGCGGGAGCGGGGGTCACCGCGGCGCTGGGGGCGGGCGGCTGGGTGGCGAGCGGGGTGGCGGGGCGTTGCTGGGTCGACTCGGGAGCCACGGCGCCGGGCGCGGCGGGCGCCGGCAGAGCGGCCTCGCGGTGAACCTCGGCCCCCCGCTCGGGGCCCCTGGAGCGGAGCGCGTTCGCGGCGACCAACGCCAGGACCACCAGTGCCGCCAGCGCGGTGACGAGGCCGGCCCGAGGCCCAGTCTCCCCCCGGGGCCGGTCATACCGGGTCTCAAAGGCGTACCCGCACCGCGGGCACCGTGTGGCCACCGGGAGCGCTGCCTTGCCGCAGCTGGGGCAAACGCGTTCGTCTTTCATCATGGACCTGCCCGGCGACCGGATACTCGGATCGCCGGTGTACCCCCCGGGTGGGGCGATGGGAAGGAGATGGGATGGCTCAAACTACTCCCCTCTTCCGGGACCCGCCACCCTCGGTCTACTGCCGCTGCACCGCGCCGACCACCGCCTCCCAGCGTGGATCCTGCCGCAGCGGCGCGAACCAGGGCGCGTTGATGAGGCCGTGGAACTCGTAGTTCCCCGGGATCAGGGCGACCCGGAGCCGGGCAAAGGCGGAATCGGCATCACCGATGCGCGCGTAGGCGATGGCCTGAAAGGCCGGCGGGAACCAGGGGGCGCGCTCCGGGTGCGTCCCCAGCTCGCCGAGGAAACCGCGCAGGTCGCTTCGGCGCGCCGGATCCAGCGCGCCACCCCAGACAGTGCGACAGGGTGCTTCGGGCAGACCGAACTTCACGCATTCGTCGATAGCCGGTTCGACCTGGCCCTGCTGCGCCCGCACGAATGCCAGGGCGTAGTGCCAGAAGGCATTGGCCGGATCCAGCTCGATCGCTCGCGCCATGCTGGCGGCCGCGCTGTCGAGCTGACCCGCCGCCACGAACCAGAGCCCCATGTCGGCGTGGAGCACCGGCACCAGGGGATCGAGCGCCAGCGCCCGCCGGAGCGCGCTCCCCGCCTCCGGCACCCGGCCCTGGGCCAGGAGGATCTCGCCCCGGTCCTTGTGCGACATGGCGGCGCTGGGGTCGAGCGCAATGGCCCGGTCGACACTCGCGAGCGCGGCCCGCAGCTCCACGTTGTGAAACAGCGCGGTGGCCAGCGCCCCATGGGCGTCGGGCAACAGGCTGTCGAGCGCGACCGCCCGACGGGCGGCCCGCTCCGCCTCCGCCTGCGACGCGGCCCAGGTAACACTCGAATCGAAGTATGCCGGGAGATAGCCGTACGCCAGGGAGTAGCCGGCCCAGGCCCGCGCGTAGCCCGAGTCCCGCGCGATCGCCCGGCGGAATTCGCGTACCGCCCGGCGCAGATTGTCTAGGCCGCGCTGGCGTAGCATCGAGCGGCCCAGCAGCTGGGCATCGCGGGCCTCGGGGTCGGAGCTGTCGGGTCGGCGCAGCGCCGCCTGTTCCGCCTTCCCCAGCGTCACGGAAAGCGCCCGCGCCACCCGCTCGGCTACGTCGGCCTGGACCCGGAACACATCGGTGAGTCGTTCCTGATAGGGCTCGCCCCAGACCTGGGTCCCACTGCTGGAGCGCACCAGCGCCGGCACGATCCGGACCTCAGCATCGCCCCCGCTGCCCGGGCCTCGGCGGGCCCACCGGACCGTTCCGCTGAGGGCGTAGGCCGCTCCCAATTCCTTCGCGATCTGGGTCGGGGTGCGATCGCTCCCGCGAAACCGCTGCACACTGGCCCGCGCCACCACCTGCATGCCGGGGATCCGCGCCAGCTGACTGGCGATCTCCTCGGTCACCCCCTCGGCGAAATAGGCGTCCTCGGCGGCGCCGAGGTTCTCGAACGGCAGCACGACCACGGTGTGGCGGTCGCCGTCCGATCCGCGCAGACGCCAGGTGAGCAGGCTCCCGACCAGCGCGACGACCACGACACCGGCGACCAGCGCGGCCCGCCGCCGCCTCGGTGCCGTGGCGGCGCCGGCCCGAGGCCCGGTCCAGGACTCGCCGGTGGGCGTGCCCATAACCGAGAGCCCCGTCACCAGCGCCTCGGCCGTGGTCGGGCGATGGGCCGGGTCCTTCTCCAGGCATTGCAGCACCAGCTCGGCGAGCACCGGCGGTAATCCCGATGGGAGCGGTGGCGGGGCCTCGGTCAGGTGCGCGGTGATGAGCCGCTGGGCCCCCTCGCGGTGCGCGAACGGATGACGGCCCGCGAGCACCTCGTAGGCCACGACGCCCCAGGCGTAGATGTCGGCCCGGTGGTCCACCTCGCCGGCGACCGCCTGCTCCGGGGCCATGTAGGCCGGCGTACCGATCGAGTGCCCCACCTGGGTGAGGGCCTCGCCCGGCTGCCCCTGCCGGGATCGCGAGTCGCTGATCGCCTTGGCGATACCGAAGTCGGTGACCACGGCGGCGCCGCCGGAGAGGAGGATGTTCTCCGGTTTGATGTCGCGGTGCACGATCCCTTCGGCGTGGGCGTAGGCGAGCGCCCGGGCGATGTCCCGCAGGAGGCTCACCGCCTCGGGCAGGGGCAGGGGCTTTCCCGACGCCAGGCGGGCCCGGAGGGACTCTCCCCGGACGAACGGCATGGTGTAGAAAGGGAGACCACCGGCATCGCCGGAGGCGAGGACCGGGACGATATTGGCCTGCTGCAGCCGCGCGGCCAGGCGCACCTCCCGCTCGAAGCGCTCGGCGCTCAGCCCCTCGAGGAGATCGGGGGCGATCACCTTGACCACGACCTCCCGGCCCAGCGCGGTCTCCTGGGCCAGGTAGACCCGCGACATGCCCCCGCCTCCGAGCTCACGCTGGAGGACGAACGTGTTGCCGAGGGCGGCCTGGAGCCGGGTGCGGAGGTCGCTCATACGGGGAGAGTGGTCGCGATCGCAGGGACGCTGGCTGACAAGGCTAGTCGAGCCCCACCCGGCCCGCTACCGGCCGCCGATATACGTTTCATGGTAAGCCTGACGACCAACCAAGGCCGATGGTGTCGGTCGCCCGCCGCCCCAGAGTCCGCTAGGATACTGGTCCGCCTCACGGCCGCGCCGTGCCGCCGCGGCCGCGGCGATCCGACGTCACCCATGACCTTGCCGGGAATCTCATGCATCTCGATCGCCGTAACTTCGCGAGTCTCCTCGCCGGCGCCCTGGGTGGTGCCGCCCTTCCCCGTCAGGCCTGGGCTTCCGCCCCCGCGCCATCGGCCGACCCGTGTCATCCGCCCGATGCGGTGGCCGCCCTCACGCCGATGAGGGACGGCGTGGTGCCGATCGGCGAGGACGAGCGTCGCGGCCGGATGGAGAAAGCTCGTCGGCTGATGGCGGAGCACAAGCTGGCCGCCATCGTGCTCGAGCCCGGCACCACGATGACCTACTTCACCGGCATGGAGTGGGGCCTGTCCGAGCGGCCTTTCGTGGCGGTGCTCCCCGCCCGGGGCGAACTCGCCTTCGTCTCGCCCGGGTTCGAGGAAGCGCGGGCCCGCGAGCGGATCCGGTTCACCAGCGACGTGCGGGTGTGGCAGGAGGACGAAAGCCCCTACCGGGTCATCGCCGGTATTCTCCGCGACCGCGGAGTCGCCACCGGACGGGTCGGGATCGAGGAGCGGCTGCGGTTCTTCATCATGGACGGGCTGCGCCAGGCGGCGCCCGCTCTCACCCTGGTGAGTGCCGATCCGGTGACGGCCGGCTGCCGCATGATCAAATCGCCGGCCGAGCTGGCCCTGATGCAGCGGGCCAACGACATCACCATGGCCGCCTTCCGCACCAGCTTCTCGCTGCTCAAGGAAGGCATGACCCAGTACGATCTGCAGGGGATTCAGCGACAGGCGCTGCTCAAGCTGGGGGGCGAGGATCCCTGGGTATTGGTCGGCTTCGGCGCCGCCTCGGCGTTTCCGCACGGCACGGTGCAGCCCCAGCAGCTGAAGGAGGGCGACATCGTGCTGATGGACTCCGGCTGCGCGGTCGAGGGCTATCAGGCGGACATCACCAAGACCACGGTGTTCGGGAAACCCACGCCGAGACAGACCGAGATCTGGAATCTGGAACGCCGAGCCCAGGACGCCGCCTTTGCCGCGGCGCGGATCGGCGCCACCTGCGGGTCGGTGGACGAGGCCGCCCGCAAGGTGATCACCGATGCCGGCTTCGGTCCGGACTACCGGGTGCCGGGCCTGCCCCACCGGACCGGGCACGGCATCGGCATGGATGGCCACGAGTGGACCAACTTCGTCCGCGGCAACCCGACCCGGCTCCAGCCGGGGATGTGCTTCAGCGACGAGCCGATGATCGCGATCTACGGCGAATTCGGCATCCGGCTGGAGGATTGCCTGTACCTGACGGACCAGGGACCGAAGTTCTTCTCGCCGCAGAGCCCCGCGATCGACCGGCCGTTCGTTTGAGCAAAGGGGTCACGGGCCCCATACCTACTCCCCCGGGTGGTACTCCCGCTCGATGTGACCCTGGAGCTGGCTGCGGTAGAAATACACCGGGCGCAGGTCGCCGCTGGCATACCGGCCGGCCTGGTCGTTGAAGTGCTTCGAGGCGGGGTCCCCGCTCTCCCCTCCCGCGGTCACGGCCCGGGCCCGCACGCTGTCGCCGAACTCCACCACCGCCACGAAGCTGTTGCCGGAGACGCCGTAGAGTTTCCGGGTCGGCCGCTCCCAGCGGGCCCCGAAGGAGGCGAGCGAGCCCCAGCGGGCCGAGGTAAACGGCACCGGGATGCTCGGCCCGGCGTCGTTGAAGGGGTGTACGATCTCATCCGTCAGCCGCTGGAACCGGTTGATCTCCCCCCAGGTGGTCTTCCAGGTGCCGAAGTCCCGGGTGAGCCGGTCCGTTGCCTCCGCCAGCGAGCCCAGCCGGAGCGCCGGCTGGGCGCCGCGGGCCATGAAGTCGTAGACGTCACGGTATTCGCTTTCGTCCTCGTTCGACGCCTTGCGGTAGAGGATCTCACCCCAGTACACCGCGACCGCGGTGGGGATCGAATTAGCGCTCCAGCGATAGTCCCAGTCCCGAAGCGCCGCAATCGGCTCCGCCAGCCTGGCCTTCAGGGGATCCTTCGCCGGGAGCCGGTCATAGTCCCGGATCAGCGGCGGAACGATCAGCGCGAAGGCCGGCTGGTAACTGTCGAAGGCCGCGTCAATGAGCCCCTGGAGGGTGAAGTCCTTCTTCCCGTCGAGGACCCGGATAGCGTGAATGCCGCGCTGGTTCTCGGTCTCCCGGTCCACGTAGGGGGGAAAGTCCTTCTGCTTCGGACTGTTGCTCCCCGCCGCCGACCAGGGCCAGTTGTTGGTGTTCTGGATCCAGCCGTTCGGCGGGTTGAAGAGCGCCGGGATCTGGTCCAGCGTGAGGAGCCCATCCCAAGTCGCGGCGGGGTTGCTTCCGTCCACCGGCCGGGTCCAGTCGAGCGTGGTGTCGCGCCGGGGCATGAAACTCACGTGGAAGTAGGCGATGTTGCCGTCGGCGTCGGCGTAGATCGTGTTGTTGGAGGAATTGGCCTGCAGCTCCACCGTCTTGCGGAACTCCTGGTAGGTGCGCGCCTTGGTGCGGGCGTAGGACTCGGTGAGGGCCTTGACCGGCTGGTGCATCAGACTCACCGTGATCCATTTCTCCCCATCGGCCCGGACCACCGGTCCATGCTCGGTGCGGTAGACGGTGAATGCCCTGGTCGCGAGCCCGGTCCCGGTCGCATAGGGAATCACGATCGTCTGCGACCGGACGGGGCGGGCCTCGTTCCCCACCCGGTAGAAGAGGCTGTCGCCGCGTCGCTCGATGGTCTCGGCGAACTCGTCGATCGCATCGGCGCCGCTCGAGGTGTGCATCCAGCCGAGCCGGTCGTTCCAGCCCTGGTAGATGAAGAATTGGCCCCAGGTGGCCGCGCCGTAGGCGTTGAGTCCCTCCTCGCTCACCATCTGGAGCTCGGCGCGGAAGAAGAAGGACGTATGGGGATTGATCAGGAGCAGGGCCCGGTGATCGGCCGTGTTGGCCGGTGCGATGGCGAATCCGTTGCTCCCGGTCGGCTCGGCCGGCTCCCGGGAGACCGCGCGGGAGACCAGCTTCGGCCCCCGTCCATAGAAATCTTCCAGCCCCGCCAGCGAGATGGTCTCGATGTCGCCCCCGATGCTCCCCTCGGAGAACGCGAGCGGCATCCACGGCTCGAACCTGGTGATCGCCCGCGGCTTCACGTGCGGGTGCTTCTGCAGATAGAAATTGAGCCCGTCGGCCCAGGCGACCATCAGCTCCCGGAGCCAGGGGGGACTGCTGTCGAACTGGGCTTTGAGGGCGGTCGAATCCATGAAGAGCCGCTGCCGCAGGTCCTGCATGACCGCCCGCTCCCCCTCCGCTTCCGCCAGCCGGCCGGTCGCGGTCAGGTAGTTCTGCTCGATCCGGTTGAAGTCGTCCTCGGCCTGGGCATAGATCATCCCGAATACCGCGTCTGCGTCGGAGGTGCCGTAGACGTGGGCAATGCCCCAGTCGTCCCGGATGATGGTGACCCGCGCCGCCCGCGCGGCGTGCGCGGGGCTCGAGGATGTCCCGCCACCGCTCGGGGCGCAGGCCGCACCGGTGACCAGCACGATCGAGAGCGCGGCACAGAGCAGCTGACGCATCGGAGCATTCCGGAGTGTTGGAGGTGGAGCCGAAACGGGGCGGCTGGGCGGACCGGCGCTCCGCTCGCGGGCTTGCTTCCCGAGACCCGGTGTGTCGAGGCCCGGCCGGCGAGAATGGTAACGTCGTCGCGCCGTCCCCGCGCCGGCGCCTCACTGCCTCAAGATGTGGTTCGATCGGCGGAATGGCGAGGTCCGCTTGCGGCCGCAGCCGGGGCAACGCAGACTTGCCGGCATGCATCCCCTTGCCGGCAGCCCCGCTCCCACCGATCTGCTCATCGACGTGGCCCGGCTGGAGCGGGACTACTACGTCCGGACGCCCAACCTCGACGATCCCCTCCAGGCGGTCGGTTTCGGCACCAGCGGGCATCGCGGCACCCCCTTCGACGGGAGCTTCACCGAGGCCCATATCCTGGCCATCACCCAAGCCATCTGCGAGTATCGCCAGGGGCAGGGGATCGGCGGACCGCTCTATCTGGGGAAGGACACCCACGCCGCCTCGCACGCGGCTGAGCGCACCGCCCTCGAGGTGCTGGCGGCCAACGGTGTCACGGTGGTGATCCAGCAGGGCGACGGCTACACCCCCACGCCGGTGATTTCCCGGGCCATCCTCGAGGCCAACGCGCGGAACGGACGGGCGGACGGCATCGTCATCACCCCGAGTCACAACCCGCCCCAGGATGGGGGATTCAAGTACAACCCGCCGAACGGGGGTCCGGCGGATACCGAGGTGACCGGCTGGATTCAGACCCGCGCCAATGCCCTGCTTGCCGCGGGCAACATCGGCGTCCGCCGCCTTACCCACGAGGCCGCCCTGGCCGCCGCCACGACCCGGCCCCGCGACCTGGCCGCGGACTACGTCGCCGCGCTCGATGGCGCGATCGACTTCGAGCCGATCCGCCGGCGAGGACTCTCGATCGGGGTGGACCCGCTGGGCGGCTCATCGCTGGAGTACTGGCCCCGGATCGCCGACCGATACGGACTCCGGCTGACGGTGGTGAATCCCGATGTCGACCCGACCTTTCGCTTCATGCCGGTGGACCACGACGGCAGGATCCGGATGGACTGCTCCAGCCCCCAGGCCATGGCCGGCCTGGTGCGGCTCAAGGATCGGTATGACATCGCCTTCGGTTCCGATCCCGATGCCGACCGGCACGGAATCGTGACCCCCTCCGCCGGGCTCCTCAATCCCAATCACTATCTCGCGGTTGCCATCCACTACCTGCTGACCCACCGGACCGGGTGGCCCACCGGCGCCCGGGTGGGCAAGACCCTGGTGTCGAGTGCCCTGATCGACCGGGTGGTGGGGGAACTCGGTCGTGAGCTGCTGGAAGTGCCGGTGGGATTCAAGTGGTTTACGCCGGGGCTCTTCAACGGGAGCTGCTGCTTCGGCGGAGAGGAGAGCGCCGGCGCGAGCTTCTTGCAGCGGGACGGGACGGTCTGGACCACCGATAAGGACGGGATCCTGCTCTGCCTGCTGGCGGCGGAGATTACCGCGGTGACCGGCAAGGACCCTGGCACTTACTACCGCGAACTCACCGCCCGGCTGGGAGCGCCGGTGTACACCCGCATCGACACCCCCTGCACGCCCGCCGAAAAGGCCGGCTTCAAGCGGCTCACCGCGGACGCGGTCCCTCTCGCGTCACTCGGCGGCGATCCGATCACCGCGACGATTACCCACGCACCCGGCAACGGCGCCGCCATCGGAGGCTTGAAGGTCACCACCGCCAACGGCTGGTTCGCGGCCCGGCCCAGCGGCACTGAGAACGTGTACAAGCTATACGCCGAAAGCTTCCGCGACCCGGATCACCTGGGACGGATCGTGGAGGAGGCCCGGGCCCTGCTGGCGGCGGTGCTGGGCTAGCGGGCCCGCCGTCCAGCCTCGGTTGCCGCAGCGGGGGGCGGCGGGATCTTCCGTCGCGCCCGCGGGGACGAAACCGGGCGCTCCCGGCCGGCGTCAGCCACGATATGCGCCTGACCGCCGCCGCCGAGTACGAGATCCCCGCCGCCACCCGCTTCATCCGCCACTCGCATGAGGGACTTCACCTCTGTGCCGCGCTTCGGGGCGGGTTCCGGGAATGGCATGGGCGGGACACCAGGACCATGTCGCCCGGGCTCCTGCGCATCTCTCCCTCCACGACCCACGACATACGCTTCGGGGAGGAGGGGGCTCGCTGCCTGCTTGTGGAGGTTTCCGAGCAGGATGCCGCTGCCCTGCGGCGCCCTCCCCGCGCCAGCGAGTTCGTGGCCGATCCCTGGCTCACCGCCCTCACCCTGAGGCTGGCGGAAGCCCTCCGCAGCCGGGACCTGGGGAGCGTGGGGGACCTGGTCCTCGAACTCCTGGCCCAGATAGCGCGGCGCGACCTCGGTCGCGCGGCCGGTCCACCGCCGCCCTGGCTCCGCACCGCCCGTACCCACCTGGCCGATCAGTGGCGCCTCCCCCCGTCGGCCGATGCGCTGGCCCACGCCGCCGGCGTGCATCGGGTGCACCTGGTACGGAGCTTTCGCGATCACTTCGGTTGCACCCTGCGAGCCTATGTTCGACGCCGGCGGGTGGCGCGGGCCGTCACCCTCCTCTGCGAAACCCGGCTGCCACTCTCCCAGGTGGCCGCCGAATGCGGCTTTGCCGACCAGGCTCACCTGACCCGTACCCTCCACCGTGTCATGGGGATCACCCCGCTGGCGCTTCGGCGACAACGCCACCCCGGCATTACTTCCGTTCAAGACCGATCCCCCCGGGTGTCGCTAACCTGAAGGCCACCCTCAACCCACGGGGCGTTATGCGTCCGGTTTACCTGGTGGGCGCGCTGCTGTTCGTGGGCGCCGCCACCGCGGCCCCTCGCTCGGCCGATCCGGTCGGTGCCGCCTGGCGGGAAGATCTCCGCGTCATCGAGCGAGAGCTCCCACGCATCCATCCCAACGCCTTTGCCCGTCTGCCAAGGGCCACCTGGGACTCGGCGCTCCGGGCGCTCGACCGGAGGCTGCCGGGACTCAGCCGCACCCAGGCGCAGGTCGGGCTGATGGAGCTGGTGGCCCTGGTTCGCGACGGCCACACCTCCCTCAATCCGCTGTTCGATCCCGGCTTCGGTTGGCACTACTACCCGGTCCGGTTCGAGTGGTTTGCCGACGGGCTCTTCGTCCGGTCGGCCGACAGTGCCTACGCGACAATGACGGGCGGGCGGGTGCTCCGGATCGGGAAGGTGAGCGCCGACGCGGCACTGGCGGCGGTGGCGCGGACGCTTCCCACGGAAAACGAATGGTGGGTCCGGGCCAACGCGCCGGCCCGGCTCTCCCTGGTGGAACTGATCGAGGGGCTGGGGCTGGCCGAGCATGCCGATGCGCTGCCGGTGGTGCTCGAACGGGGTGGGCGGCAGGAGACCTTCGTGCTCCGGCCCGCCGGTCCGCTCACGCCAACCGGCCACAATCCCGACGGGCCGATCGACATGCACGACTGGACCGATATGCGGGTGGGGGAGGCCCCTCTCTGGCAGCAGCAGCCGGATCGGCCCTACTGGATGCGGTACCAGGCGGACGCGAGGGTGATCTACGTCTCCTATCGCGGGGTGGTGGACGCGCCCCCGCCGACCAACCAGCAGTTCTGGCGCTCGGTGTTCGCCCTGGCCGACTCGGTGCCGGTGGAGCGCTTCGTCCTCGATCTGCGCCAGAACAGCGGTGGCAATTCCTTCCTCAACCGGCAGGTGGTCCGGGGCATCGTGGCGCGCCCCGCGCTCGACCGACCCGATCGTCTCTTCGTGCTCATCGGCGGGCGCACCTTCTCCGCCGCGATGAACCTGGTGCTGGACCTGGAGCAGTGGACCAATGCGACCTTCGTCGGGGAACCCACCGGGAACGCCACCAACTTCTTTGGCGATCACCGCCAGGTATCGCTGCCGCGGAGCGGGCTCGTACTCAACGTCTCGACCCTGCCCTGGTACTCGTACGATCCCAGGGATACTCGCGAGACCAAGCTCCCCAGCCTCTACACGCCGATCAGTTCGGAGGACTACCGTGACGGGCGGGACCCGGCGCTGACCATGCTGGATCCGGCTCGGCGCACCACCGTGGCGGAGGTGGTCGCGCCGCTCGTGGCGCGGAATGACACCGCCGCGATCCTGGTGGAGCTCACCCGCCTCCGCGATCGTCCGCTCAATCGATTCCGGAGTCTCGAGGCCGAGGTGAATGCGATGGGGTACGCGCTGCTCAGGGAGGGGAAGGCACCGGCCGCCCTCGCGGTACTCCGGGCTAACACTCAGTTGTACCCCGCGTCGGCCAACACCTGGGACAGCCTGGGCGAGACCCTCGCCGCGACGGGTCAGCCCGACGCGGCGATTACCGCCTACCGGAAGGCGCTGGCGCTGGATTCGACCTTCGCCAGCTCCCGCCAGGCGCTGGAGCGCCTGGGCGCGCGGTAAGAGCGTGGGCCGGCGCTAGCGCCGCTTCGGTCCGGCCCATGCGACGACCGACTCGCAGGCCGGCTCCCCGTAGCGGAGGGTGACTTCCGCCGTGAGTTCGTCGCCCTGGAACCGACCGGTGATGCCGATCCGGTAGGTGACCCGCTCGAAGGTGAGCGTCTTGAGCACAGTGGTGAAGGTCCCATCGGGGCGCAGCGTGCCTTCGTAGGTGGTGCCGGCGTGCCGCAGGGTGATGACGGTCGAGTCGAACTGGGCGACCTCGGTGGGATTGTTCTCCACCGTCATTGGGCAATTCGAGCGGAGCAGGGTTACCCGGGTGTCGTAGGTGCCGGCCACCCGGGGGAGCGGGTCGGCCGGCGGACCGGCCAGCAGCTGCCCCAGCAGGACAAAGACGACGATTGACAGCATGAGGCCCTCGGAGCGTTCGCGGGAACTGACGGTAGCGAACGATACGAGGGCCCGTGCCGGGAAGTTCTGCTACTCGAGTCGCTTGAGCGCCTCGTCGACCATGCGGGCCTGGGGGAACTGTCGGGCCAGCCCGGTGAGGATGGCCCGGGCCGAGTCCTTCTGGCCGGCCGCCACCCAGGCGTCGCCCGCCAGGATCCCCTTCCGGATCACGAGGAAACGATCCTCCGGGGGGGCCGGAATCGCGGCCAGCGCGGCCAGCGCCGCGGCCGGATCGTGCCGGTCCTTGAGCATCGACTCCGCCGCGAGCAGCCTCGCCGCGGGATCGTTCGGCGCCTGACGCGCCAACTCCTCGATCAGACGGGCGGACTCGTCGCCCCGGCCCGCCTCGCGGGCCGAACGGGCCTGATGATAGAGCCCGGCCACCAGCAGCCGGCGGACATCGGTGGTGTCGCCGGTGCGGGTGCCGACACCGCCGGCATAACTGTAGACCAGCTCACCGCCCAGGTCGCCGGCCCGGTAGACCGCGAAGCCCGCGGCGATTCCCCCGATGGATGAGGCGATCGCGCACCCCCGCGCCAGGCGTTCCCGCGACCGCAGCGCCAGCCCCGCCACCTCCAGCAGTCCCACCACCAGGAACATATTGCGGGCCCACTCCCCGGCTTCCTCATGCTCCTGCACCGCGGAGCGGGCTCCCGGAATCCGTTCGGCCGGTCCATGGGCCGCGTCGCCCGACTGGGCGGCGAGCAACGCCGCCACCGCGGCGGAGATCAACAGCACGCGGGCGGCGGGGTTGGCCCAGGCGAAGGGGTTGAGGTTGGCCCCGAGCCGGAAGATTACCCCGAGGATGCCGAGGGCGACGACGAAGTGGACGATGATGGGATGAAGACTGCCGAAGGACGGCATGTTCGCTCCGGTGACCGATGGGTGAGGGGCAGCGTGATCAGTAGCGCCAGCTGGTGGTATCGACCGCGGCGGGGTGGCGCTTGCGGATCTGGTCCATGATGCGGGGAATGAACATCTGGGCGTACCGGAGCCGGGAATAAGCGTTCGGCCGGGTGTGGTCCCCGTTCCAGCAGTGCTCTGCGCGTGGCTGATAGTCGACCTCGATGTCGGCGGCGGGGTTGACGAGGGCCGCGATCCGCTCCTCCACCAGGTACACCGCGTCGTTCAGGAAGTAGTTGTCCGCCTCGCCGACATAGATGTGCAGCTTACCGTTGATCTTCGGCCCCAGCGTCGGCCAATCGCGGGTCAGGATGTTGCCCAGGTCGTAGTGCTCCTTCCAATAGGCCGCCACCGAGGGATCGATCTTCCCGGTCATCTTGTCCCAGATCGGCGTGGGGTAGCCGTCGGCATCGACCGGGGAATACACCGCCTGCCAGATGTCCCACTGTCCTCCGGAACGCCCCCGCGAGCCGAGGACGGCCTCGAGATGGTTCATCTGACGGATGGTGGTCTGCACCTGGCCGAGGTAGTCGCGGTGGCCGGGGCGCTCCACCTTTTTCCATCGGCTGGGCCACCAGTAGGCGTTGGTGTCGCTGTAGATGTCGACCACCGTGAACTTCCGGAAGTCGATCGGGTCGGGGCAGGCGGCCCAGGCGCCGTTGAAGTCGTCAGGGTAGAACACCTGCACCGCCATCGCTTCCCACCCGCCGGTCGATCCGCCGTAGGTGAAGCGGGCGTAGCCCTGTCCGATGCCGCGGTACTTCTTCTCGAGGTACGGCACCAGCTCCTGCATGATGGCATCGCCGTAGGGGCCGTTGGCCTCCGAGTTCACGGCGTAGGAGTCGTCGTAGTAGAAGGTCGGATGCTGGATCTGGATCAACAGCACCCGCGGGAAATGCGGGCCGGTCCACTCCTGGTAGAACTTGTACGCCTCCTCCTGCTGGATCCGGTTGTAACCCGGGAGGCGGAATCGCTCGCTGTAATCGGGCGTGAGGTTCGGGTCGGCGGGGGTGTCGCGCCAGGGGCCGTAGTCATCGGGGAAGTGGCCGTGGTCGATCACCAGGGGGTAGCGCGCGTCGGGGTGCGACTCGTATCCCTCCGGCAGCACCACGTGGGCGCCGAGATAGATCGGAGCGCCCCAGAAATCGGAGAGCAGCTTCGACTGGATCCGCTCGTGCCTGATGTACCTGGTGTCTTTCGGCGGATCGATGGCGGGGATGGTCTGATCCAGCATCACCCGGAACACCCCGTTGCCCCTGGGATTCCAGGCGATCCAGGTGGGGGTGCTGAAGAGGTTGCCCGGTTTCCGATTCCAGGCTTGGCCTTCGCCGCGGTCGGGCGGCAGCTTCACCACCTTCCCGTCAGCTCGATGGTAAGTCTCGTAGCGGTTGAGGAGGGCCTGGACCCGGTAGCGCCCGGCCGGCACCTCGCTCAAGCGCTCGATGGGGTAGCCGAACACCCGGGTGCCGATGGTCCGCGGCTTCCCTGCCGTCCACCCGTCGACGTCGATCCCGAAGATGAGCTGTGTCTCGCCGATGTCACCGATCTGGAACCTCGGCTCGGTGCCGGTATCGGTCGAAAGCATCAGGAGCAGCCGGCCGTCGAGCGGTGCCGCCGAGGCCGCGGCAGGGAACCGGATGTCGAAGCGGGGTCCGGCTGCGGCCGGGGCCGCCTGGGCGGCGAGGGATCCGGCCAGGGCGGTTATCGCGACGCACGCCTGCAGGGCCAAAGGGCGCATTGAGCACTCGGGGTGGAGGGATAGACCGCCAGTTGCCGTTCGTTTCGGTCACGGGTACCTTCGCGCCATCGAAGCGATTGTACCACTCTCGATAGTGAGCCGATTATGACCGACCGCAAGATCATCGTGGTCCTGGGTGCCACCGGGGCGCAGGGCGGTGGGCTGATCCGGGCGATCCACACCGATCCCGCGTCCCGGTTCCGGGCCCGCGCGGTGACCCGCAATCCCGCCAGCGACAAGGCCAAAGCTCTCGCCGCCCTCGGGGCCGAGGTGGTCGCGGGAGATGTGAGCGACCCCGCCAGCATCGCCCGGGCCTTTCAGGGGGCCTACGGGGCCTATTGCGTCACCTTCTTCTGGGATCACTTCTCCGCCGAACGGGAGACGGCCGAGGCCCGCCAGATGGCCCAGGCGGCGAAGGGGGCCGGGCTTGCGCACGTGATCTGGTCAACGCTCGAGGATGTCCGGACCTTCGTGCCGCTCTCGGATACGAGGATGCCGACCCGGCGGGAGAAGTACAAGGTGCCCCACTTCGATGGCAAAGGCGAGGCCGACGCCTTTTTCCGGGAACTCGGCGTGCCGACCACGTTCTACTACGCTTCATTCTACTGGGACAACTTCATCTACTTCGGGGCGGGACCCAAGCCCGGCCCCGACGGTCAGCTGCAGCTGGTGCTGCCCATGGGCGACAGAAAGCTCGCCGGGGTGGCGGCCGAGGATATCGGCCGGACCGCCTACGGCATCTTCACGCGCGGCGCCGACCTGATCGGAAAGCGGGTCGGTGTAGCGGGCGAGCTGCTGACCGGGACCGAGCTGGCGGAGAAGCTCGGGCGTGCGCTCAAGCGCCCGGTGCGCTACCAGTCGGTCTCGTTCGATGCTTACCGCAGCTTCGGGTTTCCCGGCGCCGACGACTTGGGCAACATGTTCCAGTTCTACCACGACTTCGAGAAGCAGGTGAACGACCTTCGCGACCCGGCCTTTGCGCGCGGGCTCAACCCCGCCCTGCAGAATTTCGATCAGTGGCTGGCGGTGAACGCGGCGAAGATTCCGTTGACCTAGCCCGGGCGCTCCGAGTTCCCCTCCCCCCTCGCGCACCGAGCCAGCCCTAGCGACCTTCGGCCCGCCCGCCCGCCTCACTCCACATACTGCTCCGGATACCGCGCCATCGTCGCCCGATACCGGCTCCGGAGCATCCCCAGGTCCTGCGCCTCATCCCCTACCGGGAAGTACAACGTCCCGAGATCCAGCACCCGTCGCGAGTAGTCGATCGACACGGTGAGAATCGGGACTCCCGCACCGACCGCGATCCGGTAGAACCCGCTCTTCCACTGCTCCACCCGCCTCCGGGTCCCTTCCGGCGCGATGGCCAGGACATACTGGGGTCGGGTGCGGAACCGCTCGATCGCCGCCTCCACGATGCCGGCCCGCGCTCCGCGGTTGACCGGCTCGCCCCCGATCCAGCGCAGGATGATCGAGGCGGGAAAGAAGAAGAGCGTATGCTTGCCGAGCCAGTTGAGTCGGATCCCGGTCGCGAACATCGCCAGCACGCCGATGGGGAAGTCCCAGTTCGAGGTATGCGGCGCTACGATGAGCACGAAGCGGGGTGTCTCCGGCAACTGGCCTTCCACCCGCCAGCCGAAGAGCGCCAGGATCCGGATGCTGAGCCAACGTGCCACCGGCGAGCGCCGGCGGGGACAGTTCCCTTCCATCGCGACCGGGAACGCGGCGGGTCTGGAAATGCTATTGCTCCTTCTGGCGCTCGCGGGCGAACCGGGCCGCGGACTTCGCTTTGGCCTTGGCCGCCTCGACTTCCCGGTTTCTGCGAGGCCCGCTGGTCACCAGCGCCTCCATCAGATGATGCACGCTGTGGGCGATATCGTGCACTGCCCGGTCGAAGGCGGCCTGGTTCGCTGCCGAAGGTTTGCTGAACCCGCTCACCTTGCGCACGAACTGGAGCGACGCCGCCTGGATCTCAGCCGCCGTCACCGGCGGATCGAAGTTGTAGAGCGTTCGGATATTACGGCACATCGGAGACGCACCTCGGCGCGAGCAGGTGAACGGTCAGTCGGCGATCCGATCGGCCCGGATCAGCAGCCAGAGCAGCGCGCCCGCCACCGCGAAGGCCGCCGCGGTGGCCAGGGCCGCGGGCCATCCGGCCCACTGGACGATATATGGGACCGACAGCGCCACGAAACCGCCCACCACGTTGCCGCCGGTATTAAGGATGCCGCACCCGGCCGAGGCCTGGCGCCCGGAGACCCCGATGGCGGCGGCCCAGAACGGTCCTTCGGTGACTTGCTGAAAGCCGAGACAGAGCGAGAGGTAGGCCACCACCAGGCCCGGGCTGGTGGCGCGGGCCGCGAGCAGCAGGAACAGCGCCGATGCCAGGAGCCCCACGACGCCCGGCACTCGGCACCCCAGGCGCGCCCCCCGCCGTCGGGTCCAGCGGTCGCTCCAGAGGCCCCCCAGCACCGCACCCACCGCGCCGATCACCCACGGGGGCGCCGCGTACCACCCCCCCTCCAATACCTTGAAACCGCGGTGCTGGACCAGGTAGATGAAGAGCCAGTTGAAGAAGAAGTAGAAGACGAAGTTGCTGCAGAAGTAGCTGGCGGTGAGGAGCAGGATCTCGGGATTCACGAGCAGCCGGGCCCAGGCCCCCGGCTCGACCGGAGCCGGCGTCTCCTCCCGGCCGGCATGGATCAGGTCGAGCTCGGCCTGACTCACCGATGGGTGCTGGGCCGGGCGGTCGCGAGCGTACCACCACCAGATCCCGGCCAACCCGAACGCCAACGGCGCGGTGACTACGAACGAGAGCCGCCATCCGATCGTGGTCATCAACCAGGCGATGAGCGGGCCCGCGGCCGCCGAGCCCAGGGTGAGGCCGGCATTGGTGAGCCCGTTGGGAAGGGCCCACCCCCCCACGGGGAACCAGGCGCAGGTGGTGCCGCCGCTGGTGACCGGATAGAGCGGTGCCTGCGCCACGCCCATGCCGAAGCGGACCAGCGAAAGCACCGCCACGATCAGGGTCGTGCCGGCGACGGCGGGCGATGGCAGCGCCGCTGATGCCAGAGTCAGGAGCCCCCAGGCAACCAGCATCAGCGTCAGTGCCTTCCGTCCCCCGATCCGATCGCCGAACACGCCGCCGGGAAACTGGAACGCCGCGTAGCCCCACGCGAAAGCCGCCAGCACGACGCCCAGCTGGACCTGGGTGAGACCCAGCTCGCCCATCATCGCCTCGCCGACGATGGACATGTTGGTACGCAGGATGTACGCGACAAAGCTGGCGAGAAACAGGAGCGCCAGGATGGACCAGCGGACCTGGCTTCTCGGGGGCCGGGAAGGCATGGGCCCAAGATGCAGTCTCGTGGTTCAAACCTCCAGCCTCGCCGCGGCATCCCAGACGGGTACTCTCCCGGCCGAGGTCTCGTGAACGACCTGATTGCCCACCTGCGCTATGCCCTCCGCGGCCTGACCCGGACCCCGGTCCTCACCGCGGTGGCGGTTCTCTCCATCGCCATCGCGATGGGCGCCAATACCACCGTCTTTTCCCTGGTGAATGCGGTCATGTTCCGCCCGCTCGACTTCCCGGCTCCGGATCGGCTGGTGGATCTGAGCGAGACCAGCGAAACCCGGCTCTGTGCCGGCTGCGGGGTCGGCACCTCGTGGGCCACCTACCGCGATTGGCGGCGGGATGCTCGCTCTTTCATGACCATGGGCGCCTACGGCGAAGCCCAGGTGACGGTCTCCGGCGGCGGCGAAGCCCAGCGGGTACCCGCGGGACTCATCACCGCCAGCCTTTTTCCTACCCTCGGTACGGCTCCCGCGATTGGTCGGGGGCTGGCGGCCGAAGACGAATCGCCCGGGGCGCCGGCCGTGGTGCTGCTGGGCGAAGGGATCTGGCGACGGCGGTTTGGCGCCGCCGCGAATGTCCTCGGCCAGACCCTGCGGGTCGATGGCGTTCCCCACACCGTGATCGGGGTGATGCCGCCCGGATTCAAGTTCCCCGAGTCTGCCGAGGTATGGGTGCCGCCAGGGCGCCTGGCCGGCTCGGTGGACCGCAATGACCGGAGTGTGGGGGTGGTGGCCCGGCTGAGCGATGGGGCCACCCTCGCGGCCGCTGGCGCGGAGCTGGGCGGAATCTCGCGACGCCTCGCCGCCACCTACCCCGAGGCCCACGCCGAATGGACCGCCCGGGTGGTTCCCCTGCACCAGGACCTCTCGAGTGACACCGGCGAACCCTTCCTGCTGCTGTTCGGCGCCGTCCTTTGCGTGCTGCTCATCGCCTGCGCCAATCTCGCCGGGCTCTACCTGGCCCGGATGACGGCGCGGCGGCGCGAAATGGCGGTCCGGGCGGCGCTCGGCGCCGGCCGGGGACGGTTGATGCTGATTGTGGTGACGGAATGCCTCTTCGTCGCGCTGGCGGGAGGGGCGCTGGGGCTCCTGCTCGCGACCTGGGGCGTGTCGGCCGCTGGCAGCGCGATCGCGGAACCGGTCCCCTACTGGGTCCGGTTCTCCATCGACTGGAGAGTCGTCACCTTCGCCTTGGTGGCGTCGGTGGGCGCCGGGTTGCTCTTCGGCATCATCCCCGCCTTCCGCGCGGCGCGCCCCGACCTTCTGACCGATCTCAAGGATGGGAGCCCGGGCGGCACGGTCGAGCGCCAACGGCTGAGCAGCCTGCTCGTGATCCTCGAGCTGGGGTTCGCGCTTGCCCTCCTCGCCGGCGCCGGTCTCCAGCTCCGCACCCTGTTGCGGGTGACTCGGCCGCCCGACGCCGAGCGGGCCGCGGGACTCCTCCAGGCGGAGCTGCCCTTTGTTGGCGCCCGGTTTCACGACCCGGCCCGGATCACGGCGACGGTCGAGACGATTCTCGCGCGCCTCACGCGCGACCCCCGCGTGGCGGCGGCGGCCTCGCATACGGAGTTCCTGGCGGGCTTCGGCGCCGCCGACGCGGCGATCGCGGTGCAGGGCCTCGCCACCGTTCCTGCCGGTGCGTCGCCCCGGTTCGCCTTTCTGGTGACGCCCGGATACCTGGCGCTCCAGGGCCGCCGCATGCTCGAAGGGAGAGACCTGACCCCGGCCGACCGTGCCGGGACCGCCGGCGTCGTCCTGGTGAATCGCGCCCTGGCGGAGCGGCTGTGGCCCGGTCAACGCGCCCTTGGCCGTCAGCTCAAACTCGGCCCGGCCGATGCCAACCTGCCCTGGCTCACCGTCATCGGCGTGGTCGCCGATCCGCCGGCTCCGAGCACCGGGGGCGGAATCCGGAGCGAAGCATGGGGCGCGCTGGCCCAACGCCCCGGCGCGTCTCCCACTGTCCAGCTGACCATCCGGGCCCCCGGCGACCCCCTCGCCTTCATCCCGACACTCAGGCGCGAGGTGGCGGCCAGCGACCCCGAGCTGCCGGTCGAGCGGCCGATGACTGAGGCTCAGGCGCTGCGCCAGCAGTTCTGGCAGGTGCGGTTCTTGGCGAGTCTCTTCGGGGTGTTCGCGGTGCTGGCGCTGCTGCTTGCGGCGATCGGCACGTATGGCCTGCTGGCCCACCTGGTTGAGCAACGGACCCGCGAAATCGGCGTGCGCCTGGCGCTCGGCGCCGACGCGAGGCGGGTGACGCGGATGATCCTCGCGCGGGGGGCGCGACTCGGCCTGGGAGGGATCGCGCTGGGCCTTGTCCTGTCGTGGGCGCTGGGCCGGGTCCTCCAGGGCCACCTCTTCGGCACCAGCCCGATCGATCCGGCAGTCCTGGGGGTCGTGGTGGTGGTGCTGGCGGCGGTGACGGTGCTGGCGAGCCTCCTGCCGGCGCGACGGGCTGCGCGGGTCGCGCCGCTGGAGGCGCTGCGGATGGACTGACCGGTCACTCCGAGGAGCGAAGCGACGAGGGATCCTCGATCTCGGGTCACGAAAGCGGGGATCCCTCGCTTCGCACGAAATGACAGGCCGCTTTCAGGGCACGCCGGACCGGTATGGCTCGAGCTGCGGCTCGACCACCTTCTTGTCGCCCACCACAGTGATGGTCATGCGGTTGGGGTCGAGATACGTCTGGGCGATGCCCCGCACCTCGTCCGGCGTCACCTGCAGGATGTTCTTGACGTAGCCTGCCAGGTACCGGTCGCCCAGTCCGTACTGATCCACGAACTGCAACTGGTTGATGAGCCCGCCCCGCGAGCTGTTCTGGATGGTGAACAGCCCCACCATGTTGTTCTTGATGCCGGCGAGTTCCGCCTCGGGCGGCGCCTCGCGCCGCAGCCGGTCCACTTCGGCGAAGATCTCCCTGAGCGAGGGGCCGGTGACGTTGGTGGTCACGTCGGCCACCTCGGTCCAGACTCCCACCCGCGGCCAGGCCCCGACGAACGAGAAGGGGGAGTAGGTGTAGCCCTTATCCTCCCGGATGTTGGAGGTGATCCGCGAGCCGAAGGCGCCACCCAGCAGCGCGTCAGTCACGTTGAGCCGGATCCAATCGGGGCTGGCGGGGTCCGCGACCGGGAGCCCCACCCGGATCGAGCTCTGGACCGCATCGGGGCGATCGACCAGCTCCAGCTGGCGCCGGTTGGCCGGCGTGGGGGGATTGACGGTGGCCGCCGGGCCCCCGGCCCAGCCGGCAAAGGCGCCGCGGATCGCCCCCTCCACCGTGCGGGGATCGAACACGCCGGTCACGTAGAGGTGGGCCCGGCGGGCCCCGAAGTTCGTCGCATGGAACGCCCGCACCCGGGCGGCGGTGTAGCTCGAGAGCAGCGACTCGGGGGCGAAGACCCTCGCGTAGGGGTGATCGCCGAACATCATCTGGCGGAACTTGGCCCGGGTGATCTGCCCCGGGGTGCTGAGGGCGATGGCGTTGTCACGGATCCGGTTGGCCCGGAGCCGGGCGACGTCCTCCTCGGCAAAGCGCGGGCGGAGCACCACATCGGCCAGCAGGGCGACATAGCGTTCGGCGAACTCGCTCAGGACCTCGCCACCCACCGTCACCTGGTCGTCCCCCGCGCCGGCGTTGAGCCCGCCACCCATCTCTGCGGCGAGGCGGGAGATGTCGGCCGCGGTCCGGGTGGTCGTACCCTCCACCAGCATGCTGGCGGTCAGCCCCGCCAGCTCCACCTGGTTCGGTGCCTCGTCGATCCCGCCGGTGGCCAGCACCAGGTTGACCGCGACCTTGGGGACCACGCCGTAGCGCGCCAGACTCACCCGCATCCCGTTGGGCAGGGTGAAGGTGCGGCGGGGCGGGACCCGGAAGTCCTTGGGCGCGCCCGGCTGGGGCGGAGCTTCTTTCTGGGCCGCGAGCGGAGCGGCGGCGAGGGTCAGGGCGCCGAACAGCGCGAAGGGGCGCATGGGGGGTCTCCTCACTGGCTGCCGGCCGCGGCGGTCTTGGCGCCGGGGACGATGGTGTAGACGGTGCGATTGCCGCTCCGCAGATACTCCCTGGCCGTCCGTTGGATCAGGTCGGGCGTCACCTTGGCGAACTCCGCCTCCAGCTGGTTGAGCCTGCCGGGCTCGTTGTCGAACAGGGCAAAGGAGGCCAGCAGATCCAGGCGGCCGAATCCGGAGAACTGCTCCAGGATGTCGTACAGCCCCGACCGGAGCTTGGTCTTGGCGCGCGCCAGCGTGGCGGCGTCGACCGGCGTGGTCTGAAGCGCGGTCACCTCGCGGTCGACCGCGGCCAGCAGGGAATCGGCCGGCACGGCGGTATCGTGGTAGACGCTCACCAGGTACAGCATCGGGCCCTGGTAGTTAAACTGGTTCCCGAGGCCCCAGTTGATCCCCGCCGCGACGTCGCTGGTGTATCCCTTCTCCTGGACCAGGGCCTGGAAGAGGCGCGCGTCGCGGCCCTGACCCAGGATCTGATCGATCAGCCCGAAGGCGAACCACTCCGGGGTCCAGCGGGGCGGGAGATGCCACGCCAGCCCGAGCGCCGGCCGGGTGGCGAGGGAATCGAGCCGGCTGGCGCGCCTCTCCACCGTCTGACGCGGCTCGGTGAGATCGGGGGGCGGCGGCAGCGCTACCGAGGGAATGGCGCCGAAGTACTTCTCCACCCACGCCCTGGTCCGGGCCGGCAGGAAGTCACCGACCACGACCAGCACCGCGTTGTTGGGCGCGTAGTAGCGCTGGAAGAAAGCCTCGGCGTCGGAGAGCTTGGCGGCGTCCAGGTCGCCCAGGTCGCCGTAGAAGTTGTGGGCGTTGAACCAGTTCTCGTTGGCCGTCATCGGGAGGTCGATCCAGGGAAACCCGCCGTAGGGCTGGTTCAGCACGTTGACCCGGACCTCGTTCTTCACCACGTCCTGCTGATTGCGCAGGTTGGCGCTGTCGATGGCCAGCCCCTTCATCCGGTCGGCTTCGGCCCAGAGCGCGGTCTCCAGGGTATGCGCCGGAAGGATCTCGAAGTAGTTGGTGAAGTCGAACCGGGTCGAGCCGTTGAGCTGCCCGCCGTTGGACTCCACCAGCTTGATGAACTCGAGTTTGCCGAGGTTGGACGAGCCCTGGAACATCAGATGCTCGAACAGATGGGCGAAGCCGGTCCGGTCCCTCGGCTCGTTGCGGAAGCCGATGTGGTAGTAGACCCCCACCCCCACCGTGGGCGCGGTGGTGTCGCGCGAGAGGACCACGCGCAGACCGTTCGTGAGCGTGTAATACTCGAAGGGAACCTGCAGGCCGGCGCGGCTCTGCGCCGCGGCGGGCTCGAGAAGCGCCGTGCCGGCGAGCATCGCCGCCGCCGCCCATCGGACCAGGGGTGTCATCGAGGGAACTCCAGGGGGAGGAAAGGTCGTCTGCTCCTACGGACCCGACCCGGGGCGGTTTCCGGCCGGTCAGGGCCCGAGCACCCGCGGGCCGAGGTAGAGCATGACCAGGACGATAACGCCGATCGCGACCAGATCGAGCAGCAGGCCCGCCCGGGCCATGTCCCGGGCGCTGACCATGCCGGAGCCGAACACGATGGTGTTCGGCGGTGTGGCGATCGGCAGCGCGAACCCGGTCGAGGCCGCGAACCCGGCGGTGAGCATCAGGAGGATCGGCGGCATCCCGACCGTCCGCCCCAGCGCCGCGGCGATCGGCATGACCATCGTTGCCACCGCGAGGTTGGAGGCCAGTTCCGAGAGGAGCAGCACGATCGCCGCCAGCCCGACCAGGATGATCCAGGGCGAGAGCCCCTGCAAACGGGCGAGACCCGATCCCATCCAGGTGGTCAGCCCCTGTGCCTCCACCGCCTGGGCCAGCGTCAGGCCCCCGCCAAAGAACAGCAGGACGTCCCACGGAATCCGCCGGGCCTCGGCCCAGGTCAGGAGAGAGCGGGTCCGCCCCTCACGATCCTGTGCCGGCACCAGAAAAAGGAGCAGGGCGCCCGCCACGCCGATCGCGGTGTCGGAGAGGCCCGGCAGGAGGTCCACCAGCCCCGGAATCGTGACTCCGCCTAGTTCCTTCCGCTCCCGGACGACCCAGGCCAGCGCGGTGAATGTGAAGATCGCGAGGACCCGCGCCTCTCCGCCACCAATCCGGCCCAGCCCCGCCAGCCGTTCCCGGAGCATGCCGCCCGCGTCGTTCGCGAGCCGGGGCTGTCCCGGGAAGACGACGTACACCAGGAGGAGCCAGCAGAGCGGCAGCAGCGCCAGGGCGATCGGGAGCCCCAGCGCCATGAACTGCACGAAGCTGATCGACGTCCCGGTCAGCTGCCTGACGGCCCCGGCCACTACCAGGTTGGGCGGGGTGCCGATCAGTGTCGCCATGCCCCCGATCGAGGCGGCATAGGCCACCCCCAGCATCAGGGAGGTCCGGGTGTGGCTCCCGCCCCGGTCGTCGGGGAACAGCTGGCCGATGGCCACGGCGATAGGATACATCATCGCCGCGGTGGCGGTGTTGGAGATCCACATCGAAATGCACCCGGTCGCCAGCATGATGCCGAGCACCACCCGGTGGCCCGACAGGCCGACCGCGAGGACCAGCCGGTAGGCGATCCGGACGTGGCTCTGCCACTGCTCCAGCGCCGCCGCGAGCAGAAAGCCCGCGAGGAAGAGGAACACCAGCTCGTTGGCGTAGGGCGCGGCGGCGTCCCGCGTGCTCGCGATGCCGAGGACCGGGAACAGAGCCAGGGGGAGGAGCGAGGTCACCAGGATCGGCACGCACTCGGTGATCCACCAGACGATCATCCAGGCCCCGACCGCCAGGGTCCGGCGCGCCGTCGGCGAGAGCTCCGCCGGAGCGAGCCAGAGGAGCAGCAGGAAGAGGAGCGGCCCCGTCGCCCGGAATGCGCGTGCCCGGTTCACGTCCCCTCCGCCGCCCCGGACTCTGAAGGGATCGTCACGCTGGCTTGCGGGCTTTTTGCCCCAGTCCCGACCATGATCCTCCCGTACCCGGCCGCGCCCCGCGGCGTCGGGCCTGTCTCAGCGTTGGAGATGCCGTGTCGCCCAGCGTATCGTTGCTTCGCCGCACCTGCTGCCTCGCCGCTCTCGGCCTGGCGGCCTGCAGTTCCTCGAAGGTCTCGCTGGCCCGCACCGAGGTGCGGGCCGACAGCCTGCGGTATGTGATCGGCAAGCCGGCGCCCTTTACCGGTCTGCTGGTAGTCCCGCGCGATCGGTCCACCGGGGTCAGCGTGAACATGCCGTTCGTGAACGGCCTGCGGGAGGGGACCGCCGAGGGGGTACACGGGAACGGGAAGCGGGCCTTCACCGAGACCTGGAAAGCCGGGAAGCGTGAGGGCCTCCGCCAGGAGTGGGACACCGCCGGCCACCTCTCACGTAGCGAGCATTTCGTGGCGGGTCTGCGCGAAGGGCTCATGCAGGACTTCGCTCCCGACGGCAAGGTGATCCTCGAGCGGCCGATGCGGGCCGATGAGCAGGATGGGGTGGTGAAGACCTGGTATCCCAGCGGCCAACTGAAGAGCGAGGCGCAGTACCGCTCCGGCCGACTCCAGGGGGTGATGACGCTCTGGTATGCCAACGGCCAGAAGCGCTACGAGGGCCCCTTCGCGGCCGGAAAGCCCGACGGTGAAATCCGCGAGTGGTTCGAGACCGGCCAGCTCAAGGCCAGTACCGGCTGGAAAGCCGGGATCGCCCAGGGGCGGTTCACCCGCTGGTACGAGAATGGCCAGAAGCGGATGGAGGGGATCTACCGGGACAGCCAGCGGACCGCCGTGAAGTACTGGAACTTCGATGGCAAGCCGATGACCCGGCCCGACGCCGATGAGGGGCCCGCGGTGCCCCACCCGCCCGCCGGCTGAGGGCTAGGGCTTCCAGCTCCCCCGGGCCACCGCCGGCACGAACTTGTCGATGCCGCTGGGCGGGAACTTCACCGTCTTGCCCAGCTCGGCGCTCTGGTAGGCCGCCATCAGGATCCGCACCACGTCGAGCCCGTCGTCCCATGTCAGCAGCGGGTCTTCCTTCCCGAGGAAGACCCGCACGAAGTGGCGGTTCTCCGCTTCGTAGCCGTAGGCCATCGCCTCGTTCGCCACCACCGGCATCAGCCCCATCTCCGCGTTCTGCTTCTCGACCAGGTCTTCGCCGGTCTTGCCTTTCACTTCACGGCTGAAGAAGAGCTTGAGTCCGCTGTCGAGGGTGTTCCACGACATCGAGTACTCCGGCCCCAGCAGCTCGGCCGAGAGACGGAGACCGGCGCCCACGAAGCTCCACGAGGTCGTCGCCTCTCCCAGCACGGTGTAGCCGTCGCTGGTCTCGAACTCCAGCATGACGCTCGCAAAGTCCTCGCTGGGCCGCTTGCTGTAGTCCACCGCGCTTCCCATCGTCGTCTTGAGACGCTTGGCGTAGACCGGGCGGGTCCATTTGAGACTGGCGATGTGCCCCGTGACGCGCACCGGCATCACAGTCGAGAGCGGCTCGCCCGGCCGGGTGAGCAGGTGCCGCACCACCAGGGCCGAGTGGCACATCATGTCGTTGAGCACCCCGCCGCCCTGGAGATTGCCCTGCCAGAACCAGGGCATGTGCGGGCCGCTGTGCTCCTCCGCGGCGCGGGCCAGGTAGGGACGACCGGTCAGCGCCGCACCCCGAGCCCAGATGAGCGCGCGACCGGTTTCCACCTGCGGGGCGAAGAGCTGATTCTCGAGGTATCCGGTCCGGAGCCCGGCCCGCTGGACCAGCGAGAGCACCGCGCGGGCCTCCGACACGTTCCGGGCCAGCGGTTTCTCGCAGGCCACACCCGCGAGCTCCGCGTGTCCTCGCATGATCGGGTCGGTGATTTCTTCCACGTTTTCGACCCGGGCGTGATTGGGCCCGCACAGCCAGATCGCGTCGATGTCCGGATCGACGACCATCTCCCCGATGGAGCGGAACGGGCGACAGGGTCCCACGTCGAGCTGGCGGGCGTACGCCGCGGCCGATTCCGCGTTCTTGCGGTTGGGGCTCCAGACCCCGCGGATCTCGCAGTCGCGAACCCCGCGGAAGGACTGCATATGAAAGCGCGCGTTGAAGCCGGAGCCGATGAAGCCGATGCCGAGAGCCATGGGACGAGAGGGAGTCGAGAGTCGAGAGTCAACGCCGAGGTCGCACTAAAGAAACCGCCCAAAAGCGCGGGGGCTAGGGGGAGGGCACCGGCTGCCCTCTTCCCTAGCCCCGACGCTCGACCTTCGATTCTCGACCCTAGACTCTCGACTCTCGGCCCCCTCAGCTCGCGGTGGCGCTTCGACTCATCCGGCGGAATATCCAGGCCGCGAGCAGAACGGCCCCGACGATGAACCCGATCTTGAGCACCAGGAACATGAACCCAAGGGCAACACCGAAGAGCGGAAGCAGGAAGATCGCCAGCACCTTCCAGAGCAGGAGGGCGACCACGCCGGTGGCGGCCAGACCCAGGACAGGCTTCAACATGGCGGAGCGACTCCAGACAGAGGTTTCAGGTTAGTACGTAGCCAGACCACCGGAAGTGTCGGTCAGCTAACCTCTTATTCCACCGCCTGATAGACCATGGCTCTAAGCCGGTCCGGGAGGTCGATCCCCGGGTTGGGGAGGAGCTGAGTCATGAACACGCACACCAGACCATCCCTTGGATCCACCCAGTAGTTGGACGCATAGGCCCCGCCCCAGCCGAAGCGTCCCGGGCTCCCATATTGTCCGGCCCGGCCCGGGTCCAGCAGCACCTCGAACCCCAGCCCGAAGCCGAGCCCGTTGCGCGAGTAGAGGGTGTCGACCTGATTCGCCGTCATCAGCTCCACCGTGCGGGGACTGAGCACTCGGACCCCGCCCAGCGTGCCGCCGTTGGCGAGCATCTGGAGGAACCGGGCATAGTCGCGGGCGCTCGAGACCAGGCCCGCGCCGCCGGAGAAGCTGGTCCGCGGTCCCCGGAGGTAGTCGCCTTGGCCCTTGGCCCCCGGGTCGGCCGGCACCAGGCCGCTGGAATCGCGGGTGTACACCACCGCCAGGCGGGGGGCCGCCGTCTCCGGCGGGAAGAACCAGGTGTCGGACATCGCGAGCGGAGTGAAGATCCGGCGCTTGAAATAGTCGGCCAGGCTCATCCCGCTGACCCGCTCCACCAGGCAACCGAGGATGTCGGTGCTGTAGCCGTAGACGAAGCGCTCGCCCGGCTGGGCCACGATCGGCAATCGGCCCAGCCGGTCCATCGAGGCGCAGATGGGTTCGGCCTTGTCGGCGGTGTACCAGCCGAACCCCGCGTTGGGGCCGAGTCCCTCGTTGGCGTAGGCCGCGCGCACCAGCGAGTCGGTGCCGTAGGAGATTCCGGCGGTGTGGGTCAGCAGGTCCCGAACGGTGATCGCCCGCCGGAGCGGCACCAGCGCCAGTCCGGTGTCGCTGCGCACCGCGACCCGAACGTCCCCGAGCCCGGG
This sequence comes from uncultured Gemmatimonadaceae bacterium, assembly GCA_964642475.1. Lineage (GTDB taxonomy): Bacteria > Gemmatimonadota > Gemmatimonadetes > Gemmatimonadales > GWC2-71-9 > JADJOM01. The sequence goes on along the minus strand of CAZXRC010000007.1, from coordinate 77,603 downwards.
GAGCCACTTGGAGACCGGATCGCCGAGCCGGATCAGTCCCTGTTCGACCAGCGTCATCACCGCCACGCTGGTGACCGCCTTGGTCTGGGAGGCAATCCGGAAGAGGGCATCGGTACGGAGCGGCCGGAGGGCCTCGCGATCGCTCCAGCCGAAGGCCCGGTGGTAGACCACCTGCCCATGATGCAGGACCAGCACCACCGCCCCGACGATGCGGCCGCTGTCGATCGCGGCCTGCATGACCGGTGTGATGCGTTCGAGGCGGGCGGGAGAGATCCCCCTGGTCGCCGGACCCGTCTGGGCCGCACCCGTGTTGGAAGACACGATCATGAGCCCGGCGGCGACCACCGTCGCCAAACGACGAGCGCGCATGAGAACTCGGGGGAGGAGACTCCCCCAAGCTAGCGCGGAACGGCGGGCAGCGTGAGCCAGGCCTCCCGGAACTGCCTGGCCTGGGGGGAAAGCGGCCGTCCCGCGTCCTCGTAGGTCACGACCTCGAGACGGGGGTCTTCGGTCAGCACGACCCGGGCGGTGCGATCGACGCCGCGCGACTGGTACTCCACTCCGATCGTGTCGCCCGGCCGGTGGGCCGCGCGGAGGGCCTGCAGGACGCTATCGGAGACCATCGGCCTCCCCTCGATGCTGGTGACGAGGTCGCCGGCGTCGAGGCCGGCCTGGTAGAGCGGGCTTCCGATCTGGGTGGACCCCCGGATCGTCGCGCCCGCCGCACTGAAGTCCAACTGCACGTTGCCGAGGAAGGCCGTCCCGGGGCGGGCCGGTCGGAGGAGAAACCCGGCGTTGGCCAGGAGCGCCTGGTAGTCCACCACCTCCCGGCCCCGGATGTAGCGGGTGAAGAAGTCGCGGGCGAAGGCCCGGTCGCCGGTGAGATCCGCCAGCGCCTTCTCGATGTCGGCCAGGGCGTAGGGGATCTCGGTCTTGCCGTAGCGCGTCCACATGAGCCGCATCAGCTCATCGAGCGTGTGTCCCCGGGTCCGGAGGGTGAGGTCCAGACCCAGGCCGACCACGCTGCCCCAGGTGTAGTACGAGATGAAGGTGTTGGCCCGGTTGTTGGGGTCGATCGCGGCGGCGGCGTCCACGAACGGCGCCTGCTGGCTCATCTCGGCGGGACTGAAGAACCCCCGCGCCGGCGAGTTCACCACGAAGGTGATCGGCCCGCTCCAGCCGCGGGCGAACTCTTCCGGCGTGGTGACGCCGCCCCGCACGAGGGCCAGGGGTCCGTAGTAGTTGGTAAACCCCTCAGCGAACCAGAGGCCGTCGGACATGTTGGCCCGGGTGAAATCGAACGGCTCGAGCCCGCGAGGCCGGATCCGTTCCACGTTCCACGAGTGGAAGAACTCGTGCGACAGGGTGCCGAGGAGACCACCCATGTTCTTCGCCAGCGATCCGGTCGAAGCGATGATGGTCGAGTTGCGGTGCTCCATTCCGTCGCCGGAGGCCCAGGGGAGGTAGTCGGCGATGAAGGTGTAGTAGCCCACGTCGTAGCGGGGCGCCTCGCCGAAGACCGCCATGTGGGCTCCGACCACCTTCCTGGCCAGCATCGCGAAGCTGTCGGCCTCGGCTTCGGTGCCGGTGTGATGCAGCGCCAGCCGGATGGGCCAGGTCTTGCCCGCCGTGGTGACGGTCCACTCCCGCAAGGTGAAGTTCGAGAGCTCGGTGGGGCTGTCCATGAAGTACTGCAGCCCCGGGGCGGTGAAGCTGAAGGGATCGGGTGTGGGGAACAGCTGGCTCGCCACCTTCCAGCCGGCGCCGGGCGGGGGCTCGAACGTCACCCGGATCGGCCGGGTATCGAGGCCCTTCACCCACATGAAGCTGGCGGGCATGTTGAGGTGCGCATGGGTGAGGTCGATCTGGGCATAGGTCCCATCGCCCAGGTTGCCGAAAAGGGTGTACGACACCCGCAGGGTGCCGTCGTGCCCCGCCACGATCCAGCTGTAGGGAGTGGGTCGGGTCGCCACCAGGGCCTTGCCCGCGCCGCTGGTCACCCGGACCCGGTACACGTTCTTGGCGAACTCGTGCAGCGCGTAGCGCCCCGGCGAGGACCGACTCATCCACAGTTCGGCCGGTGTGCCGCGGGGCAACCCCGTCACCGTCAGCGTGACTTCGGCTTCATGGTGCACCGCGTTGGGGAACGAGACCGCGTAGCGGATGGCGGGCCCGGCCTGTTGCGCGGCGAGCGCGCCGGCGGCAAGAAGGCCACCGAACGCCAGCAGATGTGGGCGAGGGTGCACGTGCGGTTGTCCTGGAGAAGGGTAAGACGGGACCCCCGGGCCCGACTCAGACGGCGCGGGCGAAATGCCCCCGGGTGTAGCTCCGGCCGGTCAGCTGGCGCTGCGGGCGGGTGTCGACCGCCCCGCCGGCCGCGAGGGCATCGAGCATGGTCCGGTAGCCCGCCACCACTTCGGTCACCGGATCGCCCGGGACGTTGAAGACCAGTCGGTAGTTTCGAAAACCCGAGCCCCAGAGCGAGGCCAGGTACTCCGACCCGTCCACCGGCCGGGAGTGCAGCAGCCGGTTGCGGCAGGCGGAATCGGTGGCGACGGGGAAAACGTACCCGGCCGGGTCGGTGAGCTGCACGTGGGGGTGCTTCTGGACGCAGAGATCCCGGCAGGTCTCGGGCTCCCGCTCGAAGGCCGCCGAGAGCACGCAGTGCTCCAGGGTCATGCCCTCCGGGCGGCCGTAGACGAAGACCTCGAAGCCGGATCCCTGCCACGGGGCCGCCACCTGGCCCATCTCCTCACCCGTCAGCTCCACGCTGAGCACGATCCGCTCGGCGCCCAGCCGGAAGATCTCCCGCGCGGTGTGCTGGTTGAAGCAGTTGACGGCGTAATCGGCGACCACGCTCCGCCCCGCCGCGGCCAGCTCGGCCGCCAGTCCCAGGTGGCCGCTCACCACCGGGGTGCCGAGCGCCAGCCACTTGTCGAGCACCTTCCGCTCGCCGGGTCGGACGATCGTGGGTGTGCGGAGCCGCAGAGTCTTGCCCCGCGCCGCCAGCGTCTCCATCAGGTGCCGGACCCGGGTCACCGGTGGCGTGGGATGACGCAGGAACAGGTCGAGCGAGATCTCGTCCGCCCCGGCCGCGGCGGCCGCTTCGGCATCGTCCAGCCGCCAGACCTCGGCCGTGAGTCGCGCGCCGGGCGACGGGGCCGCGGCGGGCGGCGCCGGCTGGAGGGTGAGAGCGGCGTCGATGGCGCTCCGCCGCGCGGCGAGCCGGGCGTCCTCGGCCCAGGCCCGTCGGCCGGCCAGCTCCGCCACCGCTTCCTGGCGGAGATCGTTGAGACCACTCAGGGGGAAGAAGAGCCCCGGCGCCAGGCCCGCCAGGTCGAGCGCGCCGAGGACGAACGGGGTCTCGCCCAGCCGGCCGAGCTGGGCCCGGACCCGCGCTGCATCGAGCCCATGCTTCGAGGCGGGGGCCAGCGGGGCGCTGCTCGTGACCGTGACCCGCTCGCCGGCCGCGTTCCATTCGAGGGTCAGTGGGCCGCCGGCGGCCCCCCACGCGCGGACATCCACCCGCACCCGCGGCGCCGCGACGGGATGCACCGCCTGAAAGCTCTCCCGGGCGCCCGCCAGGAGCGCCGCCTGGGCCGAGCGCACCACCACCCACCCGGCCGCAATCCCTTCGGCCGGCTGAAGTGCCTGGAGGATCTCGCCCGCGCGGCCCTGGGGCAGGGTGCGGACCTTCGTCACCGTGAATCCGGTGTTCCCCCTGGCCGCGCCCTCCGGGTGCTCGAATCCGAGTCCGTCCCCCGCGCCGATCGGCTGGGTGACCGAGACGATCAGTTCGGCGCCCTCGTTCCGAAGCACCCGGCCCAGTTCGGCGCCGCGATTGTCGGGCTGAGCCCGGGTCACGTAGTCGCGGCCGGCCCGTCCCCCATACATCCCACCGGTAAACCCGCGTGAGAAGATCTGGACCAGCGGCTGCACCTCGGCGGGTGTGGGCGCCTGGCGCTCGCCCCGGGCCAGCCGGTCCAGGAATGCGCGGTAGCCCCGGGTCACGGTGGCGACGTACTCCGGCTTCTTCTTTCGGCCTTCAACCTTGAGGCAGCCGATCCCGGCCTCGGCGATCTCGGCCAGGTGCTCCCAGGCGCCCAGGTCGCGCGCCGAGATCAGGTAGCCGCGATCGAGCTCCTGTCCGGTGGCGGCGTCGTCGAGGACGTAGTCCTTGCGGCACGACTGGGCACAGGAGCCCCGATTGGCGCTCCGCTCCGAGATCATCCCCGACATGTAGCACTGGCCGGAGTAGGAGATGCAGAGCGCGCCGTGGACGAAGCTCTCGAGCCCGAGCTCGGGCACCGCCGCGCGGATGGCGCGGATGTCCTCCAGGGTATTCTCCCGCGCCAGGACCACCCGGTCGCAGCCCGCGTCGCGAAGCAGCCGGGCGCCGGCCGGGTCGTGCACCGTCATCTGGGTGGAGCCGTGGATCTCGAGGCCGGGGTAGAGCGTCCGGATCAGCCGCACCGCTCCCAGATCCTGTACGATGGCGGCATCGATCCCCCGATCCACGCATTCCCCCAGGTGGAGCAACGCCTCGCCCAGCTCGGCCGGCTTGAGCAGGATGTTGAACGTCAGGTAGATCCGTACCCCACGGGCGTGGGCCATTCGGCAGGCCTGCTCCAGGTCATCCAGCGTGAGCTGGGCCCCGTCGTCCCGGGCGTTGAACTTCTCGGCACCGAGATACACCGCGCTGGCGCCGTTGGCGAGCGCGGCGCGGACGGCGTCGAGGCTGCCGGCGGGGGCGAGGAGTTCGGGAACGGGATGGCGGTTCATGGCGGCTGGAATGTACCGCCGCGGACCGGGGTCGGGGGCGGTGCGGATGGATCCGATCCCGGCGGGGTTGCGTACGATGACGGGTCCGGCCGACTGGACCATTGACCGCCGCCGGCGTTAGGATGCGTCATCGTGAACGAGGCTCTGGCCATGCTGAGGGAATCGCGCCGCGGGTTCGTGGGCAGAATGACCACCCTGGCCCTGCTGCTGGTGCCGGGGAGGCGGCTCTGGGCCGGGACCCGCCGCCGGGGCGGGCCCCATCCGATCCCCAGGCCGGGCATCAGCGCCGCCAATGTGTTGAGCCATGAACAGCTGGCCAGTGCGCCCCATGCCATCGAGGTCTTCGACCAGGTCCGGGAGATCCCCGAGGTCGCCGACGGCATCCGCTGCCAGTGCGGCTGCGCCGATCAGCCGGGCTTCTACTCGCTCCTCTCCTGCTACGAGTCGGAAGGGATGGCCCGTTTCTGCGAGATCTGCCAGGGCGAGGGGCGCCTCGCCTACCGGCTCTTCAAGTCCGGCGAAACGCTGGACGACATCCGCGCCGCCATCGACGCCCGCTTCGGTTGACCAGAGACCTCATGCGCAAGCCCAATACGTGGTACCTCGCCGCCGGCCTCCTGGTCGGCGGAGTGACCGGCCTTTCGGCCCAGATCCGCGCCAGCGAGCTGGCTTCCGTCTCGCAGGTGATCGACGGGACCGAGATCAAAGTAGAGTACTCCCGCCCCCGGGTACGAGGACGGGATTCGCTCTTTGGCGGGGAGGTGAAATGGAACGAGGTCTGGACCCCGGGCGCCAACTACGCCACGACGCTGGAGATCAACCGGGACATCCGGCTCGACGGTCACCCGGTTCCCAAGGGTAAGTACTCGATGTGGCTGGTCGTACGACAGAGTGGGCCGTGGACCCTGGTGCTCGATCCGCGGAGTCGCCTGTTCCACATGGCGCACCCCGACTCGGCGGCGAACCAGATCCGCTACCCGGTGTCCACCGGGACGGGGCCGCATACCGAGGTGCTCACCTTCACCTTCCCCGAAGTCCGACCGGGCGGCACCACGCTGATGCTCCGGTGGGGGACGACGGAGATCTCCTTCAGGGTCGACGTCACCCCCTCGTACTCCATGGTCCTGGACCGCCAGAAGGCCGGTCCCTATCTGGGCCGGTATGCCTTCGAATGGACCCAGAAGGAGGCGGGCGACACGGTCTCGATGACGTACACGATCCAGTACCAGGATTCGGTGCTGGTCGGTGAGTGGTCGCCCCGGCCGTGGCCCGAAGCGGGGCCCATGATTCTGATCCCGATCAAGGAGGACTGGTTCATCCCCGCCTTTCTGGCGAACGGGGAAATCCTCGACGTGGAAAAGGACATGGTGCTCGAGTTCCCCCGCCGGAAATCGGGGGAAAAGCAGGCGCGGGGCTTCGAGGTGCGGGGGACGGCGGATTCGCTCTGGGCGGTAGGGACAAGAAAATAGCCGGCCAACCGTCAGTGTGTGAGGAGGGCGGGTAAAGCAGTGGGGCTTGATCGCGAGCGGCCGCAAGGGACCGGCAAGATCGGTTAGCGGCGCACCCGCTTCCGCGCCCCATTGCATTACCCGCCCACTATTCTGCCTTCCCGCCCGCCCACCTGACCGCCCAACCGCGTCAGTACTTCACCCCCAGCTTCGCCAGCGCATCCGGCGGGCACCCCTTCCACTCCATTACGAACTCGTTTCCCTGATACCGCAGGTCCGCCACCCCCAGCTTGCTTGAGAAGAACCCGGAGGCGGTCAGATCGCGGAACCGATTGAAGAACGCCACGCCGTGCGAGAACTCCGCCGGCGCCTTCCTGGGCCAGGCGATATCGTCCAGGATCCGGCGCCGGTCGGAGTCGGCGGCGTCGACGAAGTCCTTCCCGAACCGCCGGTGACTCTCCCGGTCGATCCACGCAAGCCCGCCCCGGAAGGCGGTCCGCATGTCGGGATTCTCGTCAAGGATGAAATCCATGAATTCGGGCACCCCGGCGTCGGTGGCGCTGCCGGAACGCTCGTCCCGCGGAATCACCAGGTCGGCCAGCAGGCTGACGGTGGCCAGCTCGTGGGGGGTGAAGAACGCCGGAGCGAATGTCGCCCCGGCGGCGCGCGCGGCCCGGACCGACTCCGCTGCCCGCCGCACCCCGGCCGGCGAGAGTCCCGCGGCCACCAGCGGAATTCCGCCCAGCACCTGCAGCGCCTCGCGGCGGTTGAGATCAGTCATGGTTCACAGCTCCCCCCGTTTCATCGCGTCGGCGATGTGGGATGAGGTCCGCATCGAGAGCGCCAGTATGGTCCAGGTCGGGTTCTTGTCGGCCTGGGAGACGAACGGGCCGCCGTCGGCCACGAAGAGATTCTTGACGTCCCACGCCTGACAGTTGCGGTTGACCACCGAGGTGGCCGGCGTGTCGCCCATCCGCACGCAGCCCAGCTCGTGGATGATCCGCCCGCCGGTAGCGATGCCGTAGCCGTCCTCCTTCGTCGGCATCGGGGACCAGACTTCGCCGCCCATGGCGTCCACCAGCTGACGGAAGGTCTCCTGCATGTGCTTCACCTGCCGGTATTCGTAGTCGCTCCACTTCCAGTGGAAGCGGAGCACCGGGATGCCCCACTGATCCACCACCTTCGGGTCGAGCTCGCAGTAGGAATCCTGGTTCGGGACCATCTCCCCCCGTCCCGAGAAACCCACCGTCGCGCCGTAGTACTTCCGGTAGTCGGCCTTGAGTTGCCTGCCGTAACCGCCGCCCGGCGGATAGCCCTGAATGCCGCCCATGAAGCCGTAGGACGGCGGGTACAGGCCACCCCAGATCTCGATGTGATACCCCCGCGGGAAGTCGAGCCGCCTGTTGTCCACCCACCAGGGCATGTAGAGATGGGCACCGCCCACGCCATCCTCGTTGTGAGGGATGTGATCGGCCATCGCCGGGATGTAGCCGGCGACATCGGTCCCGGTGGTGTCGGTGAGATACTTGCCCACCAGGCCGCTGCTGTTGGCCAGCCCATGGGGAAAGCGGCTCGACCTGGAGTTGAGGAGAATCCGGGCCGTTTCGCAGGCGCTCGCCGCCAGTACCACCACCCGGGCGTCGACCCGCCGCTCGGACCGGGTGGCCTTGTCGATGTAGACCACCCCGTCGGCCTTGCCCTGGCCGTTGAGGGTCACCTCGCGCGCCATCGCGCCGGTGACGATCGTGAGCCGGCCGCTGGCCTGGGCCGGCAGGATCAGGACATTGGTCGAGGTGAAGTTGGCGTTGACGGCGCAGCCCCGGTTGCACTGGCCGCAGTAATGGCACCCGGCCCGGCCGTTGTGGGGCCGGGTGAGAATCGACAGCCGGGAGGGGATGCAGGTGATCCCGAGTTTGTCCGAGGCCCGTTTCACCAGCAGCTCGTAGCAGCGCGGCTTCGGCGGCGGGAGGAAGATCCCGTCGGGATGGTTGTGGAGCCCCTCGTTGCTGCCGAAGATGCCCACCAGCCGGTCGACCTCGTCATACCACGGCTTGAGGTCGTCGTAGGAAATGGGCCAGTCGTCGCCCAGACCGTCGAGACTCTTCCGCCGGAAGTCATCCGGCCCGAAGCGAAGCGAGATCCGGCCCCAGTGATTGGTGCGCCCACCCAGCATCCGGGCCCGCCACCAGTCGAAGCTGCTGCCCGGCGCGCGGGTGTAGGGCTCCCCCGGGACCTCCCAGCCGCCGATGCAGGCGTCGAACTCCCCGAAGGGCCGCTCGCTGGTCGACGAGCCGCGCCGGGGGGACTCGTGGGCCCACCTGAGCATGGCCGAGTCCCGGGTGTTGTCCCACATCCCGCCGGCCTCGAGCAGCACGACGTCGGCGCCGGCCTTGGTGAGCATGTGGGCGGCCATGCCACCGCCGGCACCGGAGCCGACGATGCAGACGTCGTAGGGTTTGCGACGGCGGAGAGCGGGCATTGCGGGGATCGGGTGAAGAGTGGGTGAGTCGGGGGTGTCCGAAGGAATCTGCGGGCGGCCCGGTGCCGCCGTCAAATGACGCCGGGCCCGGCGCGGGAGCGGCGTTCAGGAATCGCCGGTCGATCCGATGCCGAGGACCTCCGCCACCACCCGGCCGAGATCCTGCAGGCTGAGAGGCTTCATTACCAGCCGGGCCACACCGGCGTCGGCAATGGCCCCGGGGGGAAAGTCATCGATGTATCCGGTCGTCATGATGACGGGCAGGTCGGGGCGGACCGCGGTGACCCCGCGGGCCAGGTCGAGCCCGTTCAGCTCCGGCATGGTGAAGTCGGTGATCACCAGGTCGAACGCGGAGGGATCGGCCCGGAACAACTCCAGCGCCGCCCTGGCACTGACCAACGACCGGACCCGATACCCGAGCAGCTCGAGCCGGCGCTCGCCGACTCGGGCCAGGGCCGGCTCGTCGTCCACGAAGAGCACCCGCTGGCCCTGCCCACGCGGCGCGGAGACCTCGGCCAGCGGCGTACTCAGGGTCGCATCCCCACCGGCCGGGAAGTAGCACCGCACCGTCGTGCCCTGCCCCGGTTCGCTGCTGAGCAGCACCGCGCCGTCATGCTCCTTCATGATCCCATGGACCATGGCCAGGCCCAGTCCGGTCCCGGAGCCCGCCGGCTTGGTCGTGAAGAATGGCTCGAAGGCGCGGGCCCGGGTGGCCGGGTCCATCCCCTGGCCGTTGTCCTTCACCGTGAGGAGCGCGTACTCGCCCTCGTGGAGCCGGGGATTGGCCCGGGCAAAGCTGTCGCGCACATAGGCGGTTTCCAGCGCGACGGTGAGCCGGCCGCCGGCGGGCATTGCCTGGGAGGCGTTGGTGCCGAGGTTGGTGATGACCTGATGCACCGCCGTGGTGTCAGCCACCACCGGGGGGGTCTCCCCGATCTCGAGCCCGATCTCGACATTCGCCGGCAGGGTCGCCCGCAGCAGCTTCACCGCTTCGCTCACCGCGTGCCCCAGCGGGATGAGCTTGCGCTCACTGCCCTGACGCCGGCTGAAGGTGAGGATCCGGTCGACCACCTCCTTGCCCCGCTCGGCGAATCGGAGCACTTCGTCCAGATCCTCATTGGCGGCCGGGCCCTGGATCGCGTCCCGGAGCAGCTCGCCGTAGCCGATGATGCCGTTGAGTATGTTGCGGAAGTCGTGGGCAATGCCGCCGGCGAGCGTCCCGATGGCCTCGAGCTTCTGCGACTGGCGGAGCTGATCCTCGAGCTGGGCCCGCTCCGCTTCCGCCCGCTTGCGGGCGCTGATGTCGACGATCGAGCAGAGGACCAGCACCCCTTCGTCGGTCTCGATCGGGTTGAGGCCGATCTCCACCGGGAACTCGGTCCGGTCCCGCCGGAGCCCGCAAAGGTCCCGTCCCGCTCCCATCGCCCGTTCCCGCGGCGCGCCGAAGAACCCGGCCCGGTCGCCGGGGTGCCCATGGCGGTAGCGCTCCGGTAGCAGTGCCTCGACCGTCTGGCCCAGCAGCTCCTCCCTCCGGTAACCGAACATCCGCTCCACCGCGCGGTTCACCAGGACGATCCGCCCCCCGGCGTCGACCATCATCATTCCGTTGGGCGACGACTCCACCGCCACCCGAAATCGCGCCTCCGCCTGTCGCCGGCCGCTGATGTCGACCATCGACGCCAGCACGAACATCCCCTCGGTCGTCGCCACCGGCGTCAGGCCGATTTCGATCGGGACCTCGCTCCCGTCCCGCCGGACGCCGTAGAGGTCCCGTCCCGCACCCATGGCGCGGATCCGGGGATCCCCCTGAAAGACGGCCCGGAATGCGGCGTGCTGACCCCGCAGTCGCTCCGGAACCAGGAGCTCGACCGCCTGACCCAGCAGTTCTTCGCGGGAGTAGCCGAACAGCCGTTCTATTTCGCGGTTCACGAGCACGATCCGTCCGGCCGCGTCGGTCATCAAGAGCCCGCTGGGCGACGACTCCACCGCGGCGCGAAGCCGCTGTTCGACTGTTCTTTCTTGCTCAGGAGTCATGGACCGGGGTGGCTGACCTGCCTGCGCGCCCGGGCCCGGGGGCGGGGCACCGCTCGCGCTCTAATGGGACAAAGTAAGTCGGATTACGGAGGCGCGCAAAGCCCGAACGCGGGACCACACGAGGTACGCGGCGGGCGGCCGATTGTCAGGCGGCGCGCGTCACACCATGTAGGACCGGGCCGGGTTCTTCTCTCGCAGGATGGGCCGGGTAATGGAAAAGGGCCCGAGGTCCGTCGGGGTGGATCCGACCAGGGCGATCTCGCTCAGGATCCGTCCGATGACCGAGGCGAACTTGAAGGCGTGGCCGGCTCCGATCGCGACCGCGATGCCGGGATGGTCCGGCACCGTATCGATGACGAAATCGCGATCGGGGGTGAGGGTGTACAGGCAGGTCCGGGTGTAGAGAACCGGGCCCAACGCGCGCGGCAGGTACCTGCGGGCCCAGCCTTCGACCCTCGCGGCATTCTCGGGGTCCGGCTCGAAGCTCCGGGAGTCAGCGGTCACCGGCCGGCCCCCGGCGTCCTGGGCGATCTTGGTGGCCCGTTCGCCGAACGCCGGAAAGCCGTAGAAACAGGGATCGTCCATCCAGATCCAGACCGGGAACCGCCCCGGTTCGAACTCGGCGAGGTTCGGCGTGGCGAAGTAGGTCACCTGTTCCTGGGTCACCTCGAGCGGCAGCTCGAGACCAAGATGACCCAACACGGCGTTCGACCAGGGCCCCGGCGCCATCACCAGGCGGCGGCAGCGATAGGCCCGCTCCGGGGTCACGACCTCAACCTCGCCGCCCACCGACCGGATTGCCGTGACCGGGGCGTGATCCCGAAGTGTGGCGCCGTATTCCCGCGCCATCCGTTGATGGATGGCGTTGGCCCGGGCCGCCATCGCGATCCCGCTCTCCGGCTGAAAGAGGCCGTGGCAGTCGGCGGTCAGCTCGAACTGGGGCCAGCGGCGCATGATCTCCCGGGCCTCGAGGTACTCGTAGGCCACCCCTTCGGCATCCATGCTCTCCCGGTAGGGGTCGAGCGGAATCCGGCTTGCGCGCGGGGCCAGGTCGAGGCCGCCGGTCTCGAGAATGCAGCGCTCCTTCGCGTCCGCCTCCACCAGGCGCCACGTCTCGTAGGCCCGCTTGGCCAGCCGCACGTAGCCCGGGGTGTGATAGCTCAGGCGGATGATGCGGGAGTGATCCTGCGACTCGCCCCGCACGTGCCCCAGCTCGAACTGCTCCAGCCCCAGCACCTCCCCGCCCGCGGTTCGCGCCAGCCAGTAGCAGGCGCCGCTTCCCAGGCCGCCCAGGCCGAGGGCGATGTACTCGTAGTCGCTACGCATTCCCGCAAGGTGGCGGGTGGCGGGGGTAGCCGCCAGCGGTGGTCGAAGCGGCGAGGTGGCTCAGGTGGCCATCCCGAACATCAGGAGCTCGGTCGCACGGGTGGTCAAGTCATCCGGGGAAGGGGCCCCCCTCCCGGCCAGTTGCCCATCCAGCGCCAGCATGACCAGGCCGTGCACCAGGGCCCAACAGGTCAGCGCCATCGTCTGGGGATCGCCAGCGCGGACCAGCCCGCGCTGTTGCAGCATCGCGATCCCGACTCGAAGGAACTCGAACACCTTCTGGCGGGAGGGCGGGGTGGGGGCGGCGAGGGCAAGCTCGTGGCCGAACATCAATCGGTACTCGCCGGGGCGGGCCAGGGCGAAGCGGACGTAGGCCACCGCGATCGCCTGCAGCCCACCCCGCGCTGTCGTGGGCGCCTCTCCCAGGGTCGCATCGGGCCGGGCGGCGGCCCTTATCAGCTCCCGCTCCAGCTCCTGAAACACCTGCTCGGCGACGGCGGCGATCAGCGCGGCGCGATCCGCGAAGTGCCGGTAGGGCGCGGTCTGGCTCACCCCGGCCGCGCGGGCGACGCCTCGCAGGGTCAGGGCCTCGAGGCCCTCGTCCTTCAGGATGCGGCGCGCCGCCCGGAGCAGGGCGCGGTGGAGGTCGCCATGGTGGTACTCCGCCCTCGGGGCGCGGGCCGAGGTCGGGCGGGGGGATCGGCGGGGCATGGGGTCAAGCTAACGGCGAGAGTTGACGGCGTAAACATACGGCGCTATGTTGACGCCGTCAACATTCGTCAGGAGTCCCCCGATGTCCTCCCCGTCCCGCGGCCGACTCGATCGCTGGCTGCCGGCCATAGTCCTCGCGGCCGGCACCCTGCTCTTTCTCGCCGGCGGAAGCCGCCACCCGCACATCAACGCCAACAGCGGCATGGCGCCCGCCGGAAGCGATGAGTACTTCCGGCAATTCGCGCAGCTGATCGTCGCCCGCCCCAACTGGCCGGCGTTCCACACCCTCATCCTGATGGGCCCGGTGCTGTGGGCCCTGGCCGTCGCCGGGGCCGCCCGGGCCCTTCCCCTCCGGGTCCGGGCCCTGGGCGATGTGGCGCGCTACGCGCTGGTCATGGGGGCCACGTTGTGGGCGCTGGAGTTCGTCATGGATGGGCAGACGGGCGTGCAACTGGCGGCCGCCATCGTCGCCGCGGGCCCCGGGGCCGATGCCACGCCGCTCGCCCTGTTCAGCGCGAACGCCTTCACGATGTCCCGGCTGGGATTGGTGAGCATCGACCTCTTTGCCGTGAGCGTCCTCTGCCTCGGGCTTGCCACTCTCGGCGAGTGGCGCACACGGCGCTGGGCCGCGGCGGTCGGGCTCCTGGGGGTGCCGCTGGGGATCTGGCCGCTCATCGCCTCGCTGCGAGGGGAATTCTGGCCCGGTCCATTTACGAACATCTACTGGACCCCGTTCGCCATCCTGCTCGGTCTGTGGTTCCTGCTGTTCGCGACGACCCTGCCGTCCGCCGCGGAGCCTCGCGCCCTCCCCTGACCACTCACGCCTTCAACCGGCTGGCGAACCTGGCTCGGACTTTCGCCACCTTGGGCGCGACCACGGCCAGGCAGTACGGTTGGTTAGCATTGCGGCTGAAGTAGTCCCGGTGGTAGGGCTCCGCGGGGAAGAACCGGTCGAGCGGGACGACCTCGGTCACGATCGGAGCTCCCCACAGCTCGTCCGCGTTGTACTGGGCGATCACCTGCTCGGCGATGGCCCGTTGCTGCGGGTTGTGGACGAAGATCGCCGACCGGTATTGGGTCCCCACGTCCGCGCCCTGGCGGTTGAGGGTGGTGGGGTCGTGGATCGAAAAGAAGACCTCGAGGAGGTCGCGATAGGCGATTTCCCTCGGGTTGAACTCGACCTGCACCACCTCGGCGTGCCCGGTGGTACCGCTGCAGACCGCCTCGTAGCTGGGCTGTCCGACGCTGCCCCCGGCATAGCCCGAGGTGACCCGCTCCACTCCCCGAAGCTGGGCGAACGCCGCTTCCAGGCACCAGAAGCAGCCGCCCGCCAGGGTGGCAACGTCTCGGGTTCCTGCGCTGTTCTCAGTCATGCTTCCTTCAAGTGCGGGGTGCACCCCGGAGTTCCGGCCCTGGGCGAGGCCGGCCCCTTCAGGGCGGGGACCGGAGCGTGCGTCAGGCCGGAAGTAGGGCAGCGGCTCCCTCCTATCCGGCCAGTACCAATGGCGCCCCAACCAGAGAATCACCAGCCCGGCGCCGAACATGACCAGCGCCTGCCCGGTGCCCTCCTGGAACTCGACCAGGGTGTCGCCGCCGGGCCCGCGGGCCGGCCCGATATGGGGCAGGACCTCGAGCGCGATCAGGTTGTTGAACCCATGCGCCACCATGGTGAGGGGCAGCGACCCGGTCCGCAGGTAGATGAGCCCGAACGCCATTCCCAGGACAAAGGCGTTCACCGGGGAGGCGTGCAGCAGCGCGAAAGCGACACTGGTCAACAGCAGTCCCCGTCCCCGGCCCCACTTGTGGCTCCACCGATGCAGTAGCAGCCCGCGGAACACCAGCTCCTCCACCACCGGCGCGAACAGAACCGCCGCGGCCACGAAAAACACTTCCTCCCGCCCGCCCAGATTGGAGGGGAGGATGCGCTCCATCCGATCGAGCCAGGCCCGCACGCTGTCCGGGCTGACCCAGCTGACCGGGGTGTAGACCAGCCAGATGAGGCCGACGTCGAGCGCCACCAGGGCCGGCACCAGCGCCAGGATGGCCACCACCTGGTCGGGGGCCACGGGGCCGCCGGCCAGCCGCCGGAGCCCGACGCCATGCCGCCGGGCGAGGAACAGGGCCCAGCCCAGGAGCAGCGGGTACGAAACGAAGGCGAGCAGCCCCGGGGAACTCCCCGCTCCGAAGAAGGGGAGCACCGCCAGCAGCGTAATGAGAAGCCCGCCGCCGAGCAGGGTGCGGGCTCTGAGAGTGGCAAATGGATTCATGGGTCGCGGGTTACCGGAGCCGCTCCTCCAGGTAGCGCCGGATATCCAGGCTCATGCTCTCCATCGGCGCATAGAACCCCCGCTCGAACACCCGGCTGGCCATGCCGCGCTGAACCGATTCGCAGATGACCCAGTCCTGGCGGTTGGTGATGTCCCAGAACTCGACCGCATCGGACGGATCGAACTCGCGTCGGGCCATCTCGTCGGGATGAAACAGGAAATCGCAGAGGACCGTGGTGAGCCCCGGGCCGTGGGGCCAGACGGTGAACGCCGCCGCATGCTCGGCCGAGAGGGAGAGCATGACATTGGGGTAGATGAGCTCACCCTTGTGCCGGGTTCGCTCGTCGTCGTCCAGGCCCTCGAATGGCCGTCGGTTGGTGGTGCCGCTCAGCGTAAAGGTCCACGCCCCCTCGCGGTGGGGGACGCCCCGCTCCCAGTCGAGGTCCATGCCACCCTTCTGCCGGAACGCCGGCACCACCCGGCACAACTCCGGGTGCACCGGCCCGCAGTGATAGCACTCGTTGTAGTTCTCGAGGATCACCTTCCAGTTGGCCCTGACCTCATAGCGGATCCGCCGCGCGATACGGAGCTCGGCCAGGGGGTAGCGCCGCACCCGCTCGGGTGCCCCGCCCAGCTGCTCCGCCAACGACGAACGGCCGGCCGCATCGAGTCGGAGAAAGACGAAGCCGCCCCAGACGGCCACCGCGGCCGGGTAGAGCGGAAGGTCCTCCTTGCAGAGTCCGTCGCCGGCGTCGAGGTACGGGGCGGTGCGCAGCGAGCCGTCGAGGCTGTAGGTCCAGGCGTGATAGGGACAGCGGATACCGGAGGCGAAATTCCCGCTCGGTCCGGGGTCTCCCGCGCGCGGCTTGGGTTCGATGCCCGCCACCAGCTGGGAGCCGCGGTGCCGGCAGACGTTGTAGTGAGCCCGGAGGGTCCCGTCGCGGTCGCGGACCAGGAGCAGGCACTCGCCCGCCACCTCGACCAGGAGATAATCGCCCGGAGCCGGGACCTCCTCCTCCCGCCCGACGCAGAACCATTCGCGGAAGCAGATCGCCTCCCGCTCCCGGCGGAAGGCTTCGTCGCCGAGGTAGGCCTCGCGCGGCAGCGTGGGCTCGAGACTCATGGGCCGGTGCCCCCGGGACGGGGCGCCTCGCCCCCCTGGGGGCCGTAGAAGATCACCCAGAGTGCCAGGTCCTCGGTGAAATCCTCGAACCGGTGGGGCTGGCGGGCCGGGACGAAGAGCACATCGCCGGGGCCGAAGGCGTGCCGCTCGTTCCCGTTCACGAACCACCCGCTGCCGCGCTGTACCACGTAGAGCTCGTCGCGGGAATGGGGCGCCTGGTCATCGACCCCGCGGGGCGCGTACAGCCCGACCTCGAGTGTGCCGTGCTCCAGCAGTACGGCATACTGGTCGGCGGCGGGACCCGGCATCAGGGAGAGTCCCTGGGCAAGAGTCAGATGGAAGCGGCTCATGGCATGCAGGGCGGCAGCGTCGTGTCCGACTGGGGCCGGCTAATACAGCTGGACCCAGCCTCGATCCCGGAGTGGGATGGGGCGGGCGGCACCGTTGGAGGCCTTGGTGATCGCGCAGCGGGAAAACGCGATGCGGGTGCCGTTGATGGTGGCGCCCGTGCCGAAGAAGTCCTGCACCAGCAGGGTCCCGTGTATCTCTCCGCTGGTCAGGTTGACGCTCCCGTTCACGACGATCGCCCCGTAGAATCGCGCGTTCCCGCTGAACGTGAGATTGCCGTCCACCAGGAGCAGCCCCTGGCCGGTGCCCCCCGACAGATCGAGATCGCCCGGGGCGTAGATGACGGGGAAGTAGGAACCGCACGCCCCGGAGGGATCTTCCGGGGCTCCCCAGTTCACCAGGTCGGTCAAGCGACAGGTGGGGCCGGCGTTGTAGCTCGGTCCGATCACGAGGGACCCGGAGACGATCTTGTCGGCGGACAGCGACAAGTCGTGGAACGAGATAGGGCCGAACTGGTTGAAGTTCTGGGAGGTTACGCTGGGGTCGATGTTCACTCGCGGTGACCCGGTGAGGCACGCCTGTCCGGTGCAGGGGCCGGTGGTGACCACGTTTCCGCTGGAGTCGGTCACCGCCGGTGCATCGCTCCCCACCGAGCATCCGCTCCAGCCGCCGGGGATATGATCCCGCCCGTCGATGTCCGTAGTCCCCGTGATGGTAAGCCCGGTCCGGCTCACCACCGCGGCCCCCGGCTGAATGTCGGGTGGATTCAGGCGGACCACCCGCCCGACCTGGCGCCGGGTGATCGGTGTCGCTCCCACGAAGAACCGGCCCTCGGACTGAATCAGAAACTGACTGTTGTTCAGGCGCCGGACGACGGCGTTGTAACTCGCGTTGTGTCCGACCGAGGTGGCCGGCAGCGTGACCGAGCCGCCGGGTGTCAGCAGGTTGTACGACTCCGTGGACCAGGCATCCATGACCGCCGTCACCCCGAGCTCGGCCGCTTCGAAGGCCTGGGTTCCGGCGAGCGAGCTGTAGCCCATCCGCTGCTCCAGCCGGCCGACGTAGAACACGGCGGTGATCATGACGGCCGCGATCACCAGGGTGAACAGGGCGAGCGGCAGGGCCACGCCTCGCCGATCGAACGGTCTCTGGGGTGACCTCATGGGATCCGGGCGTTGCGGAGGGTCACGGTCGTGACCAGACTGTCGAGCAGCGGCTGCAGGGCAACCGAGATGCCGCCGCCGGGCCGCACGTCCCAGTCCGACTGTCCGCGCAGGGTGATGCGGATACTCCGGATGTTGCTGCGGGTGCCGGTGGGGGAGCCACTCTGGTCGAGATAGGCGAAGCTCAGCCCGGCCAGCGTGATTGGCCCCGCGACCGGGGTCAGCGCCTCCCCGCCGGGCTTGGTGAGGGAATGGGCCCCCAGCCAGGTATGCCCACCGGTGCTGACCGGCGCCACTTCCATGATCTCGAAGGTCCGTACCGGCGCGTCAATCTGAACGTCCCCGGGCGAGGGGGGACTGTTGGTGGCCAGCCGGAGCGCGGGGGCTCCGTCGGAGCAGGTCGAGCTGTTCGTGTCGGTGATTGCCAGCGCGATCCACTCGTCGTCCGACGCGGTAGTGGGTGAACGCTCCAGGAAGACCAGCATCGAGTCCCGGCCCGGGGTGATCGGCCGGGCGCCGAAGATCACCGATTTCCGCACCCGCACCGATGCCAGGCCGATGCGGCACGCCAGGGCGAAGCTGCGCATCGCCCGGTAGCTCAGGGTCGTGCTGCTGAAGCTCTTGATATCCGAGCCGCCGCTCACGCCGGCGGCGAGTTCCTTGAGCTCGTTCGCGAGAATGAGCATCCCGGTCCTGACGTTGGCCTGGAGGCTGGCCTGCTCGACCTGGGCAACGGTGAGTCGCTGCTGGCTGAGAAAGACCCGGGCCAGCACCGTGGCGACCATGCCCATGATGATCAGGCCCATGATGAGCTCGACCAGCGTGAACCCCCGGACGCGCGTCACCGGCAATCCAGCCTTCCCACGATGGTGTCGTGCGCCGGCCCGTGGCCCGACGGCGTCGTCACGATGACGAGGACCTGCCGGCTGGATCCCGAACCGGACACGATCCATTGCTCCACCACGTTGGGTTCCACGGTGTCGATGCCGCTGGCGACGGCCGAACTGAGGCATCGAGGGTCGGTACGGTTGGCCTCCCGCCGCAGGAGCTCCATGCGGGTACTGGCGATGTGCGCGACCTTGGTCGACAGCTTGCCATACCCCAGCATCCGGTACACCGACCCCGAGCTGGCCGCGATGGCCAGGAGCCCCACCGAGAGGATCATCACGGCGACCAGGACTTCGGCCAGGGTGAAGCCCTTGTTCGAGGACATCACTTGACGACCCTCCCGAACCCGCTCACGGCCATGCTGTCGGTCTTCCCGTCTTTGGTGAAGTAGATCGTGGTGGCGTTGGAACTCGCCAGCCCCCGCGGATCGACCATCAGCACCGTGCTCGGGTTACCCGTCACCGCCACGCCATACAGGTTCTGGAGATCGTGCGGTCCGCTCAGGGTATCCATGGTGGAACCGGCCAGCGGGGTCAGGCGGGGTGTGGCCGTGATGACCGCGCTGTTCCCGACATACGTCAGGGTCGTGACCCGTCCGGTCTCCAGCGCACTGGAGCGGGCCCTGGCATAGAGCCCGATCGAGAGTGTCCGGGCATTGCGCACGTTCGCCGCGTTGAGCGAACGACCCAGCAGCGGCATCGCGATCAGGACCATCAGGCCCATGAAGACGAAGACGATCAGGGCTTCGAGAAAGGTGAAGCCACGACGGTTCACGTGTGCGTTTCCAGGGGTGAGGTCCAGGCTCCCGAAGCCCCAACAATAATCACTCAGTGACTGTATGTCCCGTAACTGTAAAGCGTTGCAGATCCCTGCCGAGTCGTACCGGGCCGGTGAAGCCCCCCGCCCGAACCCCTTGCAGCAGCTCGGCGTCGGCCGCGCCCATCCGGATCACATGGTAGAGAACGAGGAGCCCCGGTCGAGCCCGACTCGCCAACCCGCCCAGCTCCAGGTCGGATGTGTGGAACGAGCGCATGTACCGCGGCCACTCATCCCCTCCCGGCCGGGCCTCGGGCGCCAGACGGCCGGCGGCGTAGACCTCGTGCAGAAGCAGGTCGGCCCCCCGGGCCATGACCTCGAGGGCGGGGCTCGGCCCGGTGTCCCCGGATATCACCACCGTTCCCTCAGGGGTCTGCAACCGATAGGCCAGCGAGGTAGGCATCGTTCCATGGGGAACCTGAATTGCCGTGACCCGAACATTCCCCGAGTCGTACACGACCCCTTCGCGCACCTCCTGTACCCGTACCCGGTACCCATCGGGCGGCTCCCGCTCGAGACCGTCGATCCGAACCGCGATGTCCTGGGACCAGGCGGCCAGCAGATGGTCGGTCAGGGACCGGGTTCCTGGGGGGCCCACGACCTCGAGGGGCCGTCGTCGCCCCATGACCCACGACGTGAAGATGAGGTCGGGATAGCCCAGGGTGTGGTCGGTGTGCAGATGCGTGAGGAAGAGCCGGGTGACCGGTCCGCCCCGGTAGGGAAGGCCGGCCGCGGCCATCTGACGGACCACCCCGGGACCGGCATCGAACAGGAAGATCCGGTCGCCGACGGTCACCGCCACCGAGGGGCCCTGGTGGGCGGGGTCGGGCACCGGGGTCCCCGTGCCTAACAGTATGACGGTCACGGTATCGGGGCGGCGGCCGCCCGGCGCTGGCAGGCACAGGCCCAACGCGAGGGCCCCGGCCCAGGCGGCGGCGATCACGTCAACCGCCCCAGGACTTCATAGGCCGCGTTCCGCCCGTTGATGCCGATGACGCTCCCGCCGGGATGGGTGCAGGCGCCGCAGAGGAACACCCCCTCCATCGGGGTGCGATAGGCCAGCCGGTTGGACCACATGTACGGCGGGAGACATTCCCCCTGGAAGATCTGTCCGCCGGTGAGCCCCAGGCGGGCCTCGACGTCGGGTGGTCCGAGGACATCGACCGCCTCGAGGGCCGCGGGAAGGTTGGAACAGAACCGCCCGATCGAGTCGAGCACCACCTGGCCGGCTGCCGCGCGATGCTGGTCCCAACTCCCCTCGGCGAACTCGCTGGGGAGATACTGCGAGAAGACGCTCATAACGTGCTTCCCCGGCGGGGCCACCGAGGGATCGTAGGCGGTCTGCAGATAGATCTCGGTCCAGACCCGCCGGGGCATACGGCCGGCAACGGCGTCGGCATGGCCGGACCGCCATTCTTCCCGGGTGAGCGGGGTGTTGATCGTCGCCAGGTGGTGCGGCATCCGGGTGCCGGGCCGGGCGCGAAAATCGGGAAGCTCCCGGAGCGCGGCGTTCACCTTGACGGTGAGACTGCGCATCGGCACCGCGTCTACCTGACGGTGCCAGGCGGGATCCGCCGCGGGCCCGAGGAGCCGGGCGGTGGTGACCGGGTCGGCGTTGGAGACCACCACCGGGGCTCGGAGCCGTTCGCCGCCGGCCAGCTCCACTCCTTCGCCGGGGACGATCCGGGCGACCGGCACTCCCGTCGCGACCAGGGCGCCGGCCTCGACCGCGGCGTCGTGGATCAGGAACGAGACCATGCCCATCCCCCCGGTGACGTAGCCCCAGCCACCAGGTTCGCCGCCGTCGAGCCGGCCGGAGTAGTGGTGGTAATAGAGCGAGGCAGTGCCGCGGTCGAACGGGCTGGCGGCGCTTCCCACGACGCCCTGGCCGAGGTAGGCCATGCGCAGGCGTTCGTCCACCAGGAACTGGTCCAGCATCCCGGTGATGGACCAGTCGTAGAGCAGCGCGATCGCGTCCCGGTCATGGTCCAGCCGCTCCTCCAGCTCGGCCCGGGTGGGGCCGCGATGGAGCCACACGTCGCGATCATCGAGCGGCCGGAGGGCGTCGCACACCTTCCGCATGAGGCCGTGCATCTCGTGCCGGCCGCGTACATCGCGAGGGCTGAACTGCCGCAGCTCCGCGTCGGCCCGAGCCTCGTCGTCCCAGAGCTGGATACTCGATCCATCCTCGAACGGGACGAAGTACCCACCCATGGCGGGGGTCCAGCGGTAGCCCCGGCGGGGAAGCTCCAGCTCCTCGATCACCAGGGGGTGGAGGAGCCCCACGACGTAGGCGCAGGGCGACACCCGGTAGCCGGGCCAGGTGTCCTCGAGGGTGCAGGCTCCCCCCACCCGCTCCCTGGCCTCCAGGACCAGGACCCGTTTGCCCGCGCGGGCCAGATAGAACGCGCAGGTCAGGCCATTGTGTCCACCCCCGACCACCAGCGCATCCCAGGGGCGTCGGACCAGCTCCGCGATCGGGAGCGGGAGCCCCACTCTTCCCAGGTTGGAAACCGCCG
Organism: uncultured Gemmatimonadaceae bacterium; assembly: GCA_964642475.1. GTDB lineage: Bacteria > Gemmatimonadota > Gemmatimonadetes > Gemmatimonadales > GWC2-71-9 > JADJOM01. The sequence continues at coordinate 55,699 of CAZXRC010000007.1, read as the reverse complement.
TCACCGGGCTTGCCATGGCCAGTCGCGTCTTGTTAGGTGCCGAATTCGCTCCCACGGCCGAGGGCCTTCGTGGTCAACCGAGCAGGCCCCTCCTGGGTCTCAGTGTCGCAGGAACTCTCCGTACCAGGCGAGGTACTGCTCCAACCGGTGCCGCTGGTAACTCGGCTTCGACAGTCCATGGTGCTGCCCCGGATAGATGATGAGCCGGGTGGGCACGCCCAGACTCCTGAGCGCCTGGTACATCTGCTCGGAATTGAGCAGCGGGACGTTGAAGTCCTTCTCCCCGGCCAGGAAGAGCGTCGGCGTCCGGATGCGGTCGGCATGCAGGAACGGTCCGGACAGCTTGAGCCAGGTGGCGGTGTTCTTCCAGGGCGGTCCCAGTTCGGCCTGATACTCCCGCACGTACATGTCGGTGCCGTACCCCGCCAGGATGTTGGAAATCCCGGCCCCGCTGGTGGCCGCCTTGAACCGGGTATCCTGGGCGATGAGGTAGTTCGTGAGGATCCCGCCGTAGCTCCATCCGCCCACGCCGAGTTGCGCCGAATCGGCCAGGCCGGCGCGGACCGCGAAGTCGACGCCGGCGAGGACATCCTGCGCATCCTTGTTGCCCCAGTCGGCCCAGATGGCGAGGGCATACTTGTCGCCCCGGCCGGAACTGCCTCGGGGGTTCATGGCGATGACGGCGTATCCCTGAGCCGCCAGCAGCTGCCAGTAGAACTCGAATCCGTTCTCGAACTGGGACACCGGGCCGCCGTGCACCTGGAGTATCGCCGGCGACCTGCCCGTCACCCCGGGGGGGCGCACCAGAAACCCGTTCACCTGGGTTCCATCCTTGCTCCGGACGGTGATCTCCTCCACCGGCGCCACATCGCGCAGGGCCATGAGGGAATCGTTCTGGCGGGACAGCGGCCGCAGGGCGTTCCCCTCGACGGCGTAGAGCTCGGCCGGCCGGGTGGTCGAGTCGACCAGCACCGCCAGCCGGCCGTTCCGGCTCCGGGTGAATCCCGTCACCAGTCGCCGCCCATCGAGGACCCGCTCGATGGGGCCGCCGGCGGCGTTGATCCCCGCCAGGTACCAGGTGCGGTCGTCCTCCACCCGGAAGTAGATCGACGTCGCGTCCGCGCTCCACTCGGGCGAACGGACCGCCCGGTCGAGCGACGGCGTGAGGATGGTGGGGTTGCCGTGGCCACCCCAGGCGATGAGGGCCAGCTTGGGCTGGGCGTAATAGATGAGGGAGTCGGGTCCACCCTGGAGGTAGGCGATGGACCGGCCATCGGGGCTCCAGGCCGGGCGGCTCTCCCAGTCGGGATGGTTGTCCGGGCCGGTGAAGCTGGTGAGCTGCCGGGCCACCGCGCCCGGCGCGGCCTGGATCACGAACAGGTCCCAGTTGTCGCCCCGATCGGGATCGGGGCCCGCGCGCTTGCTGGAGAAGACCAGGTACTGACCGTCGGGCGACCAGGCCGGCAGCAGCTCATCCGACTGGCCCTGGGTGAGCTGGCTCAGCCGCCGCTCGGCGAGATCGAAGAGGTACAGGTGCTTCCGCTTCCGCCGGACGTACCCGGTGTAGTCCTCCTTGAAGTAGAAGCGGTCGATCACGATCGGGGCCGGCGTCTTGGACCAGCGGGTCGGTGGGGGCGGCGCGACGTTGCCGTCGAGGTCGGTGACCTCGAGGAAGGGCGAGGCTTCGATCGTGCTCACTTCCACGGAGTCGGGATCTTCGATGACGAACACCAGGCGGGTGCCGTCGGGCGACCAGACGTAATCCTCGATCCCGGTGGGGATGTGGGTGACCTGCTCCGCCTCGCCGCCGCGGCGGCTCAGGAGCCAGAGCTGGCCCGCCTCGGCGCTGTCGCCCCGGCTCGAGAGGAAAGCGAGCCACCGGCCGTCGGGACTCCAGCGGGGGGAGTGCTCGCTGACCTTGGGGCTGAAGGTGAGTCGGACCGAGGACTGGCCATCCCAGCTCGTCATCCACAGGTCGCTGACTTCCAGGTCGTCGGTGGTATCGTGGGTCTGGACCGTGTAGGCCACCCAGGCGCCGTCGGGAGCGATCTCTGGATTACCGACGCTCTTCAGGAGATGCAGGTCCTCGACCGTAAACGGCCGGCGCGTCGGGGCCCGCTGCTGGGCGCTGAGGGGGGCGGAGAGCACGACCAGAACGGCGAGCGCCACACGAGACATGCCAGCTCCAGGGCGAGGAAGGGCGGCGGCGACGGGGACGGGACGAGCAGTGAGGGAGAATGCACCCGTCCCGGGCGATTAGGAAGGTTGAGGATCGGGCTCGAGCTCGGCGCTGGGTTCCCCGCCGGCCGCCTGCCGCAGCCGGTCAGACACCCGCTCCCCCTGCCAGAGATGGCGTCGCTGATGCGCCGGGAGGATCCGGAAGGCCGAGTAGAGGCTGTACTCCAGCCGGCCATCGAACGGCGAAACGATGCGGAGCCGGCCCAGGTCGAGTCCCCCGGCCTGATGGAGCCGCAGCGTGAGGTCCTGCTGGAGACCCACGAATTCACTGAGCACGGTGCCACGGGTGCCGGTGCTCGCGGGTACGAACCGCGGGTGGGTCGACGCTTTCATCCGATAGGGCGGTTCCGAGATCCAGCAGAGCAGCCAGCCCGTCAGATCCCGCCGGAACCACCGCCGCGCGGTCAGCGCCGTCAGCCGCCCGATCTGCAGGGCCTCGTCGATCAGGGGCAGATAGGCCCGGGTGGTGAGACTCAGATGGACCAGGCACTCGGCGATGGACCAGTGTCCCGAGGCCGGGCGCCGCGGGAACATCTCCTCCGGGGTGCGGTCGACCAGCCGGGCCGCCCGCGTCGTCACCGCCGCCAGCTCCTGCACGATCGCCTGCAACTGCGGATGCAGCTTTGTGCCCTCGCTCACCACCCACATCCCTTCTGTACGAAAGAGCTACCCCGCCGCCATCGCCGTGGGAGAGGTCCGGGGCATCCGGACCATCCGGGCGCGCTGCGGTGTCATGCCGCCCGTTCCATCGGCGTGAGCTCCAGCATCAGCACGTTGGCCGGTTCGCGCCCGGCGATGGTGCAGCCCACCCAGCGCCACCCGAGCGCGCGGTACGGCTCCACCGCCCCGGTGGCCTGGAAATACAGCCGCGAGAACCCGAGAATCCGCGCCTCCAGCTCCACCCGACGGAGCAGGGCTGCCGCCACGCCGCGGCGCCGCGCCGCGGGGTGCACATAGAGCGACGCGAGCCAGGGTCCATAGTGGGGCAGGTCGCTCGGACCGGCGGCCACCAGACTGGCGGTGCCGAGCAGCCGATCCCCGTCCACCGCCACGAAGGTGGTGGGCAGGACGCCGTGCTGCAGCATCCCGCCGATCAACGGGAGCCACTGCTCCACGTTGTCCGGACCCCACTCTTCCATGAACCAGCCGGCGACTTCCGACACATCTTCGGTCGGCCGGTCCACCAGGTACATCACTCGCATCGCCGAACTCCTCGACAGGTTACTGCGCGGCCAGGATCCGCTGCAGCGAACGCAGCGCACGGTACCACTCGTACAGGCCGCGCACACGATTGACGAACGACATGCTCACCTCAGACTCATGGTGGTGGTGATGGTGGTGTGCGGGGTTGCACTGAACGAGCCGCTCACCACCAGCGTCCGGCTCTCGTTCGCCGGGTCTGCCGCCAGCCAGCCGGTCCCGTGCAGCTCGAACGCACCGGTGATCCGCTCGGCCGTGCTGCTCGTGATCGTCACACTTCCGCCTTCGGCGTGGAACACGCCGCTCGGTAGGCTGGGTGACCCGGTGACCACCAGGCCGCTGAAATCACCGCTCCGCTCCGACCGGGCGGGACTCACCGGGTACACCCCCACCGCCGGCCTGCCGCGGCCGGTCCGACTCAACACCACCGAGCCCTGCTCGCTCCAGGCACCGAGGTTCAGCGCAAAACGGGTCCACTGACCGTCATCCACCATCCCGAACTCGGCGGCGCCGCGGGGCGTCGCCTCGACCGCCCCGTGGGTCGAGGCCTCGAAGGTCGAGGCGGTGGCCGCGGGCTCCGCGCTGAAGCCGCCCCGCACGGTGATTTCCCGGTCTTCATTCTCCGGATCGCTGGCCAGAAAACCCACCGCTTTCACCTCATAGCGCCCGACAATCTTCTCCGCCGTCGACTGGAGGATCGTGACCGTGCCGCTCACGGCCCGGAACGCGCCCAGCGGTGCCGCCACCGATCCGAGGGAGATCATCGCGTGGAGCTCTCCCGGGCCTTCTTCCCCCGGACCAAAGGGCACCACGGCGTAGGTCCCGGTCCGGGGCCGTTCGGTCGAGACCCGACTGAAGACCACGGCGCCATTGTCGCTGTACGCGCCGAGTTCGAGGGAGAACGACGCGCCGGCCCCGCCGCGAACCGGGCCGAACACCGCCTGACCCGCCAGGGTGGTCTGCAATGCTCCATCGATCCGACCCTCATGGGTCGAGGTTCGTGGGGTGGTCGACATCATGGCCGCCAGGCCCAGCGGCAACAGCACGAGCGTCTTCATCGGTGGACTCCTTGTCCCTGTGTTGCGTAATGTTTCGGCGGCCGGCGCCATCGTGTGCCGCCGGCGACCCCCTTCCGGGTGGGCCGCGACTCAGTTGCCGGCCCGGTGGACGGCGCCTAGTATACCGGCGCAAGTCACGCGGGAATTGCCCCCGACTCGCCTCGTTATCACCTCAGAATCACCCGAGCTAACGTGCTGAGGATCAAAGCCTTAGGCGGCTTGTTCGTCCCTGCCGGGGTCGGGCCTTGAGCGCTGCTTCGGTGCAGCCAAGGCGACCGGCGCCGCTGGCCCTCCCTGCGCGACCGCACCCGGGAGTCCCGCCACCATGCTGATCGAAGCCGCGGTCGAGACGCTCGACGACGCCATTCGGGCGGTGGCGGAAGGGGCCGGTCGGCTCGAGGTCTGTGCCGACCTTGCGAGGGGCGGCACCACTCCGGGCCCCGGGATGCTCCGGGTGATCCGCGCCGCGGTGGATGTCCCGCTGATGGTGATGATCCGGCCCCGTCCCGGCCCGTTTCGGTTCAGCGCCGGAGAGTGCGAAGCCATGCTGGCGGACATTGCCCACGGGATGCGGGCCGGCGCCGACGGCATGGTGATCGGGGTGCTATCGGCCAGCGGGACTGTGGACGAGGAGTGGACCCGCCGACTGGTGGAGGCGGCCCGCCCGCTGCCGGTGACCTTTCATCGGGCCTTTGACCGGACGCCCGACCTCGAGGCCTCGCTTGAGCTTCTGGCTTCGCTCGGCGTCAGCCGGGTGCTGACTTCGGGGGGCGCCGCGACCGCGTTGGAGGGACGCGACCGTCTGCGAAGGCTCCGGGAGCGGGGCGGCTCCCGCATCGGCGTGCTGCCGGGGGGTGGAATCCGGGCCACCAATGCCGCAGCGATCGCACTCGCCACCGGCGCGACGGAGCTGCACGTCGGCTTCCCCATGGATACGCCTCCCGGCCGGATCGCGGAGGCGGTGGCGGCACTCGGCACCGGGCCGAAGCGGCCGATACTCTCGTGAGCGCACCCATGGATACCATCAGTTGGGCCGACTTCGAGCGGATCGAGCTCCGGGTCGGAACGGTGATTGCCGTGGAGGAATTCCCCCAGGCCCGCAAGCCGGCGTGGAAGCTCACGGTGGACTTCGGCGAAGCGGGAATCAAGCGATCGAGCGCCCAGCTCACCGTGCATTACCGGAAGGAGGACCTGCTCGGTCGCCAGGTGCTCGGTGTCCTCAACTTCCCGCCCAAACAGATCGGGCCGTTCCGGTCGGAGGTGCTGGTGACGGGGTTCGCGGACGAGCGCGGGGCCATCGTCCTGGCCGGCCCCGAGCGAGCGGTGCCCAATGGAGCCCGCCTGATATAGGCCGGGCCCGGGTGGCGCCTGACTTCTTCGGTGATGTAGCGGCGGAGCGGGTTGTATTCCGGCATGTCTGCCCCTGGGTCGGGAATGCGCCCGGCCACCTCGTACCCGGGGGTTTGGGGACTGGGCTGCGCCCGGCCCTTCGGGGGCCCCGCCCCCCCCTTTCGGGGAATATCGCGATGCCGGTCCCCGGACATCGCACCCGGGTCGCACCCGCCGGCGCATAATTACCCGCGCCGCCTCGCCGACTGGCGCGCCCCGCCTCCGGGCGGCCAGATTCCCCGGACTATGACGTCCTACCAGTACCCCGATTCCCACGTCTTCTATAGAAAGCTCACCCGGCGCTTCCCGCTCATCGTTCGGGGCGAGGGATGCTGGCTCATCGCCGAGGACGGGACCCGCTACCTGGACGGGTCGGGGGGGGCCTTCGTGGCCAATCTGGGGCACGGGGTGGCCGAGATCGGCCGAGCGATGGCGGAGCAGGCGGCCAGGGTGGCCTACCTGAATGGGACCGCCTTCACCAACGAGCCGGTCGAGGCCCTGGCGGATGAGTTGGCCACCCTGGCCGTCGGCGATCTCGACAAGTTCTACTTTCTCGGCAGCGGGTCGGAGGCGGTCGAGGCCGCGCTCAAACTGGCCCGCCAGTATTGGGTCGAAGTCGGGCAGCCGACCAAGCACAAGGTCATCGCCCTGTACCCCGCCTATCACGGCAATACCCTGCTGGCCCTTTCGGCGTCCGCCCGGGAGCACTACAAGACGTACTACCGGGAGTGGCTGGTGGACATCCACCGCATTCCGGCGCCCTATCCCTATCGCTGCGAGTGCGGGGGCGCCGGGGGGCAGGCGGCCCGGCGGCCCGGCGGTCACGGCGACTGCCCGGTCTGTTCCGGTTCCGCGCTGGAGTCGGCCATCCTGCAACTCGGCTCGGAGAACGTCGCCGCCTTCATCGCGGAGCCGGTCGGTGGCAGCTCGACCGGGCACTCCGTGCCCTCGCCCGATTACTTCAAGAACGTCCGGACGATCTGCGATCGCCACAGCGTGCTGTTCATCGCCGACGAAGTCCTGGTGGGGGCCGGGAGGACCGGCACCTGGGCCGCGATCGAGCCGTATGACGTGGTGCCGGACATCATGACGTTCGGCAAGGGGATCACCGGCGGCTATGCCCCGCTGTCCGTGGTGGCCGCCCCGCGCCGACTGCTGGATCCCATCGCCCGCGGGTCGGGAGCACTGCTCCACGCCCAGACCTTTTCCCATCACCCGGTCCTGGCCTCCGCCGGTCTGGCCGCGGTCCGATACCTCAAGCAGCATCGCCTGGTGGAACGCGCGGCGCGCCTCGGCCGGGTCTTTCACCAGAAGCTCGAAACGCTGCGGGAGTTGCCCCACGTGGGCGACGTCCGGGGACGAGGTTTGCTCGCGGGCGTCGAGTTCGTGCTGGACAAGGCTACCCGCCAGCCATTTCCCCGCCGGCTCAAGTTCGCCGAGACGTTCGCCGAGGAGGCGCTGACGGCGGGGCTCATGACCTGGGCCAACATGGGCCAGGCCGACGGAACCAACGGCGATCTCTCGTGCCTGGCTCCGCCGTTCGTGATCGAGGAATCCGAAATCGACGACCTCGTCCAGCGCTTCAGCCGGGCGCTGGACGCCACCATGCGCCGGGTGCTCACCGCCGGCGCCCAGGCGGCCAGGTCCTGAGCCGCCGGCCGGAGGAACACCCATGACCGTGACCGCGCGGCAGCAGAAGATCACCTACACCTCGACCAACGTCGATCTCGAGGGGTTCCACCGCGCCTTCGACGAGGCTCTGGGCGAGGTCCGGGCCAGCGCCGGCCGGAGCTACCCGCTCTACATCGGCGGCAAGGCGCTGGAGGTCACCCGGCATGACCCGATCGTCGATCTCTCCCCGATCGATACCTCGCTGGTGCTGGGGACATTCGTCGCCGCCACGAAGGAAGACGTCGACCTGGCCATCCGCACCGCGAAGGGGGCCCAGAAGGCCTGGGCCGCCAGGCCGTGGCAGGAGCGGATCGCGATCCTCCGGAAGGCCGCCAACCTGATTCGGGAGCGGAAGTTCCTGCTCTCGGCGATCATGGCCTACGAGGTGGGGAAGAATCGGCTGGAATCGATGGGCGACACCGAGGAGTCGGCCGATCTCATCGACTATTACTGCCAGCAGGTCGAGGACCACAACGGGTTCGTCCACCCGATGGCCAACCTCACGCCGATCGAACGGAATACCGAGCTGCTGCGGCCCTACGGGGTGTTCGTCTGCATCGCGCCCTTCAACTTCCCGCTCGCGCTCTCGACCGGGATGTCCTCAGCGGCGCTCATGGCCGGCAATGCCGTGGTCTACAAGCCGGCCGAAGACACGCCCTGGACCGGCCTCAAGCTGTACGAGGTGTATCGCGATGCGGGGGTACCGGCCGGGGTCTTCAACTTCGTCACCGGCCATGGGCGGGAGATCGGCGACTCGCTCTGGCAGCACCCCCTGACCGATGGGGTGGTGTTCACCGGCTCCAAGGCGATCGGGATGCGGATCTTCCACGGGCTGTCGGACAAGTGGGTGAAGCCCTGCCTGATGGAGCTGGGGGGGAAGAACGCCACGATCGTGATGGACAGCGCCGATCTCGACGCCGCCGCGGAAGGGGTGATGCGGTCGGCCTTTGGCCTCCAGAACCAGAAGTGCAGCGCCACCAGCCGGGTGTACGTCCACCGATCGGTCTACCCGACCTTCACCGAGGCGCTGATCGAGAAGACCCGGGCCATCCGCATGGGCGACGTGACCCAGCGGGATGTCTGGTTCGGTCCGGTGATCAATGAGCGGGCCGTTCAGCGCTGGGAGAAGGCGGTGGCGCAGGCGGGGCGGGAGGGGCGGGTGTTGCTGGGTGGGAGTCGGCTGCGCGGTCAGCCATTCGACCAGGGCCACTTTGTGGCGCCGACCATCGCCGAGCTGCCGCTCGAGAGCAGTCTCTTCCTGGAGGAGCTGTTCGCGCCGTTTCTGGCGGTGGCGGCGGTCGACAACCTGGACCAGGCGCTGGCCGAGGCCAACAAGGTGGAGTACGGCCTGACGGCTGGGCTCTTCTCGACGAAGCAGGAGGAGATCGATCGGTTCTTCGACGAGATCGAGGCGGGGGTGACCTACGTCAACAAGCGGAGCGGCGCGACGACCGGGGCCTGGCCCGGCGCGCAGGCGTTCTGCGGGTGGAAGGGCAGCGGCGGCAGCGGCAAGGGAGGCTGTGGGCCGTGGTACGTCCAACAGTTCATGCGGGAGCAGAGCCGGACGGTGATTTCGGGCGGCTAGGCGGCTAGGCGGTCAGGCGGTCAGTGGGGTGTAGTGAATCGCGTGGGGGGGGGGCGTGGGTCGCTGAGCGGCCGCAAGGGATCGGGTAGGTCGCTTTGCGGCCCGCCCGTTCCCACACCCCCGCCCCCTCGCGATACATCGCCCCCCGCCGTCAGGCGGCCCGCCGCTCCCCCCGACACACGGCCCCCGCAAACCCCCTTCCCCTCAGTCCTCCTCGCTCAGGCACTCCTCCAGAATCCCCATCCCGGTATCGACATCGTACTGGTCCAGGACCAGCGGCGGGGCCAGGCGGAAGGCGCTCTTGCCGCAGCCCAGGAGCAGGAGGCCCTTGGTGAAGGCCTTTTCGGTGATCCGGTCGATGATCTCGGTGTAAGGCTCCCGGGTGCCCCGGTCCTTCACGAACTCGAGGCCGATCATCAGGCCGCGACCGCGGACGTCCCCCACCACGGCGTACTTCTCCATCAGGTGACGGGCGTGGGTCAGCATCCGATCGCCCATCTGCTGCACGTGGGGCAACAGCTGCTCCACGACCTCCAGGGTGGCGAGGGCGGCGGCACAGGCCACCGGGTTGCCGCCGTAGGTGGAACCGTGGGAGCCGGCCTCCCAGGTCATCACCGACTCCTTCGCGACGAACGCCCCGATCGGCATGCCGCTGCCAAGCCCTTTGGCGCTCACGAGAATATCGGGTTCCACGTTCTCCCAGTCACAGGCCCACATCTTCCCGGTCCGGCCGACGCCACTCTGTACTTCGTCGGCCACGAGCAGGATGCCGTGCTGGTCGCAGACCTGGCGCAGGGCCTTGAGGAACCCCATCGGGGGAATCACGTAGCCCCCCTCGCCCTGCACCGGCTCGACGAAGATCGCCGCGACGTCGCTGGGGTCGACCTGACGGCCAAAGAGATCGTGCAGGGCCGAGAGGGAGTGATCGATCGGGTCGGCGCTGCGATAGGGGTTGGCGTAGGGGATATGGTACACCTCCGGGAGCAGCGGGCCGAAATGCTTGTGCTGTTTGGCCTTGCTGGAGGTGAGCGACATGGCGCCGTAAGAGCGGCCGTGGAAGGAGCCCTGGAAGGCGATCAATGCCGGCCGCCGGGTGTGATAGCGGGCCAGCTTGATGGCCCCTTCGATGGCCTCGGTGCCGGAGTTGGAGAGGAAGGTCCGTTTGCGGCTCTTCCCCGGGGCGAGCAGCGCCAGCCGCTCGGCCAGGCGGGCAAAGCCCTCGAAGTAGAAATCGGTGCCGCAGATGTGGAGGAAGCGGTCGGCCTGCTCCTTGATGGCGGCGACCACCTTGGGGTGGTTGTAGCCGGTCGCGGAGACGGCGATGCCCGCCATGTAGTCGATGAATCGATTGCCATCCACGTCCTCGACCATGGCCCCGGACCCACCGGCGATGACCAGGGGGTACTCCTTGATGTAGGACGGCGAGGTCCAGGCGGTGTCTCGGTCGATGATCGCCTTGGCCCGGGGGCCGGGTGGCGGTGTCACGATGCGGGGATAGGAGCGGGCGGTCATGGCGAGTCGAGGGTCGAAGGTTCTGTGTGGTCGAGTATCACGAGTCACGGGTTCTCGAGACGGGGTCGGGGTGACGTCCTCACCGCTTTACCCCCGGCCCCGGCTCAGGCGTGCACCGCGTGCGTCGGCTCGGCGGGGGCGCTGGTGGCATGCTGCCGCCACCAGGCCTGGCCCGAAGCGGGCAGTGTGCCGATAGGGTCGTAGTACTCGTACTTCCGCTGCAGCGCTTCGGCGTTTCCCCACTCGATGCTGGTGAGGTAATTCTTGGTCCAGTAGCTGATGCCCTTCTCCCGGTCGTATTCGGCCACCTGGTGCACCCAGCGTTTCCCCACGAAGGGTACGTCGCACACGATCCGCGGGGTGGCGAAGCCGGGGAGGTAGCCCATGATGTCGTGCTGCAGCTGCTGCGCCTCCCAGAGCGGCACCCGCCAGTGCTCCGAGTTGGGGATCATGTCGCACATGTAGAAGTAGTACGGCAGGATCTTGGCATGATCGAGCAGCATGAAGCAGAGGTCGAGGAGGTCCTGCGAGGTGGCGTTCACCCCGCGGAGCAGCACGCCCTGGTTTCGCACGTCCCGGAAGCCGATCTCGAGCAGTCTCTTGGTGGCCTTGCCGAGGAGCGGGGTCACCTGCTGGGCGTTGTTCACGTGGGTGTGCAGCGCCAGGTCCACCCCCCGGTCGAAGGCCTTCTTCGCCAGCCGTTCCAGCCCCTCGAGCACACTCTCCTGCAGGTAGTGCTGGGGCAGACCGGCCAGGCCCTTCGAGGCCAGCCGGATGTCGCGGATGTTGGGGATGTCGAGCAGGGCCGAGACGAACGGCTCCAGCTGGCTGATATGGAGGTTGGCGATATCGCCCCCGGAGACCACCACGTCGCGGACGGTGGGTGTCTTTCGGAGGTACTCGAGGATCTGCTGGTGCCGATCCTTCTGGGGGATATTGAACTTGAGCTTCTCCACCTGCGGCACGTCGTTGCCCACCAGGTCCATGCGGGTGCAGTGGCCACAGTACTGGGGGCAGGTCGACAGCAGCTCGGCCAGCACCTTGGTGGGATAGCGGTGGGTCAGCCCTTCGACCACCCACATGTCCTGCTCGTGCAGGCTGTCACGGGAGGCGCGGGGATGGTTGGCCCACTCGGTGAGGCGGTCGTCGAAAGCGGGCGCCATGTAGCGGCGCACCGGGTCGTTCCAGAGATCGGCCAGGTTCATCGTGTTGATCATGTGCGGCGGGATCAACATCGACATGGTGGCGCGGAGCTGGTGGTCCTTTTCGATGCTCGCGGCCAGGGTCTCGGGGAGGAAGCTGCCCAGTGCCGCCTGAAACTCGCGCAAGTTCTTGATGGTGTGCTTGCGCTGCCAGGTGGCGTTTTCCCACTCCTCGCGGCTCACGCCCTTGAAGCCGGGAATGCGCTTCCAGTCCGGCTCGACGTACTCATGCCGGGGGGGATAGGGGATGGGCTGCCCGGCTTTCATGGGCTGGCGGATGGGCGCGTCCATGGGGACCTCTCGGCGGTTCTGGGGCGCGGCATGGCGAGTCTCGAAAACCATGCAATGCTTGACGTTCTGAGGATAATATATGATATATTCTTCTGCAAGGTGGTCGCCGGCCGCCAACCCGTGACCCGACGACCACGGGACCTGTCGCTTCCGGATGTCCGTTAAGAACCGTCGCACACACCGGCCCGCGGCCACCGGCCGGAGGCCACCGGCTCATGCAACTCGACCAGCTCCTCGATCGCGTTCCCCGGCTCCGCAAACAGGCCACCCACGAACTGGTGGCCGCGGTGCTGCGCGAAGCGATCACGACCGGCCATCTCAAAGCCAATCAACCGCTGCCCCAGGACGAGATCGCCTCGCAGCTCCAGGTGAGTCACATCCCGGTGCGCGAGGCGCTGCGCCAGCTCCAATCCGAGGGGCTGGTCACCTACCAGGCCAATCGCGGCGCCACCGTCAGCGCGCTGACGCCGGAGGAGATCGCCGAGATCTACGAGATCCGGGCGATCATGGAGACGGCGGCGATCCGGCGGGCGGTGCCGCGGCTCACCCTGGCCCAGCTCACCGAGGCGGGGCGAATCCTCACCGCGGCGGAACGGGCCACCGACGGCGCCAGCTGGGGGGCTCTGGATGTGGACTTCCACCAGCAGATCTACGCCCTCGACGACCGGCCCCGGATGGATGAGCTGATCAACGGCCTGCTGCGCCGGGTCGACCGCTACTGGACTCTCTACGGCCTGATGCTCCGCTACCGGGAGACCTTCGACCGGGAGCACCGCGGCATCCTCGAGGCCATCACCCGGCGGGAGACCGAGCTCGCGGCGGCGCGTCTCGACGCGCATCTTGCTGGCGCGGCCCGCCTGCTCATCGGGGCGCTGGAAGAGGCGGAGACGCCTTCCCCCGCCTGACCGTCATCCCGGATACCGCATGCCATCCAAAGTCGTCTCGATGAAGGACGCCATCGCCGCGCACGTGCGCGACGGCGACACTGTAGTCATCGAAGGGTTCACGCACCTGATCTGTTTCGCGGCCGGGCACGAGATCATCCGCCAGCGGCGGAAGGACCTCACGCTCTGCCGGCTGACGCCGGATCTGATCTACGACCAGATGATCGCCGCCGGGTGCGCCCGCAAGCTGGTCTTCTCCTGGGCCGGCAACCCCGGCGCCGGATCGCTGCACGCCTTCCGCCGGGCGGTGGAGAAGGGCACACCGCCGCTCGAGATCGAGGAGTACAGTCACTTCGGGATGGTAGCGCGCCTGTCGGCCGGCGCGGCCAGCCTGCCGTTCTGGGTGATGCGGAACTACCAGGGCACCGACCTGCCGGTGGTCAACCCCCGGATCAGGACCGTGACGTGCCCCTACACCGGGGAGGAACTGGCCACCGTCCCGGCCCTCAATCCCGATGTCACCATCATCCACGCCCAGCGGGCCGATGCCTCCGGCAATGCCCAGGTCTGGGGGCTGCTCGGCGTCCAGAAGGAAGCGGCCTTCGCGTCGAAACGGGTGATCGTGGTGGTGGAGGAACTGGTGAACGAGTCGGTGATCCGCTCCGATCCCAATCGGACCCTGATTCCGGGGATGATCGTGGACGCGGTGGTGGTGGAATCGTGGGGCTGCCATCCGTCGTATGCCCAGGGCTACTACGACCGGGATAACGAGTTCTACGTGGCTTGGGAGGACATTTCCCGCGACCCGGAGAAGCTGCAGCAGTACCTGGATGAGTTCGTCTACGGCGTGAAGGACCGGGCCGAGTACCTGGCGAAGATGGCGGGGCTCACCGAGCGGCTCAAGGCGAGCCAGCAGGTGTGTGCTGGGGTGAATTACGGGTTCTGAGGGAGTCGACGAGCGGAGAGAACAGCAACACAGGGGCGTAGAGGACACAGAGGGCTTCCGCGGCTACCCCTCATCACTCGCACCGGACCGACTCAATGGTGATACCCCCTGCGGCCTCTGCGTTCTCCGCGTTGAACCAACGGAGCGTCGTGTGACGACAAGCTATACGCCCTCGGAGATGATGGCCGCGGTGGCCGCCCGGGAGTTGGGCAACCGGGAAGTGGTGTTCGTGGGCATCGGCCTGCCGAACCTCGCCTGTAATCTGGCGCGGGCCCTTCAGGCTCCGGACCTGGTGCTGATCTACGAGTCGGGCGCCGTGGGCGCGGTGCCGGAGCGCCTCCCGGTCTCCATCGGCGACCCGTCGCTGGTGACCGGATCGCTCATGGTGTGCTCCATGGCCGACGTCTTCCAGCTCTTCCTCCAGAACGGCAAGATCGAGGTGGGCTTCCTGGGCGGGGCCCAGATCGACCGCTGGGGCAACATCAACACCACCGTCATCGGATCGTACGCCCGACCGAAAGTCCGCCTCCCCGGCAGCGGCGGCGCGGCCGAAATCGCGGTGCACGCCCAACGGGTGCTGATCATCTCCCGGCTCAATCCCCGCGCCTTCCCCGCTGAGCTGGATTTCCTCACCAGCCCCGGCCAACGGTCGAAGGGGAAATCCCGCGCGGAGCTCGGCATGCCCGGCGCCGGGCCGGTGAAGGTCATCACCGACAAGGGCATCCTGGAGCGGGACGAGACCGGCGAGATGGTGCTGACCGGCCTCTATCCCGGGGTGACGGCCGAGGAGGTGAAGGCCGGAGTGGGATGGCCGCTCGAGGTTCGCGGCCGGCTGGACCAGCTCGCCCCGCCGACGGCGAAGGAGCTGGACCTGCTTCGCAATGTGCTGGATCCGAAGAAGCTGTACCTGGGATAGCCGGGGGGCGGGGGACGCGGCGCGCCCTTCTCACCGCGGCGGCGATCCCGGGACCAGCCGCTCCGGCAGATCGGCCGCCACGTACGCCATGACCGCCATCGCGGCCACGCACCGGGCCACCTCCGCGGGGTCGAGCTTGTCGAGCGTATCACCCTGGGTGTGGTGATACCAGAAGTACCGGCTGTCATCCACATCCAGTCCCATCCCCGGCACGCCGCGCTCCATGAGTGGACCGATGTCGGCCTCGCCACCGCCATCCGCGACCGTATCGGCCTGGATCGGCGCGAGCAGGCGGGCGATCTCCCGGACCACCGTGAGAGCCTCCGGCGGTCCCCCGAAGCTGAAGCCGCGGGGGGAAAAGACCCCGCCGTCCGATTCGATGGCGAGGATGTGCTTTGCCACCTCGGTCCCGCGGGCATCCCGGTAGGCCAGGCCGCCGCGAGTGCCGTTCTCCTCGTTGGTCCAGCCGACCACCCGGATGGTCCGGCGGGGCCGAAGGCCGAGGCGCTGGATCAGCCGGACCGCCTCCCAGGCGGCGACGACGCCTCCCCCGTCGTCCATCGCGCCCTGGCCAACGTCCCAGGAGTCGATGTGCCCGCCCAGGACCACGACTTCCTCCGGCTTCTCGCTGCCGACGATCTCGGCCATCACATTGCGGGAATCGGCGTCGGGTAGCACCCTGGCTCCCATGGTGAGTCGCACCACCACCCGCTCGCCCCGGTCCTGCATCCGGTGGAGCATCATGGCATCCTCCATCGACAGCGCGGCTGCGGGGATGCGGGTGACGGTGCTGTCGTAGCGCATATTGCCGGTATGCGGCGACCGGATGCCGTACGGACCGATAGACCGGATCAGGCAGGCGACCGCGCCGGCCCGCGCGGCGGCGACGGCTCCGGTGCGACGATAGAGGCCCGTGACCGAGTAATCGGTGAAGGGGGCGTCGAACAGGACGATCTTTCCCTTGGCATCGGCCTTCCGCTGCTCCAGTTCTTCGAAACTCGAGACCACCAGCACCGGTGCCGTGATCCCCGCCCTGGGCGTGCCGATGCTGCCGCCCAGGCCGAGCATGGGCAGGGGCGCTCGGCGAGGGGAGATCAACTCCACCGACTCTTCCCCGCGGACCCAGTGAGGAACCTTGACCGGCTCGGTTCGGGCGTTGGCCAGGCCGTCCTTTATCATCTCGGCCAGGACCCAGTCGATCGCCCGCTCGAGGCTGGGGGAGCCGCTCAGGCGGTGGCCGAAGCCGTCGACCAGCCGGCCCAGGCGATCGTACGCGGCGGAATCGGCGGTGGCGGCCAGGATGATCCGGTTGGCGACGTCGCGATAGCCGGCGACGGCGGCGACCTGGGCGGAGAGGGGCGCGCTGGCGCAGACGCCGAGCGCGGCACAGACTAGAAGTCGACGAAAGATGGGCATGGTGACAAGGTCTTCAGATCCCCGGGTTCGGCGCAAGGGCTACCTGCGGCAATTCACCGCAGAGGCGCAGAGACGCGGAGGCCGCAACGGGCATCCACGGCCGCTCAGACTGCTCAAGAGGTTCGATTGAACACTGCAAGTGGGATCCTGTGCCGAAACCTCCGCGGCCCTCTGCGCCTGTGCGCCTCTGCGGTGATGTTCCTGCCATCTATCCTTGCCGCCCAGCGCGAGCCGGTCTTCAAGCAGATCAAGCTGCCCCACAACTATTACTACCGCGAGATGTACCTGCCGCAGGTGACCAGCGGACCCTCCGCGGTCACCTGGTCACCCGACGGCCGGACGCTGATCTACTCGATGCAGGGACGCCTCTGGCGCCAGGCTGTGGGCGACAGCACGGCCGAGCAGCTGACGACCGGGCCGAGCTACGACTACCAGCCCGACTGGTCGCCCGACGGCAGGCGGGTGGTCTACGTCTCCTATCGGAATGATGCCCTCGAGCTCTGGCTGCTCGACGTCGCTACCCTCGAGGCCCGGTTACTGCTGGGCAACGGGGCGGTGAATGTCGAACCGCGCTGGTCGCCGGACGGGGGCCGGATCGCCTTTGTAAGCACCGCCTACGAAGGGCGCTTTCATATCTGGCTGCTCCAGGCGCCGCGTGGTCCCGAGCCGGCCACGGCCCTGCGACTTACGGAGGATGTGGACTCCCATCTTCCCCGCTACTACTACTCGGTTTGGGACCACTACCTCTCGCCCGCCTGGTCGCCCGACGGCACCTCCCTGGTCCTGGTCTCCAATCGAGGCAGCGTCTGGGGTACCGGCGGGCTCTGGCGGATGGAGGCACGACCGGGCGCTCCCCTGGTACCGATCCACGATGAGGAGACCACTTGGCAGGCGCGGCCCGACTGGTCGCTCGATGGACGCCGGGTCCTGTATTCGAGTTATCAGGGCCGCCAGTGGCATCAGCTCTGGCTCACCACCGCGGGCGGGGGCGATCCCTTCCAGCTCACCTACGGCGATTTCGACATCACCCAGGCTCGCTGGTCGCCCGACAGCCGGCGGATCGCTTACATCAGCAATGAGGGTGGCAATACCGCGCTCTATGCGATGGAGACGACCGGCGGTGAGCGGCAACGTGTGACCCCGCTGCGCCGGGTGTATCGCGAACCGATGGGGCGCCTCGCCCTTCGAGTCACCGACTCCGCGGGACGGCTCCTCCCGGCGCGGGTGTCGGTCACGCTCGCCGACGGTCGGGGGGCGGCGCCGGTCGACGCCTGGCGTCATGCCGACGATGGCTTCGACCGGAGCGAGCGACCCTTCGAGGTCACCTATTTCCATACCGCCGGGTCGAGCAGCCTCACGCTCCCCATCGGCCTGGCGCGGATCGAAGTCACCCACGGGCCGGCCTGGAGGGTGGAGCGCCGGGAGGTGGTCATTCGCGGCCACGCGACCCACACGCTCACGATCCCGCTTCAGCCGCTGCTCGACCTGCCAGGCTGGACCTCGGGTGACCTTCACGTCCACATGAATTATGGCGGCCACTATCGCGCCACGCCGGCTACCCTGGCACGGCAGGCGAGAGCGGAGGGGCTCAACCTGGTGGAGAACCTGGTCGTCAACAAGGAGGACCGGGTGCCGGATATCGGGGAGTTCACCGGCCGCCCGGACCCGGTATCCACGCCCGATCTCCTCCTGCTGCACGATCAGGAGTTCCACACCAGCTGGTGGGGCCACCTCGGCGTGCTCGGTCTGAGCGATCATGTTCTGCTGCCGGGGTACACCGGTTACGCCGGCACCGCGGTGGCGTCGCTCTTTCCCGACAACGCCGCCGTGGCCGACCTGGCGCACCGGCAGCAGGGGCTCGCTGGCTACGTGCATCCCTTCGACACCGATCCCGACCCGATCGACAGCGCCACCCCGCTCACCAACGGGTTGCCGGTGGACGTGGCTCTCGGCAAGGTGGACTACCTCGAAGTGGTCGGCTTCAGCGATCACCTGGCAACGTCGAAGGTGTGGTACCGCCTGCTCAATTGCGGTTTCCGGCTCCCGGCCGGTGCCGGCACCGATGCGATGACCAATTTTGCCTCGCTGCGCGGACCGGTGGGGATGAACCGGGTGTACGTGGAATCGCCGTTGCCGATCGACCGGCGGCGCTGGTACGCCGGGCTCAAGGCGGGACGGACCTTCGCCACCAACGGGCCCCTGCTCAGGTTCACGCTGGGCGGGACGGGCATCGGCGGCGAGCTCACCCTGGCGGCTCCCCGACGGCTCGCCGCCCGGATCGTGCTTCGCTCCAACGTGCCGATCGATCACCTGCAGTTGATCCAGAATGGCACCATCGCCGCCGAGCTCGCACCGGCCGGGCCCCGCACTGCGGTGGACACCACGATCATGGTCCCGGTCGACCGGAGCGGCTGGTTCCTGGTCCGGGCCTGGAGCGACCGCGCCATCGAGCCGGTGCTCGACCTCTACCCCTTCGGGACCACGAGCCCGGTGTACGTCACGGTTGCCGGGAAGCCGGTCCGAAGCGCCGAGGATGCGGAGTACTTCCTGCACTGGCTGGAGCGACTGGCGCAGGCGGCGCGGGGCCACGCGGGGTGGAACAGCGAGGGGGAAAAGCGCGGCGTCCTGGAACACATCCGGCTGGCGGAGGAGGAGTTCTCCCGCCGGAGGTAGCCCGCACCAGGGTGATGCAGGCTACGGTGCCGATCCGGTCGGCCGGGTATCCTGATCGCCGCCATCGGAGGCGGTGTAGCGGCGCAGGTCGGTGCGGATGGGACTCGCCGCGGCAGGCGGGGAGGGGAGGGCGCCCTTCCCGCCTGGCGCTTGTGCGGGATAGGTTAGGGCCACCCTTTCAGGGCATTCTATGCGGCTCCCGCTGTTCCTCCTGGCCCCCCTCGTCGTTGCCGCTCCGCTCCGGGCCCAGGACCTCATCGCGATCCGGGCGGGCCAGCTGATCGATGTCGACCGGGGCGAGGTTCGCGCCAACCAGGTCATCCTGGTCCGGGGCGATCGGATCGAGGCGGTCCAGGCCGGCGGGAGCACGATTCCCCGCGCCGCTACGGTGATCGACCTCAGCGGCTACGCCGTGAGTCCCGGGCTGATCGACTGCCACACCCACATCGCCGACCGGATCCAGACCGCCAGCGTGGCCGACGCCCTGACCACGTCGGCGGCCCAGAACGCCTTTGCCGGGGTGCGGCAGGCACGGGCGACGCTCCTCGCCGGGTTCACCGCGGTGCGGGATGTGGGGACCTTCCGCGGCTTTGTTGATGTCGCGCTGCGCGACGCGATCGCCGACGGCACCGTGATCGGCCCGCGGATGAAGGTGGCGGGGGCCTACATCACGGTGTCCACCGGCGGCGGTGAGGTCACCGGCCTGGCCCCCGACGTGTCCCTCCCGGCCGACTTCCGTCGCGGCGTGGCCAACTCCGCCACCGAAGTGCGCCAACGGGTGCGCGAGCTGCTCAATGGCGGGGCCGATTTCATCAAGATCATCGCCACCGGGGCGGTGCTGGCGCCGGGGACCGAGCCGGGTGCGCCGGAATACACCGAAGAAGAGATCAAGGCGGCGGTCGACGAGGCGGCCAACTACGGCACCTACGTGGCGGCCCACGCCCATGGGGCGGAGGGGATCAAGCGGGCCGTGAGGGCCGGGGTCCGGTCGATCGAGCATGGATCGCTGGCCGATGACGAAGCCCTGGCGCTCATGAAGCAGCACGGCACCTGGCTGGTGGCCGACATCTGGAACGGCGACTTCATCGATTCGGTCGGCACCCGCGATCGCTGGCCGGCCGACATCCTGCGGAAGAACCGGGAGACCACCGAGACCCAGCGGACCGCCTTCCGCAAGGCGGTGGCCCTGGGCGTCAACATCGCCTACGGCACCGACTCGGGGGTGTATCCCCACGGGCTCAACGCCTCTCAGCTGCGGTACATGGTGAAGTATGGGATGACCCCGATGCGGGCCGTCCAGTCGGCCACGATCGACGCCGCCCGGCTGCTGAAATGGGACAAGGAGGTCGGCTCGATCGCGACGGGGAAGTACGCCGACCTCATTGCCGTGCCGCTCGATGCCCTCAAGGACCTGGAGCGGTTCCGCGCGGTGGCGTTCGTGATGCAAGGCGGCCAGGTGGTGAAGCCGCTGGCCCGGTAGCCCCGTGCGCCACTGGTTCCTGGCCCTGGGACTGCTCCTCGCCGCCTGCGGCGGGCGGGCCCGGCCGGGACAGGTCGCGCCCCAGAATCCCAACGAAGTCGCGGTCATCGTGGAGAACCAGTACTCGGGGCAGGTCACGATCTACGTCGAGGCCAACGGGCGGGCGCTCCGGGTGGGCGAGGTGCACTTCTCGGAAACACGGTCCTACGTACTGCCGTGGCGTTCGCTGAGCGAGGATGGGGTGGTGGGTCTCCGGGGCGAGGTGATCGGCTCGGACGAGTGGGTACGGGCCGGTCCGCTCACGCTCACTCCGGGGAGTGTGGTCCGCTGGACCCTCACCCCCCGGCTGAGCATGTCGTATTACGCCATCTACTGATTACGGCACCGTCGGGTCGCAGTCCGCCGGGTTGTAGTTGGGGTTGTTGTTGACCGACGCCGGGAGAATCAGGGAGACCTGATCGCTGTAGACGCCCCCCGACTTGTGGTAACTCCCCACCGGGAAGACATTCGCCACATTCTGCCCATACTGCCGTACCAGCCGCCGGAGATCGCCGAGCCGGTGGCCGGTGGCGTAGAGCCACAAGGCCCGCTCGTTGAACAGCTGAGTTCGGGCCGCGGCGGCGGTGCCTGGCACCGGCAGGCTGCCCAGCCCGACGGTCGCCCGGAGGGTGTTGAGGATCCCGTTCATGGCGCCGAAGGCGTTCAGCCGGAGCTGGGCTTCCGCCTGGATCAGCCGGGCCTCGACCCCGTCGGCCACCGGGATCGAGGTCGTGGCGTCGGGGTACTTGAGCAGGCTGAATAGCTCGGTCTGGGTGTCGAGTCCGGTGGTGCCGGTGGAGTCGAACGGCACCCGTGGATCGTCCGCGGCCCGGAATCCGAATCCGTTGGTGCCCTCGGCGTTGGCCACCGACCAGAGTCCATCCCGGCCGAAGACGAACGGCTGGTTCTGGAGCCGGGCGGGAGCCTCGGCGTGCTCGGTGACAAAGGAGAAGTCGCTCGCCACCGAGGCGACGATGGTGTCCGCAATGGCGAGGCTGTCGAGATTGAGGAACGCCCGGGCCTTGCCCACGCGGGCCAGGCCCTCGACCTCGGGGGTGAGGCCGGGGGCGGCCAGGGCCGAATCGAACCGGGCGACGGCGATCCGGAGACTGGAGTCCCGGCTCACCGAGAAACCGTACTGGATCTTCCCGTTGACGCTCTTGCTGTAGGGTACCGCGCCGCAATAATCCTCGGCGAAATAGACGTACGTGAACCCCGCCAGCGCCAGCATCTCGGGAATGCCCGGGTCGTCGGTGCCATCCAGGGAGTACTTGGCGAGGGCCTCGGCTGCGTTCTCGGCCGAGACTCGGGCCCGATGCATCGCCAGGTACTGGGCGTCGATGTTGGGATTCAGGGTGGTGGCGCCACGCTGGTCGATCTCCTGTTCCGAGGGCGGGGTAGTGGCGAAAATGAACTCGTCGGCCATGAGGCCCGAGAGCAGGATCTCGCCGTCGGTCGTGAGGCCGTCCCCATCCTTGGCGAAGGTGAACTGGGAAATGGCGCCGAGGCGCCGGCTCTGAGCCCCTTCGGGGGTGTTGAGGTCGTTCGGGTTGATGGTGTCTGGCTGATCGGTATCCAACAGGCCGCAGCCCGGCAGCAGGAGCGCGCCGGCCAGCAGGCTCGCGTAGTAGAGCGGTCGCATGGTCGGGCTCCTCAGAAGCTGGCGCTGACCCGAGCAACCCAGAGCCGGGTCGGCGGCTGGGCCTCGAAGTCGCTGGTGAAGAAGTTGCTCTGGCCGAAGGAATTGACCTCCGGGTCCACGCCGGAGTAGTCGGTGATGGTCCAGAGGTTCCGGCCGGCCAGGGTCAGGCTCAGAGTATTGGCGCCGACCAGGCGGGCCCAGGGCGTCGGGGCGGCGAAGGTGAGCGACAACTCCCGCAGCTTGATGAACCAGCCATCCTCGAAGAAGCCCAGCGCGTTGCCAGCGCCCGGCAGCGAGAGCGCCTGGGCAAAGGCCTGTTCCCGGAGCGGGGCGTTCCGGTCGTACAGCCCGCGACAGTTTCCCACCGAGAAGCAGCGGAACTGCTCGATCGAATTATCCACCTTGAAGCCGCCCCGGTAGTCGAACTGACTGCCGATCCGCACCCGGCCCTTGAAGAGGCCCAGCGTGGTGTTGAGCGAGGCTTCCTTGGTGGGAATGGCGCTGCCCTGGAACTTGTCCGGGCCAAGGGAGACCTCGCCGATGTCGATGACGCCGTCGTCGTTGGCATCGCTATAGCGTACCGTGGGTGACCACAGCCCCCCCGCCGGATAGCCCTTCACGTGCCGCTGGTAGAACCCCACCAGGATCGGCTCCACGCCTTTGCCCAGGTCCAGCACCTTGTTGCTGGTGGTGGAGCCGCTCACCTGCAGGTCCCAGGTCACACCCGGCTTGTCGATGATGCGGGTGTCGAGCGCCAGCTCGAAGCCGTAGTTGTGGAGCTTGCCGAGATTGAAGAACTGGGCCGCGGTGGTGCCGGTCGAAGGATCGACATTGCGGAGGATCAGGGCGTCACGGGTCTGTTTGTGGTAGAAGGTGAACTCGAGTCCCACCCGGCTGTTCAGCAGGGAGGCGTCGAACCCCAGCTCGATTTCCCGGGAGCGCTCGGGCTTAAGGTTCGGGTTTCCCAGGTTGCCCTGCTCTACTCCCACCTGAGGAACCCCATCCTTCTTGACCGGAACGGATACGAAGAACTGGCGTGCATCGTTGGTGCCCGGCTGTTGGCCTGAGGCGCCGAAGGCGCCCCGCAGGCGCAGGGTCCTGAGCCAGCCGGCATGGAAGAACGGCTCCTCTGACACGAGCCAGGAGGCGCTTGCCTTGGGATACGCCACGGCATTGAAGTTCTGACCGAAAGCGCTGTTGTCATCGAACCGCACGGCGCCGGTCAGGAAGAGTCGCTGCTTGAGCCCCATCTCCTGTTCGATGTACGACCCGACGGAGCGGGACTCGCTGGTCTCGTCGCGGGCTTCGGTGACCCCTGCGCCGCCGATGGTGCCGGAGCCGGCCGGGAGGATCCGCCCAAGCGCAAAGTTGGTGGTGGTCAGGTCCCGATAGAACTGGCCGCCGATCGAGGTCTTGCTGGTCCAGGCCGGGCTCAGGTTGAACCGCCCGGTGGCGGCCAGGTCCACCGACGTCTGGCTGATCTGGGCCCGGTTGTTCTGCTTGAGGCCGCGGCGATTCTCCTGATAATCGGCCACCTGGCCGGTGGGGAAGAACTGCACGTCGGTCCGGTTGGTGACATCGTACCCCACCGTGGCCCGGGTGCTGAGCCAGCCGTTGGGCCGCCAGTTGGCGGTGAGCCCCCCCGTGAACCGCTCGACCCCCTGGCTCACCAGCTCGGCGAAGAGTTCCGATGGGGTGTAGTACCAGCCGTTGTTGAAGTCGGGGAGGTAATTGCTCGCCTCGCCGCTCCCCACCACCGTCAGGAAGCTGTTGTCGTTCTCCACCAGCCGGGTGTCGCTGGAGACGTAACCCAGGGTCGCGGTGAGGTCCGCGTTGCGCGACACGTTGGCGGTGAGGTTGGCCCGGAGGCTGCTGGACTGCAGCGCATTGGGCCGGATCTGGTTCTGCAGGGTGCTCCCCCGCAGGGCGTTGATGGAATCCTCGTACACCTTGGGGAGGCGGTACGGGCCATCCTCGCTGGTGTACTGGGCCGAGAGGAAGTACGTCATCAGGTCGTTTCCGCCCGAGACGTTGGCGCCGTACTCCTGGCGCAACCCCGCCTTGAAGGGCCGCTGCCGGGGATCCTCGAGAGGCGAATACCGCTGCACGCTGGTCTGGGTGCAGAGATCGTCCAGGTCCGCCTGGATGCTGCAGAACCCGTCCCAGTCGGGGCCGGTCAAGGCGGTGGTGTCCCGGCCGAAGTAGTTGAGCGGATAGGTATGGGGGTCGGTATTGGCGCCCAGCTCGGACCAGACGTTCCACTTGGGTTTCCCCGATCGGCCCCGCTTGGTGGTGATCCGCACCACCCCGTTGGCGGCCTGGATGCCGTAGAGCGTCGCAGCCGCCGGCCCTTTCACGATCTCGATGTCCTCGATCTCGTCGGGGTTGATATCGTTGATCCGGGAGACCGACTGCCCCGCCAGGTCGATCGTCAGGGAGTTGGACCCGCTCTCCATCCGGATACCGTCGATGTAATAGAGCGGCTCGTTCGAGAGCGAAATGCTGTTGGAGCCCCGGATCCGGATGCGGGTTCCGGTCCCCACGGTTCCGCCGCTCTTGAGGACCTGGACCCCTGGTGCCCGGCCCGAGAGCACATCGCCCAGCTCCTTGATCGGCTGGGTCTCGTTGACCGACGCGGCATCGATCGTCGAGACCGCATTCCCCACCTCCAGCTTCCGCTGCTCGCCGGTGGCGGTGGTGACAATCTCATCCAGCTCAATCGGCGATTGGGCGAGGGCGAAATCCAGCGCCGCCGTCTCGTCCCGCGCGATGGTGACGGTGTCGACCTTCGGCTGGTACCCGATCCGAAGTGATCGCACCTGGTAATGGCCCGGCTGGATGCTGCGGAATGTGTAGCGCCCCTCCCGGTCGGTAGTCTCGAGCAGGGAGGTGCCAGTGACGAGGACCCGGGCCCCCTCCAGCGGGGCGCCGGTCGATGCATCCGTCACCTGTCCGGACAGCCGGCCAGCCTGCGCCAGCGTGGCCTGGGCGCCGCCTGCCAGAAGCAGGACAACGACCGCGGTCACCCGGAAGTTGTTGCCAACCGGTTCAGCGATCATGTGATGACTCCCGGCACAATGGGAAGTGCTGAGGTGGGATCCGCTTTCGTTAATACTGGAAACGTTCCGGTAGCACAAGAGGCGCCCCGTAGACCACCCCCCCACAGCTCATTCCCGGGGGTGTGCCATTCCATGGGAGCACGCGTTTTCGTAGGGAGGCGCTGCGGTAATCGGTACCTGAGTGACCCGGACGGGTTCGCTACCCTTGGGTCATGCGAGACCGGGCAACCCGAATCAGGCGGCGAGGCCCTCGCCGCGGGTCACGTCATGAGCGGCTCACGGCCTGGCAGGCCGCCGATGCGCTGACCCAGCTGATCTTCCGCGAGACTCTTGCCTGGACACGGGGCAACGAGGCACTGGCCGAAGAGCTGCGAGGGTCGGCGGTCGCCGCGGCCAACTGCATCGTGGTGGGGTCACTGGCGCCCGACCAGGCTGGGTTCCGGCGCGAACTCGATCGCGCGGTGGGGAAGCTGGTACGGGTCGGAGCGGCCTGGGCGCTGGCAAAGGACATCGGCCCGATGCGGCCGGAGACCTGGGGAGAAATCGAGGCGAGGCGGGACCACGCCGAGCGGCTCGTCCGCGGACTCTACGCCGCGCTGGGGCGAAGGGTGGCTACCCCAGCGCCTTCGTGAATATCACCTGGTCATCGCCTCGGCCGTAGAAGTTGGGTACCACCGCCACCGCCTGATACCCGCGCGTCTGGTAGAACCGGCGGGTGGGTTCGTAATCCGCCCGGCCTGAGGTATCGATGGAGATCAGGCGGGCTTTCCCCCGGAGCCGGCGTTCCATCTCGTCGACCAGGGCCGACCCGACTCCATGGCCCTGGGCGTCCGGATCCACGGCCAGCCAGTAGAGATCCCAGGTCCGCTCGGTGCAGGGGGTGGCCCCCCAGCAGATCCAGCCGACCAGGGCCCCGTCGATCTCAGCGCCGAGGAGGTAATAGGGAAGTTCGGTGGGTGGTGCGGAAGGACCGGCGGCGCGCGCCTTGGCCGCCGCGTCGACCCCGTCGGCGAACACCTCCGCGGCGATCCCGAGCTCTTCCTCGCGGAAGACGCCCGTCTTCCTGGTGAGGTCCAGGATCCGGGTTGCGTCAGCGCTCGTCAGATCTCGCAGACGAGGCTGAACGCGTGTGGTCATGTGGTCGGGGCGGTGTCGCCGACGGCGAGGGCCGCGGCGGCCTGGCGCGAGCTGCTGCGACTGAGGGCTTCGTCCACGATCCGGGCAATCAGCTCCTCGTAGTCCCAGTCGCGGGCCCGGGCCATGCGCGAGAGGCCCGCCGAGTCCGAGATGTCCGGATTGGGGTTCACTTCGAGGATGTAAGGCTGGCCCGCGGCGTCGACCCGGAGGTCCACCCGGCCGTAGCCTTCGCCGCCGCAGAGCTCTTCCCAGCCCTGCCGGGCCACGGCCACGACCCGCTTGGTCAGGTCGGGCGAAAGCTCGGCGGGGCAGACCGGAATGGAACCCAGGTCTTCCGGACTCCCCACGTCCCACTTGGCGGCGTAGGTGAGAATCGGCCAGCTGCCCTCGGGCATGTTGTCAAAGCAGAGCTCGGCGATAGGCAGGGCCGTGTCGCCTACAAACCCGACGTTGAACTCACGCCCGGCGACATACTCCTGGACCAGCACCTCTTCCCATTGCTCGCTCATCTCGGCCAGGCGCTTCTTGAGGGCGCGCTTGGTGGTACAGACCGAGCCGGTATCGATCCCGACGCTGGCGTCCTCGGCGGCCGGCTTCACAATGACGGGCAGAGTGAGGTCGGTGGGGACCTTGTTGCCGGCCGCCAGCTGGAATCGGGGGATGGAGACCCCGTTGCGGGCCAGCAGGGTGTTGGCGACGTGCTTGCGGTGGGCCACCGACACCGCCCAGGGCTTGCAGCCGGTGTAGGGCACGCCGGTGAGCTCCAGGGTGCTCACCACGAAGTCCTCGTAGCGGGAGTTCCCACCGATGCCTTCGCAGAGATTGAAGACCAGGTCGGCGCGGCGTACCCGGCTGAGCCAGCCGAAGTCGTCGGGGCGGCGGACGGCGACCAGGGAGGTCTCGTGGCCTCTCCCCTTGAGGGCCACCTGGACTTCCTTGACGCTGTCGACCACGGACGCGACGTCCTTTGCGTCCCAGCTTTCCCAGCCACCGTCGTATAGAATGGAAACCTTCACGCAGCAGCCTCGGCGAGGAGGGACCGGCCGCTGATCCGCCGCCACGCGATGTCGGCGGCGGTGCGGATGAGCTCGTCGTAGCTCATGCCGGCGGCTCGGGCAGCCTTGGGCAGGCAGGAATTG
This sequence comes from uncultured Gemmatimonadaceae bacterium, assembly GCA_964642475.1. Taxonomy (GTDB): domain Bacteria; phylum Gemmatimonadota; class Gemmatimonadetes; order Gemmatimonadales; family GWC2-71-9; genus JADJOM01. The sequence continues at coordinate 28,222 of CAZXRC010000007.1, read as the reverse complement.
TCCCGGGGATCGGGCAGGATGCCGGGAAGGGGGTTCAACTCCACCACATGGGGGACCGAGTTGGCGTCGCAGCGGATATCAATGCGGCACCAGTCCCGGCATTCGAGGGCATGATAGGCGCCCAGGGCGGCGGCTCGGATCGCGGTGGCAAGCCGGGCCGGGATCTTCGCCGGGCACTCGAACATCTCCAGCGGATCGGACGGGTCGTCCCAGATCCACTTGGCTTCATAGCCGTAGATCGGTGGGGCCCCGGAGGGTAGCTCGTCGAACCGCATGCCGACGATGGGGAGGCAGCGAGCCTCCTTGCCGTTGCCCAGAAGACCCACCGTGAACTCGGCGCCGGGGAGGTAGGTCTCGACCAGGACCGGCTCGCGGTAGGTGCTGAGCAGATAGTCCACCTGTTTGACCAGCTCCCGGCGGCCGTTGCACAGACTCTTCACGCTCACGCCCTTGCCCGACCCCTCAAAGGCCGGTTTGGCGAAGAGGGGGAAGGGGAGAGTGCAGTTCCGGGCGTCGGCCAGGCTCTCGGCCAGGATGAAGGGGGCGGTCGGCACCCCGCGGAGCTGCATGATCTCCTTGGCCCGGCCCTTGTGGAGCGCCAGGGACAGGGTCAGGGGGTCGGAGGCGGAATAGGGCACCCCCAGGAATTCACAGATCGCGGGGACGTGCCCCTCGCGGTTCCGGCCGTAGAGCCCCTCGGCGATGTTGAAGACGAAATCGAGGCGCGCGGCGGCCAGCCGCATGGGGAAGTCGTCGACGGCCTCGAGCCGGATCACCTCTCCGAGGGGGCGCAGGGCACGTTCGACGGCGTCGATCGTGGCCGGCTCATCCCATTCTGCGTAGAGATCGGGTTGTTCGAGGTCGTAGCGGAGCGCCCGGGAGGAGGGCTCTGAGTCGGCGGGGGAGTCGAAGCTCGCCCCGGCAGGAGTGGCCGGCGCCGCTGGCTTGAGGTTATAGGCAAGTCCGATACGAACTGCCAAACGGGTCCTCTGCGAGACTGGTCACCGCGCGCTGATCTGCAAAAAAGGCCGCCCATCGAGAGCAGGCCAAGCGGTGTAGTGCAGGATCCAGACCTAAGTTAAGAAACACCTTTGAAACGCACAATAGTTTTTTGGCACTTTCGTCGACTTTTTTCCGATTCGATCGGACCTTCGAGATAACACCGACCGCGTAGCGACGGGTGCTTTCGATGGTCGGCACACGCGATCACGCGCGTGGACGCGGATCGTTCGATGGCTTCGACCCCCATTTCCGGCGATTCGTAATGCATTTCGCAAGAAAAAACCCTCTCTGCGCTACTCAGAGAGGGTTTTTCCGCGCGATCGGACCCGCGTGCACGCCATCAGACCTTGTGATAGCCGACGCGCCCCGCCTCCGAGCCTTCATCGGTCCGGTAGACCTCGAAATCGGCGAAGAAGGCCGGCGCCTCGCTCTGCAGCAGGCGAAGGGTCGCGATGGCCATGCGCCGGATCTCCAGCTCCGCCCCCTCCCCCAGCCGGAGTTCCAGCATGGTGCGCCAGGCCCGGACATTGGCGCTCACCACGATCTTTACCTCGGTAGCGTTGGGTAGGACGCTGCGGGCCGCCTCACGGGCCATTTTCCGGCGGTGGACCTTGTCCGTCACCCGCTCGTACTTCTCCATCAGCCGATCCACCGCCTGGACATAGGCTCGCTGTGCGGCCTCGACCTGGGCCGTCCACTCCGCCTCGAGGCGAGCATCCCCCTGGATCGCGGGGGGCATGACGAAGGCGGCCTGCGACTCATCCACATACCGCTGGGAGAGCTGGGAGTACCCGAATCCGGCCCGGTGCCGCACCAGTTCGTGGCTGCAGGACCGGCTGATCCCCTCGATCAGGACCACGTACACGGCATGCTCGAACACCGAGCCATGCCCCTGACGGAGGATGTTGGTCAGATACTCGGCCGTGGTGCGTCCGGCCGGATTCTGCTGGCTCATATAGCAGATGCGCCCGGCAAACTCGGCCAGCTTCTCCCCGTCGGTGGACGAGCCTTTCCACTGAACCGGCATATGGGCCGGCTCCAGGAACTGGGGACGCGCGATGAGGGTCAGCCGGGGGGCACGCAGGATTTCCATCGGGGGATGTGAAGGGGTAGAGGATGAAAGAACCGTGGTTCCCTACTGCTGGCCGCCGGATGTTTGCGCGAGGTCCACCCGGCTGCGGGCGTAGCCTCCACTGCGCTCGATCTCGCGAAGGGCCTGGGCGATGTCGTCCGGGATCGGGGCGGCGGCCGCGCCCACCTTGAGCTGCGCCAGGGAAGGAGCCGACGCCCCCACCTTTACGCCGGGGTTGAAGATACCCACGGGGTCAAATGCTGTCTTGACCCGCTCGAAGAGCCGCACGATGTCTCCGCCGTACAGCCGCTCCAGCAGGGGGGTCCGGAGCCGGCCGTCCCCATGCTCCCCGCTGATGGTGCCGCCCAGGGCGATCGCCGCGGCCGAGACCTCCTCGAATAGGGCGGCGATCCGCTTGGGCCAGTCGGTCCGGGCCAGCTCCGGCAGCACGTTCACGTGCACATTCCCATCGCCGGCATGTCCGAAGATGACCACCGTGAGGTCCTGACGTTCCGCGGCTTCCCGGAGCGCCCTGACGTAGGCCCCCAGCGCGGCGAGCGGGACACAACCGTCCTCCACGACCTGCAGGGACCGCCGGTCGGGTGGGAGGGCGGCCAGGATCGGACTGGCCGCATGGCGCAGAGCCCAGAGACGCTGCTCCTCCTCCGGGGTCAGCGCCGTGGCGACCTCCAGCGCCAGATCCTGGAGTGCCTGGACCGCGTCGGTGGCGACGCGGCGGGCGCCCCGCTGATCGCTGCGCTCGAACTCGACGAGAAGTACCGCCTCGGCCGCGGGGGGAGTGGTATCGCCGCCCCGACCGGGAAGGAGATCGAGGAAGGTCCGGTCGAGGAGCTCCACCGCCGAAGGATCGAGCGGAACCAGGGCCCGGACGGCGGGCTCAAGATCATCGAGTGACGCCAGTGCCACCCGCAGGCCCGATCGGGCTGGCGGAATGGGGTCGAGCCGCCACAGAATCGTGGTGACCAGACCGAGGGTGCCCTCGGCGCCAATGAAAAGATCGAGGTCTTCCCCCGACGCGAGCCATCGATCGAGGGCGTAACCGGCGGTGTTCTTCCTGGTCCTGGGGAACCTCGCCTGAATCAGGTCGCCGGCAGCCCGCACCTGGTCGGCTGCATCCCGGGAAAAGCGATGCAACGCTGCCAGCGTGGGTCCACCTGGCGCGGTGGAAGCCTGGCCTCGCTCCAGCCAGCCGGCCTCCCCATCCGAGGTCACCACTTCGAGTGCGGCCACCCAGGGGCGGACCGGACCGTAGCGGACCGTGCGCGGGCCGGAGGCGTTGGTCGATACCATGCCCCCCAGCGTCGCCCAGCCGCTGCTCGATGGGTCGGGAGGCAGCCGCAGGCCATACGGCAGCGCCGCCCGGGTGAGCTCCGCCTGAGTGATGTTCGCGCTGGTGATGGCGGTCCGCCGCGAGGCATCGACCTCGAGTCGCCGCGGCATGCGCTCGCGAAGATCGATGACCACTCCCTCACCGACCGCGTTGCCGGGAATGCCGCTGCCGGCGCCGCGGGCCGTGAGGCCGACGCCGGCGCGCCCGGCCCACGCCACCAGCGACCGAAGATCAGCCAAAGAAGCGGGGATGGCTACACCGGCAGGCACGATCCGATAGATGCCTGCCGTCTCCGCATACGCGGCGCGAATCCGGAGGTCGGTCTGAATCAGGGGATGCTCGATGACCGGACGGGTCATGCCGGAAACGTAGTCGACGAGCCTTGACAAGGCATAGCGGTGGGGAAAGGCTTAGCGAACATGTCGGATATCCAGCGGGCCCAGCTCATTCACATAGACGTCGATCGCCGGCTCGGCCACGAGTGGGACGAGTGGGATGGGCGGCCCTTGCCGAACGGGGGCAACTACGACAGCCCGCCGGCGCTCTTCTTCGTCTGGTCGGCGGGGGCCATTGCGGCGTTCTTCGGCGGCCTGGCGGTGGCGCTCTACCTGCTGGCTCCCCGGCTGGTGCTGGTGGCGTCGTCAGGTCCGTCGCTCGCCTGGATCATGCTGGGCGCGGCGACAGGCCTGGCCTGGCTCTGGTGGGGATGCCTGCTCCTGTCCTATTACCTCCGCAAACCGCTTCTGCCCGAGCGACTGGCCGAGCGGGGCCCGCTCCTTCGGCTGATGCGGCTGACGTCCCGGGTGGCCGAGCGGTTCGGCAAGCGGGATTGGGTGGAGAACGCCGCGGTGAAGGTGTATGACAGGCTGGCGCTGGAGCGGGGCCGGAAGGTGAACCGGGGAGAGCTGCTGCTCCTGATTCCTCGATGTCTTTCGCGAGCGGCGCTCGACGGGGTGTTGTCCATCGCCGGACGCTACGACGTTCCCGTCTTCGTCGCTACTCGGGGACAGCTGGCCCGCCGAGTCATTCGGGAGCGGCGTCCCCGGGCGGTGGTGGCGGTGGCCTGCGAGCGGGACATGGTGAGCGGCCTGCACGATGTGGCCGGCAAGATCCCGGTCCTCGGCCTCACGATGACCCTGCCGGCGGGGCCCTGCAAGGATGCCGGCCTGGACCTGGTGAAGCTGGAGGAGTGGGTGAGGGCGTATGTGAGTTAGTCGCGTGTCCTAGGGCAGCAACTCCTTCGGAATCGGGTTCCCCTCCCGCTCGTCGTCCCATGCCACCGACGCGATCCACCAGCGGGATCCATCGTTGAACAGCTGCAGGCTGTTGACACCCCGGCCCACCACCGGCCCATCCGGCTTGATCCGCATCTCATACGTGCTGAAGACGTGGGTCACATTCCCGAAGCTCCGGGTAACGCGGTGGATCTCGCTCTCGAAGAACCCCTGCTGCACCATCGGCCCGTTGGAGCCGTCCACGAATTGCTGATGGGTGGTCGTGCTCGCGTGGACCCGGCCGTCCTTGCCCACGTTGATCGCGACGAATCGGACATCGGGGATGTACAGGCTCCGGTCCCGGCTCCACTGGCGCGGTTGTCCCGCGGGGCCGGAGATCACCTCGTAGAAGGCCCGGATGATGCCATCCAGCGAGCCGACGTCCTCGGCCCGCGGCGGGATCGTGGGAACCTCGACGTGCTGCTGAGCCGCAAGCGGCGTGACGGAGAGAGACAGGGCCAGAAGAAGGGGAAGCGGCTTCACGGTTACTCCGGAAGGGGTCGGGACTGCCTACGGGGCTACCGGGCGACCGGTTCCGGTTCGCTGGAGTAGAGTCGGGTCAGCTCGGTGAGGACTTCGGTCATCCGCTTGCCGATGGGGTGATCGGGGCCGACTTGACGATCGAGGTCGCGCTCCGGAAGGCTGGGATCAGCCAGAGGGCGATAGGTCGTTTCCAGAACGATCCTGCTGTGCCCCGGCCGGGACGGGTCGATCCAGGCCCGGACCCGGACCACCCCATCACCCAGACGACGGGCAGGGGTGACCCTCCTGCTGGCCGTGTCGAACCAGGCCGTCTCGATCAGCCCGTCGCGCGGGGCCACCCGGACAACGGGTAGGCTGTCGCCCTTGAGCACGTCGGCCAGGGCCTCAGTGGCTTCCCTGACGGTGAGTTCGATCTCGGCGGTGGGTGCGCCGGTGACCGGGGGAAAGTAGGGGCGGGTGGTGGTTGCCTTGCAGCCCACGACCAGCGCCAGGCTGACCGCGACGCACCACCACCTCCGGGTTCCGGGTTCCGCGCTCACAGTCCCAGCTCCATGGGCACAGGCGGCTCCTTGGAATAGTCGTAGAACCCCCGGCCGTTCTTCCGGCCGTAGAGCCCGGCGATCACCATCCGCCGCAAGAGCGGTGGCGGGGCATAGCGGCTCTCGCGGTACTCCTCGAACATGATGTCGCCGATGCGGGCCAGGGTGTCGAGGCCGACGAAATCCGCCAGGGTGAGCGGGCCCATCGGGTGGCTCGCTCCCAGGCGCATGGCGGTATCGAGATCGGCGATGGAGGCGACGCCCCGCTCCAGGGCCCGAATACCATCGAGGATGAACGGGACCAGCAGCAGGTTCACGATGAAGCCGGAGCTGTCGCGGGCGGCCACCGGCTCCTTGCCCAGCCGGCGGACAAATCCGAACAAGCGGTCGAGTGTCTCCTGGCTGGTTCCCACCGTCCGCACCACCTCCACCAGTGCCATCAGCGGCACCGGGTTGAAGAAGTGGAGGCCGGCAAAGCGATCCGCCCGGGTGGTTGCCGCCGCCATCGCCGCGATGGTAAGGCTGGAGGTGTTGGAGGCGAAGATGGTTCCGCTGGGACAGAGTCGGTCGAGCGCGGACCAGAGCCGGTTCTTGATCTCCAGGTTCTCGGTGACGGCCTCGATGACAAGATCGGCGCCGGCGAGTGCCTCCAGATCGGTCCCATAGACGATCCGTCCCAGCGCCGCCTCCCGATCGGCGACGGCGAGCTTGGCCTTTTCGACCAGCTTGGCGGTCGATCGTTCGATCGAGGCGCGGCCCTTGGCGAGTTGCCCCTGGTCGGTGTCATGGAGGCGGACCTGACAGCCGGCCTGGGCCGCAATCTGGGCAATGCCACTGCCCATGAGGCCGGAGCCGATGACGCCGAGGGTGTGGATGGGGGCCATGGGGCAGTCGAGAGTCGAGGGTCGAAGGTCGAGGAGTCGGGCTACTTCTGCTGAATCGCCTTCCGTACTTCGTCCAGGATAGCCCCGACCACGCCCCCGGTTCGACTCGGGAGTGCGTGACTCGGCTTGGGTTCGCCTCGCTCGAGATGGTCCAGGGCGCGCTCCAGGCCGAGCTGGTTCCGCTGGGCCAGCGGCCCATATTGCCGGAGAACGCCCCAGCCGGCCGCGGCCCCGAACGGTAACGGCGCCGCCGCCAGCCAGACGTACGGGCTGAGGATGAAGAGAATGGCCCCCCCGGCGAGGGCCACGGCGCCGAGGGCCGTGGCTCCGCCCAGCAGGGCCGCGCGGCTGGCCCGCAATTCAGCGGCCAGTGCCACCTGGCAGAATCCCGGTTCCAGCGGGACGATCGTCCCCGAGACCAGGCTCGCCCGGCTCAGCATGAACGGCCGGTTGCCGGAGAACACGGCCGAGGAGCGGCGCAGCGCTCCGGACACCCCGCGGAGCGGCTCCCAGCTGATGCGCCCGGGCTGCTGGCGCTGGATGGTGAGCAGCTCATGATCGTCGAAATAGCGTATCAGGCGCTGCTCCACCTCATCCTGGCTGCCGCGCACCACACGTTCGGCCCGGATGGTCCCCGGACCGATGGTCTTGTCGAGGATGCCCGCCGCGGGAGGGGGCCCGGTCTGGCTCCGCTCCTCCAGCATGGCCTGCCGGAGGTAGCGCTCCGGAATCCCCACCTCCTTGCCTAGCGCGAGCACCTCGTCGGGCGAGAGCCCGTCGGCGATGTCCCGCTCTCCGGTCTGCAGCTCGGTGGCGCGCTGAATGATCCGCTCGATCGAGGAGCGGTCGATCCGCCTGGCGGGCAGGTTGTCTCCCGGCATTAGCCCACGGTCTCCAGGACCACCGACTGGCCCTGTCCCCCACCGATGCAGGCGCTGGCGAGGCCCCGCCCGCCGCCCCGCCGCCGCAACGCGTGCACCAGGTGGAGGGTGAGCCGCGCCCCGCTCGCGCCGAGCGGGTGGCCGATGGCGATGGCGCCGCCGTGGATGTTGGCGCGGGCCCGGTCGAGCCCCAGCTCCTGCTCCACCGCGAGGTACTGGGCGCCGAAGGCCTCGTTGACCTCGACCAGGTCCATCTGCGACAAGGCGAGCCCCGCGGTAGCCAGCGCTCTGCGCGACGCCGGTGCCGGACCGATGCCCATGATGCGCGGCTCTACCCCCGCGATGCCCCACGAGACCAGCCGGGCCAGCGGCTTGAGCCCGCGCTCGGCGGCCGCTCTTCCACTGGTGAGGACCAGGGCGGCGGCGCCATCGCAGATGCCGGACGCGTTTCCGGCGGTGACGACCCCGTCCTTCTTGAAGTAGGGCGCGAGTCGGGCCAGCCCTTCGATGGTCGTGTCGGGACGCATGTGCTCATCGGCCGCCCAGGGCTCGGCCTGCTTCGTCTTTCGATTCATGATCGGGACCGGCACGACTTCATCGGCAAACACACCCGCGGCCCAGGCATCCCGTGCCCGCTGCTGGGTCTGGAGGGCGTAGGCGTCGACCGCCTTCCGGTCGATCCGATACTGCGTGGCCAGGTTCTCGGCGGTCTCCGCCATGCTGAGTCCGCACTCGGTATCGCGCAACGCCTCCCAGAGCGCGTCCTCCAGCGGGGCGGCCGGCCCCAGGCGGAGGCCCCAGCGGGCGCCCCGCACCACGTGGGGGGCCTGGCTCATCGATTCGGTACCGCCCACCAGGACCGCGGTGGATTCGCCTAACAAGATCTGCTGAGCCCCCTGCACCACGGCCTCGAATCCCGAGCCGCAGAGCCGGTTCACGGTGAGCGCCGGGGTCTCGACCCGGCAGCCCGCCTTAAGACCGATATGGCGCGCGAGGTAGATGGCGTCGGGACTGGTCTGCAGCGCATTGCCGAACACCACATGATCGATATCGGCAGCCGCTACGCCGGAGCGGGCGAGCGCCTCGCGGGCGGCGATGGCGCCGAGCTCGGTGGCGGAGAGGTCCTTGAGTGTGCCGCCGAAGGTGCCGAAGCCGGTGCGGACACCGGCGAGGATGACGACGTCCTCGGGCCGCCCCTGGGTGGACATTGGCGCTCCCTATATAAGGAAAGGACTGATCGGGGCGGGAAATATGGAGGCGGGGAGGGTACGAAGTCGAGCAGAAGCGCCAACCGCTTGGGAGGGAGCGAGTTATGGCCCTTCCACCGGGTCACGTCGGAGGGCCGTTTGGTCGCGGCTGCGCGGACGAGGTAGGAAGCCTGGAGGGGCTACTGGTAGAATCCGATACCCAGGGTGAAGAGCTCGGCACCGACCTTGTGGGTGCCGGTGCCCCGATTCCCGACGAGGAGATGGTGCCACGCGAGGGTGAATCCCGGACCCTTGCCCTGCAGGTTGTGCCGGATGTTGTGGGCGATGTATAGACCTGGGGCAACGAGCGTCGGGTTGCGGTTCAGTTTGTTGACTGCCCCGAACCCGGCGCGGACGAGGGCGCCGACCTCAGTGTTGGACTGACCCCGTGGTTGTCCTCCAAAGAACCGGGCCCGTGGTTCGAAGAAGAACCAGAGAATCCCCTTGGAGCCGGGGCGGGTTTCCCAGGCTGCTCCGAGGGCGCAGCCACTCAATACCCCGAGGATGCGTTGATTACGGCCTTGTAGACCTGGCCCTTCTGGAGGAAGACCCTGGCAAACTCGCCGGGACTCGAGAAATCATGATCGAGGACGAGAACATCGGCGCTGTCTCTCTCTGCCGCCCTGGCGGTGGTATCCTGCTGGGCCTCCAGGAGGCCCATCGAGAGGGTCAGCAGCCCCAAGGTGAGGCCCTGTTGTGCGCGGGTGAACAATGTGTACCCTATCCCTCGCCCACGGCGTGGCCGCAGTTGATGCAGTGTTTCCAGCCGAGCTCGAGATCGGCCTGACATTCGGGACAGCGGGTGAAGCTCTGGTTCTGTCCGCAGTGGGGGCAGAAATTCACCGTACGTCCCGAGGGGAGCGGGCCGCCACAGTAGCTGCAGCGCGGGGGAGAATCGAGCCGAAGCATCGGCCGGCGGACCGACTCGGGCTCGGCCGTCATCCGCGGGGGCGCGGGGGCCACCGGAGGCACCGGCTCGGCGCTGAACGGCATCCGGCGTGGCAGGTCCATCGCGAGCGTCACCGGGGCGGACGGCGGCGGGGACGGGAGCTGGGTGTCGAGATACTCTTCCTCGGCCGGGGCGTACGCTTCCTCTGGGCCCGGGCCCAGCGCGTGCGCCAAAGGCTCACCTCCGAGCACCAGCTCGGCCTGGCGATATTCGGCGAGGACGCCGAGGTCGGGATTGGTGCTCGCCAGCTGATCCCGGAACGCCATCATGGCTTCGTCGGTGAGCACCCGTACGTAGCCGCCCTCCCCCGAGCAGAGACGCAGCACCAGCATGTCGTAATCCTCGGCGGTGTCGATCCCCAGGGCGCGACGGGTGGTCCGGTAGGGAATGACGGAACCGACGAGATCGCCGATGGTCATGGGCCGGTGGAGGCGGGCCGGGTCGATGGCGATTAGGTTATCCACCAGCCTGCGAAAGAGCCGTTCGAGGTCGGTCATTGACTGGTCAGAGTACGGCCGCCCTCCCGCACTGTCAAGCAAGGAGTGTCCATGCGTTCGCTCTCCCTCGCCCTCGGTACACTCCTGGTCGGTGCGCCGCTCGCGGCGCAGGATACCTGCAAGCCGAGTTCCAGCTCCCACGAAGCCGACCTGTTTGCCCACTTCTCCGTGCCCCTGGCCTTCAGCATGGCCCAGTCGCCCTGGATCTACCGCCCGGGCTCGATCCAGTTCGGGGTCGAGGGAACCTACCTCCCCGACGCCAGTGACCGGATCGCGACGCCCACCCGGTGCCGTCCCGGGAAGGGGCCGGAGAATGTGAACCTGCTCACGGCCTTTCCCCGGCCGCGGCTGGGTTTTGCCCTGGGCGACGGGGTCCTGCTCGAGGTCAGTTGGGTGCCGCCCATCACCCGTATCAACGGGGTGCGTCCCAATCTCTGGGGGCTGGCGCTCTCACGGTCGGTCCTGCTCACCCAGAAGGGCACCATGTTCATGGGCCGGGTCCACGCGACGCTGGGCAACATCCGGGCACCGTTCACCTGCCCCAAGTCCGCGACCCAGGACGCCGGAAATCCGGACTGCTTCGGCGGAGAGGAATCGGACGACCGCTATAGCCCCAACATCTTCGGGGTGGAGCTGGGCTTCGGCTGGCCAATGGCGCGCGGCAAGCTCCGGCCCTATCTCGGCACCGGATACAACATCCTCCATCCTCGGTTCCAGGTGGACCGGATCGCGAGCGGCGGAGCGGCGGACAACCAGAAGGTCGAAGTAAACCTGAGCCGGTGGGCCCTGTTCGGGGGAGTGACCTGGGCTCCCGGCCCAGGGTTCATGCTCTCGACCGAAGCCTACACGGCGCCGAGCGACGCGGTGACCGGCCGGGTGAAGATGATGCTGGTGATGGGTGGCCGGCGCCGGACTCGGTAGATAGGGCGGGGGGTGAGAGCCTGCCATCCACCCCCACCGCTCAGCTTTCACCCTCGGCCAACCGGAACCGCTCCCCCGACTTGAGCTTCGCTTCCAGGACCGCGAACGCCGCGTCCGGGTCATAGTCCTCGAACTTCCTCTTAGCCCGCTTGGCCTCGAGCCAGGCCGGGAATCCCGATTCCACCGCTCCGGGCGACGTGATCTGATCGGTCGCCGCCTTCACCGCGAGGTCATTGGCGTACTCGTTCTTGGCGTGGCCCTTGTGGCCGCGGACCCAGGTCCACTCCACCTCGTGCTTGCGGGCGGAATCCACCAGCACCCGCCAGAGCTCCAGATTCTCGATCGTGCCGCCTTTGCGGGTCCAGCCGCGGCCGATCCAGCCCGGTACCCATTCGCGCATCCCCTTCACCAGGTACTCGGAGTCCGAGACGATGAGGGTATGGAGCCGGCGGCCCTTGCCGGCGAGGAGCTGGAGCGCGGCGATGGCCCCGGCGAGCGCCATTCGATTGTTGGTAGTGTCGGGAGCGTGGAGGTAGAAATCGCGGCGCTGAATCGCGCCGCCCGCCCGGACCTCGATCAGTCCGCCGGCGCCTCCGGGTGTCGCTCCCTCGCGGCCGTTACCGAGACAGCTCTCGTCAATGTGAAGGACGGCGATGGGCAGCGGAGGTGCGGGCACCGGGGCTGACTTGCTCCATGTGGACCAGGACGGGAATATCGGTGGCCCGCAAGATAGCGGCGGTATGGGAGGGGACCAACCAGCCCTGCTCCTCGCGATGGGCCCCGACGAAGAGGGCATTGGAGCCCAGCCGGGTGAGCGCATCGAGCACGGCGGTGTCCAGGTCGCCGTCGAGCAGGTGCAGCTCGAAGTCGAGCGGGGCCATGGACAGGGCCCCCGAGGCGCGTGCCAGCGCCTGGCGACCATCGTCGGTCGAGGCGCCGATGTGGACCACATCGAGGTGGGCGCCGGTGATGCCGGCGAAACGGGCCGCGTAGGCCAGCGCGCCTTCGCTGGTGGGGCCGCCGGCATAGGCCACCAGCACCCGGTCCATCGGGGTGGGGCGCCGGCCGGTGACCAGGACCGGTCGGGGACACCGCCGGATCAGCTCGCGGGCATCGGGGCCCAGGGGATCGTCGGTGGGGCTCGCCGCGCCCCGGACCCCGACCTTCCCTATCACCACGACCCCCACCTGTTCGGCCAGCTCCCGCAGTATCTCGATCACGTCTCCGGTGCGACTGACGATCTCGGCTTCCAACCCGGCCCGTGCCACCGCGCCGGCGGCATCCTCGAGCATCTCCTGCGCGGCCCGCCGGAGCTCACTGTCGGTGGGAGGCTGATCGGCGGACCACTCCATCCAGGACGGACCGAGCCCGATCCCGGCCCGGGCGGCCTCGGGGCGGAGGATATGCGCCAGAACGATCCGGGCCCGAAACCGCTGGCCGATCTGGATAGACTGACTGAGGGCGACCTGCGATTCGACCGAGCCGTCCAGTCCGACCAGCAGGGAGGTAAACATGCTCCCACGGTGGGCCGACGGACCGGGTTCGTCAAGGGTGGGGGGCGTTCAGGGCAGGACCAGCATCGCGTCGAGATCCTCGAGGACGAAGGTCATCTCCTCTCCGGTCATCGGGAGCCGCCCGACAAACGCATCCCGGTTGCCGGTCGTGGTCATCCGGACGGCGTTGACGACGTACTCGCTGCCGCGGCGCGACAGGGCTACCCGCCGGCCCTGGCGGACGGCGCTCTCCAACTGATCGAGCCGTTCCGGTGTCCAGCGCATGGTCAGGCTCGGCGCTCCACGTGGATGGTTCCGGCGTCGTTGCCGGTCAGTTCACCGATCACCGCCCTCGCCGGCGTCCCGGCCGCCGCGAGCGCGGCAAGCAGGGAAGGAACCTGGTCGGGTGGGCAGGCGAGGAGGAGGCCGCCCGAGGTCTGCGGGTCGGCGGCAAGCAGCCGCTCGGTGTCCGAGACCCCGGGACCCCAGGTGACGCCGGTGGCCGCCTCGAGATTCCGCCGGGTGCCGCCCGGCACCACGCCGGCCTCGGCCAACTCCCGCACCCCGGGAAGGAGCGGCAGGCGGCCGATGTCGATCCGGGCGCCGACCCGGCTCTCCCGCACCACGTTGCCGAGGTGGCCCACCAGTCCGAATCCGGTGATATCGGTCGCGGCGCGCACGCCGTGCGCCAGCGCGGCGCGCATGGCGCCATCGTTGAGCGTCGTCATACAGGCGATGGCATCGGCCAGATCGGCCTCACACACCAGCTCACGCTTGAGCGCGGTGGAGAGAATGCCGGTGCCGAGGGGCTTGGTCAGGACCAGGACGTCTCCCGGGCGCCCCTGCCGGTTGGTGAGGAGACGCGCCGGATGGGCCTCCCCAAACGCGACCAGCCCCACGTGCGGCTCGAGGGCGTCGATGCTGTGCCCGCCGAGGATGGGGCAGCCGGCCCGGGCGGCGATCTGGTGCATCCCGCCCTGGACCTCGCCCAGCAGGGCCAGCGGCAGGGTCTCGCGGGGCCAGCCCACCAGGCTGAGGGCAAAGAGCGGGGTCGCCCCCATGGCGTAGAGGTCGCTCAACGCGTTGGCCGCGGCGATGCGACCCCAGGTGGCGGCGTCGTCGACGATGGGCGTGAAGAAGTCGACCGTGGCCACCAGGGCTCGCTCGTCGCTCAAGGCGTAGACCGCGGCGTCGTCACGCGACGCGGCGTCTACCAGGATTCTCGGATCCGTACCGGTGGGGATGTGCTGGAGTACCTGTGCCAGCTCGGCGGGCCCGAGCTTGCAGGCTCAACCGGCGCCGTGAGAGAGAGAGGTGAGCCGGATGCGGGGTTTCTGGTCGCGAGGCGTATCGGGCATCGGGCTGGCGTGAGGGTTCCGGTGGGATAGCTACTCGGGTCCGGAGGAAAACGCCAGCAGGAGGTGGCGGGGCGATCAGGTCATCAGAAAGCCCAGCACCACGCCCGCGACGACCACCCGCGCGATCCCGGCCAACACCGCTCTCCATGGAAGCGCGCCGGCATACTCCCGGAGCCGGGAGGGGATCTCCATCAACGCTCCCACAATGAGGAACAGCAGCACGGCGCCGCCGCTGCCGAGGCTTCCGAACCAGAGACCGGCGAAAAGCGTGAGCAGCAGAGCCTCGATCGCCTGGGCCGGCACACTGGCGCGGAGCGACGCGCCGGCTGGTCCGTGGATCCCCTTGAGGCGCCGCTCCACTTCCCGCCACAGCACGAACAGCAGGGTGACGACCGCCCAGCCGAGGAAGATGCGGGAGAACGCCATCGGTCAGAACGTGGCGCGGAGCGAATCGGCGAGATAGAGTTGCCCCCGGACCATCACGCGCTCGACCGATCGGGTGTTTCGGATGTCGGTGAGCGGATTGGCCTTGAGAACGACGAGATCGGCGAGCTTGCCGGGGGCCACCAGGCCCAGCGAGTCGGCGCCGAGGAGCTGAGCGGTATTGCGGGTCGCGGTCTCGATGGCATCCTCGGGGGTCAGCCCCGCGTTGACCAGCAGCTCGAGCTCGGTATGCAGGCTCCACCCCGGCACCAGCATCTGGTTGGCGGCATCGGTGCCCGCCACGATCCGCCCGCCGGCCGAGCGGAACGCGCGCAGGAAGAGGTCCTGATTGGCGCGGGAGGCCCGGAAGGCGGCGAACTGGGCGTCGTCCCACCCGGCCCGGGCCTTGAGGTCGGGCACATTCCACCTGGCGACGATCGAGTCGGGCACCGACTTCACGTCGTCGCTGCCCAGGACCGCGGGGTCGTCGAGCCGGCTGAAAGTCTCGTGCAGGACCAGGGTCGGCACCAGCGTTACCCGACCCTCGGCCAGGGCCGTGGCAACCCGGGTCAGACTGCTCGAATCGAGCGAGGCCCAGCTTCGCTCGAAGTAATTCCAGCCGGCAAAGAAGCTCTTCCGGTGCTCGGTGTAGAACTTCTCGGCATTGCCGGAGGCTTCGGGGACGCCGGACATGTGCTCGATCGACGCCACGCCCAGCTTCATGGCGGTCAGGGCGTCGGTCAGGCCCAGGTGGGCGGTGATCTTGAGATTGAAGGTCCCGGCCTCGTCCAGCAGCGGCTTGAAGAGCTCGGGAGTGATTCGGGTGTAGGTCTTGATGTAGTCGACCCCCGCCACCGCCCGCGCGTCCACCGCCCGGCGGGCCTGGTCGCCGTCGCGGATCCCGGTGGCGTCGCCGTAGGTCGGAGGGATCCCGTCGATCATCGCCCCGGCGCTGTAGATCCGGGGGGCGACCACGCCCCCCAGGCTCACCTCCTCTTTGAGCGCGAGGATCGAGTCGCCCTGGCCATGGAGGTCCCGCAGGCTGGTGACTCCGGCCGCGACGTAGCGACCCAGGGCCCAGCGCTCGGTGTGGGCGTGGCCGTCGATCAGGCCCGGGATGATCCAGCGCCCGGTGACGTCCACCTCGACCGCGGTCTTGGGAATCGCGAACCCTTCCCGCGGCGCGACCGTCTCGATCCGGCCCTGGTAGACCACGATGACCGCGTCGCGGAGTACCGCGTCGCCGGCACCGCTGATGATGTTGCCGCCCACCAGCGCGATGCGGTCCTTGTGCCGGGGGGCGCAGGCAGCGAGCAGCGCCGTGAGGCACGCCAGCGCGCGGAACGCGTCAGTCCGAGGACGTGTGGTCATGCAGGATCTCCCAGCCATCGGGGCGCCGCTCCATCACCAGGGTGAACGGACCGCTCGACGCCGTCCGGCCCGAGCGATACTACCCGCAGCGCGGTGACCGGCGCCACCGTCGGGGCCGGGGGCCGCGCATCGGATTCCTCAGCCCGCCACACGGCTGGTTCGACGGTCGCCCGACAGGGGCATGCATGAGTGGCCCGAAAGCTGACCCCCGCTCCCGAGTGGCGCAAGATGACCGGAGCCGGCCCCTTTCGTGCGGGCCAGCGACCGGGATACCCTTGGCACTATGGGAATTCTGGACTGGTTCACACGCGGTCCCCGGCACCCGCTCATCCTGGTGAGCAACCGCGAGCCATTCGTCCATCGCCGTGACCCGACCGGTGCCCTTCGGGTCGACGCCCCCGCGGGGGGACTGACCTCCGCCCTGCAGCCGGTCATGGCCGCGGCCGGCGGCACCTGGGTGGCCTGGGGCAGCGGCCCGGCCGACTTCGAAGTCACCGACGCCGGCGATACCCTGATGGTGCCGCCGGAGAAGCCGGCGTACCGCCTCCGCCGCCTGCGTCTCTCGGCGGCGGAGGTCCAGGGCTATTACGTCGAGACCGCCAATCGGGCCCTCTGGCCTCTCTGCCACTCCCAGCTCACCCGCTTCGTCTATGACGCCGCGGACTGGCTCCGCTACCGCCAGGTCAACGAACGGTTCGCCGCCGCCGTGATGGCGGAGGCCGCTGGCCAGCCAGCTGTCTGCTGGGTGCAGGACTATCACTTCGGCCTGCTGCCCGGGATGCTCCGCCGGGTGCGCAATCTGTTCGTGCACCACTTCTGGCACATCCCGTGGCCCTCGCCCGACATCCTCCGGGTCCTGCCCCAGGCCCGCGCCCTGGTGCAGGGGCTGCTGGGAAACCACCTGCTCGAGTTTCAGACCGCGGGGGATGTCCGCAACTTCCTGAGCGGGGTGCGGCGCTGCCTCAAGGAGGCGGTCGTCGAGTCCTCCCGCGGGTTGGTGCGCTACAGGGGCCGGCGGACGGTGGTACGGGCGTTTCCCATCTCCATCGACGTGAGCAACTTCGAGGCGGCAGCCAGCCAGCCTGACACGCAGGCGGTCGCGCGGCGGGTCCGGCGGGAGGCGCTCCCGGGCGACGGGCAGCTCCTCCTCGGCGTAGACCGGGTGGACTACACCAAGGGGATCCCGCGGCGGTTCCTTTCGATGGCGCGCCTGCTCGAGACCCACCCCGACCTGGCCGGCCGGGTGACCCTGGTGCAGGTGGCGGTGCCCAGCCGGAGCGACGTACCGGAGTACCTGGCCTTCGAGGAAGAAGTCGTTGCCCTGGCCTCCCAGCTCAACACCCGCTTCGGCCGGCCCGACTGGATGCCCATCCGCCTGGTGCGCGAGTCACTCGACCAGTCGACCCTGGCGGCATACTATCGGGCGGCCGATGTCTGCATCGTCTCCCCCCTGCAGGACGGCATGAACCTGGTGGCCAAGGAATTCGTCGCCTGCCAGGATGGACGGTTCGGGGTCCTGGTGCTGTCCCGCTTCGCTGGGGCCGCCCGGGAAATGCGGGAATCGCTGCTGGTCAATCCGTATGATGTCGGTGCCACGGCCGAAACCATGCTGCGCGCCATCCGGATGCCGGCGGCGGAGCGGGAGCGCCGGCTTGAGGCACTCCGGCGCCGGCTGCGCCGCAACACTATCCAGGACTGGATGGACGACATCTTCGCCGAGGTGTCCAGCCTGCGGCGCGGCACGTGACTATTCCGCTGGCGCGGGGCACCGCCGGGCGGGTGGTGCTGGAGACCCTGGCCGCGGCCCGGCGGCCGCTGCTGTTTCTCGATCTCGATGGGACCCTCGCTCCGATCGTCGAGCGTCCCCGCCGCGCGCGGGTCCCGGCGTCGACTGCCCGGACGCTGCAGCGGCTCCGGGCGGGCGGGGTCCGGGTGGTGCTGGTGTCGGGTCGCTCGGTGGCCGGCGTCCTCGAGGTAGCCCGCACACCGGTCGATGCCGTCCTGGGCGATCACGGGGCCCGGCTCTACGAACAGGGGCGGGTGACCAGCTGGCTGCCCGCAAGCGCCGCCCAGTTTCGCCACGCCGCCGACCGGCTGGAGGGCCTGCTGATCGGCGTCCGTGGGGTTCGCTTCCAGCGGAAAGAGCGGTCCCTGGCTATCCATCTCCGCCTGTCCACCAACGACCGGGGACGCACCGCCACCCGGATTGCCCGGATGCTCCGGGCGGAGGGACTGCGGGTGCTCTTTGGCCACCGGATCCTGGATGCGCAGCTCCCCGGAGTAGACAAGGGGCGCGCGGTCCTGAAATGGCTCCGCCGGCACCCCCGGCCCGATGCGGTGCTCTATGCCGGCGACGACACCACCGACGAGGATGCGATGATCGCGCTGGCCGGGCGGGCCTTCACGGTGGCGGTGGGCCCGCGGCCCCGCTTCAATACCTATCGCACCTCCGGCCCCCGCACCCTGGCCGCCTGGCTTGCCCGCCTGGCCGAGGCGCGGGCGCGACAGGTCCGAGGCTAACCCATGCCGCAACCTCCCATCGCCGACTATGGCCTCATCGGCGACATGCGCACCGCGGCGCTGATCAGCCGCCATGGTAGCATCGACTGGTGCTGTCTGCCGCGTTTCGACAGCGGCAGCGTCTTTGCCGCGCTGCTCGATCCGGAGCGGGGCGGCAGCTGGAGCATGCAGCCGGCGGACGACGGATTCACCGCCCGGCAACAGTACCGCGAAGGCACCAACATCCTCGAGACCACCTTCCGCACCGACGACGGCGAGGTGCAGCAGGTGGACTTCATGCCGGTGGGGTTCGAGGGGCGCCCTTCGAGCGATCACCCCGAGATCCACCGCCAGGTGTCCTGCACCGGCGGGACCGTGACGATCCGGGTCCGGTTCATGCCCCGCTTCGAGTACGCCTCCCGCACCACCCGACTGGAAGTCCTGCGGGGTGGCCTCTACGCCACCGACCGGGTCGCCCAGGTACTGACGCTGAGCTGCACCCGCCACCTCGACTGGACGGTGGAGCAGGGAGTGGCGGTCGCGAGCCTGAGTCTGGGAGAGGGCGAAACCGAGTGGCTGGTGCTGCGCTACGACGATGACGACATCCACCCGGTCGACGAGTACGACAGCGCCGAGAAGCTCGAGGTCACCGCCGCTTTCTGGCGGGTCTGGAGTTCACGGGTCCGCTACGTCGGTCCCTTCCGGCGCCAAGTGGAGCGCTCGGCCCTGGCGCTCAAGCTCCTGACCCACGCCGAGAGCGGCGCCATTATCGCCGCCCCGACCACCAGCCTGCCCGAAACCCTGGGTGGTTCGCGCAACTGGGACTACCGCTTCGTCTGGCTCCGCGATGCCGCGTTCACGCTGGCAGCTTTGGAGCGCGTGGGGCACGCCGCCGAAGCCGACCAGTTCATGCGCTTCCTCAAGCGGGTGACGCGGCACGAGGGGGGCGGGCATCTCCAGATCATGTACGCCCTCGACGGACAGCGAGACCTGGTCGAGCGCCAGCTGGACCACCTGGCCGGGTACCGCGGCTCTCGTCCGGTGCGAGTCGGCAATGGGGCCGCCGATCAGCTCCAGATCGACGTATACGGGGAGGTGCTGGAGACGGCCGAGATGTGGCGTCGCAATCACCCGATGACCGAAGGCACCTGGCGGGTGCTTCGCCCCCTGGTGGATTGGGTGAGCCGCAACTGGCACCGGCCCGACTCGAGTATCTGGGAGGTCCGAGGCGAAGTACGCCACTACACCTATAGCAAGCTCATGAGCTGGGTGGCGCTCGATCGCGGCATCCGGATGGCGGAGGAACTCCGGCTCGATGGCGACCTGCCCCGCTGGCGGGCGGAGCGGGACCAGCTCCGGGCCGAGATCCTGGCCCAGGGGTGGAGCTCCTCCAAGCAGTCGTTCATCCAGGCCTACGAAAGCCCCGAGACCCTGGATGCCGCCACCCTGGCGATCGGGTTCGTGGATTTTCTCCCCTGGGACGACCCCCGGATGCAATCCACCGTCCGCGCCATCGCCACTGAGCTCACCAGCCCCGGAGGAGACCTGGTCTACCGCTACCGCTCGCCCGATGGGCTCGAAGGGGAAGAAGGGGCGTTCTCGATCTGCACCTTCTGGCTGGCGGAGGCGCTGCTCCGCTCGGGCGACCGGGCGGGGGCGGAGCGGATCTTCCGTGGCATGCTCGACCGGGCCAACCACCTGGGGCTCTACTCCGAAGAGATCGATCCTGCGACCGGCGAATTCCTGGGTAACTTCCCCCAGGGCTTCACCCACATCGCGCTGATCAACTGCGCGGTGGCCTTCGCCCGGAAGGCCCAAAGCGAAGCGCTCCGGTCCTGAGACCGGAGCGCTCGGAGCCGATGGGTCGGCGGCTATTACTTCTTTTTCTTCTTGCCCGCCTTCTTGGTTCCCTTCTTGGCTGCCTTCTTCATTTTCTTGGCGGCCTTCTTTGCCGCCTTGCGAGCCGGCTTCCTGGCCGCCTTCTTGGCGGCTTTTCTGGCCGGCTTCTTCGCCTTCTTGGCCGCTTTCTTGGCCGCCTTCTTCTTGGGAGCCACCTTCTTCTTGGGCTTCGCTGCCGGCTTGGGAGCTGCCGCAGGGGAAGACGCGGGGGTCTCCATCGGCGACGGAGCCGCCATGGGTTCGAAGGGGGTGGGCGCGGGGTCCATCCACCCGGAATCCGTCCAGCTCATCTCCATATCGTGCAGCTCGGCCATGGGCTTCCTCCAGAGACTGCCGCGGCGAGACACCCGCCGCCGGTGCGCGGGCGCAAAGGCCCGTCACGTAAGAATGGGACGCAGCAAAGATGCACTTCTTCCGCTCTTGTGCAAGGCGTAGTCGCACACGCATAACTAGCACACCGCCCGAACCTTTAGGGCCGGGTCGCAGGGTCCGAGGCGAAGCCGCCATGGGCCCTTCGGCCCTCCCCAGCGGGGGGGCGGCCATCTCGAGTAACCGAGGTAACATCTTGTTACGTAAAGACTTAGCGACATACGCCTGGCTTGGCTTCTGCTGTGTCGCCGACGTCGCCAGGGCCCAGACAGCCGCCGATTCGATGTTGCGTCCCATTGCGGTGGAACGCATCGGGGTCGAGTTCACGGGCCCCGCGCGAGCCGACGGCTATGTGAGCGCGATCGGGCGCCGAGCGATTGCAATGGGGACCGAGCGAGGCGGATTCGAGATCTGGACCTGGCCCCTCAAGCTGGTTCACGGGTTCGAGCTTCGCTTCCAGACACCGCTATACAGCGAGCCGCTGGCCGGGCGCCACCTGGCCCGCACCGTCGAGGTCACCCCGACCGGCCCGGTGATCACCTACACCCATCCGGCCTTCACCGTGCGGCAACGGGTCTTCGCCGCACTGGACCTGCCGGCGGTGGTCATGCTGCTGGACGTGGATGCGGTGCGCCCGATAGAGATCCTGGCGGAGTTCGTGTCCGACCTGGAGCTGGCCTGGCCCGGAGCTGTGGGGGGCCAGTACGTCTTCTGGGACCAGGAGTCCAGGGCCTTCGTATTGTCGGAGAGCCAGCGAAAGCTGAATGCCCTGGTCGGAAGCCCGTTCACGGTTTCGGCCACCAATCAGCCGGCCCACGATGTGCCGGAGGCTCCGAGCCAGCTTCGGATCCGGGTGGGCGATTCGGTCCTGGCCGCCATGCCCCGCCCGGGCGAACCGGCCGGGAAGCTCACCCCGCTCCATCTCCGTGGCATTCCTATCGTGATCGTGGGGGCCGCCGCCCCCCGGGACAGCGTTCGGGCGCTCTATCGCCGGGTGCTGGCCGACGTCCCCCGCCTCTATCAGGAACGGGAGGGGCATGCCCGCCAGGTGCTGGCCCAGTCCCTCCGGGTGGGCTCACCCGACCCAGCGCTCAACCGGGCGGTGAGCTGGGCCGCGCTCAATCTCGATGAAGCGCTGGCCTGCAACCCCGACCTGGCTTGCGGCCTGGTGGCAGGCTATGGACCGAGCGAACCGCGCGGGGCCCGGCCGGGATTCGCCTGGTTCTTCGGGGGCGATGCCGCGGTCAATTCACTGGGCCTGGACGCCACCGGACAGTTCGAGCTGGCCCGGCAGGGTCTGGAGTTCTTCGCCCGGTATCAGTCGGCCGACGGGAAGATCCCCCACGAGATCTCCCAGAGCGCCGCGCGGATCCGGTGGTTCGAGGATTTTCCCTACGCGTTCTATCATGCCGACACCACACCGTGGTGGATTCTCGCATGGGGTGAGTACTGGAGGGCCTCGGGCGACCTGACCTCCATCCGGCGGAACTGGCCGGCGATCCAGCGCGCCTGGCAGTGGTGCAAGGGGACGGTGGATCCCGCCTCCGGGCTCATGCTCAACAGCAAGGGAGGGCTCGGCGCTGTGGAAGTGGGCGACCTCGGCGTCGGAGTCGAGTCGGATATCTATCTGAGCGCCGTGTGGGTGGAGGCGCTCGACCGGTTTGCCCGCATGGCCGAGGCACTGCGGGCTTCGGAAAAGAAGCCGTCCGCGCGGGGCGCGAGGGGCGATCCCCTGGCCACCGAGGCCCGGGCGCTCCGGGAGAAGGCGCTCGCCTCGCTCCGGACCCGGTTCTGGCTGCCGGAGCAGAAGCTGTACGCCTTCGCCCTGCTGAGCGGCGGGACGGTCCGACCCGAGCTGACCGCCTGGCCCGCGACGGCGTTGAGCTTTGGCCTCTTCGATCCGGAGCCGGGGATGCTGGGGGCCGCGGCGCTGGCGGGCTCGTCGCTCATGACCGACTGGGGCGCCCGATCGCTCTCGTCGACCAGCGGCCTCTTCGATCCCCTCCACTACAACAATGGCACTGTCTGGCCCTTCGTCACCGGGTTCGCCGCCCTGGCGCAGTACCGCTATCTCAACCCGACCATGGGCTACCAGCTGCTCCGCCAGATCGTGGCGACCGGCACGATCGCGGGCCTGGGTCGCAACCCCGAGGTCTTCTCGGGGTCCCAGTTCGAGCCGCTGGAAACGGCGGTGCCGCAGCAGTTCTTCGGCACGTCGTTCATCCCGACCATCGTCGTACGGGGACTTCTGGGTTGGGAGCCGGACGCATCGGTCGCGCTGGCTCGGCTGGCCCCGCAGCTCCCACCCGATTGGGACAGCCTGTCGATCGCGAATCTCGCCCTGGGTGACCGGCGCTACGACCTCCGGTTCACGCGAGGTCCCGGTGTCCTTCGACTCGCGGTGCACCGGACTCAGGGGAGTGCGGCGGCGGATACGGTGGTGTTCGCGCCCCACCTGCCGCCGGGGGCCAGGGTCACGGCGGTCGACGTGAAGGGCGCCGGCGCGCCGGCCGGGGCTCAGCCGGTGGAGTCGGTTCGGGGCACGGTGGTGGAGGCGCGCCTGGTGTTGGGGGCCGAGGCCGAAGTGGAGATCCGGTTCGAGCCGGGCTTTGAGGTTCTCCTGCCTGAGATCGTGCCGGGGCGGGGCGAGCGGTCACGGGGGCTCCGGCTGGTGGATCTGCGTCGGGTTGGCGACTCCCTTGCCGTTCTATTGGATGGGCCGGCGGGCACTACGGCGGTCATCCGAGTGCGGCGGGACACCGAGCGGGAGGTTTCGGTGCGGTTCCCGGCGCCGGGAGACCGGGTCGACGGCTACAGCCGAACCGAGATCCGACTGGGCCCCTGAGCCGGCGGACTCGAGGAACCGATGGGGAGGGCCTCATGGGCATGACACTGGTGATGAATCCATCGAAGCTGGCGTGGAGCAACTTCACTGTGGTCAACTCGCCGATTATCGAGAACGGGGAGCGGCGGTCGGCGCTGGTGGAGTTCACCTACGAGTATTCCTCATATACCCCAGTGACCAAGGATGGACAGCTCGCGCTTCCCGACGACATGAAGCTGACGATCGAGCCGGAGGCGAAGATCTGGAAGGATTCGACCGCCCGCACCGACAGAGACAAGGGGGCGGCGCTGCTGGCGCACGAGCAATTTCACTATGACGTGGCCCATGTCATCGGGCGGGTGGTGCTCATGAAGATGTGGAAGCTCCGGGCCCGGACCGAGGCGCTGCTCAAGGCCGAGCTGGAGCTGCTGCTGACCCTGCATTTCGTGACCCGCGCCGGGCTGATCCAGCGGCGCTATGACCTGGATACCAGGCACGGCCTGGACCAGCACAACCAGCGGCACTGGCTCAAGCTGATGAGCCAGACCCTGGCCAACCCCTCCGCGACCATGATTGGCGGCTACTGGCTGTAGTCAGGGGGTGTTCTCGCAGCCCGCCGTTCCCCTCGCGGGTTGGGTCAGGTGGTGCCGTCACCGTCTAATTTCTGACGTGCCAACGCTATATAAATCAATAGGTTAACAGTGCGGCTGTCGTGGTCTGGCCCTTGCTCCCAGTGACTCCTATCACTGGAGGCTGCCAAGTCATGACTCGATCGACGCTTGTCCTCATTGCGCTGGCGTTCACCGCTGCCGCCCCCCTCGCGGCCCAGAACGTCACCGAACTCTACGTTACCCCCGACACCCTGCGGCTCGAGGCCGGGGGGCGTCAGGCGGTTACGGTACAGGCCTTCGACGAGGCCGGTAACGCGATCCTCGCCATCAAGTTCAAGGTCGCCGACAGCTCGGTGGCCCAGGTGGCCCCCAACGGCACCGTGAGCGCCAGCCGCCGGGGCCGCACTGTGCTGACGGTCCAGGCCGGCCAGAAAACCCACAACGTGGTGGTGCTGATCGCGGAGGGGGCATCGGAGCCGACCCGCGGCATGGCGGCGTCGAGCTCTGGCCGGCCCGCCGGCTCCGGGTCGGTGACGACGCTGGCCGCCGGCATGGCGCCGCCCGCGGCCGACATCGCCCGACTGGTGGCGGAACCGGCGCGCCTGACCCTGCTTCCCTCGGAACGGGGGGCGGTCCGGGTGACGGCCCTTCGGGCCGACGGCAGCGTGGTGCCGGCGCCTGAGCTGATCTGGCGCTCCCTCCAGCCGAGTGTCGCCGCGTTGGTCGACACCAGCGGTACGGTCGCGGCCATGGCCTCGGGTCAGGCGGTCATCCAGGTCATTGCCGCGAGCGGTGTCACCCTGAGCGTGCCGGTCTCGGTGGGGATGACCCAGTTCGCGTTGAGCGCGGACAACCTGCTGCTCTCCCCGGGCGAGGCCGACACCATACGGGCCACCGTTCCGGCGCTGGGGAACCGCCCGCTCGACCCCTCCGGGTTCCAGTGGACCACCGACGATCCGGCCGTCATCGAGGTCACGCCGGCCGGGGTCATTCGCGCGCGGGCGCCGGGGCGAGGCGAGGTGGTGGTGCGCGGCTACCTGCAGGAGCGGCGGATCCCGGTGCTGGTGCACCAGCATGTGGCGCACTTTCTGGTGGCGCCGCGGCTGAGCGAGAAGATCCGGCTTCCGGCCCAGACCACCCGCGAGTTCACCCTGATCCCCCAGACGGCCGACTCGCTGCCGATCGAAGGGGTGCCGATCACCTGGAATGTGACCGATACCTCGGTGGCCGGCTTCGATCCCGCCACCGGCATCCTGACCGCGCGCCGTCCCGGCACGACCATGCTCACCTTTGCGGCCCGGGGCTTCATGGCCAAGGGGTGGACCATCGAAGTGCTGCCCGGCGCGGTGAGTCTCTCCCGGAGCCGGTTCGCGATGCGCCCCGGTGAGAAGGTCCAGCTGGGGGCGAGCTACGTCGACGACCAGGGCCGGGCGCTGGGCGCGGCCAGCGGCCTCGACTGGGTGACCAGCAACGCCGCCGTGGCGAAGGTCGCCCCCGACGGGACCCTCGAAGCCCTGACGCCGGGCCGGGCCACGATCTCGGCCCAGCCCCGGGGAGGGCGACCGGTGCAGGCGCTGGTGGTGGTCACGGGCGACCTGCTGGTTTCCTCCAGCCGGGGTGGGAAGTTCGGGATCTACACGCTCTCCGTGGCCGCGCCCGAGGCGATGCTCCCGGTGGCGGCCGACAGCTTCTCCAACAGCGTCGACGGGGCCTACTCCGCCGACCGGACCCGCATGGTCTTCGCGTCGGATCGCTTCGGCAGCGGCAATTTCGACATCTTCGTGGCCGACGCCGACGGTCGCAATCCGGTGCGGCTCACCACCGACGCGGCGGTAGACCAGCAGCCGGCCTGGACCCCGGACGGCGGCCAGATCGTCTTCGTCTCGGGTCGGAGCGGCACCCGTCAGCTCTATGTGATGAAACCCGATGGCAGCGAGGTCCGCCAGCTCACCGCCCTGCCCGGCGGCGCCAGTCAGCCGGTGGTCTCGCCCGACGGGGCCCGGGTGGCGTTCACCGGGTACCCCGCGACCCGCGACGGCCAGTCCGACATCTACAGCGTTCCCCTCGACGGGGGCACGCCCGCGCCGGTGACGGCTTCGCGGGACCGGCGCGAGGCGCATCCCTTCTTCTTCCCCGGTGGTGAGCTGGGGTGGGTCGAGGAACGCAGCGGGAAGAGCGACCCGGACCGGGTGGTGCGACAGGGTGCGGGGGCCACCCCGCTCCTCACCAGCGACCTCAACCTCCAGGGGGTCGCCCTCTCCCGCGATGGCGCCCGGCTGGCGTGGGTCGGCACCCGGCCCTCACCTCAGAACCGCAATGCCGTCGAGTTTACATTCCAGTGGCGCGCGCTTGCGAGCGGCGCCGAAACCAGCGTGCGATTGCTCCCCGGAGAACGGATTACCAGCCCCTCGTTTTGAGAGCGCTGACCCTCACTGCCACCGGCAGTCTCGACCACCTGCGACTCCAGGACCGGCCGGCGCCCGAACTTGGGGCGCCGGATCAGGTCCGGGTCCGGCTCCACGCCGCCGCGCTCAACCGTCTCGATCTCTGGGTCATCGATGGCATCCCCGGGGTCGACTACCGCTTCCCGCGGGTGGTCGGCTCCGACGGGGCCGGCGTGGTGGAGGCCTGCGGTTCGGCGGCGACCACGGTTCGGCCCGGTGACCGGGTCCTGATCAATCCCGGCCTCTCCTGCGGGGGGTGCCAATGGTGCCGGCGGGGGGAGGAGCCGCTCTGTCCCGAGTTCCAGGTCCTGGGCGAGCATCGCGACGGGACCATCGCCGAGTGTGTGGTGGTGCCCGAGCGGAATCTCGCGCCGGTCCCGGCCGGGATGTCGTGGGCCCAGGCGGCGGCATTCCCGCTCGCGACGCTCACCGCCTGGCGGATGCTCACCACCCGGGCCCGGCTCCAGGCCGGGGAGCGCGTGCTGATCTGGGGCATCGGCGGCGGGGTAGCGCTGGCCGCGCTCGCGATCGCGCGGCATCTTGGAGCCCGGCCCATCGTCACCAGTTCCTCCGAAGTCAAGCTGGCCCGGGCCCGCGAGCTGGGCGCCGAGGTGACCCTCAATCACGCGACCCAGGACGTGGCCAAGGAGGTCCGGGCGCTGACGGCCCGGCACGGGGTCGACGTCGTGGTCGACACCGTGGGCCAGGCGACCTGGGAGCGATCGCTCCGTTGCCTGGGCCGGCTGGGCCGGCTGGTGACCTGCGGTGGCACCAGCGGCCCGATGGTCACCACCGATGTCCGCAAACTGTTCTGGTATCAGTGGAGCCTCCTGGGATCGACCATGGGATCGAACGCGGAATTCCGGGCGATCGCGGGGCTGGCGGCCGACGGGAAGCTCTGGCCCGAGGTGGACACGGTTTATCCCCTGTCCCGCTGGCGTGAGGCCTTCGACCGGCTCCGCGCCGGGGCGCAACTGGGAAAGGTCGGAATCGAGATGGCGACATGAGCGAGCTCTGGGACCGGCTGCTGCTTGGCTGGGGCGAGCTGTTGGATGTGCTGCCGGGCCTGCTGGCCGCGGCGGTGATCATGCTGGCCGGCTACTTCCTGGCCCGCTCGCTGCAGCGCTGGACCGACCGGACCCTCGAGCGGTTGCACTTCAAGCGGCTGGCCGATGCCGGCGGGCTCACCGAAGCGGTGGGCCGGATGCGGCTCGACCCGGTGCGCACCGTCGGCAAGCTGGTCTTCTGGTTGACCATGCTGGTGGCGGTGCTTCTGGCCAGCTCGGCCCTCGGCCTCGAGAACGTGCGCGAGATGTTCGGGCGGATGCTGAGCTTCATCCCCACGCTCATTTCGGCCACGGTGATCATCATCCTGGGCATGATCATCGGCGAGTTCGTGCGGGCGCTGATCGTGGCGTCGGCGGGGGCGGTGGAAGGGGTGGTCACGGTCGCCAAGATCATCAAGGGCGTGATGGTGATGATCGCGGTGTTCATGGCGTTACAGCAGGTGGGGGTCAGCGAGGAAATCGTGACCTCCGCGTTCACCCTGATACTCGGCTCGATCGCGCTGGCGGCGGGTCTGGCTTTCGGGCTGGGGAACCGGGATCTGGCGGGGGAGATCACCCGGCACTGGTACGAGGAGGGCCGGCGGCGAAATCGGCGCCGGACCGACCCCCCGGAGCCGCTGCCGGGGGAGGCGCCGGCGGACTGGCCGGGCGCTGATGTCACGGCTCGTTCGGAGGCGGAGTCGGGCGGGGCGAAGTCCTCCTGAACTGACCGGCTGCAGCGCGGGGTTGAACGTGGAAGTCCGACCGTTCGTGGGCTCGGCGCT